>DASRQZ010000082.1:0-64411 GCA_035696125.1 Polyangia bacterium
AAGATCGCCAGACCGAAGTTCACCTGGTCCTGCAGGTTCATGATCACCGGCAGCAGCGCCGTGCGCAGCGCGCCCCAGCGGCCGTTGGGCAGATCGGTGGCGACGTCGAACATGCTGCCCGACCCGTCGACGAACACCAGCACGTTGGGGATCTTGGGCACGAATGAGTAGTCGGCCTGCTGGCAGGCGGCGCCGTCGCCGTTGACGCCTCCATCGGGCCGCACGCCGCCGCCCGCGTTGCCCCCTCGGGCGCCGCCGCCGTTGTTGCCAGCCATCGAGCTGTTGCGGCCGCCGTTGCCGCCGCTACCGTCGGTGTTCGCGGTCACCTTTGCACAGCCGAACAGCGATCCGAGCGCGAGCAGCGCGGGTACGCTCAGCCCCCGTGCGAAGCGGGGCCAGAAACGGCGCAACGAGACAATCGTCATAGGCCAGGTCCTCCAAAACAAACGAAAGGCGATCCCGACACTCTATAACGCCCCCGCCGGTGACGGTCGGAAAAGTCGTCCGGCGCTTTCCGCGGCGTGGCAAAGCCCACACGAGGGCTGGTGGGGACGCAGCGGGTGGGGTACGAAACCCATCCCCTTGGACGCCTTCATCGTCACGTCCGGATTCGAGCCGGCGCTGCAAGTCGAGCTGGCGTCGGAATGGACGGTGCGGCCGGCGATCGCTCCCGGCCTGGTGCTGGCGGATCCGCGCGCGCCGGGGCCCACCCGGAGCGACCCGGTGTTCGCGCGCCAGATCCTGCCCGGCGCGCGCGAGCTCCACGAGCCGTCGGTGCAGCGTCTGGCCGAGGCGGCCTACGCCGCGACCGAGGGCGCGGTCGACCAGAACGATGGGCCGTTCACCCTGCACGCGTTCTCGGCTCGCTTCGATCCCATGCTGGGCAGCCGCGTCGAGCTGGTCGGGCGACAACTGCTGGCGTTGCTCCGGGAGCGCCGGCGGCGCGCGTTTCGCGGCTACCGCGCGCCCGGCGACTTCGGCGACGAATTCCCGCGCGGCGCGCTGTTGCTGCAGCTGCTGGCGCTCGACCCCGATCGCTTCCTGGTTTCGGCGGCGGCGCCGCGCGCGCTGCCCCGCGGCGGCACCGACCTCGCACCCTGGCCCGCCGGCGCCGCGCCGGTCGCCGTCGATCGCGCGCCGCCGTCGCGCGCCTACCAGAAGCTCGAGGAGGCCCTGCGCTGGCTGGGGACCGCCCCGCAACCGGGCCAGACCTGCGTCGACCTCGGCGGGGCGCCGGGCGGCTGGGCGTACACCGCGCTCCGGCGCGGCGCGCGGGTCACCGCGGTCGACCGCGCGCCGCTGCAGGCGCCGGCCGCCGGCCACCGCGGCCTGACCGCGATCATCGGCAATGCCTTCACCTACGAACCGGCGCAGCCGGTCGACTGGCTGCTGTGCGACGTGGTGTGCGAGCCGGCGCGCAGCCTGGCGCTGATCGCGCGCTGGCTCGAACGCCGCTGGTGCCGGCGCCTGGTGGCGACCGTCAAGTTCAAGGGTCGCGAGGGCTACGGGATCCTGGCCCAGGTGCCGCCGATGTTCGCATCCGGGGGTGCGGGTGCCGGTCTCGGCGGCGGCTGGCGTTTCGCGCGCGTCAAGCAGCTGCTGCACAACAAGAACGAGGTCACGGTGCTGGCCATGCGTCAAGCGTAGGCGGGTCCCCGCCGGGGCCCATCAGGTGATAAGTTGTGCGCGTGTCGATCTTGATCGTAGGCGGCGCCGGTTATATCGGCAGTCACACCGCCAAGCTGGTCGCCGCCTCGGGGCGCACGCCGGTGGTCTTCGACAACCTCAGCTCGGGCCACCGCTGGGCGCTCAAGTGGGGGGTGTTCGAGGAAGGCGACCTCGGCGACCGCGCGGCCATCGATCGGGTGCTGGAGCGTCACCAGATCGAAGCGGTGATCGACTTCGCCGCGCACATCGAGGTCGGCGAATCGGTGCGGAACCCGCGCAAGTACTTCCGCAACAACCTGGTCAACACGCTGAACCTGCTCGACGCCATGGTCGACAAGGGGATCAAGGACATCGTGTTCTCGTCGACCGCGGCGGTGTACGGGGATCCGCTGACCGTGCCCATCCCCGAGGACCACCGCCTGCTGCCGGTCAACCCCTACGGCGAATCCAAGCTGTTCGTCGAGCGCACCCTGCGCTGGTACGGCGACGCCTACGGCCTGCGCTGGTCGGCGCTGCGCTACTTCAACGCCGCCGGCGCCGATCCCGAGGGTGACATCGGCGAGGACCACTCACCCGAGAGCCACCTCATCCCCCTGGCGATCAGGGCGGCGCTGGGCCAGCGCGGCGAGCTGCAGGTGTTCGGCGCCGATTACCCCACGCCCGACGGCACCGCGCTGCGGGACTACATCCACGTCGTCGATCTCGCCGGGGCTCACCTGCTGGCGCTGGCCCACCTCGCCGCCGGCAAGGGGAGCTTCGCCGCCAACATCGGCATCGGACAGGGTCATTCGGTGCGCCAGGTGATCGAGACCGTCGAAAAGGTCAGCGGCCGCGCCGTGCCCCGGCGCGAGGCCGCGCGCCGCCCCGGCGACGCGCCCGCGCTGGTCGCCGACGCACGCCGCGCCACCGAGCTGCTCGGTTTTCGTCCCCGCTACCCCGACCTCACCACCATCGTGGAGCACGCATGGAAATGGCACGCCTCGCGCACGGGCTGATCCGACCGCTCCTGCGGCGGCACGCCGGCGCGGGCTGGCGAACGGCCACGATGGCGATCGACGGAACCCGAGCCACCGCTGCCACAGTCACCATCGCCGTCGCCGTCGCCGTCGCCCTTCTGGGCGGCGCCGGCGGGTGCGGCAAGACGGTCTGCCCGGACGGCATGCGCCTCGATGGCAAGCGCTCGCAGCCCGGGGTCAACGCCTACTGCCAGAGCACGACCGACAAGGCCCGGACCGCTTACCTGCAGCTGCACCCCGGCGGCGGCCGGCGCCAGGTCTGCTCCTATCTCAGCGGTCGAGCCGCCGGGCCGTATCAAGCCTTTCACCCTGACGGCACGCGCTGGCTCGAGGGACGGTACGAAAATGGTCTGAAAGTCGGGCGATGGGTGCAATGGGCCCCCGATGGCCGCAAGGTGGCTGACGGCGCGTATCGCGACGGGCTGACGGTCGAAGGCGCCCCGGTCGGCTTCCCCGCCACCTGCGAGACGATTACCTGGTAATCCCTTCTCGACTCGGGCGCTGCCGTGTGACAATGGCCGCCCCATGGACGACGTGCTGGCAATCATCCTCGGCGGCGGGCGGGGAACCCGACTTTTTCCGCTGACGCTGCGCCGCTCGAAGCCGGCGGTGCCGATCGGCGGCAAGTACCGGCTGATCGACATCCCGATCAGCAACTGTCTCAACTCGAACTTGCGGCGGATCTTCGTCCTCACCCAGTTCAACTCCGAGAGCCTCAACCGCCACCTCAGCCTGACCTACAAGTTCGACATCTTCTCGTCGGGCTTTGTGTCGGTGCTGGCCGCCGAGCAGACCGAGGAGGGCGACAAATGGTTCCAGGGCACCGCCGACGCCGTCCGCCAGAGCCTGCGTCACATGCGGCGCCAGAACGCCAGAGACATCCTGATCCTGTCGGGCGACCAGCTTTACCAGATGGACTACCGGCAGATGCTGAAGACCCACCGCGATAACAAGGCCGACGCCACGGTCGGCGTGATCCCGGTGGCCGCCGACCAGACGTCGCAGTTCGGCATCCTCAAGATGGACGCCGCCGGCCGCATCGTTCACTTCGACGAGAAGCCGCCCGCCGATCGCTTGCCGGGTCTGATCTCCGACATCCCGGGCCTCGGTCGCGGTTACCTGGCGTCGATGGGCATCTACATCTTTTCGCGCGAGGCGCTGGAGCGATCGCTGATGGATCCCAAGCTGGTCGACTTCGGCCGGCACGTCATCCCGGACGCCGTTCCGCGCAGCCGCGTACAGGCTCACGTTCACCAGGGCTACTGGGAGGACGTCGGGAGCATCAAGTCCTACTTCGAAGCCAACATGGCGCTGTGCGAGCCGATCCCGCCGTTCGATTTTTACGACGCCGCCCACCCGATCTACACCAACCCGCGCTTCCTGCCGGCGTCGAAGGTCTCGAACTGCGCCATCACGAACGCGCTGATCTCGGAGGGATGCATCATGCAGGGCGCCCACATCGATCGCGCGGTGATCGGGATCAGGAGCCGCATCGGCCCCGGCGCCCAGATCCGCAGCAGCCTGCTGATCGGCGCGGACGGCTACGAGACCCTGGCACAGATGGAGGCGACGAAGGCCAAGGGGATCCCGCCCATCGGCATCGGCGCCGAGTCGGTCGTGCAGAACGCGATCGTCGACAAGAACGCCCGCATCGGCCGCGGAGTGAAGATCCTCAACCAGGCCGGCGTCAAAGAGCAGGACGGCAATGGCTACTTCATTCGCGAGGGGATCGTGATCGTGGCCAAGAACGGCGTCATCGCCGACGGCATGGTGATCTGATGGTGCGCTGGGGAATCCTGGGGGCTTCGCTGTTCGCCACGCGCCGGATGATCCCCGCCATCCAGCGCGGCCGCGACCTGGCGGTGACGGCGATCGCGTCGCGTAGCAAAGAAAAGGCCGACAAGGCGGCGAGCGAGCTCAAGATCGCCAAGGCCTACGGATCGTACGAAGACCTGCTGCGCGACCCCGAGATCGACGCGGTCTACATCCCGCTGCCCAACCACCTGCACATGCCCTACGCCATCAAGGCGGCCGAGGCCGGCAAGCACGTGCTGTGCGAAAAGCCGATCGCGCTCAGCGCCGCCGAGGCGCGCAGCCTGCTGGCGGTGCGCGACCGCTGCGGCGTCCTGATCCAGGAGGCGGCGATGGTGCGCGTGCACCCGCGCTGGCTGGCGACGCGGGCCGAGCTGGCCAAAGGGGCCGCGGGTAAGATCGGCGAGCTGCGCTCGATCGTCAGCAGCTTCGGCTACAACCTGCGCCAGCGCGAGAACGTGCGCTACCGCGCGGATATGGGCGGCGGCACGCTGCTGGACGTGGGCTTCTACCCGGTGACGGTGTCGCGCCTGTGCTACGGCGCCGAGCCGACGCGGGTCATCGCGGCGCTGTCGCGCGAGGCCGAAAGTGGCGTCGACGTGCTGGCCTCGGCGATACTGGAGTTCCCGGGCGGGATGTCGGTGTTCAGCTGCGGCATGCAGCTATCGCCGTCACAGCACGTGGCGCTGATGGGCAGCAAGGGGCGCATCAGCTTCGACGTGCCCTGGAGCCCGTACACCGACCGCGCCACCCGCCTCATCATCGACCGCAGCGAGCAGCTGGAAGAGCCGATGGTCGAGACGGTGTCCTTCGAGCCGTGCAACCAGTACACGCTGCTGGCCGAAGGTTTCGCGCGCGCCATCCGCGAGGGCGGCGCCGCGCCGCTGCCGCTCGAGGACAGCGTGAAGAACATGGCCGTGCTCGACGCGCTGGCCCGGTCGGCGACCAGCGGCAAATGGGAAGCGCCGCTGGGGTAAGAGCTTCTAGAGCGGCGCCGAGATCAGCGCGCCGATCACCATCACGGCGCCGAGGACGATGGCGACCACGCCGAGCTTGCCCTGATACGGGGCCAGCCTGGCGATCAGGCGATCGAGCTTGACGTTGGCGCCCTCGCTCTTGATGAAGCTCTTGAAGACGCCCACGCCCAGCAGCAGGCCCAGGCAGGCGAGCAGGATCGAGTTGGCCAGCCACAGCAGCCAGTAGCCCGGCACCAGCGAGAGCAGGCCGATGTGTCTGACGCATCTCAATATCCCGAACGCGCCCCAGACCGCCGACACCGCGCCGATCCAGCCCTGATAGGGCGCGATCTTGCCGATGAGCTGCGCGGCGTCCGGTTTTTTGGCGATGATCAAGTTCGACGCCGCCAAGACCCCGAGCAATGCCAGCCAGATACCGTAGAGCATGCAAGGCCCCCTTTTGATCGGAAATGCGCCGCTGTGGAGGTAACCAGGTGGGATTTTACCGGGATCTTGCGCGCGTTCCTGGAATTTGGGCGTTAAGATTTACTTTGCGAGGCATTCCCGAATGAGCCAGCCGGTCTTGCAGGGCCTGACTACCAGCAAAGCGCCGTTCATCGAACAAGCGCGTGCCAACGGCGACATCTATATCCATCAGCCTTACGAGCTCTACTCGGCCGAGAACCACCAGACCTGGAGCCAGCTTTTCGCCCGCATGCGCGACCGCTGGCGGCGTTACGCCAACGAGAAGTACCTGCGCGGCCTGGACACGCTGTTCATGGACCATGACCACGTGCCGCGCTTCGAGGACGTGAACCGCTTCATGCAGAGCCTGACCGGGTTCCGCGCGCGCCCGGTCAGCGGGTACGTGCCTTCGTACGTCTTCTTCGATTGCCTGCGCCGCCGCGAGTTTCCCACGACGGTCACCATCCGCGACGGCCAGACGCTGGAGTACTTGCCCGAGCCCGACATCTTCCACGACATCGCCGGTCACGTCCCCATGCACACCGACCGGGCCTTCGCCGACGCGCTGGTGCGCTTTGGCGAGTGCGGGGTCACCGCCGCGCGCCTGGCCTCGGCCATCGCCGACGACGGCGAGCGCCTGCGCCGCCTGACCAGCAACATCCGTGCGATGTCGCGCTTCTTCTGGTTCACCGTCGAGTTCGGCCTGATGCGCGAGCACCCAGGCGGCGGCAACGATGCGCTCAAGGTCTACGGCAGCGGCCTGCTGAGCTCGTACGGCGAGATCGCCCACGCCATCGACGCGCCCGCGGTCCAGCGCTACCCGTTCCAGATCGAATGGGTGGTCAACCAGACATTCGAGATCGACCACTACCAGCCGTTGCTGTTCATCGTCGACTCGTTCGAACACCTCTACCAGCTGGTCGACGAGCTGGAAGACTGGATCCGCCGCGGCAAGCTCGACAACGTCGCCGGGGGCGAGCCGCTGGTCAAGGAGGCCGACCTGCGCAGCTTCCTGGAGGCGGAGGCGGCGATGCCCGAGACCGCGGCCGGCTGAGACGGCGGCGCCCGCGCTTTCCTTTGACGACCCCTACTCTTCTTTGTCGGCTTTGCTCTCGAGCTTGCGGGCTTTCTTGGTCTTGCCGCGGGCGGCGGTGGTCGACGTCGACGCAGCGGGGACCGCACCGGAGCCGTCCCCCTCTTGCGCCGGCGCCGCCTCGGCCCCGGCGGGAGCCGCGGACTTCTCGCTGTCCTCGTCTTCGCTGGGCTTCTTGGTCGCGACGTTGGCAGGCTTGCCGGCCGGCTTGTTGTCGGCCTGGTCATCCGCCTGGTCGTCGTCCTTGTCTTCCTTGCTGGCGACGAACGCCGGCAGGTTCTTGGGCGAGCAGCCTTTGGCGAAGCCGTCGGCGCTGAACCGGTGGGTGAACTTGCCGTGGTCTTTTTCGGTGATGACCTCGATCTCCAGCTCGTGCTGGCCCTTGCGCTTGGGCGAGCAGTACGACAGCAGGTATTGGCCCGCCGCTCCGACCGCCAGGTGCCTGGAGAGACGGTCGAAGCCGGTCTCGAGATCGCCGAGCTGCGTCGAGTAAAAGGCGTCGGTGCGGGCGATCTTGCCCAGCTCGGGCCGCTTGATACCGGGCCCGACGCCGATCACGTAGACATCGGCGGGCGTCTTGTCGAGCGCGACCTCCAGCTCCTCTGCGGGGACCTTCTCGGCCATGTCGCCGCGGTCGGTGAACACCACCAGGTTGCTGACCTTGCGGCTAGCGGTGCTCTTGGCCATCTGCTGGTCGAGGATTCCGAGCGCGCGGATGACGGCGCCGTTGAGGTTGCCCTTGCGCGCCTCGGGTCGGTAGTGCCGCATGCGCGACAGCGCCTTGTCGATGTCGGTCTCATCGGGGTCGAGCACCGTGCGCAGATCGTCGCCCCCGTCGAAGAGGCTCACGGTCAGCTGGTGGGTCGGCTGGAGGCGCTTCATGAACTCCCCTGCCTGCTTGACCAGCTCGGGAAAGCTCGGCGACTCGACGATCGGGCCGCTGAGATCGATCAGCAGCATGGAGAAGTGGACCTCGGCGGTCCTGGGATCCAGCAACATCCGCTTGGCCTTGTCCTCGGGCACCAGCTTGCCGTCCTCGAAGATGCGGAAGTTGGCCGGCGTGAGCCCGACGATCGGCTCGCCGGTCTTGCCGCCGACCTGGAGGTGAACGGCGACGTTCGAGGGCTTGTCGGTCGCCGCCTCGAGCATCTTCACGCGCAGGCTGCCCCCCTCCTGCGGGGTGGTCGCGCACGCCGCCGCCATGCTGGCTGCCCCGATTGAAACCAACGTCAAAGACCGCCGAGCCATGCCGGGCATGCTAGCGCAACGAGAAAAGGAAATGGCGTCAAGAAAGCGCGCCGGCCGCTGGTTTTTCCGGGCTGGCGCCGCACGGAGCGGTGCTCCTAGCCGGCCGCCCAGGCGCTGACGTCGAGGTCGGGAAAGAGCGGCGTGCGCCCCTCGCGGGCGCTGACGTCCGCCTCACTGAGCTCCCCGGCCAGCAGGCCCTGGCGCAATTCACGGAAACCTTGGAAATGACGTTTGAAACGGCGCACCGCATAGGGAGTGGTCGTCCCGGTGGTCACGATGAAGGCCCAGTCCGAGCTTTGCATGAGCAAGAGCTCGCGTCCGGCCTGCGCGAGGGCGCGCTGCTGCAGACCACCGCTGCTGGCGAAGCGGCGCGCCAGCGCCGCCATCTCCTGCTCCGCCCAGTGCTGGTAGCGATACAACCAGGCCACCTTGGCGTTGAGCCAGACGCGCGCATCGCCCCCCGCTCCCCAGGTCGAGGGGTTGGGACGCTGCATCTGCAAGTCGGGGTGCCGAGCCAGGTATTCGACCGCGGTCAGGGTCTCGACCTCGGGCTCCTGCGCGGCGGCGCGCAGCACCTCTTCAATGAAGATCGGGCCTTCGTACCACCAGTGGCCAAACAGCTCGGCGTCGTACATGGCGATGACCATGGGCGGACGGTCGAGCTTGGGCCGCAGGTAGCGTATCTGATGCTTGCGGTTGAACACGAAGTTGCGCGCATGCTCGCGCGCGCGCGCCTCCGCGATGCCCGGGTCGTATAGCTGCTTTTCGTGCAGCGGGACCTTGCCGGTGACGCGGTGGCACTTGATGCCCACGCCGCGCCGCACGCCGTCGTCGTGCAGGTATGGACGGATGTACTCGTAGCCCGCGTCCCAGCCCAGGTCTCGATAGAACTCGCGGTAGACCGGGTCGCCGGGGTAGCCCTCGTCGGCGCTCCACACCTGGCGACCGGTCTCGAGATCGCGCGCGAAGGCGGCCGGCCCCGCCGGCGTGCGCACAGGCGCGTGAATTCCGCGCGCCGGGTGCGGGCGCCCGTTGCCGATGCCGTGCGAGTCGACGAAGAAATGGTCGATGCCCTCATCGGCCAGAAGCGCGTCGACGCCGTGGTCATACCCGCACTCGGCCAGCCAGATGCCGCGCGGGCGGCGGCCGAAGGCGCGGGCGTAGGCCTGCACGCCGGCGCGAATCTGGGCGCGGCGCGGAGCGGGGCCGCTCATCAGCGGGAGAAAGCCGTGGGTGGCGTTGCAGGCCAGGATCTCCAGCAGCCCGTCGTTCTGCAGCTCGCGGAACGCGGCCACCAGATCGCCGCCCCAGCCGTCGATGAAGGCGCGCACGCTCTGGAACCGGTGCAGGTAATGGCGCGCGATCTGTCCCAGCCGGCTCGACTCGTGGTTGCCGCGCACTTCGCTTTCGGCGAGCGCGATCAGGCGCGCGAGATGCCGGCGGTAGCGCCCGCGCAGCAGCGTGTCGTCGAGCATCGCGGCCAGCGGGGGCGTGATCGACATGGTGACCCCGTAGGGCACGCCGTCGGCGCGCAGGCGGTAGAAGGCCTGCAAGAGGGGCACGTAGGTCTCCGAGATGGCCTCGAACAGCCAATCTTCCTCGAGGAAGTCGTCGTGCTCGGGGTGGCGCACGAAGGGCAGGTGCGCGTGCAGCACCAGTCCCAGGTAACCGCCGGTGGTGGCAGCACGCGGGCTCACGATCGCTTCCTCTCCCGGGCGGGCAAGAGGCTGGTCGGCGGCTCCGCGGGCGGCGACACCAGCGTGTGGCTGCTGGGCGGAATGAAAATGCCAGTGCCAGCGCCACCTCCGCCGGCGGCCTCGCCCGGCATCTCGCCGCTCCAGTAGCGCGGGCCACGCAGGCGCGTCGGGCGCTGCGGAAAGATCGTGGTCCAGCGGTCGGCGGTCTCGGGATCGTCGATCGCGCCCGAGGCCAGCAGACGCTCGAGCCACACCGGCGCCTGGTCATCGGGCGCGACCGGATCGGCGCGGCCGGTGAGCACGATGTTCGAGGTGAGCACCACGCCGCCGTCGCGCCGGCACAGCCTGGCGCGATAGGCGTGCTCGGGCAGCACCGGCACCCAGAAGTCGCCGGTGGGCGGCGCCTGCTCCGAGAGCATGAACGCATATCCGGTGGGCCGCTCCTCGATGATGAGTTCCAGCGGCTCACTGTCGGCGGTCTCCCAGTAGGCGTAGATGCAGGTCGGTCCCTGCACCATCAGGCGCAGCTCCGCGCGTCCGAGGCGCGCCGGCAGGTCAGGGCCGTAGTCGCCGAACATCGCCTGGTCGTCCTCGGGCGCTGGCAGGGGCCGGGTCCGGGGCGGCGCGGCCAGGGTCTCGCGATAGAGCGCGTCATAGCCGCCCGCGCTCTTGGCCCACGACCAATCCTGGCGCATGCCGGCGCCGACGATCTCGGCCCAGCGCGCCGGCTCCTCACCGTAGACCTCGATCGCGCGGCGCACGGCCGCGACGATGGCGCGCGGTGTGGCGTCCTCGAAGGCGAACCCGGTCTCGCTGTCGGTGACCGTATCGCGTAGCCCGCCCACCGCGTGCACGATCGGCACCGCGCCGTAGCGCAACGAGTACAGCTGCACAAGGCCGCACGGCTCCAGGCGCGAGGGCACGATCATCATGTCGACGCCCGCGTAGGCGCGGCGGGCCAGCGCGGCGTCGAAGCGCAGCACCGCGCGCAAGCGATCGGGGTGGGCGCGTTCCAGGTCTTGCAGCGCCGCGTGCAGAGGCAGGTCGCCGCTGCCCAGCACCACGGCGCTGGCGCCGAGCGCAAGCAGCGACGGAAGCGCCTGCACCAGCAGGTCGACGCCCTTGGACTCGGTCAACCGACCCACGAAGCCGATCAGCGGCGCGTCGGACGTGCCCGCCAGGCCGAGCTCGCGGCGCAGCGCCGCCTTGCAGGCGGCGCGGCCCGTGCGGTGGTCGACGTCGAAGTGCGCCGGCAGCGCCGGATCGGTGGCCGGATCCCAGGCCACGACGTCGATGCCATTGACGATCCCGGTCAGGTCGGACCCACGATCGCGCAGCGGGCCGTCCAGCCCCATGCCGCCAGCCGGGCTGCGGATCTCCTGGGCGTAGCTGCGGCTCACCGTGGTGACCCGGTCGGCCGACAGGATGCCGGCCTTGAGGAAGTTCACGCCCCCGAAGTGCTCGAGCCAGCGCGGGTGCCACAGCTCGCGCGGCAGGCCGAGATCGCCGAGCACGGCGCGCGCCGTGTGGCCCTGGAATTCGAGGTTGTGGATGGTGAGGATGGTGCGCGGCGAGGCCTGCGACGAGAGCATGCCCGGATGCAACAGCGCGTCCATCTTCAAGATGGCGGGCAGGAGCGACGCGTGCCAGTCGTGGCAGTGGATCAGCGCCGGCGCGGGCTCGAGGCTGGCGGCCAGCTCGCGCGCCGCCAGCTGCCACACCCCGTAGCGATAAGGGTTGTCGGGGTAGGCCTGCCCGCCGTCGCCGTAGACGCCGGGGCGATCGAACAGCGGGCACTCGATGAAGTAGGTGGGCACGCCGCCGGGCGGATCGATCGCCGGTCGCACCGCGATGGGGATCCGGCTGCGCCCCTCCCCGCCGACCGGCAGCTCCAGCCGCATCAGCGGCTCGCCGATCGGAAACTGGCGCGCGTCCGCGTAAAGCGGCAGGCACAGGCGCACGTCCCATCCCTTTCCGCGTAGCACGGCCGGCAAGGAGCCGACCACGTCGCCGAGCCCGCCGGTGTGCGCCCAGGGCACCGCCTCGGCGGCCAGCCAGAGCACCAACGGGTCGCGCAGGGGAGCGTTCGAGAGGACGCCGGAGGGCGCCGACGAGGGAGCTCCCGGATCGAGCCGTGAGCTCCTGGGCGTGCCCCCCTGCCCCTTCCCGGTCCCCGCCAAGCGGGAGGGCGAACGGGGGGCGCTGGGTGGAGAGTCGCGGCTCGCGCGCGCGCCGTCGCCTTCAGGAGGAGAAGTCGGCACCGCCGTCACCTTCGCATCTCCTTTCAGGTTCGCGCCGCTCCCCGTCGGCGTCGGCGTCGGCGTCGGCGTCGGCGTCGGCGGCTTCTTCTTCACCTCCTGGGCCGCCGCCTGCGCCGTCTCCTTCGCCTGGCTCTTGCCCCGCGCCACGCGCGCGACCACGATCCCGTTCTTGCCCGCGGGCTTTTTCTTCGCTGGGGCCCTCCGGGTCACGGGGCGGTGACCTCGCCGCCGATCGCCTCGTGCGAGAAACCGAGCCGTTCGGTGAGCGGCGCGATGGCGCTCGGGTCGGCGCCGGCGTCGATCTGATCCCAGACCACCTCCTGCAGCCGCCGGCGCAGGTCATCATTGGGCGCCAGGCGCGCGGCGTCCAGCAGCTCGGCGGCGACGGCGATCGCCTCGGCGGTCAGGGTGCCGCGCTCGCGGGCCAGCAGCTGTTCGAACAACGCCACCAGCACGCGCTGGCCATCGCGCACGTCGCCGTCCCCCGCGCGCGCCGCGTGCGCGCCCGCCTCGGCGCCGCCGACGTCGTGGGCGGTCTCGATGGCCAGGCGCATCAGGTCCAGCTCACCGCTGCCGGCACCGCCGGCCAGTCGCTTGCGAATCGCCGCCCACACCAGGCGATCGCGATGCTCCCGGCCGAGGTCCGCCAGGCCCAGCGTCTGACCATCGACGCGAATGTCCAGCTCGGCGGCGTTGCCGTTGCGCTCGATCACCGAGAAGCTGTGCTCCGAGTCGATGCCGGTGCGCCGCGACGTCGCGCGCGCGCGCCCCGAACGCGTCTCGCCCCCGCCGGCGTGGCCGGCGCGCTCTTCGAGGAGATCGACGGTGAACCCGGTCGGCTGCGGTGTCAGCCAGGGCGGCCCGATGAGGCGCGCCGCGCCCGCGTAGCCGACCGCGTGGCGCGCCGTGAAGCGATCGCGGGTCGCGCGCCGGAAGACGTCGGCGCCCGTGCCCTCTTCCTTGACGTTGCTCCTGGCCTGCCCGAGGCGCGCGAGAAACTCCGCCAGCGGCGGCGTGCCGCCCGCCTGGCCCAGCAGATCGATCGCGTAAGCGCACAGGCGTAGCCCCAGCGACGCCTCCAGCCCGGCGACGTCGTCGAAGAACCAGGCGCAGCTCGCGTACATGAGCAGGGTCGCCCGTTGCAACTCCAGCAGCAGGCGCACCCGGTCGCGCGCTTCGGCGCCCCCGGCCTCCAACCCGGGCCGCGCGAAGGTCGCCAGCAGCTGGTCGCGCACCGCGGGCGCGGCGTCGACCACCGAACCGTAGGCGTCGCGGGCGCCCCACGGGTCGGCCAGCAGCTGCGACGCCTGATCCTCGTACAGATCGGCGGCCGCGTCGCGGATCAGGTCCAGCGCGTCGCGCAGCGGGCCGCGCCACTTCTGGTTCCAGCCGGCGTCGGGCCCGCGCATGCTGCAGCCGCAGTCGCGGCGCCAGCGGCCCACGCCATGCCCGCAGCTCCAGGCCGTACCCTCACCGTCGGGCCCGAGGGCGATGCGCGCCTCCCAGGTGGGCGGATACTTGTCCAGATAGGCGCCGATGTTGGTGACATCGATGCCCTGGCGCGCCGCCCCGACGTAGCTGGCGAAGGCCAGCGTCAGGTCGGCGAACTTCTTGTGGTGTCCAAACAGCTCGCCGTCGGACGCGCACAGCACCAGGCGCTGGCCGCCCGACAGCCTGGAGCGATCGGCCGAGGCGCGCACGGCGTCCAGGAAGGCCTCGGCGCGCCCTGCCGCGTCGCCAAAGGCGATCGCGCGCGACAGCGGCCCGTCGAACACCGCCAGGTTGATGGTGCGCCCCGACCCGTCACGGTGGCGCCACCGGTACGCGCGCGCGGTGTCGACGCTGTCGCGATCGACCGCCAGCCAGTCCTTGCCGGGCGGCTTGACCGCGGCGATCTGCTCGGGCGCCAGGATGGTGAACTTCACGCCCAGCTCGATCAGCTCCTCCAGCGTGGCCGGGTCGACGGCCGTCTCGGGCAGCCACAGCCCCTCGGCGGCGCGCCCGAAGCGGCGCTCGAAGTCCTGCAGCCCCCACAGCAGCTGGGTGTGCCGGTCGCGCGGGCTCAGCAGCGGCACGATCGGGTGCGCGTAGGCCTGCGCGACCGCCCCGCCGTGCGAGTGGCGCCGGCGCTGCTCGACGTCGGCCGCGCGCAGGCGCTCGTGCGTCTCCGGATCATGGAGCTCGATCCAGCGCGCCAGGGTGGGGCCGAAGTTGAACGACAGGCGCGCGTAGTTGTTGACGATGGCCTCGATGCGGCCCTTGGAATCGTGGATGCGGGCGAAGGCGTTGGCGCGGTAGCACTCGGTGTGGATGCGCGCGTTCCAGTCGTGCAGCGGCGCCGCCGACGGCTCGCGCTCGATGGTGTCGGTCCACGGGTTCTCCCGCGGCGGCTGATAGAAGTGGCCGTGAACGACCAGGGCGATGGGCAGCGTGGCCATGGATGAATGCTCCGCGCGTCGATCAGAAATTCCGCGAGCGGGTCAACAAGGTGTCGCGCGCCTTCTGCACCACGGTGACGCCGCCCTCGCTCACCGTGTGCCGGAGCGAGTCGCGCGCCAGGTCGTGGCCGATGTGATCGCCCTCGGCGACGCGCACGTTCTTGTCGATGATCGCGCGCTGGATGCGCGCGCCGCGGCCCACGTAAACGTTGTCGAACAAGATGGACTCCTTGACCTCGGCGCCCGCGTCGACGAAAACGTTGCGCCCCAGCACCGAGTCCTTGACGAACCCGCCGGCGATGATGCACCCGCCCGAGATGATCGACTGCAGGCCGATGCCCCGTCGGGTCTCGTCGTCGAACACCAGCTTGGCCGGCGGATCGGGATAGTTGGCCGACATGATGGGCCACTCCCAGTTGTAGAGGTTGAGGCTGGGCACGACGTTCTTGAGGTCCATGTTGGCCTCATAGTAGGCGTCGATGGTGCCCACGTCGCGCCAGTAGGCGTTCTCCAGCTCGTCGGAGACGCCGCGGATGCGGTTGTGGCTGAAGTTGTAGGCGAACACCTTACCGGTGCCCACCAGGGTGGGCAGGATGTTGCGGCCGAAGTCGTGGTGCGACTCGCGTTCGGCGTCGGCGCGCAGCTCCTCGACCAGCGGCCCGGGCGTGAAGACGTAGTTGCCCATCGACGCCAGGCAGTGGGCGGGATCGCCCGGGATGGTGATCGGATCGCGCTCGGGTTTCTCTTGAAAACCGATGACCCGCTGCTGATCGTCGACCTGGACGATGCCGAACTCGTGCGCGGCCGCCACCGGAACCTGTAAACAGGCGACGGTCGCGATCGCGCCGCGCTCGAAGTGGTAGTCGGTCATCTGCCGGACGTTCATCTTGTAGACGTGGTCGGCGCCGAAGACCAGCACGGCGTCGGCGCGGTACTCCTCGATGAGGTGGATGTTCTGGAAGACCGAGTCGGCGGTGCCGCGGTACCAGCTTTCGCCCATGCGCATCTGCGCGGGCACGACGGTGACGAAGGAATCGTAGCCGCCGCGGTTGCCCCAGGCGCGCTGCACGTGCTCGGCCAGCGACTGCGACTTGTACTGGGTGAGCACGTAGACCGACCGGATGCCCGAGTTGGCCATGTTCGACAGAACGAAGTCGATGATGCGATAGCGGCCGCCGAAGGGCACGGCGGGCTTGGCGCGATCGAGGGTGAGCGGGTAAAGCCGCGAGCCCTTGCCCCCGGCCATGATAAGCACTACGAACCGACGCTGTCCGTCCATCGAATGGGCGACGAGTATACATGGCGAGGCGCGGGCGGGAGCAGGTATAGTCTCGCCATGTCGACGACGGGTGAACGGCTGAGGAGGCAGCTAGAGGAGCTGTCTCGCAATCTGTGGTGGGCGTGGAACCCTCAGATCATCAAGTTGTTTCGAGACCTGGATCCGGAAACCTTTCGAGCATCGAACCACAACCCGGTTTCGGTTCTGACAACGTTCTCGAACGAACGCTTCGAGACCATCGCCAAGGACGCCGTTTTACGCGCGCGCGTCGACAGCGCCTACCGCGAGCTGGGCGACTACCTGAATGCGCCGCGGACCTGGGCCAGCGTCAACGCCGGCCCGCTGCGCGTACGCCCCGTCGCATATCTGTCGGCGGAGTTCGGCATCCACGAGTCGCTGCCGATCTACAGCGGCGGCCTCGGCGTGCTGGCCGGCGATCACCTCAAGAGCGCGTCCGACCTGGGACTGCCGCTGGTCGCGGTCGGGCTGTTCTACCGCGAGTCGTACTTCCGCCAGCGGCTGGATCGCTACGGGCAGCAGCACGCCGAGTACGTGCGCTCGCCCGCCGAGCTCCTGCCGGCGCAGCCGGCGCGCGACCTGGCGGGACGGCCGATCTCGATCGAGGTGCCGCTGGCCCACGAGACCCTGCTGGCGCAGGTGTGGGAGATCAAGGTCGGGCGCAACCGCCTGCTGTTGCTCGACACCGACGTCGACGGCAACTCCGACGAGAATCGCCAGCTGGCGGCGCGCCTGTACTTCGGCGACCAGCGCATCCGCATCCGACAGGAGCTGTTGCTGGGCGTGGGCGGCATCCGCGCGCTGCGCGCGGCCGGCATCCACTGGGGCGTGCTGCACCTCAATGAGGGGCACAGCGCCTTCGCCACGCTGGAGTACGCGCGCCTGCGCATGGAAGAGACCGGCGCCGACTTTCGCACCTGCGCGCAGGACGTCGCGCAGAGCACCGTGTTCACCACGCACACACCGGTAGACGCCGGCCACGACCGCTTCCCGCCCGAGCTGGTCGACGACCACCTGGATCCGCTGCGGCGTTCGCTGGGGCTGACGCGTGAGGAGTTCCTGGGCCTCGGGCGCATCCGCCCCGAGGACCAGCGCGAGGCGCTGTGCATGACCGTGCTGGCGTTCAAGATGTCGCGCTACGCGAACGGCGTCTCGTCGCTGCACGGGCGCATCACCCGCAAGTCCTGGCAGGTGCTGTGGCCGCACCATCGCGAGGACGAGGTGCCCGTGGGTCACATCACCAACGGCGTGCACGTGCGCACCTGGCTGGCGCCCGCGATGCAGGACCTGTACAACCGGCACATCGGCGTCGACTGGCGCGAGCGGCTCAGCGAACCGCAGATGTGGGCGCGCATCGACAACGTCTCCGACGCCGAGCTGTGGGAGACCCACCGCGTGCTCAAGGCGGCGCTGGTCGAGTTCGTGCGCCGCAAGGTCACCGAGCAGCGCCAGCGCGCCGCCTATCCGGACGAGCTGATCAAGGCGGCGTCGACCGCGCTCGATCCGGAAGCGCTGATCATCGGCTTCGCGCGCCGTTTCGCGACCTACAAGCGCGCCAACCTGATCTTCAGCGACATGGAGCGCCTCAAGCGGCTGCTCACCAATACCCAGCGGCCGGTGCAGCTGGTGCTGTCCGGCAAGGCGCACCCCGCCGATCGGCCCGGGCAGGACGTGCTGCGCCACGTGCACGACGCGACCCTGCTGCCCGAGCTGCGCGACCGCGTGGTGCTGATCGAGGACTACGACATCAACGTCGGGCGCCACCTGGTGCAAGGGGTGGACGTGTGGCTCAACAACCCGCGCCGGCCGCAAGAGGCCAGCGGCACCAGCGGCCAGAAGGTGCTGCTCAACGGGGGCCTCAACTTCTCCGTGCTCGACGGCTGGTGGGCCGAGGCCTACGACGGCCTCAACGGCTTCGCGATCGGCGACGGCGTCACCCACGTGTCGGTCGAGGAGCAGGACCGCCGCGACGCCCTGTCGCTGTACGAGACGCTGGAGCAACAGGTCGTCCCGCTGTACTACGATCGCGACGAAGCCGGCGTACCGCACGGCTGGGTCGAGCGCATGAAGCGCACCATCCGCACGCTGGGCTGGCGCTTCAACACCGACCGCATGGTCATCGACTACGCCCGCGAGAGCTACCTGCCAGCGGCCGGCGCGCAGAGCTGCGCGATGCCGAAGTAGGCGGTGACAGTCACGGGTCGCCGCCATTTCCAATGTCACCCTCGCCCCCTTCCGCGGGGGATAGGGCCGGGGCTGACGAATGCCGACGCCGACAGGAGAGACGGCGCCGGGATGACTCGCGAACGAGGACGCCACTCTTCCTGATGCCCTACGTCCCTCTCGATCGCTTCCTGCTGCGCGCGCCGCTGCTGCCCTGGACGTCGTCCCGCGATCCCGCGCGGCGATTGCTGCGCGATCCGCTCGGCCCGATCGCGCTCGCGCTGGCCAGCCCGACCTTGGCGGCGCACCCCCAGGGCGCGCCGGCGCGCCGCGCGCTGGCGCGCTACGGGCGACGCGCCGCTTTTCGCCCGACGCCCGCCGGCCTTCTGGCCGGGGTGGCGGTGGGCGCGCTCGGCGCGCGTTCGCGCGGCGCCACAGGACAACCGCGCGCACACTGGGCCATCACCTGGGCGCGGCTGGCGGCCCTGGGACGCGCGTTGCTGGCGGATCTGGCGATCCGGGGCCAGGTTCGGCTGCGGCGCGCGCCGTCGCTGCTGTGCGCTCCCGACCGTATCCGCTGGCTGGCATTCGGCGAAAGCATGGCCGAGCAGCGCGAGGCCGAGCTGGATGATCGCCTGGCGCACATCCTGGATGCCGCGCAGGACTGGAGCACCTGGGCCGCCGTCCGCCAGGCCGCGGAGTCCCCCGCCGACACGGTCACCGGCGCCGACGCCTACACCAGCGCCGACGGGCTGGACGAGCTCCTGCTGCTGCTGATCGACGACGGCCTGCTGCACCACGACCTGATGCCGCCTCTGGTCGGCCCCCCTCCCGCCGAATGGATGCTCGGCCGCCTGCGCCGGCTGGAACCTCCCGCTGCCGAAGCGGCGGCCCTGGCCCAGGTGCTCGATGCGCTGGAGCACGCCGGCGCCAGCGTCGATCAGGCGCTCGCGCTGCTCGACAGGTTGCCCGACCGGCGGCGCGCGGGCGAGACCGATAGCTGGCCGCTGGTTGCGACCCTGGTGCACCAGCCCGCGCGCCCGCTGACCCTGGATCGTCGCGTGGTCGAGCGCGCGGCGCTCCTCGCGCCCCTGGTCTTTCGCCTGCAGCAGGCGCTGATGCCACCCGTGGCCGAGCGCTTCCTCGACCCCGAGCCCGACGAGGCGATCGCGATCGCGACCGAGCTTTACGGCGAGGGAGCGCTGGATCTGGAAGCGCTCGCGCTGGGCGGCTACGGCGTCGACCCCGCGGCGCCGTTCGATCGCGGCGACCCCGGCACACCGGTCTCCGCCACCGAAGCCGCCGCCCCTCCTCGGGCGCTGTTGCGGCTGCTGGTCGACGAGATCACCGCCGCGCGCGCCGCCGGCCGCGCCGAGATCGCGCTCGACCCGGCGGCCCTCGACGAGATCCTGCCCGCGCGCGCGCCACCGCCCACTTGCGAGCTGTTTCTGACCCCGACGGCCGCGCGCACCGGCTGGCTCCTGGGCCTGCACGCCCCCGCCGGGTCGACCTGGGGCCGCTTCGCCAGCGCCCTGGGCGCGCCTCTCATCGAAGCCCTGGGCGACCTGCACGCCGCCGAGGTCGCTTCGCACGCCGAGCACCTCCGCCTCGACGTGGCCTTCGCCCCATCTCTGGATCTTGCCGACCTCTGCACACACCCACCCGCGCGGCCGCAGATGCTCGCCCTGTCCACCTGGCCCCCGCCCCCCGCCCGGCGCCTTCACGAGCAAGAGCACGGCGTCGCCGACGCCGACGCCGTCGCCGACGCCGTCGCCGACGGGACGGACGATCCCGAGGAAGCCATCACCCCCGCCGAGCTCACCATCGTCTCCACCCCCGCCGTGGATCCCCCCGCCCTGGTCCTCCACCCGTTCGGCGTCGTCCCTTCGCCGCTCACGCGGCTCCGCTCGACCACGGCGCCGCCCGGCGTCTTTCGTCTGCTGGCCGGGTTCAGCCTGCACCGCCAGTTCGGCCCCTGGGCATTGATACTGGGACCGCTCGCCGATCTCGCGCACGTGCCCCGCCTCTCGATTGACGGTTTCGTGGTCTCGCCCGCCAGCTGGCGACTGCCGGCCAAGCTCGATGCGCGCGCGCTCCGGCGCTGGCGACGCGGGCAGGCCGGGATCCCGGCGCCACCCCGGTTCGTGCAGGTCGGCGACGAAGACGCGCTCTTGCCCGTCGATCTCGCCGCGCCCGACGCGCTCGCCGACCTGCGCGGCCAGTCGCGCGCCTGGGAGATCTGGCCGCCGCTCGAAGCGCCCGCCGTCGACCAGGACGGCCGCCGCATCGAGGCGGTGATCGCGCTACACGATCAACCCGACGCCGTGGCGCGCGCGCAGGCGACCGCCCGCGCGCGCGCGATCGTCGGGGCCGACCTGGTGCCGCCGCCGCACGTCGAACCGGCGGCGCCCGGCTGGCGCACCTGGAAGCTGTTCGGGGTCGAGGAGCACCAGAACCAGATCCTGGTCGACGCGGTGGCGCCGGCGATCCACGCCGCGCGCGCCGCCGGCGAGATCGACTGCTGGTTCTTCCTGCGCTACACCGACGAGCGCGAGCGCCGACCGCATCTGAGATTGCGCGTGCACGCCCCGAGCCACACCGAGGCCCGCGCCCAGCTCGACGCTTTCGCCGCGCGCCTCGATGACGCGCTCGCGCCCGCGCGGGACACGGGCGCGGTGGCCCTGGTCGAGAGCGGGCCCTATCACCCCGAGGTCGCCCGCTTCGGCGGCGCCGCCACCCTGCCCGCTGTGATGCGCCTGTTCGAGATCGACAGCGAGCTGGCCTGCGCGCTGCTGGCTGGTGGTGACGACGAGGCGCTCGACCACGGCGACCCGATCGACGAGCTGGTCGCTGTCTTCGACAGCCTGGCGGCCGGCCTGGGGCTGTCGCGCGCCGAACGGCGTGAATTCGCGCGCCGGCGCCGCGACGCCGAGGCCGCCTGGGCCGCGCCCGCCAGCGACGACCAGCGGCGCGCCCGCGACGCCGACTTCCGGGCTCGCGCGCGCGGCTTGCGCACCTTGCTGGGCGCGCCACCACCGGGCGGCGCTCTCACCCTTCTGCTCGACGCCCACCAGGCCGCGGTGGCCGACACCGCCAGCGCGATCGACCCCGACACCTGCCAGCGTCTGGCGGCGCCGCTGCTGCACCTGGCGGCGGTACGCCTGATTGGCGTCGATCGCGAGGCCGAAGCGCGCGCCTACGCGCTGTGGGAACGCACGCTGGAAGGGTTGCTGCGCAGCCCACCGCCGCCGCCTCCTCCTCGGCCGCCCGCCAGCCCGCGGCGCGCGCCGCCCGGCAGCGACTCCAAGCTCAACTGATGCTCAGGCGCCGAAGGCCTCCAGCAGCTCCTCGGTGTCGACCCCCTCCGATCGCGGCAGCGGGCCGCAGGTGGCGCCGGCGGCGATGCAGATGAAGGTCTGCTCGAGCGGATTGTGGTCGTGCACCCGGCTCACCACCGGTGGCTCGCGGCGATACCACGACACCAGGGCGCTCACCGACTGCGCCAGGATGTGCAGCGGCAGGTACAGCGGCCCCAGCCAGTCGTGCTGTCGGGTGTGGGCCAGCTCGTGCGCCAGCGTCAGCCGCGCCGGCAGCGTCGGCGCGTCCAGCAGCCCGGGCCGGTACAGGATCGCGTGACCCAGCGTGACCGCGCCGACCCAGTCCAGACCCCACCCGCGCCGGATCGGATACAGCCACCCCGTCGCCGCCGCGCCGCCCACCCGTCGCGGCCAGCACCCGCTGACCAGCAGGCCCGCCAGGTGCCCGACCAGGTTGGTCGGTAGCGTCCAGATCCCGCGCACCAGCCACCACCAGGGATGTCGGCTGCGCGGCCGAGGCCATCGAACCCGGGATGCCAGCACCGGTGTCAGCGTACCACCAACGGAACAGCCCGCGACGGCAGGCGGCCTCACGGCGGGCAGTCGCGGTCGTGCACGCACCCTTCGTAGCAGCCGTCTTGATAGGAGATGAGATACCGGCTCTGGAACGACCCCCGCTCATGCCGCCCCACCAGACGGAACGGGATCTTGCTTTGCCGCGCCGCCTTGTTCAAAGTTTCCCGCCCCGCTCTCAGTGTGCGATGAGATGAACTGAAAACGGCTCACACCAGAATGAGCCCCGCCCCCCTCCCGCATCGTGCCCCGCCTCAAGGACGTCCTGCCCCCGCACCCCCGGCTGCTGCTGGTCGGCATCAATCCGGGCCTGCGCTCGGGCGCGCTGGGTCACCACTTCGCGGGCAACGGCAACCCCTTCTGGCGCCTGCTGCACCAGGCCGGGCTGACCCCGCGCCTGCTCACCTTCGAGGAGGAC
Organism: Polyangia bacterium; assembly: GCA_035696125.1. Taxonomy (GTDB): domain Bacteria; phylum Myxococcota_A; class Polyangia; order Fen-1088; family Fen-1088; genus DASRQZ01. The sequence continues at coordinate 22,423 of DASRQZ010000082.1, forward strand.
CAGCGGCTGGGCGAGCTGGGCATCGCGCTCACCAACCTGTGCCCGCGCACCACGCGCACGGCGGCGGAGCTGCGGCCGCGCGAGATCGCGAGTGGACGGCGCACGCTGGCGCGCAAGATCGCGCGGCTACGGCCGGGGGTGGTCGCCTTCGTCGGTCTGTCCCTGTACCAGATGTACTTTCAAGTCCCGAAGAGTGGCGGCGCCGGCGCCAAGCCGGAGCGCATCGCCGGCGCGCGGGTGTTCGTGGTTCCCAATCCGAGCGGCCTCAACGCCAGCTTCCCGGGCTTCCAGCAGAAGCTGATCTGGTTCGAGGCGCTGCGGGATTTCCTGGGCGACATTGGCACGCGTTGAAGTCACCGGTCGACGGGCGCGGCGATATGTGACCGCAGGGCCGGCGCGGCGCCCAGCGGATCGTGCGCGCGCACGCCGGCGGGGATGCCCCCGGTGACCTCGCCGGTGGCGATGCGACCGTTGGTCCACAGCGTGCGGTCGACCATGATGCGAAAGATCCGCTCCAGCGGCTCGGCGGCGCTCGGCCCCTCCAGGATGCGCAGCGCCAGCGCCACCGCTTCGATGGTCGAGACCCGGTCGGGCCGCCGGTCGTGGCGCAGCCGGTAGCTCGAACGCACGGCGGGCGGCAGCGCGACGCAGGGCAGATCCGCCAAGCCCTCGACGCGCCGGCGCGCCTTGTTGGCCTGGCGCCAGGTGCCGTCGGGCACGACCAGGGTCAGCGGGCGCGGGCCGTCGCGCCATTCCTCCAGTGGATGCGCGTCGGGGTGCGGGAACAGCAGGACTGGCTGGGTCCCTTGCCACAGCGGCGCGGGGGCGCCACCGCCGCGCGCGCTGACCGCGGCGTTGACCAGGCAGCGCGCCGCCAGTCGCCCGGTGTTGGTCGGCTTGCGATCCTCGAGCTGGTGCAAGATCACCAGCACGCGGGTGCGGGTCTCGACGCGTGGGATCAGCGCGCAGATACACAAGGTTCGGTGCATGCGGCATTCGGTACATCGATGCGCGGCGCTGTCGTGGCGGCTCACCGGAGGCAGCCTAACCGAGGCTTCGATGGAAATCTCAACTTCCACTCCAGTCACGCCGTCTGCTCACGCGGCCGCACTACCGCCGCCGCGCGTGCTGCTACCGACGGGACCAGCGGCCCTGGCCGCCGTTACGGAAAACGGACCGGCGCCTGGCGGACGCGCGGCAAACCTGGTGCGGCGAGCCGCATCGGCGCTGGCATGGCGCTTGATGTGCTTGCGGGGGATGAGGTTGAGCAACGAGAGGGAGCAAGGGCGGACGCCCCTGCGGCTGCATTTGCTCCGGCACGGCGAGACCGAGCACAGCCGTGAGGACCGCTTTTGCGGGCGAATCGACGCGACGCTGACACCGGACGGGTGGCGCATGGCCGAGGCGTTCGCGCGCCGCTGGGCGAATCACCCCTCGCGGCCGAGCTGGCGTGCCGTCTACACCAGCACCCGCCGGCGCACCGTCGCGATGGCGGCGCCCTTCGCCGACGCCGTCCGTCTGACCGCGACGGCCGAAGCCGACCTGGACGAGATCGATCACGGCTCCTGGCAGGGGCGTTCCAAGCAGGAGATCGCGCTCGACGAACCGCAGCGCTTCCGTCGCTGGCTGGACGATCCGAGCATCGGCGCGCCCGGGGGCGAGACCGGGCTCGAGGTCGCGCGCCGCGCGCTGTCCTTCGTCGAGCGCGTGCGGGCCGCACACCCCGGCGGGGGCGACGTGCTGGTCGTCGGTCACAAGACCTGGCTGCGGCTGCTGGTGTGCGCGCTCATCCGTGTCGACCTGCGCCTTTACCGCGCCTGCGTGCCGCAGCCAGTCGGCGGCCACAGCCTGGTCGAGCTCGAAGGCAACCGGTGCTTCCTGCGCCAGCTGGGCGACCTGTCCTACCTGCCGCGCGAGCTGCGCGCGCGGGCACGAGAACCGCTGCCGCTCGCGCCGGAGCCGTCATCCATCTCCAGCTTCGCGCCACAGCCGCGAGGCCACCTCGTCGGCGTAAAGGACGCCGGCGGGCGTGAGCCGCAGCTCGGTTTCGCCGACGGCCAGCCAGCCGGCCTGTAGGCAGGCGGCGATCGCCGCTTCACGGCCGTCGCCGGGGTCGCGCCCATAGCGACGGCGGTGGGCGGCGCGATCGACGCCTTCGCTGGTGCGCAGGCCGAGCCACAGCGCCTCGTTCTCGAGGTCATCGCGCGACCGCCGTTCGACGTGCACGGGCGCGGGGCTACCGGCGCCGGCCGCCACCGCGCGCAGATAGGTCGCTGTCGCGCGCGGGTTGGCGAAGCGCCAGCCGGTGCCGTCCGCCAGCGGCCGAAACGACGACGCGGACGCGCCCACCCCCAGGTAGGCCGCACCCGCGACCTGCCAGTAAAGACTGTTGTGACGCGCGCGGCGCCCGGGGCGGGCGTAACTCGAGATCTCGTAGGGGGCGAGACCGGCGGCGGCCAGGGCCCGGCGGCCCCAGTCGAACATCGCGGCCACCGCCTCGTCGTCGGGGCGCGCCAGGCGACCGGTGCGGTCGAGCGCGCCGAAGGGGGTGCCGCGCTCGATGGTCAGGGCGTAGGCCGACAGGTGCTCGGGCGCCAGGGCCAGCGCGGCCTCCACGTCGCGCCGCCAATCATCCGGGGTCTGCCCGGGCAGGCCGAACATCAGATCCAGCGACAGGTTGTCGATGCCGGCCGCGCGCGCCGCCGTGACGGCGGCCGGGATCGCGGCGGCGGCGTGGTTGCGCCCGATGCGGCGCAGCTGGCCGTCGTCGAAGGACTGCGCGCCCAGAGACACGCGGTTGACGCCGGCGCGCGCCAGCGCCGCCAGGTGCGGCTGGTCGACCTCGCCGGGGTTGGCCTCGACGGTGATCTCCAGCGCCGCGCGGCCCTCGCGCGAGATCCCGAACGCGGCGCAGCCCGCGTCGATCACCCGGGCGAGCGCATCGGCGCGCCACAATCCCGGTGTGCCGCCGCCGAAGTAGATCGACTGCAGCGGGCCCGCGCCCGCGAACCAGGCGCGCCGCGCGTCGATCTCGGCGATCACCGCGCCGGCGTAGGCGTCGTGCGGGATGTCGGCGCACACCTCGACGGCGAAATCGCAGTACGGGCAATGGACGCCGCAGAAGGGGAAGTGGACGTAAAGTCCAAGCGGGACGCCGTGGCGGAGAGCGCCGGCGCCCACGGGGGACGGATCGGGCGCGGGCGCGGGCGCGGGATCCATCGCGGGTCAAGCGGTCGTCTCGTCGGCGCGCAGCAGGTCGACCTGGTGCGATTCGACGTAGGAAAGGAGATGCTGGTTGATGCCGTCGACGTGGGGCGCGATCTCGCGCTCGATGCGCTCGATCTGGTGCGTCGGATCGACCAGCGCCAGCAGATCGCCCCACGTCAGACCGTCGCGGGCGCGCAGCAAGGGCTGGCGCTCGACCGCGCCGGCCACGATGACCAGGGTCTCGCGCAGCAGCCGAGACGCTTCGGTGGCGCCCACCACCTCGAGCGCGGCCACCACCTCGGCGATGGCCTTCCAGTCGAGCCAGTCGGAGTACAGCAGACCGGACAGACCACCGCGGATCATCCGGTACTCGAAGTCGTTGACCCGATCGATCGTGCGCTCGACCGGGGTCAGGCAGGCGGCCCCGTGCTGATCGATCTTCCCGATGATGTGGTTACAGATCTCGGCCAGGCGCACCCATCGATTCTCGATGGCGAGGATCTGGACCAGGGAATCTTTGGGCGGTCGAGTCATCACCACTCGCCTCTCTTATCCCACGACCGCGGCGAGATCAGGCAAGGGCAAAAGGCTGGAGCCGCGTGGAAAATCGCCGGTCGCCGACCTGTTACCGAACGACTCAACAGTTCGAACAAGTCGACGATGGCATCCGCCCACAGGACGGCGCGGTCAGCCTTCACGTCAGCCTTCACGTCCGGGGGCGCATATGCCACCGCACACCGGTGAGGTGTGCCTCGATCGCCGGTGTCGTACACCGAATGCGCCGCACCGGCGCCGGCGACGTTGGCAGCTCTTTTCTTCAACGACGGTAGCAGGGCGACGATGTCAATGGATTGCCTGATGCGGCATCCGTATCTACCTTCGCATCAACAAAGAAGGAGGATGACGACATGACCCACGAAAGCCAGAAGGTCGTGGATACGCTCAACAGCCTGCTGCGCGGCGAGATCTCGGCCGTGGAGACTTACCGCCAGGCCCTGGTCAAACTGAACCACACCGAAGTGCGCGCGGAGCTCGAGGATTGCCATCGCTCGCATGAGCATCGGATGGCGACGCTGCGCGAGCACATCCAGCGCCTGGGTGGCGCGCCCGCCGACGACTCGGGGGCCTGGGGCACTTTCGCCAAGCTGGTCGAGGGCAGCGCCGTGGCTTTCGGCGAAAAGGCGGCCATCGCCGCCCTGGAAGAGGGCGAGGACCACGGCCTCAAGCTCTATCGCGAAGAGATCGGCAAGCTCGACGTCAGCTCGCGCCACCTGGTCGAGATGGCGCTCCTGCCCGCGCAGGAGCGGACCCACCGCACCATGAGCAGCCTCAAGCACACGCTGCACTAGAGCAGGCTTCGCGAATCCTGAAGCCCGCAGCCCGATGCTGTTTGGTTAAACGCCAAGACGCCAAGACGCCAAAACGGATCTCTTGAAGATCCGGACCATGGCGTCCATGGCGTCATGGCGTTTTTCCTTATCCGACTGGCATTGGCCCGCAGCCCGGAGTCCGAAGTCCTTCAGGTCACACCTCCAGCCCCACCGCGCGCATCAGCTCCAGGGCGTTGCTCTTGCGGACGACCCCCGGCTTCATCCGGTAGTCGAAGGTCATGACGCCACCTTCGAGATGATCCTCGAAATGGACGTTGGCGGCGCGCGCGCCCATGGTGGCGGCGACCTCGGCCAGCGCCAGGTCGTGGGTCGTGACCAGGCCGACGGCGCCGCGCGCCACCAGTCCGCGGAGAATTGCCTCGGCGCCGATGCGGCGATCGTGGGAGTTGGTCCCGTGCAAGATCTCGTCGAGCAGGAAGAGCAGCGGCGGGGTGCCCCCGGCGCGGTCGACGATCTGCTTCAACCGCGTCAGCTCGGCGTAGAAACGAGACTTGCCGGCTTGCAGCGAGTCGTTGATCCGCAGGGTCGCGCCCGCGACCAGGGGGGTGACCCGCAGACGGCGCGCGCACACCGGCGCGCCCGCCAGCGCCAGCGCGGTGTTGACGCCCACGGTGCGCAGCAGCGTGCTCTTGCCCGACATGTTGGATCCGCTGACCACCAGCAACCGCAGCTCGCCGCCGAGGCGCAGGTCGTTCACCACCCGCCGTGCCGCCGGGATCAGCGGATGGCCCAGCGCCTCGGCGTCGAAGATGGCGTGCGCGTCCGGGTCCGCGCCTGGGTCGTCGGAGCGCGCGCCCGCAGCCTGCGCGCCGTCGAGGATCTCCGGAAAGGGATAATCGGGGTGCTCGAAGCCGAAGCCGGCCAGGCTGACCAGCGCCTCCAGCTCGCCCACCGCCGTCATCCAGTGAACCACCGCCGGCCCGACGGCGCGCCGCCACGCCTCCACGGCCAGCGCCAGCTGCGCCGTCGCCTGCACGGGCGCCATCAGCAGCCCCGCCAGCTGGTTGCGGCGTTGCTCGAGCAGGTCGACCAGGCGCCGCAGCTGGGCGATCCGCCGCGACGCCGGTAATCCGTCGGTCTCCAGCGCCCGCCGCAGCGCCGCCAACGCCGGCGACCGGAACTGCTCGCGCTCCAGACGGGCCATCAGCGCCGCCAGGCTCTTGAGCTCGTCAGTGCGGTGATCGACGCCGGCCAGGATCGCCGACAACGGCACGCGCAGGCGGCGCGACATCGACCACCCGACCACGAACGCGGCCACGAAAGGCCAGGGTCCGACCAGGCCGGCCGACCACAGCGCCGCCGCCGCCACGGTGACGACCGCGATCGCCGCCAGCGCCGCGCGCCAGCGCGCCAGGCGCGGACCGGCCAGTTCTTCCGCGCCGGCGCGCAGCGCCCACGCCATCAAGGCCTCCTCGCGCACCTCTTCCCGGACCGCGGTCGCGACCAGCGCCAGGTCCTGGCGCAGGTCGACCAGCGGGGCGATCTCGGCCACCGCCGCTTGCCGCTGTCGCGCGACCACGGCGGTCGCCGGCCCCTGCAGCCACGCCGCCAGCGTGACCTGACCGACAGGAGTGCGGGCCGCGCACAGCAGCTCATACAGACCGCCGCGGCCGTAGAGATCCAGGTCCGCGGCGTAAAGATGCTCCTCGGCCGTGGCCTGGAAGCCGGCGCCTGGATCGCCCTTGCCCACCCAGCGATCGAAGATCCGATCCAGCCCGGCCTGGTGCCAGGCCACCGCGGCCAGCCGGCGGTCGCGCCGGCGCAGGACCCGATCATGAGCCGCCGCCAGGGCTGCGAACGCGATCGCCGGCACCGCGAGCCAGCGCGCCGAAGCTTGCCCGCGGATCGCCAGCACCGCCAGCGCCACCGCCGCCAGAAACACCACCGTCCGCGCCCAGACCAGCGCGGTGTCCGCGCGCGCGAGGCGCGCGATCGCGACGCGCAGGCCGTCGATGCGGCGCTGATAGATCTGCGCCGGGCCATCGGACGCCGGGCTGGGAAGGGGGACGTCGTGCGCAGCGGAGGACGGGTCGGATTCGGTCGGCAGCACGGCGGGACTTTACCGAGTTTTCCGCCGACGGCCCCTTTCCGCGACGCGCCAGCGCCTGCGCCGCGCCCGATGCCAGAAGCACAGGCACTCTGGCGCTTGTGGCAGAGTTGGAACAGATGCCACCTCGCCCACTCTTCTTGTTCGCACCCGGCGCCGGCGCGCCGTCGTCGTCGCGCTGGATGGTGGCCTGGCGCAAGCGCCTGGCCACGCTGGGCGAGGTGGCCGCCTTCGACTACCCCTACATGCTGGCCGGGCGGCGATCGCCGGATCGCGCCCCGGCGCTGATCGCCGCGCACCGCGAGGCACTCGCGCATGCCGTCGCCGGCGCCGCCAGCCCACCGCCCGCGGTCTTCCTCATCGGCAAGTCGATGGGCGGGCGCATCGGATGCCATCTCGCCGCCGACGATCCCGGTCACCCGATCGCCGGCCTCATCTGCCTCGGCTACCCGCTGCGCTCCGCCTCCAGCGGCGCGCTGCGCGACCAGGTACTGCTGGCGTTGCGCACGCCGATCTTGTTCGTGCAGGGGACCCGCGATCCCCTTTGTCTTCTGGATGAGCTTGCCGAGGTCCGGGCGCGCATGACGGCGCCACAGGACATCTACGTCGTCCAGGGTGGTGACCATTCACTGGAGCTGTCAGCCGCCCAACGGAAGGCCACGGGCGAGACCCAGGCCGACTCCGACGCGCGCGTCCTGGACAGAATCGGTCGCTTCATTCAGGCGCCGGGCCTGAAGCCTGAAGCCTGAAAGCCTGAAGCCTGAAGTCCGAATCCCGGCCCCTGCGTTTAACACCACCCTCCCAGGAGGGTCGGGGCGCGTCGCTGGACATTCGCGGTGACGCGCGCCACGCTCAGGCGGTGTGGTACTGGAGTCAGGCGTCGGTTCGGATGAGCCTGGCCGCGCTGGTCGCCGGCGCGGCGATCGCCGGGCCGGCCCTGAACCGCGCGACAGCGGCCGGCGCCCCATCACCATCGGGGACCGACCTCATCGGCACCGCCCCGCCGGCCTGGACGCTGGGCGACTGGATGGGGTCGTCCCCGCTCACCCTGGCGGGCCTGCGCGGCAAGGTCGTGCTGGTGCGCTGGTTCACCGATACCAGCTGTCCCTACTGTTCGCTGACCGCGCCGGCGCTCAATCAGCTACACCGCGACTATGCCGCGCGAGGCCTGGTGGTGATCGGCGTCTACCATCACAAGCGGCGTGATGCGCTCGACGTCGCGGCGGTGCGCGGCTGGGCGCGCGAGTACGGCTTTCACTTCCCGGTCGCCGTCGATCGGGACTGGCGCACGCTGCGCCGCTGGTGGCTCGACGGCCACCCGCGCGACTTCACCAGCGTCAGCTTCCTGATCGATCAACAGGGCGTCATCCGTCACATCCACCCGGGCGGCAGCCTCGCGCTGGGCACGTCCGACTTCGACACGCTGAGGGCGCGCATCGACCAGCTGCTGGGCGGTTGACCAGCCATCCGCGCGGCGTTGGTCACCCCGAGGCGTCGAGAAATTTCGCGCGCGTGGCCGGCGCCGGCAGCGGGCAAGCGTCGTAGCGGCCGAACCAGCGGTAGCGGCGGTGCGCGATCTGGTCGTAGACGAAGTCCAGAAGCCGCCAGGGAAAGATCTTCAAAAAACCCGCCAGCGCCCAGGGAAGGCCGAGCCAGCCCGCGACGTAGATGATCGCGCGCGCCTTGGTGAGCACCCGCTCGTCCGGTTCGCCGTGAGCTCGCACCACGCTCACCGTGTCGAGGGCGAGCGCGTCGCGCCCGTGGCGGCGCAACAACTCCTGGGCGAGATCGCTCTGCAGCGACGCGTAGCGAAAGCGATCGCGGCGGTCGCGGCGCAGGATGAACTGCACCAGGCGGTTGCACAGCCCGCACACGCCGTCATAAAGGACCAGATCGGCCACGAGCTGAAATCTACCCGGCGCCGGCGGCCCCCGCCGCGCCAAACGTCTCGCGGCCAGCTCGCGATCGCTCCCAATGCGGTCGGTTAACCGCCAAGGCGCCGCAGACGCCAAGCCCGGACCCCTGGTAATCCGGATCTTGGCGTCTTGGCGTCATGGCGTCTTGGCGGTTATCCCTATCCGAACCGGATCCGACCGTCGGCGTCGGCGTCGGCGTCGGCGTCGGCGATCCCTCGCTCGCGCGCGCTCCTACGGCGGGCCCACCCGGTTCTCCCATTCCGCCGCCATCACCCGTTCCATGAAGCGCTCCGGAAACCCCAGCGCGCGAAACCCTTCGTGCTCGTATACACCGTGCGCGTCCCGCGTGCCGAGCTGCCAGCGCGCGATCGACCGGTGCGCGGGGTGGTCGAGGGCGAAACGCACCAGCGCGCGTCCCAGGCCGCGCCGCCGTTGCGACTCGGCGACGTAGACATCCATGATGTTCGCGAAGCGAGTGCAATCGGAGACCACCCGGAGATGGCCGACCTGTGTGCCGTCGTCGGCGTAGGCGCCGGCGACCAGCGACGAATGGCGTGCCGCCTGCTCGACCGTGGCGCGCGGGATGCCCGGGGACCAGTAGGACGCGGCCAGCCAGCCGGTCACGCGGGCGAGGTCGAGGCGCGACCGATCGTCGCTCAGCACCCAGTCGCCGAAGCGTCGCTCGACGGGGCTGCCCTCCGCGACCGCGGCCGCCACGGTGGGACCCGCCAGGGTGCGCGCCGGAGGTGCGCCCACGGCTCCCGCTACCGGCTGCGGCGCGCCGCCCACCATCGCGAGCGGGATCACCCCGGCCCAGGCCGGCCACCCCAGGTCAGCCTCGGCGTCGACCGGCGGCCCGGTCCGGACCTTGACCGATGCCTCTTCCAGCGGCAGCGCCAGCACGGCGGTCTGTTTCAGCTCGTGCGGCGACGGCGGACGGGCCGTCGCCATGCGGCCCGGGATCAAGCGATCGACCAGCGCCGCCAGCACCCGCACCTTCTCGGCCGGGTCGCCGACCAGACGGGCGCGCCCGACGATCACCGCGGAGCGGTAGTTCATCGAGTGGCTGAAGGCCGAGCGCGCCAGCACCAGCCCGTCGAGCAGAGTCACCGTCGCGCACAGCTCGATCCCGTCGTCGCCGGCGCGCAGCATGCGGCTGGCGACCGCGCCGTGCAGGTACATCGTCCGGTCCAGCCGCACGTAGGTGGTGGGAATCACGAATGGCTGGCCGCCCTCGGCGGCAAAGCCCACGTGCACCACCAGGCCCTGGTCGAGGACGGCGTCCAGCGCTGCGCGGTCGAAGCGCGCGCGTTCGGGGTGGCGCCGCAGCTTGGTTCGATCGGTCACGGGCAGCTGGTCCATGCCCAGAGACTGCCGGAAGACCGGACTAGGCAAAAGGTCCAGTTCGTGAAAATCTCCTGGTCCAGATGCCCGCCCGCTGGCCGCTGCGATTCTCGCCCGCCGACCTCACGCGCGCCGCGCCGGCCGCGGGCCCGGACGCGCCGGCCGCGGTCTACCTGCGCATCGCCGGCCTGCTCACCGGCGAGATCCGGCGCGGGCGCCTGCGCGCGGGCGCCCGGCTGCCGGCGACCCGCGAGCTGGCGCGCATGCTGGCGGTCAACCGCAACACCGTGGTCGCCGCCTACGACGAGCTCGCCGGCGAGGGCTGGATCACCAGCACGCCCGCCTCGGGCACCTTCGTGAGCGCGCGGCTGCCCGACCTGTCGCCGCGCCGGTTCGCCGCCGCCTCGGCGCCGCGCGCCGGCGTACCGGAGAGCATCGGGTTCGATCCCGCGCCCGCCCCGGCGGCCACCATCCCCGAGGCAGCGCCGCCGATCGTCGGAAACAACGGCCTGTTCCTGTGGGGCGGCATCCCCGATCTCACGCTGGTGCCGACGGCGGCGCTGGCGCGCGCCTACCGGCGGGCGCTGCGTGACCGCGACGGCGAGGCCCTGGGCTACAGCGACGGGCGCGGGCACCCGCGGCTGCGCGCCGCCGTGGCGGCGATGCTGTCGGCGACGCGCGGCCTGGCGGCCGGGGCCGACGACGTGCTCATCACCCGCGGTAGCCAGATGGCGATCGATCTGGCGGCGCGCACCCTGCTGCGCCCCGGCGACGTCGTCGCGGTCGAGGAGCTCGGCTACCGGCGTGCCTGGGACGCGTTGGCGCGCACCGGCGCGCGCCTGCTGCCGCTGCCAGTCGACGCCGACGGGGTCGACGTGGCCGTGCTGGCGGCGCTGTGCGTTCGCCGGCGCGTGCGCGCGCTGTACCTGACACCGCACCACCAGTACCCGTCGACGGTGGTGCTGTCGGCGGCGCGGCGCATCGCGCTGCTCGACCTGGCGCGCCGCTGCCGGCTGGCGATCCTGGAGGACGACTACGACCATGAGTTCCACTTCGAGGGACGGCCGGTGATGCCGCTGGCCAGCGCCGACGCCGCCGGCGTGGTGGTCTACGTCGGCACCTTCTCCAAGATCCTGGCGCCCGGGCTGCGCCTGGGGTTCATGGTGGCGCCACGGCCCTTGCTGGATCGGGTGGTCGAGCTGCGCGAGGTGGTCGACCGCCAGGGTGACCACGCCACCGAGAGCGCGGTCGCCGAGCTGATCGAGGACGGCGAGCTGCAACGGCACGCGCGCCGCATGCGCCGCATCTACCACGTGCGCCGTGACGCTTTCGTGGCGGCGCTGCGCCGGCGGCTGGGAGGCGCGCTCAGCTTTCGCGTCCCCCCGGGCGGGATGTCGCTGTGGGCGCGCGCGGCGCGCGGCATCGACGCCGACCTGTGGCGCGCGCGCGCCGCCGCGCACGGCGTCGGCTTCATCACCGGCCGCGACTACGTGCTGCCCGACGACGCGCGCGCCGCGCGCCGCTGGCGTTCCTACCTGCGCCTCGGCTACGGCCGCTACGAGCCGCCCCGTCTGGAAGAGGCGGTGCGCCGCATGGCGACCGCGCTCGGCACCCTGCCTTCGGCCGCTCCACGGCGCTAAGATGCGCGCGAGAGGTCAGCCATGAGCCAGATCGAGATCGAGGCCGTTCCCTGTCTGAAGGACAACTACGCCTACGTGATCGCGCGCAGCGACAGCGCCGACTGCTACGTCGTCGATCCTTCCGAAGCGGAGCCGGTGCTGGCGGCGCTGGAGCGGCGCGAGCTCACCCTGCGCGGGATTCTCGCCACCCACCACCACGCCGATCACGTGGGCGGCGTCAGCGACCTCCTGGCGCGCGCCGGCGGCGGGCGCGTCGGCGTCGGGATCTTCGTGGGCGGGCACGCGCTGGATCGCGGGCGCATCCCGGAGCAGACCGCGTTCGTCGAGGCATCGGTCGGCCGCTTCGCGCCATCGGGCCTGCGTCTGTTTGGGCGCCCCTTGCTGGCGATGCACATCCCCGGTCACACCCGGGCCGCGATCGCCTGGGGCATCTGCGACAGCGGCGAAACGCCGGAGGACATCTTCACCGGTGACACCTTGTTCGGCGCCGGTTGTGGCCGCCTGTTCGAAGGGACGCCCGAGCAGATGTACACCAGCCTCAGGTCGCTGACCGCGCTGCCGGACAGCGCGCGCCTCTGGTTCGGCCACGAGTACACCGAGAGCAACCTGCGCTTCGCCGCCACCGTCGAGCCCGCGAGCGCGGCGATCAAGGAACGGCAGGCGGCCCTGCGCCCGTCAACCACGCCGACCACGGTCGGCCTGGAGCTGGCGACCAATCCCTTCGTGCGCTCGGCCTCGGTCGAGGATCTGGCGGCGCGCAGAAAGGCGAAGGACAGCTTCTAGCGCACCGAACGGTTTGAATGAGCCGTCGACCACCCGGTCAAGGGCCTCGGGCCTCGGGCCCCAGACCTCGGGAGGACTCTTCACGGGAGGTCCTGGGCCCGAAGCCAGAGGCCCCTGCCGGCGCGCTGGCCCCGCTTCAAGCCGTTCTGTGCTCTAGATCAATCGCCGCACCCCTCCCGCCACGCCGATCAAGTGCGACATCACCCGCGGGTTCTTCTTCATCAACCGCAGCATGGTGCGCGCCAGGAGCGGGCGGGCGATCAGGAACAGGACGAAGCGCGTCAGCCAGTGATAGTCGCGTAGCAAGGCCCGGCGGCGGCGGTCGAAGCGGGCCAGCCAGCGGTCGCCGCGCGCGCCGCCGTCCGCCAGCGCTGTCCGCGCGAATGGAGCCAGCAGCTCGGCGGTCAACAGGGCCTGGGCCATGCCGCCCGCCGTCACCGGGTCGATGAAGCCGGCGGCGTCGCCGAGCAGGACCGCGCCCGGCGCGAAGCCGGCGCGCGCGCGCTGGGCCAGGGGCGAGCGACCGGCGACCGCGGTCAGCGGCTGGGCGCCGGCCAGGCGCGCGCGCAGCAGCGGCTCGTCCTCGATCCAGCGCGCCAGCGCCGCGCGCGCGCCGCCCTCGCCTTCCTCGGTCGCGGCCACCCGATCCGAAAGGCCGGCGACCAGGATCTCGTCGCCGGGCAGCGGGGTGACGTACAGCTCGTGGCCGTCGCCGATGAAGATCTCGATCCAGCTCCGCTGGTCGTGCGGGCGCGCCAGCCGAAAGTGGGTGCGCAGCCCGATGCGCGCGCGCCGCGCGCGCGGCGCGTCCAACCCCAGGCTTCTTCGGACCGGCGAGTGCGGCCCGTCGGCGGCCACCACCAGCCGGCCGCGCTGGACGGCGCCGTCGACGCGCAGGCCGACCGCACGCCCACCCTCGACCAGCGCGCCCTCGACCCGCGCCCCCTCGACGGCCTCGACGCCGGGCGTGGCGCGCGCGGCCTCGAACAAGGCGCGATCCAGGTGCAGGCGCCGCTGACCCAGCGCGACCGCGGGCGCGCCGCCCACGGCGGGAAACTCCGCCTCGGCGCTCATGCCGAAGCCGTGGTAGCGCACGCCGTGCAGCGGGCGCCCGCCCGCCTGCTCGGCCAGTCCCAGGCGCCGCAAGACCGCCACGCCCGCCGGCATCAAGCCCTCGCCGCAGGGCTTCTCGCGCGGGAAGCGCCGCTCTTCGAACAGGGCGACCCGCGCGCCCGCGCGGCCCAGCAGCACCGCCAGCGTCGACCCGGCGATGCCGCCGCCCGCGATCAGGACGTCGGGCACCGTCAGGACGACGGCGGCCATGGCAACGGCACGAAGCGGTGCTTGCGCCCCATCACCTCGCGGTATCGCGCATCGGCGAACAGCACGCGTTCCTCGAGCGCGATGCGCCGCCGCAGGATCAGCACGTGCATCAGCGATCCCCACAGCGCCGTCAACCAGGCGCCGTGCACCAGCGGTAACGCCGCCAGCTCGACGAAGACCGCGACGTAGTTGGGATGGCGCACGAAGCGAAACGGTCCGGTCGACACCACGCCGCTGACCCGCGACGAGCCCATGACCCGGATGTTCCACTGCGGGCCCAGCGTCGCGATCACCCACCAGCGCAGCAGGTTGGCCAGCACCACCAGCGCCAGCGCCGTCAGGCCCAGCACCGGCGCCGTCAGGCCAGGTGTCGAATAGAACGCCCGCCGCAGCAGGATCACCTCCAGCGCCGCCGCCGCCAGCACGCCGGTGTGCAGCGCCACCATGAGGCCGAACACCGGCTCGCGCTCGATGGCGATCCCGCGCGCCGCCAGGGCGCGCTGGTGCCGGCGCGAGAGCCGCATCTCGATCAGCCGGCCCGCGCCCACCAGCGCCAGCAGGCCGAGGTACACCTCGACCGAGAACGGCAGGCTCAATCCCATCGCAGCAACAACATCTCGGTGGTGAGGCCGGGACCGAACGCCGCCAGCACACCGTGCGCGCGCGCCGGCGGCTCGCGCCGGGTCAGCCAGTGATGCAGCACGAACAGCACCGAAGCGCTCGACTGGTTGCCGTAGTCGCGCAGCACGTCCCACGACGGCTGGGTCGCCTCGCGCGGCAAGCCCAGCTCGTCCTCGACAGCGCCCAGGATCTTACGCCCACCCGGGTGCAGCAGGAAACAGCTCAGCTCGGCGCGCGTCAGCCCGGCGCGCGTCGCCAGCTCGTCGACCAGCTCCACGATCTTGCTCTTGAGCAGCGCCGGGATGTCCCGGGAGATCACCGAGTGGAACCCATCCTCGTGCAGATCGAAGCCCAGCGCGCTGGTCGAGCGCGGGAAGATGTAACTCAGCGTGCCCAGCACGCGCACGCCCGGGCGGGCGGCGCCACCCGCCAGCACCGCTGCCGCCGCGCCGTCGCCGAACAGCGCGCTCGCCACCAGGTTGGCGGGCGTGGTGTCGTCGCGCTGCAGGCTCAAGCTGGGCAGCTCGACGGCCACCACCAGCACGTGCGCGTCGGGGAACCCGCGCAGGAAGTCGTCGGCGCGCGCCAGCGCCGACGCGCCGCCCACGCAGCCGAGCTCGGTGATGGGCAGGCGCCGCACGTCCGATCGCAGGCCGAGCGCGTCGACCAGGTACGCGTCGACCGACGGGATCATGATGCCGGTGCACGAGGTGGTGATGATGAGGTCGACGTCGCGCGCCGCCACGTGGGCCTCGGCCAGCGCGCGCGACGCCACGTCGCGGGCCAGCGCGACGGCGTGGCTGCGGTACTCGGCGGTGGTCTCGGTCAGCGACCGCCGCTGCCCGATCTGCTCGACCGGATAGACGCTGTAGCGGTTGTCGATGTGCGCGTTCTCGAAGATCGTCATCACCGCGTCCATGCGCCGGCCGTCGATCGGGAACAGCGTGCGCAGCACGCGCTGGACGGCGCTCTGGCTCGCGGTGTGGGCGGGGACCGCCGTCGCCGTCGCGACAATCGTGGAGCTGGCGGTGGGCCGCATCCGGCGAAACTAAGGCGCCCGGGGATTTCGCACAAGGCCGCGGATCACGCTGGCGTTGGCTCTCGCAAGGCTTGCCCTCTCCCCGGCCCTCTCCCGCGGACGGGCGAGGGTGACGCGTTCTTTGGCGCGAGCGGTGTGCAGCGCCTCCACGCTACGGACCTCCCTCCCTCGATTGGCGCATCCGGATGCTCGCTCTCCCCGGCCCTCTCCCGCGGCGGACCGCGGGCGAGGGTGACGCGTTCTTTGGCGCGAGCGGTGTGCGGCGCCTCCACTCTCCGGACCTTCCTCCCTCGATTGGCGCACCCGGATGCTCGCTCACGCCGACGCGTCCACTTTCGAGACGGCGGGAGAAAAACTGCTAGAGTGAGCGGCCTCATGTCGGCGCAGGAAGATCTGGTGAAGGCCGGTCAGCGGCTGTTGCTCAACAACTATCGGCAGGCACCGGTGGTCATGAGCCGCGGCGAGGGGTGCCAGCTCTGGGACGTCGACGGGCACCGTTACCTGGACATGACCGCCGGCATCGCCGTGTGTGTGCTGGGACATGCGCACGCCGGGCTGGCCGACGCCATCGGCGCCCAGGCGCGCCAGCTGGTGCACGCGTCGAACCTTTACTACGTCGAGAACCAGGTGCGGCTGGCCGAGGCGCTCGCGCGCCGCGCCTTCAAGGGCAAGATGTTCTTCTGCAACTCGGGCACCGAGGCCAACGAGGCCGCGCTGAAGATCGCGCGCCGCTACCAGACCGTCGTGCAGCAACGCCCGCAGCGCGTCGAGCTGATCGCCTTCGAGAACAGCTTCCATGGCCGCACCATGGGCGCGCTCTCGGTCACCGGCCAGGCCAAGTATCGGGCCGGGTTCGGGCCGCTGGTCGAACCGGTGCGCTTTCTGCCCTTCGGCGACCTGGCCGCCGCGCGCGCCGCGATCACCGACCAGACCTGCGCGGTGATCCTCGAGCCGATCCAGGCCGAGGGCGGCATCATCCTGCCGCCACCCGGCTATCTGCAGGAGCTGCGACGCCATTGCACCGACACCGGCACGGTGCTGATCTTCGATGAGGTGCAGACCGGATCGGGGCGCACCGGAACCTTTTACGCCTTCGAAAACGAAGGCGTCGTCCCCGACGTCGTCACGCTGGCCAAGGGGCTGGCGGGCGGCGTCCCCATCGGGGCCATGCTGGCCAACGACGAGATCGCGCGCGGCTTCGAGCCGGGCAGCCACGCCTCGACCTTCGGCGGCAACCCGCTGGCCACCGCCGCCGCGCTGTACGTCCAGGAGGCCATCGACGCGCACGGGCTGCTCGAGCGCTGCCGCGACGTCGGCGCGCACCTCGGATCGGCGCTGCTGCGGCTGGCCGAGCGGCGCCGCCCGCGGGCGCGTGGCGCGCGCGGCCGCGGCCTGCTGCAGGGCCTGATCATCGACGGCGACGCCGCACCCATCGTGGCGCGCGCGCGCGAGCGGGGGCTGCTGGTCTCGCTGGCGGGCAGCAGCGTCGTCCGCCTGGCGCCCGCGCTGATCGCCAGCAAGGCCGACATCGATCAGGCCATCGAGATCCTCGACGGAGCGCTGGCGGCGGCCTGATCCGAGCGGCGCGCGAGACGGACATGAGCGAGACACCCAAGCACTTCCTCAGCTTCTGGGATCTTCCCGACCGCGGCATCGAAGGTTTGATCCGCCGCGCCGAGGAGTTCCGCCTCTTGCGTTCGCTGCGCGAGCCGCACGCCACCCGCCCCGGTCGCGTGCTGGGCATGGTGTTCGAGAAGGCGTCGACCCGGACGCGCGCCAGCTTCGAGATCGCGATGTACGAGCTGGGCGGGCATGCGCTGTTCCTGCCCACCCAGGGCTCGCAGCTGGGGCGCGGCGAGCCGATCCGCGACACCGCGCGCGTGCTGTCGGGCTACTGCCACGCGATCATGATCCGCACCTTCGGGCAGGAGCGCGCCGCCGAGCTGGCCGCCTATGCCAGCGTGCCGGTGATCAACGGTCTCACCGATCTTTTGCACCCCTGCCAGGTGCTGGCGGATCTGCAGACGGTGGCGCAGCGGTTCGGCGGAGGCGCCGCGGGTGGCGACGTGGCCCAGGTGCTGCGCCGGGTGCGCTATGCCTGGATCGGCGACGGCAACAACATGGCGAACTCCTGGATCGAAGCCGCGGGCATCCTGGGACTCGACCTGGCGCTGGCCTGCCCGCCCGGCCACGAGCCCAACGCGGACATCTTTGCGCGCGCGCGCCAGACCGAGCGCGGCCGCATCACCGTCACGCACGCGCCGGCCGAGGCGGCCGCGGGCCGGCACGTGATCTCCACCGACGTTTTCGCCTCGATGGGCCAGGAGGCGGAGGCCGAGACCCGCCTGCAGACCTTCGCCGGCTTCTGCATCGACCGGACGCTGATGAGCTGCGCCGCCGACGATGCGATCGTGCTGCACTGCCTGCCGGCGCACCGGGGTGAGGAGATCAGCGACGAGGTGATCGAAGGTCCGCAAAGCCTGGTCTGGCGTCAAGCCGAGAACCGGCTGCACGCGCAGAAGGCGCTGCTGGAATCACTGCTGGCTTGAACGGAGGTGCCACGAAAGTGTGCAGCGCGGGGCGTCCAATTGGTGAGCCAGGGAGCTAACAATGCGCCGCCTAAAGGGAAAGGCCGCCGCTGCCGATTGCACGGTCGATGAAAGCGCAGGAAGGGGTTGCGGTGCCGACACCGCCCGGAAACACCCCGGCCCGCACGCAGACCGGAGCATCGGACAGTAAGATGTCCACGATCGAGGAAGATTTCGGCGACCTCAACGAGACCACCGAGCGGTCGCCGGTCGATGCCAATTCCACGCGCGGCCGCGACGCCAACCAAGGCCGCGGCCAGCGCCAGGACCACGGCGCGCCGCCGCCGACCAATCGAGGGCGGCAGGAGTCGATCCCGCGCGAGCGGCGCCCGACGATGGTGTCGTCGATCCCGGCGGAGCTGGCCAAATCGATGATGGGCGAGCTTCACGATACCCGCGCGCCAGCGACCATGGAAGGCGAGCCCACCCGACCGCTGACTGACAGCTCGCAGCCGAAGGGGAGCGCAGCGGGCCCGACCGAAGAGGTGGTGGACACCTACAGCGTCGAGTTGATCGATGACGATCCAGAGCTGCCTCCACTCGAGCACATCCAGTCGCTCATCGACCGTGCGCGGACCTTGCTGGAGAACGGCAACCTGGGCGGCGCGGTGATGGCTGCCGACCAGACCTTGGCCGAGGCCGCCAAGGCCCCGCAGGCCGACGTGGCCGTGGCCGCCCTGGTCAAGGCTGCGCGACCGCTGTTCGATCGCATCTTCGCCGATTATGTCGGCCTGCTGGGCCAGACGCCGGTGCGGATGCGCTCCGACGCCGACCTGGTGGGCCAGGAGCTGGGCGAGCGCACCAAGTACCTGCTGGCGCACATCGACGGCAAGCAGACGCTGGAGGAGGTGTCGGCGAACAGCGGCATCCCCCCGGTCGAGGCGATGAAGATCGCCGCGTCACTGCTGGCCGCCGGTATCGTACGCGTCTGACGCTTCGCTACGCGCCACGCGACCAGCGCTAAACTCGCGCGGTTTTTCGCCCGAAAGAGAGGACATGGTTGTCCTTTCCCGGCTCGACGTGGCTTTCAAAGTGGGGTTCTTCGCGCTGGCCGCCGGCGCGATGTTGGCGGCCTGCGGATCGATCACCGTGCTCGAGCCTGACGGCGGTCCCGGCGCGGGCGGCACCATCGCGAGCGGCACCGGCGGTGGACACGGCGGCGCCACCGGCGGCCGGAATGGCGGCGGCGGCACCATCGGCGGCGGCGTCGGCGGAATCATCGGCGGCCTGGGCGGGCTCTTCGGCGGCACCGGCGGCAGCCCCGGCATCGGTGGTTCCAGCGGTGGCGTCGGCGGCCGAAACGGCGGCAGCATCGGCGGCAGCCCCGGCATCGGCGGGTCGAGCGGCGGGATCGGCGGGCGCACCGGCGGCACCGGTGGCACCACCGCCGGCACTGGCGGATCCAGCGGCACCACCTGCGGCGACATCCAGCGCAACTTCGCCACGGCCCTCGCCGAGGCGAAGGTCTGCACCATGTCCAGCCAGTGCCTGCTCCTGACCAACGATCGGCTGGAGTGCGGCTGCCCGACCTCGGTCACCCGCACCGACAAGGTCGAATCCTACCGCCAGGCCTGGATCCAGAGCGGCTGCTCGTCGGGAGTCTGTGCGGCGATCCTCTGCACCGTCGTGAGCGGCGGGAGCTGCACGGCCGGCACCAGCGGTTACACCTGCGTCGACCAGGGCGCCGGCCTGCCCTAGCGCTGGCCAGGGATCGCCGACGTCGACGCCGACGCTGACGCCGACGGGACGGACCGGACGAGAGGTCGCGTCGGCGTCAGCGTGGGTGCGATCCCTGATCGCGCGGACCGGCCGGGATCGGAAGCGCCTCGCGGAGAGTCCAGCCTTCAACGCCCGCGCGCGGCCAGCTTCTCCAGCAGCCGGGTCACCTGCGCCGCGGTCGCCTCGAGCGAGCCCTCGTTGTCGATGACGTGGGTCGCGGCGGCGACCTTCTCGGACAGCGGGAGCTGCGCGGCGATGCGCGCGCGCGCCTCGTCGCGCTCGAGCCCGCCGCGCGCCACCGCGCGCGCGAGCTGGGTCTCGGGCGAGACCGTCACCACCACCAGGCCGTCGAAATCGCGGTGGCGACCGGTCTCGACCAGCAGCGACGCCTCGTAGAACGCCAGGCGGTGCCCCTGCCTCGCCAGCATCGCGGCGCGCTGCTCGGCCAGCGCCGCGATGCGCGGGTGCAGGATGGCCTCGAGCTGCGCGCGCTCCCCGGGGTCGGCGAACACGATCGCGCCCAGCCGTCGGCGATCCAGCCGGCCGTCGGCGCCGATCACCTGCGGCCAGCGGCGGGCGATCTCCGCCAGCGCCGGCTGGCCCGGCTCGACAGCGTCGCGCGCCAGCTGGTCGGCGTCCAGCACGGGAATCCCCCGCTCGGCGATGAGGCGGGCCACCGTCGATTTTCCCGACGCGATGCCGCCGGTCAACCCGATGAGCTCGAGGCCGCGCCCGGTCAACTGCCTCACGAAACGATGCTACCCTAGACGCGCAGTGAGCGGCGAATCGTCGTACAAGTCCCCCGAGGTCCTGGCGGCCACCTTCCTGGCCGAGGCGCGGGATCGGCGCGGTCTGCCCGCGCCGGGGCCACCCGAGATCGCCATTGCCGGCCGGTCCAACGTGGGCAAGTCGACGCTGCTCAATCGACTGGCCGGGCGCCGCGCGCTGGCGCGTACCTCGAAGACCCCCGGTCGGACGCGGGGCATCGTCTTCTTCGATCTCGACCTGGGCCCGCTGCTGCCGGCCATCCGCCTGGTCGATCTGCCCGGCTACGGCTACGCCAAGGTCGCGCGCGACGAGCGCGAGAGCTGGCAGGCGCTGATCGAGGGCTACGCCCGGGGCCGGCCCACGCTGGCGCTGTTCGCGGTGCTGATCGACGCGCGCCGCGGCGTCGAGCCCGAGGAGCGCCAGCTCTACGAATGGCTCGGCACGATCCAGGTGCCGGCGCAGATCGTCTTCACCAAGGTCGACAAGTTGTCGGCCTCGGAGCGCGGCCGCCTGCGCGCCGAGACGCAAGCGATGTTCAAGCGCGCGCCGCCGGCAGCGCCAGCCCCAGCGGCTACGCCCAGCAGCAAGCGCGCCGCGCCGATCCTGCTGTCGGCCGAGACCGGTGAGGGGGTGCCGACGCTGTGGGCCGCGATCGGCGCCGCCGCGGCCGCCGCCCTGACGCCGCCGCCGGGCCGCGAAGTTGCGACGTCCATGGACGGCGAATAGTCTGGCCATGTCGCCCCCGCCCCTGCGTTGCCTGGCTTGACCGTCCATGGCGCTCAACAAAGCCCCCCAACCGTTCTCGATCGAGCCGATGCGCGCGCCGGATCTCGATGCCGTCATGGAGATCGAACGCCTGTCCTTTCGTTCGCCTTGGTCCCGGCAGGTATTCCTGGAGGAGCTGTCGCGCGACTGGGCCCACGTCGACATCGTGCGCGAAACGGCGACCCGCCGCGTGGTGGCGTTCGCCAACTACTGGCTGGTCGCCGACGAGGTGCACGTGCTCAACCTGGCGAGCCATCCGCAGACCCGCCACAGCGGGCACGCGTCGCGGCTGATGGCGCACATGATCGATTTCGCGCGCCGCGAGCTGTGCCGTTACGTCACCCTCGAGGTGCGCCGATCCAACGCAGCTGCCCTGCGCCTGTACCGTCGGTTCGCCTTCCGCGCCGTCGGTGTGCGTCCCAACTACTACGCAGAAGACCAGGAAGACGCCATCGTCATGTTGCTCGACCTGGGGTAGCGGCCATGCGACTCCGGTCGTCCGCGCTACCGGTCGTGCTGGTCTGGCCCGGGTTGTGGGCGGTCCCGCTCGGGAAAGGGCTCGAGCCCCCGATCCATTCGGTGGAGATCGACAGCGCGGCGATCGCGATCACCTTCGACGCCTGCGCCACCAGCACCAAAGGGTTCGGCTTCGATCGTGCCGTGTTCGAGACCCTGCAACGCGAGCAGGTGCCGGCGACGATCTTCGTGTCGGGGCGCTGGGTCGAACAGCACGGCGACGCCATGGCCGACCTGGCCAGCAGCCCGCTCATCGAGTTCGGCGACCACTCCTACGACCACCCGCACATGCGATCGCTGGCGCCCGAGCAGATGGCGCTGGAGGTCGACACCACCGAAGCGACGCTGGCCCGCTACGGCAAGCGCGGCGTCGCCTTCCGGCCGCCCTACGGCGAGTGGAGCGAGGGGGTGCTGGAGGTGCTGCGGCGAAAACAATTGCCGGTGGTGCTGTGGGATGTGGTCTCGGGCGATCCCAGCGCCAACATCAGCGCCAACGGCATCGTGCGCAACGTGCTGGCCAGGACCCGCCCGGGATCGATCATCGTCTTCCACATCAACGGACGGGGCTGGCGCACCGCCGACGCGCTGCCCAGGGTCATCGCCGAGCTGCGCGAGCGCGGTTTCCGGTTCGTCCCGTTGTCGGAGCTGCTGGCCGGTCGCAAGACCGGCGCCCTGACTCCCTTGCCGGTGGTGACCGAACCGCGGGCCTTTGACCCCCTGGTGCCGGCGCGATGAGCCGCCCCGCGCCCGGGATGGCGGCGCCGCTGCGGATCGCGCGCGCGCGCCCGGCCCTGGCGCGCGCGCAGGCGCCGTGGATCGTCGCCATCGATCCGTGGCGCGGCCTGGGGTACCGGGCGGCGCCCCTCGGCCGCTGGCTGGCGCGCGGCGCGCGCGATCAAGAAGTCTGGGTGGCGCGCGCGTCCGCGACCGCGCGGTCCGGCGCCGCCGGTGTCGAGGGGATCCTGGTGCTGGAGACCCCATTCCTGCTCGGTGGGTTCATCGCCTTGCTCGCCGTGCGTCCCGAGGCCGCGGGGCGCGGCATCGGGCGTGCGCTGGTCGAAAAGGCGCGCCAGCGGATCTTCGTGGCCGGTGGCCGCCGCTGGCTCTACGTGTCGGCGGACGGCGCCAACCGCGGCGCGCTGGGCTTTTACCGCAAGCTGGGTTTCGCGCGCGTGGGGCGTTTGCCGGATCTGATCCGGGCGGGGAGCACGGAGATCCTGCTGCGCCAGGGGCGCGAGAAATAGGGAGGGCAGC
Organism: Polyangia bacterium; assembly: GCA_035696125.1. GTDB lineage: Bacteria > Myxococcota_A > Polyangia > Fen-1088 > Fen-1088 > DASRQZ01. The sequence continues at coordinate 45,344 of DASRQZ010000082.1, forward strand.
TCACCACGGGCGTCGTGCACGGCTTTCGTGCACGAGCACGTCGACCTGCTCGTGCACGCCGTCACACCAACCAGCGCGCGGTTCCGCGAGTGGACGCTGCCCCGCGCCGAGGCGAGTCCGACAGCGGGATCCCCCCGCCGGACCTCCTGTATTATCGCCTCCCATATTCGCGGGGGTCGGTGTTGGAACGATGGGAGAGACTGATGACTGACCAACTAACTTCGCGTACCAGGGTTCGTCTGGCTTTGCTGGTGCTCGGCCTCGGCGCTCTGGTGTCGCCGGTGGTGCCGGGCTGTGGCCGCGGCTTGCGGGACGGCGATGGCCGCGTGACCGCCACGGGATCAGTGGGGCCGAGCGGCGGATCGGTGCGACTGGGCGACGCGTCGTTGCAGGCGCCCGCGGGAGCGCTGGCGTCGCCGACGAGGATCACGGTCGAGCGCGAGGCGCCGACCGACAACGACACGATCGGCGACGTCTATCAGTTCACCCCGGACGGGCTGACCTTCTTGACCCCGGTTTCGTTGTCACTGCCCGCGCCGAGCGTCCCGCAGACTGGTATCGGCGTGCGGGTCGACGACGAGTGGGAAGCAATCCCCGGCTCGCGCTATCAACCCGGCTCCAGCACGGTGGTAGGCGAGATCACGCATTTCTCGCGCTACGCCTGCGTGCGTCCCTGCACCGGCTCGACCGAGGGTTGTTCGCCCGGCCAGGAGTGCCGGCGCGGGGTGTGCCAGCGGCCGCGTCACCCCGACGGCGGCAGCGGAGGGTCCACCGGCGTGGGTGGAAATGGAAGCGGGGGGGCCCCCGGCCTGGGCGGTGCCGGCAGCGGCGGCAGCACGGGCACCGGCGGCTCCGGCAACGGTGGCAACGGTGGCGACGGCGCCGGTGGCGCGGGCATCGGCGGCGCGCCCGGCACCGGCGGCGTGGGGACCGGCGGCATGACGGGCAGCGGCGGTGTGACCGGCGCCGGCGGCGCGGGCGGCATGGGCGTGTGCCCGGCGACCCAGCCGCCGATCGTGGACAGGACCTGCCCCAATCCACCCCAGACCTGCGACTACGGGTCTACCCGATGCATCTGCGCCGCCGGCCGGGTCTGGTCCTGCGGTCCGATCAACCCCGGAACCGGTGGAGTCATGGGAGCCGGAGGGTCGACGGGCACGGGCGGCAGCACCGGGGCTTGCCCCGACGGCGGAACCGGCTGCAAGCCGATCAACACCCTCTGCGACGCGCACACGGAGTGCGCCAGCGGATACTGCCTGGGCATCGCCGCCAACGGCACCGGCTGCGTCACCGACGTCCTGTGCGTGTGCGGCGACAAGAAGGCCGTCGGCGCGAGTTGCATGACCAACATCGAGTGCGCCAGCGGCACCTGCGCGACCGCCGCGCCGGCCCCGTGCACCGCGGGCGCGGTCTGCACCTGCCAAGGGGGGGCCGGGTGACACGGCGTCGTGGGGACCGCGCCCGGCGCCCCCGGGCGCCCCACGCGACGCGGGCGGGGACCGGCCGTGGGCATGTATGAGGCGCAGGTCGCCGACGCCTATCGCTGCCATGCGCCCGCGATCCTGGCCCACTGCCGCCGGCTGCTGGCCTCGCCGTCGCTGGCGGGGGATGCCACCCAGGAGGTGTTCGTGAAGGTGCTGGCGCAGGACAAGCGGTTGCCGCCGGGCGGCCTCACCCGCCTGGATCTGCTGGTCGACACCTCGATCGAGGCGGTGTCGGCGGCGATGCGCGCGGTGCGCGCGCGCGTCGACGCCGATCGCGCCCAGGGACGGCGCACGCTGTTCCTGTTCTATTACTCGGGCCACGGCGACCAGGACGGGCTCGAGCTCCGCGGACGGCGTCTGTCGTTGCGCCGCCTGCGCGAGTACCTGGAATCGCTGGAGGCCGACGTCAAGATCGCCTTCCTCGACTCGTGCCAGTCGGGCAGCCTGACCGGCATCAAGGGCGGCCGGCTGGCGCCCGCCTACGAGGTGCGGCTGGCCGACGCCGCGGGCGCGCGCGGTCTGGCGATGGTCACCTCCTCGACCGCCAGCGAGCTGTCGCAGGAGTCCGACGAGCTCAAGGCCTCGTTCTTCAGCCACGCGGTGCTGTCGGGCCTGCGCGGGGCGGCTGACAGCTCGGGCGACGGCCGCGTCACCCTGGGCGAGGTCTACCAGTACGCGCTCCGCCGCACGATCTCGACCACCGCGGCCAGCCCGGTCGGCGGCCAGCACCCGACCTACGACTATCGGATGGCCGGGGTCGGCGACGTCGTGCTCACCCACTTCCGGCGCGGCGACGCGCGGCTGGTCTTTCCGCGCGGTGTCGAGGGCACCTTCGTGGTGCTGGCCAGCGACGAGGTCGTGGCCGAGGTGGCGGGCGCCGCCGACACCCAGCGCTACCTGGTGCTGCCGGCCGGGCGCTACCGGGTGTTCCGGCGTCACGCGGGAGCGGTGACCGAGGCGCCGGTTGTCCTGCGCGCTCAGGAGGAGCGCCACGTCGACCCCGCAGTGATGGCCGAGGTGGTCGATCTCCCGACCGTCGCCAAGGGCGGCGCGCCGGTGTCCAGCGTGGTGGCCGGCGACCTGGCCTTCCAGACCAGTGCGCTGCGTGGGACCGGCGTCTTCGTGGGCGCGATCGGCGCCTCCTTCCTGCATCGCTTCGAGAGCATCGGCTTCCGGATCGGCGCGCTGCTGTCGCGCTTCGAGGCCGACGACCGCGGCTACCGGTCCGACGTCATTCGCCTGCAACCCAGCCTGGACCTGCGCGCGACGCTGTGGCAGGGGCGCTCCTCCCTGGCGGTCGTCGGGCTGCGCGCCGCGGCGCCGATGGCCTGGCAGCGCGACGACGGCGACGCCGGCCACTGGGGCTTCGGCGCCGGCGCCGGTTACGGCGTGCTGGCCGGCATCGAGACCCGGTTGCTGGACACCTGGCGCCTGGCGATCGATCTCACCGGCGGTGGCGAGACCTTCAAGCTGAATGGCGTCATCGTGACCCGACCGACCTTCGGGCTGGCGCTGGGCGTCGGTTACGGCTTCTGATCGAAGCGGTGCCGGCGCGGCATTCGGAGCGACGCCGGACGACATCCGCGGAGCGCCGCTCGGTGTTACCATGGTCGCCTTCCATGATTGGCCAGTCTTTCGGGAATTATCGCGCCATCTCGGTGCTGGGAGAGGGGGGCATGGGGGTTGTCTACCTGGCCGAGCATCCGGAGATCGGCCGCAAGGTCGCCGTCAAAGTCCTGCATCCCGACTTCGCGCGCGATCAGCAAGTCCTGGGTCGGTTCCTCAATGAAGCGCGGGCCGCCAACGCCATTCGCCACCCCAACATCATCGAGATCCTCGACTCCGGCGTGCTGCCCGACCAGACCCCGTTCCTGGTCATGGAGTTGCTCGAGGGCGAGAGCCTGGCGGCGCGCATCAGGCGCCTGGGCCGGCTACCGATCGCCGACATCTGCGACTTCGCCTATCAGGCGGCGTCGGCCCTGAACGCCGCGCATGCCAAGGGCATCGTTCATCGCGATCTCAAGCCCGACAACCTGTTCATCGTCCCCGATCCCCATGACGACGGACGCGAGCGGCTCAAGGTGCTCGACTTCGGCATCGCCAAGCTGCAGCAGCACTCGCCCGGCGATTCGGTGAAGACCCGCACCGGCACGCTGATGGGCACGCCGATCTATATGTCGCCCGAGCAGTGCCGGGGCGTGCGAACCGTCGACCACCGCAGCGACGTCTACTCGCTGGGCGTGATCCTCTACGAGATGGCGCTGGGCCACCCGCCCTTCGTCTCCGAAGGGTTCGGCGACCTGGTGAACATGCACATGAACGTGCCGCCCGCGCCGCCGCGGCGGTTGCGTCCGGAGCTGCCCGTCGGGCTGGAGTCGGTGATCCTGACCATGCTGGCCAAGGCGCCAGAGGAGCGATTCGAGTCGATGGCGGCGCTGCAGACCGCGTTGCGCGACGCGGGCGAGGGACTGTTCACGGTACGCGGCTCGTCACCAGATCTGACCGCGACCGCGAACGCGAACGCGAACGCGAACGCGCGGCGCACCCGCCGCGCGGCCGCCCCGGCGCCGTCGCCGTTCACCAACAAGGCAACCACGCTGACCGACGGTGGCGTGGGCGAACAGGTGCCCCACGTCCGGCCCAGGCGCGGCATGGTGTTGCTCGGGATCGGTGTCGCGGCGCTGGCGGGGGTGGCGGTGTTCGTGTTGCGCGGACGCGGGCAGCAAGGGCTCGATGGCGCCCGCGCCGACAACCCAGCGCTGTCCGGCAAGCCCGGCCCCCATCCGACGCCGGCGGCGGTCGTGCCGGCGCCGACGATGGCGCCCGCGCCGCCCGCGGCGCCCGCGATGGTCACCATTGTCGTGGAGAGCACGCCCACGGGCGCCAAGGTCGTCGGCACCGGCGACGGCCAGTTACTGGGCGAGACCCCGCTCACCCTGACGCGCCCGGCACGCGCGCCCGATCTCAAGCTGCGCATCGAGAAGGACGGCTACGTCGCGATCTCGCGCGCGGTCTCGCTGCTGCGCGACGGGACCCTGGCCGTCACCCTCGAGCGCAAACCCAGGCCGGCGCCGCGGCCGCACCGCCCGGTGATCGACGAGCCGGCGCGGCTCTGACAATAGCCAGGTGAACCTGCAAGCGCGGACGAGACCACCTCGCCCAGCCATGCCCACCGACCCAACCACCGTGCACCGGATCCCCAGAATCGGTCGGTTAGCTTCTGGCGGAGGCGCGCGCGTGCTGCTGGTCATCGCGGCGGGATCGCAGCTGGGGACCGGCGGGCGTGGCGCGTGGGCCGAGTCGCCGGCGGCGGTCGAGCTGACCTTGCCCTTCGAGGGCACCTGGGCCGTCGTGCAGGGCTTCGACAGCACCGGAACCCACCACGGCTACGCGGCGTTCGCGCTCGACTTCGCGCCACCGCAGGACGTCGAGCAGTTCGCGCGGCTGCCGCATCCCCGGCTGCAGGATTTCGCCTGCTGGGGCCGGGCGGTGCTGGCGCCCGCCGACGGGCGCGTCGTGCGCGTGGCCACCGGCTTTCCCGACCTGCGTCCCTACGCCAGGGCGCCGCGCAAGAACGGCGGAGGCAACTTCGTGATCATCCAGCACGCGCCGCGCCTGTTCAGCGAGCTCGTGCACCTGCAGGCCCGATCGGTGCGCGTGGCGGTCGGGCAACAGGTCCGGCGCGGCGAGGTGATCGGCGCCTGCGGTAACTCTGGAAACGCGCGCACGCCGCACCTGCACCTCGGGTTGCTGACGTCGATCAGCCCCATCACCACCGGACGCGCCCCGCTGTCCCGCTACCAGGTGCGCGGCGCCGACGGGCGCTGGGCTCCCGGCGACGGCGAGCCCAAAGAGGGGCAGTGGGTGCGGCCTGAGAGCCTGTGAAGGAAAGACCTCCGGCCTCGGGCCTCGGGCCTCGGGCCTCGGGCATCCGGCCTCGGGCATCCGGCCTCGGGCCTCGGGCATCCGGCCTCGGGCATCCGGCCTCGGGCCTCGGGCCTCGGGAAGAGGCAATGAAGTCGGTGCGCGGAGGGCAAGTCGAATTGTCGAGTTGTCCACAGGCTTGATCCTTGCTCCCCCGGTTTTGTGGACACAACCAACAGGCCCGAAGGCCCGAAGGCCCGAAGGCCCGAAGCCCGACGTCCGAGGTCCGAGGTCCGAGGTCCGAGGTCCGAGGCCCGAGGCCTTTCTTCACAAGCTCTCAGTCCTCGTCGGGCGGTCGGTAGACCAGCCGTTCGACGACGCGGCCGTGGCGCATGTGGCTGTCGACGATCTCGGCCACGTCCTCGCGCCGCACGCCCACGTACCAGATCGCCTCGGGGTAAATCACCAGGGTCGGCCCCTCGAAGCACAGGCCCAGGCAGCCGGCCGGGGTGACGGCGACGCGGCCCCAGAGATCGGGGTGGCGGCCCAGCTCTTCCTGCAGCGCGGCCAGGATCTCGCCGCCTCCGCGCGCGCCGCACGACGGCTTGCCCTCGGGCGGGCGGCCGTGCTCGCACACGAAGAGGTGACGTTCAATCTTGGTCATGGTCCTGGCGCGCCGGCGTGTGCAATGCTACGGGCCAGCCATGCTCCGGCAAGGGTCCCGCATCTCGTTGATTCTGGCGCTGGTATTTCCGGCCATTATCTGCGCGGCGGTGGCCCTTGCCTACTACGGATACCGCTACGCCGTGGCCGCGTCGGTGCGCAGCAAGGCGTCATTGATGGAGGGCAACCAGCAGCTGGCGCAGCTGCTGATCAGCCAGGTCCAGGACCGCATCGACTCGGTCGACTACGACTTCTTCCAGAAGGTCGAATGGGAGGACCGGCTGTCGCGTCCCACCCCCGAGATCGACCTGTCGCCGGCCGTCGAGTCGTTCGTGATCCTGGACGAGAACCTCAAGATCCGCTCGCAGTTCCCGGCCGCCGACCCGCGCCGCCGCAAGCCGGAGATCGACCGCTGGCAGAACTACGTGCGCGGCCTGGAGTGGAAGTCCTTGCAGCCCTGGACCGCCGACCAGGCGGGCAACTTCCGCCACCTGCACCAGCTGTTCGACGGGCGCTCGGTGCTGATCGCCTACGCCGCCAAGGAGACCGCGCTCGGGGCGCGCTATTACATCGCCGCCAAGCTCAACCTGGGGCTCATCACCAAGGAGTGGATCCCCGAGCTGGTCGAGGGCCTCGCCACCAAACGGCGCATCGTCATCCTCGACGAGGTCGCGCGATCGATCGTGGGCGGGCCCAGCATCCAGCGTCCGAGCGCGTTCCTGTACGAGGAGTCATTCGGCAAGACGTTGTACGCCTGGCGCGTGCAGATCACGCCGCTCAACGCCGACGAGCTGCGCGCGCAGGCCGAGACCGAGCGCCTGCTGGGCGTGCTGCTGATCCCGGTCTCGACGGTGATCATCGCGGTCGGGCTGGGCGTGGTCTGGCTGTCGGTGCGCGCCGAGCGGCGCGCGTCGCGCCTCAAGAGCGACTTCATCGCCAACGTGTCGCACGAGCTGAAGACGCCGCTGTCGCTGATCCGGATGTTCGCCGAGCTGCTGGCCACCGGCAAGCACAAGGGCGAGCGGGTGGGGCGCGAGTACGCCAGCATCATCACGCGCGAGTCGGACCGGCTGGCGCACCTCATAGACAACGTGCTGGACTTCGCGCGCCTCGAGCGCGGCAAGGCCAGCTACAACTTCGCCGAGGGCCGCATGCAGGAGGTGGTCGAGCGCGCGCTGGAGGTGTGCCGCTACCGCCTCGACAAGGAGAAGATCCGGCTGCGCACCGAGATCGCGGCTGACCTGCCCCTGTGCCGCATCGACGAGGACGCGATGTCGCTGGTGTTGCTGAACCTGGTCGACAACGCCGCCAAGTACAGCGGCGGTGATCCCGGCGGCGACACCGGCCACGACGCCGGCGACGTGCTGGTGCGCCTGGCGCGCGCGCCCGGCGGCGTGGCGCTGTCGGTGCACGACCGCGGATCGGGTATCTCGAGCGAGGACCAGAAGCGGATCTTCGAGCGTTTCTATCGCGCCGACAACGCGCGCGTGCACAACGTGCGCGGCAGCGGCATCGGGTTGTCGCTGGTCAAGCACATCGCCGAGGCCCACGGCGGACGGGTCGAGGTCGAGAGCGCCCCCGGACAGGGCGCCACCTTCACGGTGTTCGTGCCGGCCGCGCCGCTGGCCACCGCCGAGCGCGCCGACGTGTCGGGTGTCCAGCTGGAGCTGCCGGTCGCCAGCGGCTCCGGCCCCGAGGCAGTGGGCATGGGCGTCGGCGTCGGCGTCCCGGTTCCCGCCGCCCACGGCCCCGGGGCGCCGCACAAATGAGCACCGGAGCCCCCATGGCAGGCGCCGCACCCCCGGTCACGCGCCGGCGCGTGCTGATCGTCGAGGACGAGCCGGATCTGGTGCGCGGCCTGCGCGACGCGCTGGAGTTCGAGGGTTTCGAGATCATCACCGCCGGTCTGGGCCGCGAGGGCGTCCGCCTGACCCGCGAGCGCTCGCCCGACCTGGTGCTGCTGGACCTGATGTTGCCCGACATCAACGGCTTCGCGGTCTGCGAGGAGATCCGCGCCACCAACCCCGTGCTGCCGATCATCATGCTGACCGCGCGCTCGCAGGAGACCGACAAGATCCGCGGGCTGGACTCCGGCGCCGACGACTACGTCACCAAGCCGTTCTCGATCGGCGAGCTGGTCGCGCGCATCAACGCCATCTTTCGCCGCCTGCACCGTGCCAGCGCGCCCGACGAGGAGATCCGCATCGGCCAGGTGGTGGTCTACCCGCGCAAGCACGAGCTGCTGCGCAACCGCAAGACGCTGGCGTTGTCCTTCTACGAGGTCGAGCTGCTGCGGTTGCTTTACGAGCGCGCCGGACAACCGGTGCCACGCGACGAGATCCTCGACAAGATCTGGGGCGTGTCCGGCAACTCGACCACCCGCAGCGTCGACAACTTCGTCGTCAAGCTGCGCCGGAAGATCGAAGAGAACGCGGCCAAGCCGCGGCACATCGTCACGATCTACGGGACCGGGTACAAGCTGGTTTTGTAGGGGGGCGGCGCGGGCGTTGCTTCTCGCAAGGCCTGCCCTCTCCCCGGCCCTCTCCCGCGGACGGGCGAGGGTGCCGCGTCTTTCGACGGGGGCGGTGGTTCAGCGGCTCTGCTCTACGGACCTCCCTCCCTCGATTCACCGTCCGTGGGGGCGCCGGAATGGAGGGAGGGAGGTCCGGAAAGGGGAAACGCAGAATCACCACCCCGCCCAAGAACGCGGCACCCTCGCCCGTCCGCGGGAGAGGGCCGGGGAGAGGGCAGGCCTTGCGAGAGCAAACCCCCGCGCTCCACTTCAACGCGAGCTTCGCTTCAGTCGCTCCCTGGTCGGCGCAACCTGCCCTTCACGGCGCGGTACAGCCCGCGCAGACGCTCGGTCAGCGCGGGGGGCAGCGGGGCCAGCGACAGCAGGCCCAGCAGGCGCGGCTGCAGCGGGTGGTAGAGGATCGAGCGGGCCAGGTGCTCCAGCGCCGGCAGCATCTCACCCGCGTCCAGCGCCGCCTCGCCGATCCAGCCGTGGGCCTCGGCGAGGACCGCGCGGATCATGCTGGGCGGCAGCTTGAGCGTGTCACGCTCATTCTGGATGATGGGACGGATGGCGCTCAGGAATGCGCGCGCCATGTGCAGGTCGTTCTCGGCGCGGGTCAGCCGGTCCGGGAAGCCGCGCTGGTAGCGAATGGAGGCGACGTCGAGATAGCCGACCGGACCCAGGCGACAAGTGCGCAGGTGGAAGGGGTAATCCTCGCCGCCGTGGCGGTACTGCTCTGGAAACCCGCCCACGCTCAGCGCGCGCTTTCGGGTCAGCACCACCGTCGAGGTGTGAACCAGGTTCCCCATCACCATCGCCGACGAGAGATCACCCACCGAGAACCGGCGATCGGTGACCACGCCGGCCAGGTCGGGGACGATCGTCGCCAACTCGAGGCTGTCACTGAACAGCGAGGCCCCGGTCGGGAACCAGCGGTAGGCGCTGTACATGCGTCGCAGGTAGTGGGCGTCGATCACCTGGCCCGCCGGGTCGACCGCCACCATCTCGGTCCAGGTCATGCCGACCTCGGGGCGGGCGCGCATGCAGGCCACCTGCAGCTCCAGCTTCCACGGCTCCCAGACGTCGTCGGAGTCGAGCAACGCCACGTAGTCGCCGCGCGCGACGCGCATGCCGGCGTTGCGCGCCGCCGCCACGCCGGCGTTGGCCTGGCGGATCAAGCGCACGCGCGCGTCATTGCCGTAGCGAGCCGCGACCATGTCGGCGGTCTCGTCGACCGATCCGTCGTCGACCACGATCACCTCGACCGACGGATAGGTCTGCCCCAGCGCACTGTCGATGGTGCGCGCCAGACAGTAGGCGCGATTGTAGGTCGGGACGACGACCGAGACCAGGTGCGCCTGGGTGGCAGTGACCGCTCGTGTTGGAATTGCACCCCGGAGTGCAAGCCTCGTACCGGCGTGACCGGCCAGTTGTTTTGCGCTCAAAGCACCACCATGAACGCACGAACTCGAAGGTTCTTTCAGTCGACGCTGAAAAAATCTTGCTGGCCGGCCGCCGGGCCTCATTTCATTTCGATTTCGCCGCGCACTGCCGGACGTGCTGGCCCGCCGCGGCCGTGTGATAGAAGAAGTAGTCGGCGCGGTACGGGCTCAGCGTCTGCGCGCCCAAGTGCGCGTCGTCGCAGCCGGTGTTGGGAGCCACGCCGCCGCTGGTCTCCAGGCGCTGGATCCAGGTCGTGTCGGCGAACAGGCCGGGACCGACGTTGGTCGCCGCCTGCAGCAGCAGCCAGGGGATCGAGGCGGGGTCGGGGCTGGGCGCCGATCCGATTCGCGCCCCGGTGACCAGGCTGCCGTCCAGCGCCTGCCAGCTGGGGCCCGCGAAGTGAATCACGGCCGTCTCGAAGCCCTCGAACAAGATCGCGTGCGGCGCCTTCAGCGTCCAGGCCGGCGCGCCCCCGGCCGCCGGCGCCGCGCACACGTAGATCTGCACGCCGCGCGCGGGGAACGCCGCGGCCAGGGTGGCCTCGGCGGGCGGGTCGAGCCCGGCTGGCATGTCGGGTGGGCACCTCACCCGGCCGATGCCCTGGCCGAAGATCTGCAACTCGGCCTCCCGCGCCACCACCGATTCCGGCGCGCTGGCCGCTACCGGCACCTCGGTGCCGTTGCAACCGGCCAGCACCACCATGACCCCACCAACTACCAGCTCGACAAGTGTTCGCATCGTGACTCTCCCTTGCTTCCTCGTACGTTGTTCCCGACGGCCGACTCGGCCCGGCGGCACGGTTCTGGTGCGCCTGCAGGTCGACGTGGACCGGAGCCGTGCACGAACCGGAGGCTCCTGATCCTCGTCGGGCGGTTACAGCTGACTACGGAGAAACGCGCCTGAGGTTTCTCTACGCCGGTACGATCAACGCCACCAGATCCGCAAGATGCGGGAGCCGAGCACGCCGCCCAGCAGCGCCAGCACGCCGATCGGCAAGAGGTGACCGAGCAGCAGGTGCGGCAGATACGAGACCGGACACCACAGATCAACCAGCAGCGCGCTGCCCAGGCCGGCACCCGCGCCGAACGCTGCGCCCGTCGCCACCGGCGACACCGGCACGCTGCGCCGCCAGGATAACAACGCGCCCAGCAGCGGCAACGCGCCGGTCAGGACGCTCAGCCCCAGGCAGCGGAAGCCCGGGCGCCCCGGCCAGGCCTCGATGAACCCGTAGGACGCGCTGATCCGATAGCGCCAGGCCACGAAGAGCACCGACGAGGCCAGCGCCGCGATCAGCAGCCGCGACCCGGGCCGGCCCAGCACCGATCGCCCGCGCGTGAACAACACCCACATGCCGACGCCGGCGATCACCGCCGTGCCGAGGCTGGTCAGCGCCACCAGCGAAGGGGGGCGCGACGTGACCCGCATGCCCCCCTCGAGGAAAAAGATCGCGATGGCGCCGGCGACACCGCACGCCAGGAGCCAGGCGCGGGCGCGCGTCACCTGGGCCCGGGTCGGGGCCGGCATGTCAGCGACCGAGGCCAGCACCCGCTGCTTGAAATCGGGGGATAAGCTCATCGTCGTTCCTCCGCCGCCAGAAGCTTGGCCGCCGCGACCCCCGGCCCGACGCTGGCGACCGCCGCGGTCAGCGCGGGCTCGCTCAGCGCCGCCCGCAGCGCCAGGTAGGAGCGGTGCAGCCGCAGCTTGATGCCGGACACCGTGGTGCCCAGGATGGTCGCCGCCTCGGCGTGCGACAGCCCTTCGCTCTTGACCAGCTCGAACGCCGAACGCTGCGGTCCGCTGAGCTGCCCGAACGCAGCGACCAGGCGCGAGCGCGTCTCCTGGGCGTCCATCAGCTCCTCGGCGTTGGATGAATCCGGCGCCGCCAATCCAGCCGCCAGCTCGTCACCGTCCATCTCCAGGCACTCCTCGTGTCGCGCCTTCGACTGGCGTCCCAGATCGATCATCAGTCGGCGCGCGATCGCGAACGCCCAGGGCAAGACCTCGGCGCCGACGATGAAGCTGCCGCGCGCGCCGTGCATCTGCAGGAACGTCTGCTGGATCAGGTCCTCGATGGCCGCTTTTTCGCGCAGGTGGCGGCGCAGGAAACGCTCCAGGCGCGGGGCGACCTCGTCATAAACGACGACAAAAGCGGCCATGTCTCCCTGAGCGTAACGACCCATCGCTTCGCCGACGATGCTCACTCGAGCTTCTCCTTCCCCCGAGAACCACCCTGCCAACCTCGCAGCCACGGAAATACGAACCGGGTCCAGGAAGGTTTCTCCCTGCCCCCAAAAAAAGAAAGCAGAAACGCAATCGCCGTCCGCGTCAACGGCGCCGGCGCCAGAGCATGTAAGCGACCCCACCCGCCAAAAGGGTCAAGAGGCTGGCGGCGCTCTCGCGCGGGCGGCTGTGAATCGCGAACGACGTCATGAAGATCGCCGAGGCCAGAAAGAGCAGGCCCGACAGCGGCCAGGCCAGCGCGCGGTGCGGGCGGGGGGCGTCGGGCTCGCGGCGGCGTAGCACGAAGGCGGCCAGCACGGTCGCGCCGGAGCTGAGCGTCAGGGTGAAGCCCACGTATACCAGGATCGGCTCGAAGGTCGCCGTCGCCGCGACCACGAAGGCCAGCGCGCCCTGCAGGGCCACCGCGCCCGTAGGCGCCCCGCGCGCGCCGGCGCGGCCGAGAGCGCGGAAGAACAGCCCGTCCTCGGCCATGGCGATGGTGATCCGGGGTCCCGCCATCATGAACGCGCTCACCGAGCCGGCCAGCGCCAGCGCCACCAGCGACGACAGCAGCATCGCCCCACGCGGGCCGAAGAGCGCACCGGCCACCACGTGGCCGACCTCGATCTGGCCGGCCAGCGCGTCCGGCGGGACCGCCCACAGGAAAACCAGATTGAGCGCGACGTAAAGCACGGTCACCAGCCCCGCGCCCGCCACCAGCGCGCGCGGCAACGAGCGCGCCGGATCGCGGATCTCACCGGCGACGTAGGCCGCCGTGTTCCAGCCGAAGTAGGCGTAGGAGACCAGCACCAGCCCCAGCGCCAGGGCCCCCGCCGTCACCGGCGGTCCGGCCGACCCGAGCGCGGCGCCCGGACCGCCGGCGCTTGCCGCCGCGGCCAGGTGGGCCCACGACCCGTGACCGAATCCGGCGGCGCCGGCGATGAAGACCGCGATCAGCAACACCACCAGTCCAGTCAGCCCGGTCTGCAAGCGCGCGCCGAAGCGCACGTCGACCAGATGCGCGGCGGTGACCACGACGATGAGCCCCAGCGCCAGCGGTTTCTGCGGCAAGGCGGGCGCGAGCGCATGCAGGTAGCGCCCGAAGGCCAGCGCGCTGGCGGCGGAGGGCGCGGCAAAACCGACCAGCAGGCCGATCCAGCCCGACAGGAAGCCGACCGCCGGGTGAAAGGCGCGCGACAGGTACACATACTCGCCACCCGCGCGCGGCATCATGGCGCCCAGCTCGGCGTAGACCGCCGCTCCGCACAGCGCCAGCAGGCCAGCGACCACCCAGATCAGCAGAACCAGCCAGGGCGAGCCCAGCGACGCCAGCAGCATGCCGGTGGTGGTGAAGATGCCGGTCCCGATCATACCGGCGACCACCAGCGCCGCGCCGTGCGCGGCCCCGAGGGGGCGGACAGAAGCGGAAACCTCGGGGCCCGGCATGATCTCCGCGTGTTACCGCGCCTGGCGCGCCCGTTCAACTCAGCCATGAGCAGCGTGGGGCCCAGGGGGAAGCCCACGGGGAAGAGGAAGACAGGACGCCCCGGGGACGATCTTCGGCGACAGTTTTCTAGGAAACCCCGCAAACGAATATAATGGAACGCGGGGCCACGGCCGATGATCGGAAAGCTCATTCGCGAGTACCGCGTGATCACCGAGCTCGGCAGCGGCGGGATGGGCACCGTCTACTTCGCCGAGCACACGGTGATCGGCCGGCGCGCCGCCATCAAGGTGCTGAACCCCGACGTGTCCGGCAACCAGGAGATCGTCGCCCGCTTCTTCACCGAAGCCAAAGCGGTGAACTCGATCCGGCACCCCAATATCGTCGACATCACCGACTTCGGCGAGGTCGATTCGATCTACTTTATCGTGATGGAGATGCTGGAGGGCGAGACGCTGGGCGCGCGCATGGAGGGCTCCGTGCCGATCGGCGAGAAGGCCACGGTGCGCATCCTCAGCCAGGTGGCGTCGGCCGTCGGCGCGGTCAACGAGCACGGCATCGTCCATCGCGATCTCAAACCCGAGAACATCTTCCTGACCAACCACCCCGACTACCCCGACTTCGTCAAGGTGCTGGATTTCGGGGTGGTCAAGCTGATGGGCGCGCCGGCCGAGGGCGCGGCCAGGACCCGCGCGGGCGCGGCCATTGGCACGCCCGCGTACATGTCGCCCGAGCAGTGCCTCGGGGACGCACGCCTGGATCACCGCAGCGACATCTACTCGCTGGGCGTGGTCGGCTACGAGATGCTCACCGGCGGGCTGCCGTTCGTCGGCGACTCGCTGGAGGTGATGATGGGCCACGCGCGCGGTGTGCTGGTGCCGCCCAAGGAACGCTATCCCGCGCTGTCCGACCGGCTGAATGACGTGATCGTGCGCGCCCTGGCCAAGAAGCCCGAGGCGCGCTTCGACAGCATGCGCGAGATGCGGCTGGCGCTGGAGGCGGCCGTCGGGCCGGTGCACGCGCGCCCCACGCCGCCCGCGGAGGCCGCGCCCGCGCCTCTGCCGGCGGCGGCGGCGTCGTCGTCGGCGGCGGCGGCGGCGGCGGCGCCGGTGGCGGTGGCGGTGGCGAAGGGCGCGCCCGAGCGGGCGCCGGCCACGCGCGAGCCGGCGCCCGCCGACCCCGCGCTGGCCGGGGAAGAGAGCGCGCGCGTCGAGCGCATGGAGAAGGCGCAGACCAAGAAAGTGGGCGGCAAGCTGCGCGAGATCATCGCGCGCCGCATCGCCCAGAACCGCCTGGCGGTGCCGTCGATGCCCGCGGTGGCGGTCAAGTGCCTCGAGCTGCTGCGCGACAAGAACGCGCGGTTCAGCGACCTGGCGGCCACCGTCGAGAGGGATCCGCTGATCGCGGCCCGCCTCCTGCGCGTGGTCAACAGCCCGGCGTACGGCGGGCGCGAGCCGATCACCAGCATCGAGAACGCGATCAGCCGCCTGGGCATGAAGCCCTTCCGCGTGATCATGATCGAGCTCGCGGCGCGTGAGGTGTTCGTGTCCAAGAGCCAGCGCATCCGGCAGGCCTTCCGCGGCATCTGGGAGCACTGTCTGGCGGTCGGGATGCTGGCCCGCGACGTCGCTGCCCGGCTGCCGGGCGCGGCCGACGGTGAGACCGCCTACCTGGCCGGCCTGTTCCACGACGTGGGCAAGCCGGTGGTCGGTTCGCTGTTACTGGAGGCCGAGCGCAGCCTGATCGAGGAGCTCGACGAACCTTTCATGACCGACACGCTATGGATCAGGGTGGTCGACGACGCCCACCGCGACGTGGGCGCGGCGCTGGCGTCGCAGTGGAACCTGCCTGCCGCGGTGGCCAAGGCGATCGCCGGCTGCGACGCCTACGAGCCGGGCGCGGGCCGGGCGTCGTGCACCAACCTGGTCCGCTACGCCAACGCGCTGACCAAGCGCCAGGGAATTTACGTCGGCGCCGTCGACGCCGAGGAGGTCGCCGCCATCGCCACCGAGGGCCGCCGCATCCTGAACCTGGACGAGGGCACCGAGAGCCTGCTGGTGACCGGATTGGGCGAGCGGGTGCATTCGATCACCGCGGCGGGCGCGGGACCACCGAAGACCGTCGCGCCCGCGCGGGCCTGACCGCCGATCCATCGGCGCTGTTACCTCGCGATCGCGAACCCCACCAGCTCGCCCGCAGCGGTCGAGATCAGCAGCGCCACCGACCAGAAGGCCAGGCTCTCCCAGCTGGCGGGGTCGCGGTAGGCGCCTCGCTGTATGCGCGCGAACTGCCAGGCCGCGATCGGCGAGGGCGCGAGCGCGCACAGCGCGGCCAGCGGCGGCAGCCCGGCGGCGACCGCCAGCATGAGCAGAGCGTAGGCCGCCACCAGCGCGATCTGGTAGAGGCGCGCCGACCAGTCGCCGCCGAAGCGCACCACCAGGGTGCGCTTGCCGGTGGCGGCGTCGCCGGCAGCGTCGGGGAACTCGATCGCCAGCAACATCGCGAACTGCAGGCAACACAGCGGCAACACCGCCAGCGCCGGCAGCGCCGCCAGCCGCCCCGCCTGTACGTAGAAACCGATGAGCGGCGTCAGGAACGAGACCACCAGCGCGACGTCCAGCTCGCCCCAGCCGGTCGAATGCAGGCGCAGCGGCGGCGCGCTGTACTCCCACGACAGGAGGATGGCTGCCGCCAGCAGCACCGCCGCGCCCGGCGCCGCGCCGGCGCGCGCAACCAGGTAGGCGGTGGCCGCGACCGCGATCACGAGGAGCGCCAGGGCCGCCGCCAGCGCCACCACGCGCGGCAGCTCGCCAGCCGGCAGCACCCGGCTGCCGCCCGACCAGCGCGTGGGTGTCGCGTTGGCGCGATCGGCTTCGTAGTCCCAGTAGTCGTTACAGTAGTGGGTCATGAGCTGGGTCGCCGTGATCGCGATCTGTCCCCAGACGAAACGCCGCCAATCGACCGCGCCGCGCACGCTCGCGCCCTGCTCGGCGGCGATCGCGGCCCCCAAACCGTACAAGACGAAGCCGCCGCCCAGAAAGAGTGGCCGCCCCAGCCGGACAAACGCGCCGACTTGACGAAGGCGAAACAGGATGCCGCTCACCAGAGCGAGCATACCGTGGGCGCGAAGGAAAATGCGCAGTCGCCCCGGTGACCTGTTCCATTGACAGCGCAGGACCGCCGACCTAACCTCCGTCGACATTCGACCTCATGAATCGCCGAAAAGCGTGAGAGCCGTCGCGAAAGAATTTGTCGCAAGCATCCACGTCGGGCAGCCGGGGTGGTCTCTGCATGAATCATCGCAAGAACTACACAGCACGACTCGAACAACGTTCTTGAAGGACAGGTGACTTGATGACCGAGGCCGGCACTCCGAACCCACGCACCGACCCCGTTTTCATCGGAATCGACGTCGGGTCAACGACGGTCAAAGCGGTCGTCGTCGACCCGGTCACCCACCAGATCCTCTGGTCGGACTACCAGCGGCACCAGACCAAGCAGGCGGAGAAGGTTCTCGAGCTGCTGGTCGCGATCGGCAACCACTTCCCCGATCTGCCCCCCGGCAGCATCCGGTCCTTCATCACCGGTTCAGGCGCGGGACCGCTGGTGGCGCCGATCGGCGCAAAGTTCGTGCAGGAGGTGAACGCGGTCACGCTGGCGGTCGAGCGGCTGCACCCCGACGTCGGCTCGGTCGTCGAGCTCGGCGGGCAGGACGCCAAGATCATCATCTTCAAGGAAGCTAAGGACGAGCAGGGAAATTCGACCGGCAAGACGGCGATCGCGTCGATGAACGACAAGTGCGCGTCGGGCACCGGCGCCACCATCGACAAGTGCTTCCTCAAGGTCGGCATGCCGTCGGAAGACGCCATGAAGCTGCACTTCGACGACCGCAAGCTGCACCACGTGGCGGCCAAGTGTGGCGTCTTCGCCGAGACCGACATCGTCAACCTGGTCAAGGCGTCGATCCCCTCGGCGGAGATCATGTGCTCGCTGGCCGACGCGATCGTCATGCAGAACCTGTCGGTGCTGACGCGCGGGAACACCCTGCGCCACAAGGTGCTGCTGCTCGGCGGTCCCAACACCTACCTGCCCTTCCTGCAGGAATGCTGGCGCAAGCGCATCCCGCTGACCTGGGAAGACCGGGGCTACGCCTATCCCAAGGACGTACCGATAGAAGAGCTGATCATCATCCCGGAGAACGCGCAGTACTACGCGGCCTTCGGCGCGGTGATGTACGGCCTGCACGAGGAGGCCTCGGTCGGGGTCTACACCGGGCTCGAGAAGCTCAACGAGTTCATCAGCTCGGGTCGCAAGTCCAAGCTGGGCGACTCGGCGGGCCCGCCGCTGTCGCGCGACGCCGCCGAGCTGGAGGGTTTCCGCGAGCAGTACAAGATTCCCAGGTTCGTGCCGGCGACGCTGGTGCCGGGCACCAAGGTGCGAGCCGTGATCGGCATGGACGGCGGCTCGACCTCGTCCAAGGCGGTTCTCATCGACGAGAACAAGAACATCCTCAAGAAGGAATACCAGCTCTCGAAGGGCAACCCTATCCAGGACGTGAAAGAGATCCTGGGGCGGCTCAAGGCCTGGGTCACCGACGCCGGCTGCGAGCTGGAGGTGCTGGGCTTCGGCGCGACCGGCTACGCCGCCGACGTGCTGGAGAAGACCGTCAAGTCCGACGTCAACATCGTCGAGACGGTGGCGCACATGATGTCGGCCACGACCTACTTCGGCGAGATCGACGTGATCTGCGACATCGGCGGGCAGGATATCAAGGTCCTGTTCATGCAGAACGGCGACATCAAGAACTTCCGCCTGTCGAACCAGTGCTCGGCCGGCAACGGCATGCTGCTGCAGGCGATGGCCGACCAGTTCGGCGTCAAGATCACCGACTACGCCGAGACGGCCTTCGGCGCCGACCTGTCGCCCAAGTTCAGCTACGGCTGCGCGGTGTTCCTGGATAGCGACCGGGTGAACTTCCAGAAGGAAGGCTACTCGAAAGAGGAGCTGCTGGCCGGGCTCGCCCAGGTGCTGCCCAAGAACGTCTGGCAGTACGTGGTGCAGATCCCGCGCATGGCGGCGCTGGGCACCAAGTACGTCCTGCAGGGCGGCACCCAGTACAACCTGGCCGCGGTCAAGGCCCAGGTCGACTACATCAAGGAGCGGGTGCCCGGCGCCCAGGTCTACGTCCATCCCCACTGCGGGGAGGCGGGCGCCATCGGCGCCGCCTTCGAGACCCTGCGCGTGGTGCAGCGGCGCGGCTACTCGACCTTCGTCGGCATCGATTCGGCGATCGGCATCGAGTACGTGTCGGTCAACGACGAGACCACGCGCTGCCACTTCTGCCCCAATCTGTGCCAGCGCACCTTCATCGACACCAAGACCCCGGCCGGCGACACCGCGCGCTACATCAGCGGCTTCTCCTGCGAGAAGGGGAC
>DASRQZ010000083.1:0-7697 GCA_035696125.1 Polyangia bacterium
GTGCCACCGAGTGATCCCATGGAGAAGGCCATCCGGATTTTTGCCGCCGCGCAAGGGGTCGAGGCCGAGAGGCTCACCGAGAGGTGGCGTCTGGCCCGCGACCACGACTTCGACCCTGTCGGCAAGCACATGTCGCACGTCTGGTCGGCGATACCGGACGCCGGAAAAAACTGGATCGTCGCCAAGGGCGCTCTCGAGGGCATCCTCGAGCACTCGAAGGTGTTGGGGCCCGAGCGCCTCGCCATCGAGCAGGCTCACGCACGTCTCGCGTCCGAAGGGATCCGCGTCCTCGCAGTGGCGGGGCGGGTCGGCCTGGATGCGACCTGCGCGACCAGGCAGGATGACGAGCAGGACCTGTTACCCCTTGGCCTCTTGGGCTTTCGGGATCCGATGCGGTCCGAAGTTCCCGGCGCCGTTCGGGAATGTCAGGCAGCCGGCGTTCGGATCAAGCTGGTGACCGGCGACCATGCCCTGACGGCGCACGCGGTCGCGGAGAGCGCGGGCATCATTCACCGCGACGACGCGATGGTCACCGGGGACCAGCTCGCCGCCGCAACGGACGACGTACGCCGGCGCCTGATTGTCGACGCGAGTATCCTCTCTCGGATCTCCCCCGCGCAAAAGCACATGATCGTCGAGGTGCTTCAGAACGCAGGCGAGATCGTCGCGATGACCGGCGACGGGATCAACGACGCTCCGGCGCTGAGGCGGGCGGACATCGGGGTCAGTATGGGGCAGCGCGGGACTGATGTTGCCCGGGCGGCGGCGGATCTGGTGCTGCTCGATGACAACTTCGCATCGATCGTCGCGGCAGTGGAGGCTGGCAGGAAGATCTTCCTCGACATCCAGCGAGCATTCCTCTACCTCATTGCATTCCACATCCCCATCGTCGGGCTCGCGTTGATGGCGCCTCTCGTCGGCTTGCCGCTGCTCCTGATGCCGATCCACCTGGTCTGGCTGGAGCTCATCGTCCACCCGGTCTCGGCGTTGCTTTTCCAGGGTGATCCGGCGCCGCCCGATCTCATGCGGCGGCCGCCCCGGAACCCACGCGCGCCGATGTTGCCCCGAGAGGCGGTGCTCCGCTCGGCGCTCTCCGGTTCCCTCCTGACGGTCGCGGTCTTTCTGGTCTATGCGTGGCGGGTCGGTCAGCAGCCCACCCAAGCGCGCGGCTTGGCGCTGGCCACTCTGATCATCGGCTACCAGATCCTCGCGCTGGTCGAGCGCGCGGCGTCCGCGGAAGGGCCGAGCGCTTTTCTGCCGCGGGCGATCCGGCCTTGGCTGGTGTGGGGTGCGGCCGCCGTCAGCTTGCCGATATTGATGTACCTGCCGACCACTGCGGCCTTGATGGGCATCTCCCCACTCGCGCCGGGCGATTGGCTTGTCGCGCTGGCCGGCGCCGCAGGGGCTGTCGGGTGGCGCGTCGCCGCGACGCTGCGCCGCGCGCGGCCCCGGGAGCGTTGAGGTCGAACACCACTAGTCCCCGGGGCAGGGGCCATGGCAGTCGTTGCAGAGGCCCCTCATCTTTCCTTCGTTGTGGTTGAAGACCCAGGCGGTGGTGTAGGCGGTGCCGGTCTTGGTAGTGACGGCGCCGGCCGGTTCATTGTGACACTGGGAGCAATCAGCCGGATAGAAGTGGCGCGGGAAGGTGACGGTGCAGGTGCTGCCTCCCTTCTTCGCCGCCAGGCTGCCGATCGTGAAGGGGCGGGTGTCGCCGGCGCCGCCCGACTGATTGGTGGAGCCGTTCCAGGGCGGGTTGACCAGGTCGCTGCCCGCTTCGTGACAGGCGTTGCAATTCGCGTTGTCGGCGCTGGATGAGTGATTGTAGCCGATCGCCTTGCGGCCCCCTCCTGCCGAGCCGTGGCAGGCCGTGCAGGCCTGCGACCCGACTGTGGGGTGGGGCAGGTTGTTGACGCCGGACTGGGTCGTGCTCGAGTTGGCCGCCGGCGGCGCGGAGATGGTAAAGCCGCCGACGGAGATGACGGTCGGGACGCCGCCGCCGGCGCCCTTCCAGTTAGGCGCGCCAGCGCCACCCGCTCCGGGCCACGAGTGACACGATCCACAGTCCGTCGACCCCGCCACGTTGGTGAACGCCGTGTGGTTCTGCGCGGTGTACGACGCGCCAGGTTTGACGTTCATGTGACAATTGCTGCAACGACCGGTCGTGCCGTTGGCGACCAAGGGGCTGGCGGAGTTGAAGCTCTGGTGGAACCGGCCCTGCGCCCACTCGTGGCCCTGGATCGCCGCAATCGCCGAGGGACCTACCTGGGTATGACAGAAGTTGCAGTCGTGGCTGGTGACGTTGACGTCTGCGTGGTCGATTTGGTCGAGCGTCCCTGCAGTAACCCCGGTCGTCGCGCTCGCGGCGGCGCTGGTGACCGTCGTCGAGTTGCTCAGGCCCGCGGGCAGGTTGTTGTTGGTCCCCGCCACTGTGCCGCCGGCGTTGGCGACGCCGTGGCACCCGTTGCAACTGGTGACATTCGTGGCCTTGGTATGAAAAGGCGTCGACTTGCTCCAGGCGCTGCCGGTGGCCTTGGCATCGGCCGCGTGGCAGGCGACGCAGTCCTTGCCCGCGACGAACACGGATCCGTGGTTCATCCACTGGCCGCCGTTGCTGCTCGTGCCCCCTGACGACAACAGGTAGGTCACGTTGCTCTTGGTGGGCGAACCCGGCGCGGGTTCGGAGACCGCGTGGCAGTCGACGCAGGCGGCGGGCTGCTGCGCCACGCTGGAATGGAAGGCGCCCGGCGACCAGGCAGATGACGCCGGCGTGGCCGCTGTCGCCTTGGCCAGGGCTCCGCCGTGGCAGGTCTCGCAGCTTTGAACTGTGACCTGCCCGGAG
The DNA here is from genome assembly GCA_035696125.1 of Polyangia bacterium. Lineage (GTDB taxonomy): Bacteria > Myxococcota_A > Polyangia > Fen-1088 > Fen-1088 > DASRQZ01. The sequence continues at coordinate 2,840 of DASRQZ010000083.1, forward strand.
CGGTGCTTCATCGCGAAGGCGACACCACTGGTGATATCGGCGCGCGGCGCGTCCGCCATCAGCGGGTAGTGGCAAGAGATGCAGTCCTTTGGGCTGCCGGGCGCGATGCTGGCGTGGAAACGCCCATCCGCCCAGGTTCGGCCCGGACTCTTGTGGCAGACCGAACAGTCGAGCTGCGCCACCCGCGTAACCAGCAGCCCGCCGATCGTCACCGGAGCGGCCAGGTCAGTGGCATGGTCCATCGCGATCACATCGGATCCGGCGTTTTCCACGATCCCGATCGGCAGCATTTGCGCGTGGCAATCACCGCAACGGGAGGTGGGCTGCGGGATCGCGGTGACCGCTCCGCCGGGGGTGGCGGCGTAGCTGGTCAACGATGCGTGGAACTTGCCGCCATTGAACGCCGTGACCGTGCCGTTGGTGTTGGTGTGGCAATGCCAGCACCTGGTGTTGTCGGGCATCGCGCCACTTCCGGGGCTGATGCGCGGGTCAATCGCGGCCGAGGTATGGACGATGCCGTTGTACAGGGTCTCCACGCTCGACGTCGTTCCGGTGACCAGGTTGCTGGGCGCCGACCGGCGCAGCTGCCAGGCGGTGATGGTGATGGACGCGCCACCGCTGCTCGCCAGAGAGGCCCCGGGATATTGCTGCCCGCCCCGCCAGTCGCCGCCGGGCAATGCGCCGGTGGCCGGGTTGACGTAGTTCACGTACGAGCCCGCGGCGACGGTCGCCTGATGGCAGCCGAAACAATCGCCGGAGCCGTTGAGGGAGTGATCGAACGACATCACCGGCGTCGTGGGACGTTGCGAAGCGTGGCAAGCCAGGCAGGTCGTCGCCGCCACGGTGGCCGCACCGTGCGGGAAACGAGCGCCCGCCCAGTTCTGGCTGCCGCCCCACGCGCCGGTGCCCGGCCCGCTGTGGCAGGTCGCGCAATCCTGCCCGTCGCCGTGGGTAACGCCGTTGGCGTTGGTTCCATAGTCGAAGGGGGATTGCGCAAACGTGGTGCTGAGCCAGCCGCTGGTACTGGTCGGTCGTTCGTTGGTATGGCAGGGCAGACAGGTCTTGGGGCTGGTCGATGCGGCGGCGTGGAATTTGGCCCCCGCCCACGACACGCCTTGCGCTGAAGTCGCGTGGCAGCGGCTGCAATCGGCCAGCGCTTCGGGTGATTGGTGGTCGAACTGGACCTTCGGCGGCAGCGCCGGCGCAGTCGCCTGGGTGATCGGCACCGAGCAGTCTCCCGACGGACAGGGACGGGAATTGGCGTGGCAGTCAATGCACGACGTGGGTTGTGCCGCGCCTGCGCCGGCCAGCGACGGGTGCATCACCGCCGGGCTGGTGCCCGACGAACCGATCGCCCAGCTGGATCGGTTGCGGCCGGGCGGCTGATGGCAGAGCGCGCAGTCGGCGCTCAGCGCCGGAACCGAGCTGGGGCCGGCAGCGGTCCACGACACCGCGTCGTGCTTCATCTCGCCCGACGCGGGCGTGCGATCACTTTTGATCGCGCCCACGAACCCGGTCGGCGTCGACGCCGCGTGGCAGTCGACGCAGGTGGTGGGTTGTGCCGCCATGAGCACCGCGAGGGACGCGTGAAACTGGCCCGGGTAGAAGATCCCCGCATCCGCGTCGAGGTGGCAGTTGGTGCAAGTGGCCAGGATGTTCGGGTCGACCGCATTGCTGCCGTGGTTCATGATCTGCGGCAGGGTTTCGGTCTCGCTTCTCAGCGCCGAGATCGACAGTCCCGTGTAGGTGGGTATGAGCGCGTCGAGGGCGATGTCCTGGACAGGATCGCGCGAGTCGCGCGGCGCTCCGCCCTTGGCGCCTTTCCACCCGGAGGTGTCGTGACAGCTGCCGCAGTCGGCGGTGCCCGTTGCCGGGTGATCGAAGTTCGCTATCGGCAGCGCGGCGAACTGCTTGCCGACGTCGTGGCATTGAGCACAATTGTCGCTGACAGCGAAGTGAGAAAACCCGACGGAGTTGCCGTTGGTGTGGCACGAGTAGCATGAATCGCTCGCGTACTTGTACTCGTTGGGGCGGGCCAGATGCAGCCGGTCGGTGACCGACTGTTCGTGGTCGTGGCAGCTGGTGCAGGTAAATTCGGTGAACGAGCTGCTGCCCGGGGGATGGCAGGACTGGCACCCCAGGGCACCCTCGGGGATGGCACGGCCCAGGGCGTGCGCGTTCCCGGTCGTGATGGGGAACCAGCGATGCGATTCGGCAGTGACCCCCCCCGTCGGAAGCGGCCCGCCGCGCGAGGAGTCGAGGCAGCCAGCCGGCAGCAGCAGCGCGGGCGCGAAGATCAGCGCCAGGATTTGGGTCGGTCGGGGAGCCCGGCCAGGGCGACTGTCCCAATCCGATCCGAAGAGCCTCATCGCCCAAGTAGGTGCGTAGGGCGAGACGGAATCAGGCAAACCCGACCGCAAAACGATCAGGGGCGAAACTGCGACGGGGCCATGCCTGATTCCGAGGCTGACATGGCACCAACTAATGGTGGGGCCCGCTCTGGGCCGCGTGCGGGTGGTCGGACGACATTGGTGCCCTTGGAATTGACCCGGCGATGAACGCGCTCAAGCTCATGTCCAGGCGACTGATCCGCGGCGCCGGCGGTCGGCGTGCCGCGGCGAGCGCCGGGACGCGATCGTCGCGCGAAGCGGAGGACAGCGCCTTGATCGCCGACGTCGTCGCCGGCAATCCGGAGCGGGCGGCGGCGTTTTGTCAGCGGGTGTGGCGGCCGGTCGATCGCGCGGTGCGCCGCCTGCTGGGGCACGACGACAGCGACTACGAGGACCTGGTCCAGCTGTCGATCATCGAGCTAATCCGTTCGATATCCAACTACCGCAACGAGGGCTCGCTGGATGCCTGGGTATCGGGCGTGACCGCTCACATGGTCTACCGGCACATCCGCCGTCGAGGAATCGACCGCTTGGTATCGATCGACCAGGTTCAGGAAGACCTGCTGCACAGCGGGCAAACGACGGGCGAAGAGGCGCTGGCCGATCGCCAGAGCGTGGCGCGGGTGGTGCAGCACTTGGATCGCCTGGGTGAAAAGCTGGCCTGGGCTTTCATTCTCCACGACGTCCACGGCTATGGGCTGCGCGACGTCGCGCGCATCATGGGCACCAGCGAAGCGGCGGCGCAGAGCCGGCTCGTGCGGGGACGGCGGCGCCTCCACCAGCTCATAGCCGCCGATCCCGAGCTGGCCGATGTGCGCGATCGCTGGCCCCGAAATGACGACGACGACAACGACGACGACGACGACACGGGCGCCGAACGGGACGAATGAGTTAGCCGGCCGCGCAGGTCCCCGAGCGCGGATCGCAGTAGGGGGTGGGCGCCGCGCAGCCGGCCGAGGAGACACACTGCACGCACGACCGGGTCAGCGGGTCGCATCGGGATAGCGCGCCGCCGCAGTCGAGGTCGGTGCGGCAAGCCACGCAATCCCCCCAGGAGTTCAGGCAGAACGGGGTCGCCGCCCGGCTGGCGCAGACAGTGGCGTTGTCGTCGCCGCACACCGAGCAAATGTCTTCATGGCAAGACATCCCGCTGGCGCAGGTAAGCGTCGAGCCTTCGCGGCAGGTCGTGGCGCATCGGCCGCCGACGCAGGTCTGGCCGAGCGCGCAGTCGCCCTGGGCTAAGCAGGCGACGCAGCGGTGCTGCACCGGATCGCAGCGCAGCGCGCCCGCGGTCACGCACTGTGCGTCTCCGGTGCAAACCAGGCAAGTGCGCGATCCATTGACATCGCAGTGCGGGAGGAACGCGGGACAGTCGCCGTCGCCGGTGCAAGACGCGCCACCTCCGCCGACGTCCGCGCCCGAGCCGGCGCCGAAGTCGAGGTGGCCGCTGCACGTGGCCAGCGCCGACAGCGCAGACAGCATCCACGCCACCGCCGGCCAAGCGACCACCGCGCGCCGCTCGACCTTCATGGGCTGGTCGTCGCGCGAATGAGCGTGCGCGCCTCGTCGCGCGCAAAACCATCCGGGAATCGCGCCAGGTAGCGCCGAGCGGCTGCGGCGGCCGTGCCGGTGGTGGCAACACCACCGGGTCCGGCACCCGCGGCCAGCAAGCGCATCTCTTGCGCCAGTGCGCTCTCGCACAGCGACCCGTCGGGATACTGGTCCAGGTATCGCTCGAACAACGCCAGCGCCTCCCCCGCGCGGCCCTTGCGGCGCGCGCGCACGGCGGCCTGAAACAGATCATTCTGTGCCGCCAGCGCCGAGGTGGTCGCCACGATGGTTGCCCGGGCGGTGTCGCGTGCCGCGGCGGTGCCGCGGCGGCGTGCCACGTGGGCGTCGGTGGTCTTCGCAGACTTTGGCGCGGGCACGGGCAGGGTGGCGGGGGCCTCTTCGGGCGCAGGCGAGCGTGGCTCGGTGACCGAGACGGACGGGCAGATCGGGGGCCACTGTTCGCCCGGCCGCAGCCGCTGCTCTTCACCCGACCACTTCACGCTGACCACGCCATCGGACACCGAGACCCGCGTGGCAATCGATTCGGACGGTCCGGGCCCGGAGCAGGGGACAGAGATGGGCGCTCCGAGCTCGACGCGGAACGCGGTGCCGTGCACCTCGATCTCGCTGTCGGAGGTCTCGATGACGAACCGCTCCCCGGTCACCAGCTTGCGGACCCGCGCGCTGACCGCGCCCCGACGCAGGGCAAAGCGCCGGTGAGGGCCGGCGTCGAGCACGGTCAGGTTACCGCCCGGCTCGACGGTGAGCTCGGTGCCCGCGGCGTCACCCAGCGTGGCCGGGCCGGTGTGGGATGCGAAGACCTGGTCCCCCGAAGCGAGTGGGCGCGACGATCGGGAAGAGCCCAGCGATCTGGGGCCGGACACGGGTGCAGCGAACAGCATCAGGGTGCGCGCCTC
>DASRQZ010000084.1:0-4626 GCA_035696125.1 Polyangia bacterium
CGTGACCGGGCGGATCCTGGCCAGCAACGGCCTGCTGCACGAGCAGATGATGCGCATCCTGCAAGGGGTCGCGCGGCGTTCCTCCTCGCCCTGGCCATGAGTGACCCGGCGGCGGGCATGATCGCGCCGGGCGTTGCCGCCGCGATCCTGGCGGGCGGCCGCGGCACGCGGATGGCGGGGCAGGGTGGGGGCGGCGCCGTCAGCAAGGGCCTGCTGGTCGTCGCTGGCCAGCGCATCATCGATCGCCAGCTCTCCGTCCTGCGTCCTCGCTTCGCCGAGGTGATCATCGCCGCCAACGATCCGGCGCTCTGGGCGGGCCTGGGCGTTCGCGTGGTCGCCGATCGCGTGGGTGTTCCGCTCGGCCCCATCGCCGGCCTCGAGGCGGTCCTCGCCGCGCTCCCCGACGGCGTTGACGCCGTGGTCTGCGTCGCGGGCGACATGCCTTTCCTGTCGCCCGCGCTGCTCGAACACCTGCGCGACGCAGCGCCCGGCGCACCGGCCCTGGTCGCGCGCGTCGCCGGCCGCCCCGAACCGCTGCTGGCCCGCTACGCGCGCGCGGTCGCGCCCGTCGTCGCCGAGCAGATCGCGGGCGGGCGCCACGCGGTGATCGATCTGCTCGCCCGGCTCGAGGTTACCTGGCTCGACGAGCCCGCCCTGCGCGCGCTCGACCCGGAGCTGCGCTCGATCGCCAACGTCAACACCCCCGCGGACCTGGCGCGCCTGGATCCTGGCGCGAGATCCTGACCGTGCGCGCGCCCTCGTCGCGAACGCTGATCACCGCGGCCGCCGCCGTCGCCGTATTCGCCATCGCCGTCGCGCCGTTCTTCTGGTCGATCACCTTCTTCACCGACGACCACCTGCTGCTGGCCTTCGCGCGCTACACGCCCAACCCGCTGGCCGCCTTTGGCCACGACCTGCACGGCGGCGAGTTCTACCGCCCGCTGTCGATGAGCCTGTGGTGGCTGCTGGCGCGGCTGGGCGGCGGCACGATCTGGCCGTTCGCCGTGCTGGCGGCGGCCCTGCACTTGCTAGTGGCGATGGAGGTCGCCTGGTTGCTGCTCGCGCTGGGCGGTGGGCGCACCGCCGCCTGGTCGGCCGCGGCGTTTTTCTGGCTGTCGCCGCAGACCCGTGAGGCGGCGCTGTGGGCGGCGGCTTTTCCCGACCTGCTGGGAACGGCCCTGGTCCTGGGGGCGCTGCTGGCCCTGCTGCGCGGGCGGCGCGTCGCGGCCATTGGCTTCGGCGCCTGCGCCTTCTTGACCAAGGAGTCGGCGATCGTGTTGCCGCTGCTGGCGCTGCTGATGCTGATCGGTCGCAATCGCGGCCGGCCTGCGGTGGAAATTGCCCGGCGTTGGGAGGTCTCGATCCTCGGCGCGCTCGCGGCGGGCTACCTGCTTGCGCGCTGGCGCGTTCTCGGCGGCTGGGGCGGCACCGGCGACGAGCGCGCGCCCCTGACCGGCAGGCTTCTCCAGATCTCGAGCGGCCTGATCCACGTCGTGACCGGCACCGACGTCTTTCCCGAGGCCCTGGCCTGGGGTGCCGGGGTCGCCGTCCTGGGGGTCGCATTGCTGGCGGTTTGGCGTACCCGAAAGAGTGACGCGGCTCCGCCGGCCGTGCTGGCTCCGGTCGCCTTCATCGTCGTGGCCGTTCTGCCCCTGTTCGCGGTCGGCTGGATCGTCGGCGCCCGGTATTTCTACCTTCCGGCGGTCGGGCTGGCCTGGCTGGTTGGGCAGGCGCTGGCTCGAGCTGGCGCTGCCTGGCGGGTCGGTGGCTTTCTCTTCATGGTCGTCCTCGGCGGTGTCCAGACCTTGGCCCGCCACGACGACGTGGCCGCCTACGACCGTCGCGTCGAAGCCGCCCGCCGCGCCGTCATCGACGGTGTCGACCACGGCCACCGCGTCTTCCACATCGCGGGGGGCATCAAGGACCTCGACCTGGCGGTCAAGGAGTCGCCCGCGCTGCGCGCCGCCGAGGACCGACTGCTGATCCTGGGCGACGTCCCCGCCTCATTTGTCGCCATCCCCCCGGAGTTAGAGTCGGCCGCCGCCATCCTGGTCGCTGCGCCTCCCTTGCCGCCCAGCGGCGCCTACCACTTCGGCGCCCGCCGGGTGGTCGGCCTGGCGCGCCGGGGTGACGAACCAACCCTGGATGAGGTCATCGCGCGTTTTCCCGATCTGCGTCTGCTCCGCCTGCGTCTGACCCCTGGCGGGCGTGTCATCGCCCGCGACGTGACCCAGGAGGTGGGGCGAAGCCTGGACGCCGGCGACGCCGATCTGTGACGAAGCCGGTCATGAAGGGGCGCGGTGGACGAAGACGATCCGCCGCAGGTTCTTCTTCCCCGCGTGCAGCAGGGTGCCCTCGCCGACCTCCTCCGGGCGCACGACCTCCTCGATCGAGGTGACCTTGCGGTCGCCCAGGCGCACGCCGCCCTGTTCGATCAGGCGGCGCGCGGCGCTCTTCGAGGCTGCCAGACCCGACGCCGCCAGCAGGTCGACGATCTTGATCGCGGTCTCGGAGTCGGGGACTTCGTAGGTGGGAACGGAGGCGTCGTGCGCGCCGCCGCTGCCGAACGCGGCGCCCGCGGCGCGGTCGGCCTCGGCGGCCGCCACGTCGCCGTGGACCACGGCGGTCACGCCGCGCGCCAGGGCGCGCTTGGCCTCGCGCAGCTCGGCGCCCTGCAGCTCGGCGTAGCGGGCGATCTCGTCGAGCGACAGGAAGGTCAGCAGCTTGAGAAAACGGATCACGTCGCGGTCATCGACGTTGACGAAGTACTGGAAAAAATCGAAGGGGCTGGTGAGCGCGGCGTCCAGCCAGACCGCGCCGGCGGCGGTCTTGCCCATCTTGGCGCCGGCCGCGGTGGTGAGCAGCGGGAAGGTCAGCGCGAACGATTCCTTCTGGCGCACGCGGCGGATGAGATCGATGCCGGCGACGATGTTGCCCCACTGATCGTCGCCGCCGATCTGCAGCGCGCAGTCGTGACGTTCATTGAGCACCAGAAAGTCGTAGGCCTGCAGGAGCTGATAGTTGAACTCGATTAACGACAGCCCCTTCTCGAGGCGCATCTTGTAAGCCTCGGCGCTCAGCATGCGGTTGACGCTGAAGTGACGGCCGACGTCGCGCAAGAACTCGATGTAGTTGAGCGGCAAGAGCCAGTCGGCGTTGTCGACGACGCGCGCTCCGTCACCGATGATGCGGCGAATCTGGGGCTCGATCTGGCGGCGGTTGGACTGGATCACCTCCTGGGTGATGAGCTGCCGCATCTCGGTCTTGCCCGATGGATCACCGACCATGGTGGTCCCGCCGCCCAGCACGGCGATGGGTTGATGGCCGGCGCGCGCCAGGTGGGCCATGGCCAGGAGCGGAATCAGGCTGCCGACGTGCAGGCTGGCGGCCGTCGGGTCAAAGCCGGCGTAGAAACACACCGGTCCGGCCGCCATGCGCGCGCTCAAGGCCGCCTCGTCGCTGATCTGTTGCACGAACCCACGTTCGCGCAGGTGAGAGATGGCGGCGGCGGCGGCGACGGGCGTCGTGGTGGGCGGCGTCGACGTGGACATTCGGGGCGCGAATTATATTCCCGGGCCTCCTTTCCGCGAGGCGGTTTTCCGGGCAAGATCAAGAGCTCGCGTCCGTCGCCAGGGAGAGTCGTTCTTGCAGCCGTCCTTCCAGTCATCGCCAGCGACCTGTTTTTGTGCCGCCCGCCCCCCCTGGGCGCGGGTCGATGACGATTCGGTCATGCAGTGGCCGGTGGTCGAGCTGGCCGAATGGGAAGAGCTGCGCCAGTGCCCCGGTTGCGGCCGCCACTGGTTGGCGGTCTGGCCGGAAGAGGTCGAGGGCGGGATGATCCTGTGCCGCCCGCAGCCTGCCACGGCGCGCCGGCTGCGCGAGATCGATCGGGCGGCCACGCTGCGCGCCTACTGTCTGTCGCGCCTCGAGGACCACTTCGGCGGCGAGCTGCGCGAGCGAAAGATCGACTGTCGCAAGGTGGGTTGCACCCGCAAGCGGCTCAACGGCACCAACTACTGCATCGAGCACCTCATCGCCGAGCGCTTCGGCCGCCAGCTCGCCAAGCTCTGAGCAAGGTGGCAGGGCGGACAGCAAAAAGCCCCCGAGCTCGTTGAAGCTCGGGGGCTTTTCCTTCGAATAATCCCGGCGGCGACCTACTCTCCCACAGAGTTTCCCCTGCAGTACCATCGGCCCTGGAGGTCTTAACTTCCGAGTTCGGGATGGGATCGGGTGTTGCCCCTCCGGTATGACCGCCGGAAACCTTTGGAACCCCAACGTGGTTGAGGTTCTGAAATCTTTTGTCTTGAGCGCTGCGCAATCGAGCAGCTCATTCAATGAGCTTCGATCTCGACCTAATAAACGGAGAATCACGATGGAAGAAAATAATGGTGGTCAAGCCTCACGGCCGATTAGTACCGGTTAGCTCCACACCTTGCGGCGTTTCCACACCCGGCCTATCAACCTCGTCGTCTACGAGGGGCCTTAAGGAGCCTTACGGCTCGGGATTCATAATCTGGAGGTCAGCTTCCCGCTTAGATGCTTTCAGCGGTTATCTGTTCCGGACATAGCTACCCGGCGATGCCATTGGCATGACAACCGGAACACCAGCGGTCCGTCCACCCGGGT
>DASRQZ010000085.1:0-70495 GCA_035696125.1 Polyangia bacterium
CTGCATCGCGGCCTCGGCCACCGCCTCGAACAGGCCTTGCTTGCCGTCGTAGTGGTGGTAGAGCGCGCCGCGCGTCACGCCGGCCTGGGCCACGATCTCCTCGGCGCTCACGGCGGCGAAGCCGCGCGTCTCGAACAGCTCTCGCGCCACTTGCTCCAGCGTGGCGCGCATCTGCGCCGCCTGCGCGGCCTTCTTGTTTGCATACATACTGTATGTATCCTATCGTCCGGCCACCAACCAGGAGAGGCCCAACATGAACGCCCGCGTGATAGCACATGATCTGACCCTGCCCGGCGCGGGTTTGCGCACCCGCGTGCTCGAGGCCGGCGCCGGCCCCGCAGTGTTGATGTTGCACGGCAACCCCGACAACGCCGATGAGTGGCGCCCGCTGATGGGCGCGCCTGGCCGCGGCGCACCGCTGCATCGCGCCTGACTTTCCAGGCTACGGCCGCTCTCCAGAGCCACCGCCCGCGTTCGGCTACAGTCTGCCCGAACAGATGCGCTTCGTCGACGAGGTGCTCGCTGCGATGCTGGTGAAAGGCCCCGTCGCGCTGGTGCTGCACGACACCGGCGGCATGGTCGGCACCGCATGGGCGGCGGCCAACGTCGCGCGGCTGCGCGGCATCGTCGTCACCAACACGGTCGCGTTCGAGGGCTTTCGTTGGTTTCCGATCGCGCGCACCTGGGGCTCGCGCGGCTGGTGGGCGCGCCGGCGCGCCGAGCTGGGCATGTGGGCGCTGGGCCTGCGCAACGGCCGCTTGTTCAAGCGCATCTTCGGTGCGCAGTCGCCGCAACTCGGGCCCGAGGATCTGGAGCGTTTTGCCGCCAGCTTTGCGCTCAACCGCGACGCCAAGCGCACCACGCTGCGCCAGTTCAGGCAATTCGTCGACCCGCAATTCTTCGCCGGCTTCGACGCCATGTGGCGCAGGCTCGGCAGCGAGCGCGTGCCCGCGCGCGTGCTGTGGGGCGACGGCGATCCCTATCTGTCGGCGGACAACGCGCACAAGTTCGGCAGCTCGATCGTCACAATCCTGCCTGGTGTCGGCCACTGGGTGCCGCTGGTCGCGCCCGACCAACTCGCCGCCGAGGTGGCCGCGCTGCCTTGATCGGCACGGTCGCCGCTCTCCCGGCTACGGGCTAAAGACCCGCTCACGAATAGGTTGATTGCGCAGGTCGATTCAGAGCCCGAAGCCAGAGGCCCCTTCCGCGCGGTGGCCCAGCCTTCAAACCGTTCGGTGCTCTAGGGTGGTGTTAAACGGCGGCGGCCCGATCGCGGTAACGAGAGGACGAACATCGCGGCCGACGTCCAGACGTCGACGGTCATGGCCGTCGACCCGTCGGGCAGCGCCGCCAGCGTCAGCGCCAGGAATGCCGCCGCCACCGCCGGCAGCGCCAACGCCACCCAGTGTTCGTAGAGCGCGATCGGGACCAGGGTGAACCACCCGATCGAGATCAGCGCGCTCACCTGCTGGGCGCGTCCCCCCGAGGACAGGGCGACCACCGCGGCGGGCAGGGCCGCCAGAAAGAGGATCGGGAATCTGGGTCCGGCCAGCAAGAAGCTCGACCGAGGCCGCGTGTGGGCGGCCATGGGCAGGCGATCGACGGGCGTTGCACTCATGGGGTCATCCTTTCGGCGGCCGTCCGCCTCGAGCGGGAAACTTGCCCGCACGACATGCGCGAGCATCAACGGGCGATTGGTCAGTTGCGCAGGTCTCCCGCGGCGACGGCGACGCGGAAGGCGGCGGCCACGTCGGCCTCGCTGGCGTACCGGGGCGGTAGCGGGACGCTCGGGTCGATACGCAGCGCGCTCTTGAACTGCTCCGCGCCGAGCTCCGCCTGCTTGAACCCGCCGGCCAGGACCACGCCCAGCAGGGCGTGGGTCCGGGCGGCGATCGGGTGGCGCGCCAGACCCGAGCGCTTGCATTCGGCCAGCGCGGCGTGCAGGCGGCGCCGGGCCGTGATCGGATCCAGCCGGCGGTACGCCATGAGCGCGGCCTGATTCAGCCTGGCGACTCGCGCGATACCCGAGCGCATCCCGCGCGCCCAGGAGTGCCGGCGCTGAGCATGCGCGGGAGCTGCGGCGATGACCGGCTCGGGTGGCGCGACCTCGGGTGGCGGCGCAGCGGGAACCTCCTCGGCAGGGACTTCGGCGACCTCGGCCCGCGCACGAACCTCGACCGGCGCGCGGACCCCGCCCGGCGCACGGACCTCCGCCGGCGTCCGGACCCCGCCCGGCGCGCGGACCTGCGCCGGCGCGCGGACTCCGCCCGGCGCACGGACCTCCGCCGGCGCGCGGGCCTCGACCGGCGTTGGGTTTTCCACGACCGGGCTCGTCAGCAACGGCGGCCGATCAATCGAGCGCCGTGCCTCGCCGGTGCGCGCCAACAGGGCGGCGACGATCAGCGCGGCGGCCACGGCCAGCGCGACGGCAGCGACGGCGCGTGGCCACGCGCGCTGGCGCGACCGGGAACGGAGAGACATGGGCCTGCCGGCGGCGGGAACGGGTGCCGTCCGCGTGATACCGGCGACGCGAACCGCGCGCGCCGCCAGCAGATGAGTGCTGGTCCGCGCCACCCAGTCACCGATCTCGCGCGCCGTCGCCGGAGGGATGGCGGCTTCGATCGCGTCGGCGAAGGCATGGGCGTTGAGGAAGCGTCGGTCGCGGTCCTTGCGCAGGGCGCGCAAGACGACGGCGTCGAGCTCCGGCGGGACCGCCGGGTTGAAATGGCTCGGTGGTGGCGTCAGGCTGCTCGCCGAGGTGAAGAAGACGTCCCGGTCGGCCGGGTCGCCAAACAGCCGGCGACCGGCCAGGATCTCCCACAGCATCGCGCCCGCCGAGAAGACGTCCGCGCCGCGACCCGAAACCAGCTCGCGCATGTGTCCGTGCGCCAGATGGATGGCGCCGAATTCGAAGATCCGGGTCACGCCGTCGAGACCGACGATGACGTCCTGGGGCGACACCTCGCGCTGCGCGTGCTGCGCGGGGAAATCCTCCGCCAGCGTCGCTTCCTGCACGGCGTGCAGCCCGCGCAGCAATCCCGCCATGACCCCGGCGACGATCGCCAGCGGCGGCCCGGCGCCTTCTCGCCGCCGGTTCTGGCTGAGAAGGTGGGCCAGCGTATCGCCATGCACGTAATCCATCACCAGGTACAGCTCGCCGTTATCCGGCCCGGTGACCACGTCGATGGTCTTGGCGACGTTGGGATGTCGGATCCGCGCCGCCAGGCGAGCCTCGCGCAGATACGTGCTGGCGTAGCTCGAATTCGCCGCCAGCCAGGGGTAGAGGTGTTTGATGGCCACCGGCCGCGACGCGTCCGCCTCCAGCGCGCAGCCGAGGTGCAGCGCGCCCATCTCGCCGCGGGCGATCTCCTCGAACATGACGTAACGGCCCAGCCGCCGCCCCGCGGTCGCGGGCAGGGGCGTCGGCGTGGTCACCTCTTCGCCCTCTTCCTCCCGCAGGTCGATGTCACGAAGCTTGGTGCGAATTTTCATCTCAATGCCTCCCCAGAGACGGGCGGTAAGCGATCCCGACGACCATCGAGAGATACTGATCCGAGGCGCCACCCGCGATGTTGGTGTCGCCCGGCCGGGATCGCATGTCGAACCCGTAGCGCCGCAGGGCGCCCGCCGCCTGGATCTCGAACGTCTTGCCGATGCCGTAGCCGGCGCCCAGGCTGACATCCACGCCGTTGGCGCTGGCGCGCGGGAACGCGGTGCTGGTGAACGCGCCGGCCGACAGAACGCTCAAGTAGTCCACCGACGCGCGCAGCGAGAAGTGGGACGACAGCGCGGCGCGCGTGCCCAGGCCGGCGCGCAGCACGTGATAGGTGACGTTGGGCGACCAGTCGCTGCCGGTCACGAAGCTGTCGACCAGGTACGAGCCATGCGGGATCACGTCGAAGACGCCGGCCGCGATCCGGTAGCGCAGTCCGGCTTCGTAGCCATGGGCGTCGGTCTTGGACGGAGCTCCGGTCGCGTCGACCTGCGTGCCGATGCCAAACGACAGGTTGACGGCGCCGTAAAGGCCGATCCCCTCTGCCCAGGTGTTCGCCGTGGCGTCGCTGGCGCCGAAGGGATGTAACGCGATCTCGGCTGCGACTCCCGTGCCCCCATCAAGGCGATAACCGGGCCGGCCGCTGACGTTCTGGGCGTACGTCATCGACCGACTGAAGACCCGGCTGCCGACGCCGATCTCCAGGAACGGCCGCTGTCGCGCACGGGACACGCCGTCGACCGGCGCGCCGTCGGATGCCGGCTGTTCCTGCGCCTCGGCGCGCGCCTGCACCACCTCGTCGACCGCGGGGGCCTGGGCTTGCAGGTCGGGTTTCCCCGCCAGCAACACCTTGAGCCGGCTGGGCGTCCGGCGCGCGACCGACGCCGCCAGGGCGTCGATGTGCCGGCCCGACCAGTCGTACTTCGCCACCGCCTGACCGGTGTCTCCTTTGCGAACCACCATCTCGACCTTCCAGTCCTGTTGCTTGCGCACGGTGGCGCTGACGAACGCGTGAACGTTCAGGGTCTTCGCCACCGCCGCAAAGTCTTGATCGGTGAGCAGGCGACCCCCCGACCGGCGCGCGGCGTCGGTCACCATGCTGTCGGGCACCAGGGAGTAGCGGAGCAACAGGGCCGACTCCACCGCGTCCTTGACCCTGGCCGCCTGCGGTCCGCGAAACGCCCGCAACACCACGCGCTGATTCGCGCCCTCCGGCGCCGCGTGCGCCGACGAAAACCAGAACGCGACGCTCAAGAACGCCAGCGCGGGTGCGAGCCGCGCGGCGCTGATTCTCTGGCTGCTGATTGTCGTCACGGGTACTGCCCTCCGTTAGCGGTCTGGACGGCCTTGAGCGCCCACTCCTTCACACACGCGATCTCGACGCTGGATAGCGGCGTCCCTCCGGCGGGCATCTGCACGCCACATCCGGTGACGGGCCCGGCCAGCTTGTCGAGCAGATGACCCACCGCCTCACCGTTCACCAGCGTGGTCGAGACCAGCGGCTTGTTGTTACAGGTCGAGACGACCCCGACGGTCCGGGCTCCGAGCCCTGCCGTCACCAGGTCGAGGTTCTTGGTCGGAGCGGCCGCGCCATGACAGCCACCGCACTTGTCCTTGAACACCGTGGTCAGCACGTCGAAGCCTGCGGGGCAGGACGCTGGCGTCGCCACGTCCTGGGCCCCTGCGTCGCTGTCCGCCGCTGCGCCTCCCGTCCCCGCCGTCGAGCCGCCGGTCGCCCCGCCGCTGCCCCCGCCGGGGGAGGAACTGCCGCCCGCCCCGGAAACGATGCCGGAGCTGGCCGGATCGAATTGCAGCTGTCCCACACAAGCGGCGAACACCCAGGCGGCGCTCCCCGCCACGAACAACAGCCCCGCCACGCTCCTCACGGGCAGAGCCCCCGGACAGCGGCCGCGTCGAAGGTCTTGGCGCAGAACTGCTTGGCCTCGATCTTGACCGCCAGATCTCGCCAGGCACAGACGAAGTCGACTCGTGAGATGAGCGGATCCGTCGGCGACCGCGGTAAGGTCCGGTTGTCGGCGTCGTTGGCCAGCACCGTGGCCTTGAACGCCGCCGGATCCTGGTTGAACTCGGCGGCGGCGCCGCGGAATCCCAGGGTCGACTCGTAATCTCCCACCAGCGCCACGAAAGGCAGGTACTCCAGGGCGCCCCGGTCCGGGCCGCCGCCGTCGAGAGTATCGGCGGCGCCGCGGTATCGCCCGCTGTCGAGCTTGAGCACGTCGGGCGAGAGGACCGGCGGGTAAAGGGCGGTGATCTCGTTGAACTCCTTGTTCAAGAAATCCCCGACGTGGCTCCGGATGTAGCTCTGCATCTGATCCGTCGACACCGGTCGAATCATTCCACCCGGGGCGTGGCAGCCGAAGCAGGAGATGCCGTTGGCGACGACGCCGTTGGGGCGCCGGATGTCGCGGACAATGGCGGTGTCGGCCACCGCGACCTTCTGGCCCGCGGCGTTGACCAGCATGTAGCCTTGCATGCCGTTGGGCAGCGTGAAGATGACCTCGCCCGCGTCGTTGGAGAAGGTGTGAACGAATCCCTGCTGGTCGACGGCCTTCGGCCCCAACGGATTGGCAAACACGTCCTGGACGCCGACGCCGTTCTTGAAGTCGTAGCTGATCCACAGATACTGCCCGGCGGTGCCGAGGTGGCGCTCGGCCATGCGATTGTGCAGGGAGACGCCCGAGCGGTTCACCGCAAAGCGCACCAGGTTGTCGGGCTCCACCAGCCCCGGGTGGTTGATGTCGTTGGCGATGTTGACGCCCAGTTGCGTCGCCAGCGCATTGACCGATGCGGGCAGGTTGACCAGCAGGTCATAGAGCGGCGCCTGGGTCGCGGTCTCCATCAGCCAGTCAGCCCGGACAAACGGAGCCTGGGTGCCGAGCTGGGTGTACAGCGATTGATGGCCCGCCACCTGGGAGGCCAGGCAGTAGGGGTAAAAACCGGTGAGCTGATCCCAGAGCGCGGCGTTCCATCCCAGCTCGGACAGGCGGATTCTGAAGATCGAACCCTCTGCGTCGATGGGCACCATCGGCACGATGTTTCCGCGCCGCGACAGGGAGTTCACGGTGAAGGCGAGGACGTTCTTCGCGCGCGTGACCTCGGTGGCGGGGCGGCCCTGGTCGATGAAGTGGGCCAGGCTGAAGTAACGAAAGTCGGAGGACAGCGTGCGAGCCTTGAGCACGTCGGCCGCAATCGCGTCGAGGATATCCTCGTCGGAGCGGGGCGAAGACACTGTGCGCTTCAGGCTGGTGATCCAGCTCTTGAGCGTCGCGACCTCGCCCGCGGGGACGCGGTCTCCGCGCGGCGGCATGTCGCCGCGCACCACGACGCGGTCAATCATGCGCGAGGCGCTGGGATTGCCCGGCACCACGATCTCCGCGTCGATGAGCCGCGACAGGTCGAGCACCGAGCCCCAGAGCCCCAGATCGCCTTGACCGTAGGTATGGCAGCTGGCGCAGCGGTTCGCGAGGATCGCGGCCACCTCGGCGGGCATGCCCTCGACCGGCGAGCTGATGGGCACGATGGGGCCGGTGTCAGGCGTGACACCGGTGCCCGCGTCGGTTCCCTGGGTCGAGCCACCGGAGCCCGAGCCGCCGGTTCCCGAGCCGCGGCCCGTGGTGTTGCCGCCGGTCCCCCTGTCGCCGCCGGTCGTGCCGCCGGAGGCCGTACCACCGGCGAGGTATCCGTTGGAGGAGCAGGCCGCAACAAACAGCAACGACGTCGCAACAAGCACCGAACCGGCCATTCTGGTCGCTTTCAATCGATCCGCAGTCATTGATACACCTCCATTGCGCTCGCCGTTGTTGGTTACGAGCCGATAACAATCACCGGATGCACGTCTACCGTCGAACCACGCGGACGGCAGGTCGCCACACGTGCTGACTCGGGAGGCGCAGCCTCTGTGTGCGATCGCGGAGAGCGTGCACACTTCGAGTCGGCGGCGCCTGCGGGGTCACTCGAGCAATTGTCGTACCGGTCTGCCGATCAGCCCACGGTGATGCCCAAAGGAGGACAGGTACGCAATCTTACTGATGCCGCATGCCGCGATGAATATCCGGACGACGGATGCCGCAACCTGACCTGTTGCCTGTCACCGTTGTATGAGATGCAACAAAAACAACACAATGACGCACGTGGATCGATGTCGCGGGAACAACGCTTTGCCGACTGGTCGCGTTGCTACTTGCCATGAAAGCATTGGATTAATTTCCCGATGACCGCCGTCGTTGCAACCCATGCAACGCCGGCGTTGTTACGTCACCAACGGGGTGTTGCGGCAATACCAACGGCGACGCGACGCGCGTTCGAGCGCGCTTCAGGGCCGGCGCGTCGAGCGATCGCCCAGCTGTGCCAGAAGGCGGGCGCCCTCGAGGGCGCTGGACACTTGCTCGGCCAGGGAAGCGTAGAGCAGCCCTTCCTGCGGACCGAGCTCGAGCACCAGGAACCCGAGCGGTCGCGCGTTGAAGAACAGCGGTTCGACCGCCACGCTGAGTCGCCGGCCGAGCGGGCGGGCCGCTGCCGGTATCAGCTCCTCGGCGGTGAACGGGGGCGGGTCGCGCTCTGGCAACGACACCGGCTTGCCGCTGGGGTCGAGCTCGTCGTACGCCAGCGCCAGCCGCGCCGACTGGCGCCCCGCATCTTCGAACAGCGCGACCCAGGCGCCCGGGATGTCGAGACGAGGGAACTGGTCGGCCAGCGCGCGCAACAGAAGAGGGACATCGTGGATGGCCAGCAGGGTGGCGCTGCTCTCGGCGAGCGAGCGCGCCAGGCTCTGTAGATTCAGCCGGTGCTGTGCCTGCGCGCCCTCGGCAAAGGTCCCGATCGAGACGCGCGCCTCGTGCCAGAGATCCTCGGCCAGCAGCCAACGGGAGGGATCGCCGGTCAGCGCCGGCAACACCAGCCTGCGCAGCGTGGACACCACCCCGTTCCAGGCGGCCACGTCGTCACCCGCCCTGGCGGCGGCCGTGAGCAGCCCGTCGAGCATCGCGGAGAACAAGCCGGCGCTCGCGCCGCGCAGCTCGGCCTGGAACGCGCCGAGAAGCTGCGCGTCCCATCCGGCGGCCAGCGCCGCGTCGGCGCCGTGCACGGACTGCACCATCTGCGCTCGCAAGGCGTCACCGTGCTCGGACAGCAAAGTGTCGACGGTCATCGCGGTCCGCGTCACCGGCCCCGATCGGCCGGGTCGGGGCAGGCTGGAGCCGCTGCCCGAGAGGCACCCGCACGACCGACGCACGACGAGCTCCGCCGCCGTCAGCGTCTGCTCGGGGGGTTGCTGGCCCGCGATCTGCGCCAGCACCAGGTCCAGCGCCGTCGCGACCTGTTGATTCAGGGGTTGGCGCACCGTGGTGAGCGGCGGCGCGGCGAAGCGCGCCGCCTCGAGATCGTCGAACCCGATCACGGCGACGTCGGACGGCACCTCGATGCCGCGCTCTTGCAGCGCCGCCATCGCCGCCATCGCCATGATGTCGTTGCTGGCGACGACCGCGTCGAAGTCGGCGCCGCGATCGTCGAGCAGCGTCTTGATGGCGGCGGCGCCGGCGCCTTTGTTGAACGTTCCATCGCAGATCAAGGCGGGATCAAGGGCGACGCCTTGCTCCTCCAGCACCGCTCGGTAAAGCGCGTAGCGCCGCTCGGCCTCCGCGTTCACCGAAGGCCCGCGGATGAAGGCGATGCGGCGGCAGCCGTGGCGTACCACCAGGTGCTCCAGCGCCTGCCGCATCCCCGCCTCCTCGTCGAGCAGGACGCTGGGAATGCCGGGCAGCGCCAGGGCCAAGCTCGCCAGCGGTAGCGGCGACAGCCGGCGCGCCAGCGCCTCGACGGCCGGCGCGCCCAGGTGGTTGCCAATCGCGCCCGCTACCAGCACCACGCCGTCGACGTTGCGCGCGGTGCACAGGTCGAACACGAAGTTACGGTAGACGCCCTCGTTGGCCGGCGCGCCCAGGATACCGCCGGCGAACACGGTCAAGTTCACGTCCCGGGTTCGTGCCGCGTCGACCAGACCGGCGAACAACGCGCTCTGGTACATGTCCTTGACCGAGTCCACCAGCACCCCGATGGTGGGCCGGCCGGCCGGCTGGCCAGACGTCATCGGCACGACTCGCCCATCCATCAGCGCTCGCACTCCGCCATCGATCCATTGGTATCACGAATCAGCCCCGGATTCGCCCCCTGCGCGCTAAACTTCCCTATCACGAGCGAAAGGAGCGACCATGTCGATCTTTGCCAAGAAGAGCGATCCGGAGCAGGGGTCCAAGGTGGGATCCAAGGTGGGATCCAAAGCGGGATCCTGGGGCGCCGAAAATCCTGCTGCGGTGGGTCCCGGACGTCCGTACGGCATTGCCGAAGCGATCCATTTATTGCGTTCATTGCCGACCGACCAGAACAGCGAGCTGATTGTCCGGGTCGTGCGCACGACGCTCGAATCGCTGAACGTGCACCTGGCGGACATCATCGACGACGCTGCCCGCAAGCAGCTGCAAACGGAGGAGCGCATCGCCGCGGTTCAGAGCCAGGTCTCTGATCTCGAAAGGCAGCTCGAGACACTGCGCCACGAGATCGTCGGGCTCGAGGCCGACCTCAAGGAGACCACCGACGTCAAGGAGCGGCTCGAGATGGCCGACAAGGCAGGCGGCGGCGCGCATCCGGCGCGCGAGTCCGGGCAAACGCTGGGTTACGGCCAGCACGGGCCGCCCCCCGTTCCGCGCGGCGCGCGCAGCTCCGGCTAGTCTCTGACTTGACTTAACTAAGGTGACGCGGCGTCCCCCGCGATCAGGCGTAGCTGTCGCCGGGCATTCAGCAGATCAGCGTCGGACTGGATGCGTCCGGCCTCGGCGGCGTAGGCGTCGCGATCGGCCTGGATGAGCTCGAGCTGGGTGCCGACACCGGAACGATAACGGGTGCGCGCCACCTCGGCCGCGCGGGCGCTGACCGCCGCCTGGGTGCGGGCCGAGCGGCTGCGCGCGATGTCGGCGTCGATGGTGCTCCAGGCCCGGAAGATCGCATCGCCGACCAGGAGCCGGGTTTGGTCTTCGCGCGCGCGGGCCGCGGCGGCGTCGGCGTTGCGCGAACGGATGGCGGGGATGGTCGTGAAGTCGAAGGCCCAGACCAGCGAGAGGACGGCCGCGTAGGCCTCGTGATGCCCGTCGAGAAACCCGACCGCATTGGTGTAGCGCTCGCTGACCCTACCCTCCAGCGTGGGCACCAGCGCCAGGTGTTGCGCCGTGGCGCCGCGTTCGGCCGCCGCTCGGTCCGAGATCGCCGCGCGCACCGCGGGCGTTGTCGGGACACCGGCAGCGAAGCCCTGCAGGGCCGGTTCCCCGTGCAGATCGTCGTCCAGCGGTGGCACGCCGCTGGTGTCGGCGACCACGCCGGTCTGCGAGGCCAGGGCCCGGGCCGCCAGCTTCACGTCGAGCTCGGCGCTGGTCAACTGCTGACTCTGGCGTTCCACCTCGACCCTGGCTCGCTGCACGTCCAGCGCGGTCACCGTTCCTGCGCGCGAGGCTTCTTCGGTCAGTCGAAGATTGACCCGCACCACCTCGAGCGCGTTGCGGGCGACCTGGACCAGCGCCAGGTTCGCCGCCAGCTGGTAGTAAAGCTGGACCACCTGCGCCTCCGTCTCGCGCGCGGTGGCCTCTTGACGGTTGGCCGCGGCTTCGGCTGATCGGTTGGCCGCCGAGATGCGCGCGAACTTGGCCAGGTCCACCAGCGGCACCGCGAGCGTGACGGTGGCGTCGAATTGATCGCGCGGGAGGATGGCCCGACCGCCCACGCTGACCTCCCACTGATTGCGGGCGTAGGTCGCCGCCGCGGACAGACCGGGCAGGGCGCCGCCGAGCGCTTCGTCGGCGCGCGCCTCGGCCCCCGCGCGGTTGGCGACAGCCTCGCGGTTCGCCGGACTCTGTGTCCGGGCGCCGCGCACGAAATCGTCGAGCGGCTGCAGCGCCCGAGCGGCCGGCGACCACACCAGCAGCGCCGCGCAGGGGATCCAGGCCAGGACGCGCGGCGCGTGCCGCGCCCGGCGCGCCCGCAACGACGGGACCTTCGAGGGAACGACATCAAGCGGTTTGATCACGCGCGGTCTCGTTGCAACCGACGGGCCGGCCCGCCGCCGCGGCGGCGAGGCGGTGGTCTCGGCGGTTCGCCGCGCGCCGCCTGTCGTGGTTCCGTCGCCTGTCGTCGCTCTTTACAACAACAAGTCGTCAGTCGTCAGTTCTCAGTCGACAGTCGACAGTCGACAGTCGTCCCTCCTGATAACTGACGACTGACGACTGACGACAGTTCGTCTTCCAGGTCCGCCTGTACTTGCCCTAGATGAGCGCGTACTTGTGTAGCTTCTCGACCAGCGCCGGACGAGAGACGCCGAGCCGCCGGGCGGTTTCGCTCTGGTTGTTCCTGGCGGCGCTGAACTGCTCGGCGATGATCTCGCGCTCGAAGGTCTCGACGCGCGTGCGCAGCGGATAGTTGGGGCCAGGATCGCCCTTGGCGGATCCGCCCTCGGCGGACGGGCGCGGCTCGGCCAGCGATCGCCACAGCGCCAGCGACAGCCGTTCGTCGGGCGCCAGCGCCAGCAGCCGCGCCACGGTGTTCTCGAGCTCGCGCACGTTGCCCGGCCAAGGGTGCGCCTTCATGGCGTCGACCAGGTCGGGTTCGACCTTCACCTGGGTCATGCCGTAGCGCTGGACATATTGCCGGACGAACGCGTGCAGCAGAGGCTCGATGTCTTCCGGGCGTTCTCGCAACGGGGGTACGCGGATCGGCACCACGTTGAGGCGATAGAAGAGGTCTTCGCGAAAGCGTCCTGCCTTGGCCTCGCCGGCCAGGTCCCGATTGGTCGCCGCGACCAGGCGAGCGTCCACCTTCTCGGGCCGGCCGCCGACCGGTTGCACCTCGCCCGACTGCAGCGCGCGCAGCAGCTTGGCCTGAATCGCCAGCGGCAGCTCGCCCACCTCGTCAATGAACAAGGTGCCGCCGTCTGCTTGCTGA
Organism: Polyangia bacterium; assembly: GCA_035696125.1. Classification (GTDB taxonomy): domain Bacteria; phylum Myxococcota_A; class Polyangia; order Fen-1088; family Fen-1088; genus DASRQZ01. The sequence goes on from DASRQZ010000085.1 coordinate 12,494, forward strand.
AAGTAGCCGAGCTTGGCGCCCTGCGCGCCGGTGAACGCCCCCTTGGTGTGGCCGAACAGCTCGGCCTCGGCGAGCTCGGTCGGGATCGCGGCGGCGTTGAAGCGGATGAACGGCTTGTCGGCGCGCCCGGAGTGCGCGTGCAGCGCTGTCGCGAGCACGTCCTTGCCGGCGCCGCTCGGCCCGGTAAACAGCACGGTCACGTCCTTGGGCGCCACCCGGGCCACGGTCTCCAGCACGCGGCGCATGGCCGGGCTGGCCGCGACGATGGCGCGACCGAGGGCGCTCTCGGTGCGCAACAGCGCGTTCTGCATCCGCAGCGAGCGCGTCTCGATGGCGCGCCGAACCGCCAGCACGATCTCGTCGGGATCGAAGGGCTTGGGCATGTAGTCGTAAGCGCCCGCCTTCATGGCGGCCACCGCGACCCGCTCCGAGCCGTGAGCGGTCAGCATGATCACCGGGACACCAGGATCCAGCGCGCGCAGGCGGGTCAGCACCTCCAGCCCGTCCATCTCTGGCATGGCCAGGTCGGTGAGCACGGCGTCGGCGCCGCTGGCTTCGAAGATCTGCAGGCCGCTGGCGCCGCTCGCGCTCGCCACCACGGTGAGGCCCGCGTCGCCCAGCACGGCCTCCAGCGCGAACCGCAGAGATGCGTCGTCATCAATCACCAGGACCCGACCCATCACTTTTTCGATCGGCGGGGGCGCGGACGCTGGTGGCACCAGCGGCACTAGCTCGCCTCGCGCCGTTCCCGCAGAGCGTCAGGCAATAGCTTGGGCGCGGCCGGACAGGCGGGAGGCTGGTGGGGCAAATCGATGGTCGCCGTGGTTCCCTGGCCGGGAACGCTCTCGTACTTCAGGCGGCCGCCGTGCTGCTCGATCAACGTGCGCGCCACCGCCACGCCCAGGCCGGCGCCTTCCTTGCGCGTGCTGAAGGGGGGCCGTTTCAACCGCTCCAGCACCTCGTGGCTCATGCCTTCGCCGCGATCGACCACCCGCACGCGGACGTGGCCGGGCGCTGAGCTGGTGCTCGCCGGCGCAGCCGGGCTCACGTCGATGGTCACCGTCTGGCCCGACCGCGAAGCCTGCACGGCGTTCATCAGCAGACAGAACAGCGCGCGGTAGATCTTCTTGGCGTCGCCCTCCACCTCCAGCTCCGGCCGGCCGGTCAGCTCCAGGGTCACGCCGACGTCGCTGGCGCGCGCGTCGAGCAGGAGCTTGAGCTCGCGCGCGAGCTCGAACGGGCGAATGCGCTGCACGGTCAATTCGCCCAACCCGCGCGACAAGGAGACGAATCCATCGACGATCGATTCCAGGCGGTCGGCCTCGGCCGACACGACCTCGAGCCGCTCGACGGTCTTGGCGTCGAGCGAGCAGCCGCGCGCCAGGTGCGCGGACAAGCACTTGATCGACGCCAGCGGGTTCTTCATCTCGTGCGCCAGGTGGGCGGCGGCCCCTTCCAGCTCGCGCGTGCGATCCTCGCCGACCGAGCACAGCTCCTCGCGCCGCGCGCCGAGCTCGATCGCGACCTTGTCGTAAGCCGCCGCCACGTGGGCCCAGAAGGTCGACGCCTGGCTGGCGGTGACCAGGATGGAGCCGACGACCAGGACCACGAACTCGGGCGAGGGGTGGCCGCCGCGCGGCGCGAGCGGCGCCACCAGCGCCCCGATCGGCCACAGCGACAGCAACGCGACGGCGAGCAGCATCGCCAGCCCGCCCGCGGCGAACAGCAGCTTTTGCCGCTGCGTCTCGAAGATCAGCATCGCCGGCAGCAGCATTCCCAGGCCGAGCGGAATCAGCGGGCTCGACAGTCCGCCGGTGTTGGCCAACCAGGCGCCGAATGAAAGCAGACCCCCGATCAGCATGCGCACCTTGGCGCGCTCGGTGATGGGCGGGGCGGGATACCGGGACACCGCAAGGTAGATGAGACAGATGACCGCGTGGACCGCCAGCCGTTGACCGGGGAAACCGCGCACGGCCAGGAACGCCAGCGCGACCACCTGGAACAACAGCACCTGAAAACGCCGGGTGCGCGCGACGCCCTGGGCCACCTGCGCGGGCGGGCCACCCCGCAGTGCGTGGTACCGCGCGCGCCGTCGGACCGCGGACGCCTCGGGCTCCATGATCCCGAAGTGAAGCAAACTTTGTGCGAGAAGGCCACATCCGAAAAAGATCGCTGGCCCTGTCGATCCTGCCCCTCCCCGTTCGTCATCTCCGTGAAGACGCGCCTGGCGGCGCCGCCGGAGGGAATGGCCCGCTCCGGGTAGCCCTGTCGGAAAGACGACAGGCGTCGTTAAACCAGCAGCCGTAGTTGACCCATAGAGACTCCATGGCATCCTCTCGCGTGACTTCAGACCAGGCGCTACGAGTGCAAGATTCGCTGCCAGAGTCGCCGCTAGAACCCTCTCCAGAGTTGCTGGGCCCGGGTTGGGTCTACCGCGATCGGGTGATGGGCATCCTGGGCCACGAGCTGCGCAACCCGCTGAGCGCGATCGTCGCCCTGGCCAGGGTGACGATGTCGCGCGCCGATCTACCAGGCGACGTGCGCGAGCGTCTGGCCCAGATGGACCGGGCCGCGCGACGGTCGCTGGCGATGATTGAATCGCTGCTCGATTTCAGCGAGAGCCGCTGGCGCGGATCGTTCCCCACCCGTCCCATCCTGGTCGAGCCCGCCGTGATCGCGGGACGGGTCATCGACGAGCTTCGCGTCACCTATCCCGATCGGGTCATCGCCCTCGAGGTGCGCAGCCCGGAGCCGTGCGAGCTGGACCCGGCCCGCATGGAGCAGGTGCTGTCGAACTTGATCGGGAACGCCCTCACGCACGGAGCCCGCGACGCGCCCGTCGAGGTGTCGGTCGACGTGTGCGGGAACGAAGCCCTGCTGGCGGTCAGAAACCGGGGTCCGGTGATTCCGCCCGAGCAGATGGCCTCGCTCTTCCAGCCGTTCACGCAGGGCGCCGGCGAGAGCCCCGACCAGGACCGTCCGCGCGGACTGGGGCTGGGCCTTTACATCGTGCAGGAGATCGTGGACGCGCACGGCGGCACCATCTCCGTCGACTCGAGCGGCGATCGCGGCACCACGTTCCTGATCCGCCTGCCCCGCCAGCGGCAAGGCTAAGCCTCCGGCCGCCTCCCCCGAGGCGGACCGCGGGAGAGGGGATCCCGGCGCAGGGGCCGCCGCGGATCTTCAAGACGCACACGCTTGCCCCGTTTCCGACAGCTGTTGTCTGATCTCCGACGGACCAGCCGATCCGAGGCGCGCGATGTTCGAAGATCTGCCGTGCGGATCGCGCGATCGCGTGAACCCACCCGCGCCCGGGTTCGGCGCGCCCGTTGCAACGGTTGCAACGGAGGACGGCACACCGACCCCGTACAACAAAATGGAGCACGACATGAAACGATTGAGAAACCTCGCCCGCGCGGCCGCTCCCTGGAGCGCGGCCCTGTTACTCGCGGCTTGCCGGCAACCGGTGCACGCTTCCGCGCCGCCGCCGCCGGCGCCGGCGGTGACCGTCGCCGCGGTCGAGGAACGCTCGATAACCGAATGGGACGAGTTCATTGGCCGCCTCGAGGCGGTCGAGTCAGTCGAGATCCGGCCGCGGGTCTCGGGCTATATCGAACGCGTGGTCTTCGTCGCCGGCAAGGAGGTGCGCAAGGGAGAAGTCCTGTTCGAGATCGACCGGCGCCCCTACCAGGCCGAGGTGGCGCGCGCCGAGGCCGATCTGGTGCAGGCTCGCAGCGCCGCCGCGCTGGCCGCCCGCAGCCTGGAGCGATCGAAGCAACTGGCGGCGGGGGACGCGATCTCGCGCGAGGAACTGGACAACCGCACCGCCGCCTCCGAACGCGCGGCGGCCGCGGTCCACGCCGCGCAGGCGGCGGTGGCCACGGCGCGACTGAATCTGGAGTGGACCAAGGTGCGCTCTCCCATTCGCGGTCGGGTGGGTCGCGCCGAGGTCACCGCGGGCAACCTGGTGCAAGCGGGAGCCGCTACGCGCCTGACCACGGTGGTGTCGCTCGATCCGATCTACGCGTCCTTCGACGCCGACGAGCGCAGCTTCCTGAAATACGCCGCGCGCGGGGGCAGTGGCCCGCGCGACCACCGCACGCCGATCTTGATGGGTACGGCCAGCGAGGGTGACCGGTTTCCCCACGAGGGATACGTGGACTTCTTCGACAACCAGCTCGATCCGCGCAGCGGCACCGTGCGGGCGCGCGCGGTCTTCACCAACAAGGACCACGTCTTCGCGCCCGGGCTGTTCGCGCGCCTCAAGCTGGTGGGCGGCGCCGCCTACCAGGCCACCTTGGTCAGCGATCGCGCCGTCGGCACCGACCAGGACAAGAAGTTCGTGCTGGTGGTCAAGGACGACAGCACCGTCGAGTATCGGCCGATCCAGCTCGGCCGCCTGGTGGACGGCTATCGCGTGGTCGCCGGCGGGATCAAGCCGGGCGAGAAGGTCGTCGTCAACGGTCTGCAACGGGTGCGACCCGGAATGAGAGTGACCGCGACCCCCGGCCCCATGCTGGCGGACGCGCGCCCATCCGGCTCCGCATCCGGTTCCGCCGCCGGCGCCACCGCCACTGCCAATCCCTAGCCCCGGAGTCGAGGAAACCGCCATGCGTCTTTCACGCTTCTTCATCGATAGGCCGATCTTCGCGGCCGCGCTCTCGATCGTCATCTTCATCGCCGGCGCCATCTCCATCTTCACCCTGCCCATCAGCGAGTACCCCGAGGTGGTCCCGCCCTCGATCGTCGTGCACGCCGTGTATCCGGGCGCGAATCCCCGCGTGCTGGCCGAAGCGGTGGCCGGACCGCTCGAGGAGCAGATCAACGGCGTGGAGAACATGCTGTACCTGTCGTCGCAGGCGACCTCGGACGGCGTGCTTACCTTGACCGTGACCTTCCGGGTGGGGACCGACCCGGACCTGGCGCAGGTGCAGGTGCAGAACCGGGTCAGCCAGGCCCTGCCGCGGCTACCCGAGGAGGTGCGGCAACTGGGCGTGACCACCGTCAAGAGCTCGCCCAACATCACCATGGTGGTGCACCTGGTCTCGCCCGACAACCGCTACGACATGGTGTACCTGCGCAACTATGCCGTGTTGCAGGTCAAGGACGTGCTCGCGCGCATCCCCGGCGTGGGTCAGGTGGTGATCTTCGGCGCGGGCGACTACGCCATCCGGGTGTGGCTGGATCCGAACAAGGTGGCGGCCCGCGGACTGTCGGCCTCGGACATCGTGGGCGCCATCCGCGATCAGAACGTCCAGGTCGCCGCCGGCGTGGTCGGCGGCATGCCCATGAACCAGCCCGTCGATTTCACCCTGACCGTCAACGCGCGCGGGCGCCTCACCAGCGAGGATGAGTTCCGCGACATCGTCGTCAAGACCGGCGCCGACGGGCAGATCACCCGCCTCGGCGACGTGGCCCGCGTCGAGCTTGCGTCCGGCAGCTACTCCCTGCGATCGATGCTGGACAACAAGGACGCTGTGGCGATGGGTATCTTCCAGGCTCCCGGCTCCAACGCCTTGCGGGTGTCGAGCACCGTGCGCGAGACCATGGACCAGCTGTCGCGCAACTTCCCGCAGGGTGTCGAATACCAGGTCGTGTACGACCCGACCACCAACGTGCGCGAAGGCATCGCCGAGGTGGCCAAGACCCTGTTCGAGGCCATTGTCCTGGTCGTCTTCGTGGTCGTGCTGTTCCTGCAGACCTGGCGCGCGTCGATCATCCCGCTGGTGGCCGTCCCGGTCTCGATCGTCGGCACCTTTGCCGTCCTGCTGGCGTTCGGGTTCTCGATCAACACCCTGTCACTGTTCGGGTTGGTGCTGTCGATCGGCATCGTCGTCGACGACGCCATCGTGGTGGTCGAGAACGTCGAACGCAACATCGCCGCCGGTCTGTCGCCGCGCGAAGCCAGCTACAAGGCCATGCAGGAGGTGAGCCGGCCGATCATCGCCATCGCGCTGGTGCTGTGCGCGGTCTTCATTCCCGTGGCCTTCGTCAGCGGTTTGACCGGCCAGTTCTACCGGCAGTTCGCCCTCACCATCGCGTTCTCGACGGTCATCTCGGCCATCAACTCGCTGACCCTGTCGCCGGCGTTGAGCGCGATCCTGCTGCGCCGCCACGACGTCGCGCCCGACCGCCTGACCCGCCTGCTGAACTTCCTGTTCGGATGGTTGTTCCGCCGCTTCAACCGGCTGTTCGCGCGCGGCTCGGAGGGCTACGGCCGGGCCGCCGGTCGGGTCATCCGGCGGCGCGGCGTGGCCCTGGCCGTCTATGCCGGCCTGCTGGCGGTGACGGCGTTCGCCTTCTCGCGGCTGCCCAGCGGCTTCGTGCCCACGCAGGACAAGCGCTACCTGGTCGCGTTCGCGCAGCTGCCCGACGCCGCCACCCTGGACCGCACCACCGCCGTGGTGCGCAAGATGGCGGAGATCGGGCTCAAGCAGCCGGGGGTCTCGGGCGCCGTGCAGTTCCCGGGCCTTTCGATCAACGGGTTCGTCAACGCCTCCAACGCCGGGATCATCTTCTTCGCGCTGACGCCGTTCGAGGAGCGGCGATCCAAGGAGCTGTACGGACCGGCCATCGCCGGCGCGCTGAACCGGAAGTTCGCGAGCATCCAGGACGCGTTCGTCGCCGTGTTCCCGCCACCACCGGTGATGGGCCTGGGGACGGTGGGCGGTTTCAAGATGGAGATCGAGGATCGCGCCGGCATGGGTGAGGCGGAGCTGGCCAAGGCCACCCAGGCGCTGGTCGCGCGGGCCTATCAGACCCCCGAGCTGGCCGGTCTGTTCTCGAGCTATCGCATCGACGTGCCACAGCTCGATGTCGACGTCGATCGCGAGAAGGTCAAGCAAGCGGGCCTGTCGCTCACCGAAGTGTTTCGCACCATGCAGATCTACCTGGGGTCGGTCTACGTCAACGACTTCAACCGCTTCGGGCGTACCTACCAGGTGATCGTACAGGCCGACGCGCCCTTCCGGAGCAACTCCGAGAGCATCGCCCAGCTCAAGGTGCGCAACGCCGAGGGCGGCATGGTGCCGCTGGGATCGATGCTGCGGGTGAAGGCGTCGCGCGGACCGGACCAGCAACTCCACTACAACGCCTACCCGGCCGCCGACATCAACGGCGGCCCTGCGCCCGGCGTGAGCTCGGGCCAGGCGGTGGAGGTGATGGAGCGGCTGGCGCGCGAGACCTTGCCCAACGGCATCGGTTTCGAGTGGACCGACCTCACCTATCAGCAGCGGCTGGCCGGCAATACCACCGGCTTCATCTTCATCCTGTGCGTGCTGCTGGTGTTCCTGGTGCTGGCCGCGCAGTACGAGAGCTGGTCACTACCGGCCGCCGTGATCCTGATCGTTCCGCTGAGCTTGCTGTGCGCGGCGGCCGGTATCTGGCTCACCGACGGAGACAACAACGTCTTCACCCAGGTCGGGTTCCTGGTGCTCATCGGCCTGGCCTGCAAGAACGCCATCCTGATCGTCGAGTTCGCGCGCGAGCTCGAGCATCAGGGGCGGGCGCCGGTGGCGGCGGCGCTGGAGGCGGCGCGTATCCGCCTGCGACCCATCTTGATGACCTCGTTCGCGTTCATCATGGGCGTCATCCCGCTGGTCGTGTCGACCGGCGCCGGCGCCGAGATCCGCCGCGCCATGGGCGTGGCGGTGTTCGCGGGCATGCTCGGCGTGACCTTCTTCGGCCTGGTGCTGACCCCGGTGTTCTACGTCCTGGTCCGTGGCGTCGGCCTGCGCGGCGCGCGCGTCCCCCAACCCCAGCCCACGCCCGGCGCCACCACCGTGCTGGTCGAGACATGAAGCAATGCCTGAGCCCAAGGACGAGATTCGATCGAGCAAAATGCTGATCCGACCGCCGGTTGATCTGCGTCGCCTGGTTCCTAGCTTCAAATGAAGGGAGGGTCCCATGAACAAGAACCCCGTTGCGCACTTCGAGATCTACGCGGATGACCCTGACGGCCTGGCCAAGTTCTACAGCGGCCTCTTCGACTGGAAGATAGAGAAGGTGGAGGCGGCTGCGGGTATGGACTACCGCATGGTCCGCACGGTCGAGACCGACGACCGGGGACGCCCCACCGGCCAGACCGGGGGTATCAACGGCGGCATCGCCAGACGCCCCGCCGGATTCACCGGCCACGTGGTGAACTACGTCAGCGTCGAATCGATCGACGGCGCGCTCGAGCGAGCGAAGAAGCTGGGCGCGACCGTCTCGCGCGGCCGCTCAGCGGTGCCCGGTATGGGCTGGTTCGCGATCCTGAGCGATCCCCAGGGCAATCCCTTCGCCCTCTGGGAGGTCGACAAGAAAGCGCACTGACCCCGACCACGTCGGCCAAAACTCGAGCCCTGTCCGGTCGATCCCGGTCGATGAGGCCGGCGCGGGAAGATTCGGTTTGAACAAAATCGCCGCTTCGGGCGACATCTGGGCATGGGCAAATGCTGGATGTTGGCGGTGGGCTGGGTTGGGGTGGCGATCGCGGGCGGCGGCTCGGCCTGGGCCGGTGGCGGTCCGCTGCTGGTCATCGTCGAGGCGCAACCGGGGCTGGGCGTCGACGCGGCCATGGTTCGCCAGCGAATCGCCACCGAGCTGGGCCAGCCGGTCACGTCACTTCGTGACCCGAGCGGGGCCGAGGCATCCGACTTGTTGCTCGTCGCGCTTGGCGGTGGCGAGATCCGGATCTCGCTGCGCGAAGGGAGCGCGACGCGCGTCTCTCGGGTCATCCCGGATACGCCGGACCGTTCGGCGCGCCTGCGCGCGATCGCCTGGCTGGCGGGCAACCTGGCGCGCGATCAGGTGAGCGCGATCTTGCCGCTGCCCCCACCGGCGCAGGCAGCCCCACCGCCACCGGCGCTGGTGGCGGCGGATCCTCCGCCCGCACTCGATCGCGCCGCCACCGAGCCGCCGCGGCTGCCACCCGTCGTCGACCCGACAACGTCGCTCCCGAGCGTCGCGGCTCAACGGGGATGGAACACCGGAAGACCGGACGCGCGCTGGGCGGTCACGGCGGCCGGCGGCCTGACCGCGACCCAACCCTGCCTGCGCTCCAATTGTGTGGGGAACGGGGTCGTCTACGAGAGCAACTACGCGCTGGAAGTGCAGCATCGGACCCGGCCCGATGGGCTGGCGATCGGTGGCGCGCTCGACGCCGGGCCGACGTCGCACCTGCTGGGCCTGCTGGGGTTCATCGGGTCGCGCTGGGAAAAGCGCGGTTGGTTCGCCGAGGCCACGCTGGGCGCGGGCCTGCTGGCCGTCAGGATCCCGGCGGCGACCACGACCGTCACCAACTCGTCGGTGACGGGCTCGCTCTCCGAGACCACCGTCAGCACGCAGGTCCAGCCGGCGCTGTACGCGCGGGCGGTGGGTGCGATCGGGTTGTCGATCAGCGACGACCTCGACCTGGTCGCCCGCCTTGGCGTTCACCTCGCGTCCAGCGGCCTGGTCACGGATTTCCTCAGCGCCACCGCAGGGGTCAGATTGAAGGTGCCGTGATTGTGCGCGCGGCGGCACGCCCTGCCCTCTCCGTTTCGACCGCTGACGAAATAGCGGACGAGGCGGCCATCCTCGACCGTCTGCGCTGCCACGACCTCGACGGGTTGGCGCGCGCGTTCGACCGCTGGCACCAGCGCGTTCGTGTGCTGGCGCGCCGCCTGCTGTCCGACGCGGCGGCGGCCGAGGACGTCGTGCAGGAAGTGTTCGCCGCGCTCCCGCACGCCATCGGTCGCTTCCGAGGCGAGGTCGGTCTGGAGACCTTCCTGCTGGCGATCGCGGTCAAGCGCGCGCGCCGCCATCAGCGTGCCGCCGCTCGGCGCCAGCGCGCGCTGGCGCGGCTGGCCGATGATCATCAGCGCGCGGGGCCACGCGATCCGGAGCAGGAAGCCTATCGGCGCGAGCTGGGGTCGCGCCTGGCCGCCGCCCTGGACCACCTGTCGCTGCCGCAACGAATCGCCTTCGTGCTGTGCGAGATCGAGGAGCTGACGTCGGCGCAGGCCGCGCTCATCGCGGGCGCTCCCGAGGCCACCGTGCGCACCCGGCTTCACCACGCGCGCCGGCGGCTACGTGACTGGCTGGACGAGGAGCGGAGCACATGAAGCGCGCGCCGGCCTCGCTCGACGCCATGGTGCGCGCATTTCGCGAGCTGACCGACGGGCCCGCCGATGGTGCCCCGACGCGCGCGCGCATCCTGGTCGATGCGGGCCGGGCGGCTGAGCGGCGCGCGCGGCTGCGTCGGATCGGGTTGCCGATCGCCGCCGCAGTGGTGGCCATATCGTCGGTGTCGGCGGCACTGCCGGCGGCTCAGCGACGGTGGCGCGCACCCACGGCGATCCGGTTGCCGACCACAGACGGTGTCAGCCCGGCGACGCCGAGGGCTGCGGGCCGCGCGGTGCGCGTGATCCCACCACTGGCTGCGAGCGCCGGAGGAATCCCCGACGACCTCTCGGCTCCCGACCTGCGGCAGGATGAGGCCATTGCCTACGGGCGCGCGCACCGCGCCCACTTCATCGACGACGCGCCGGCACGTGCACTGGCCGCCTGGAACGCGTATCTGGCGGCCTTTCCGCACGGAAGTCTGGCTCCCGAGGCTTCCTACAATCGCGCCATCTGTCTCATCCGTGTCGGCAGCTACGGCCAGGCCGCGCGAGCGTTGCGCCCGTTCGCCAACGGCCCGGCCCGTGGCTATCGTCGCGACGAGGCTCGTCAACTCCTCGATTGGTTGGGCGGCGGTCCGATAATTTTCGGAGGGCGGTCGCCGTAGGCATCGGGTCGCGTCGAGAAACGCCACATGCGACGCAGGAGGCTGGAGTCGAGACTGGCCGCGGCGCACGGGGATTGAGGCGGCCCGCGCAGGAAACCGGTCTTTTTGCAGCGGAGAACGCGAGTCGTCACCGGGACCAGCCTGCAAAATGTTCGCATCCCTCACCTTTTGTATTTTTTCGCAGCCTCCCCACGTGCAATCATCGGGTGGTCGCGCCGGTCACATTCCAGAAGGGGGTTGCCATGTCTCGGAGCACTTCACCGATATCCCGCACCAATTCTTTTCCGCGCAGCGTCGAGCGCCAGGTAGGGTCGCACTGGCAGGCATTGGCGGTGTTGACCCTGGCGTCGTCGATCGCGGCGACCGGTTGCCTGGGCGACAATGCCGGAGCGACTCAGGATCCGTCCGAGACCACCAGCTACGTGGCACAGACGCGAACCTATTTCATCGCCGCCGACGACGTGGTCTGGGACTACGCGCCGACCGGCATCAATCAAATCACCGGCGAGCCGTTCGACGATGTCGCCAACGTGTTCGTCGCCAATGGCCCGGACCGGATTGGCAAACGCTACGTGAAGGCTCTCTATCGCGAGTACACCGACGGCACCTTCACCCGACGGCGGCGCGCCGATCCGAGCCTGGGCACGCTGGGGCCGGTCATTCGCGCGGTGGTCGGCGACACCATCGTCGTCAACTTCAAGAACAACAGTCAGTTCCCGGCGGGCATCCATCCTCATGGCGTCTTTTACGACAAGGCCAACGAGGGCGCCCCTTACAACGACGGCACCGGCGCCGCAGCCAAGCGAGACGACGGCGTCCCGCCAGGAGGGACCTATACCTATCGCTGGGCCGTTCCCGAGCGCGCAGGTCCGGGGCCGGCCGATGGAAGCTCGGTGTTCTGGATGTACCATTCCCACACCGACGAGGTCGCCGACACGTACACCGGCCTCATGGGCCCGCTGGTGGTGACGGCGGCCGGACAGGCGCGCGCGGACGGAACGCCGAGGGACGTCGACGTCGAGCTGTTCACCATGTTTCTGGTCTCCGACGAGAACCAGAGCCACTACTTGCAGCAGAACATCGACACCTTCGCCGGCGACCCGGCCAGCGTCGATCCCGAGGATGAAGAGTTCGTCGAGAGCAACCTCATGCACTCGATCAATGGCTACGTCTTCGGCAACTTGCCGGGTCTGACAATGCGCCAGGGACAGCGGGTGCGCTGGAACCTGATGGGTATGGGAACCGAGGTCGATCTGCACACCCCGCACTGGCACGGAAACACCGTGCTGGTGCACGGCGCGCGGCAGGACGTCGTCGAGTTGCTGCCCGCGTCGCTGCTGGTGGCCGACATGACCCCGGACGACGTGGGGACCTGGCTCTATCACTGCCACGTCGGCGATCACATCCTCGCGGGCATGCTGGCGACGTACACGGTTCGAAACTGATCCCGGGGCATGCGGGGAACGCCGTCCTTGGTCTTCTGCCTGGCGGCGGTGTCGTGTGGCGGCGGGCCAGCCGCGCCGGCGATGCATCCCACCTGCGATGGAAAGCAACTGTTGATCGTCAACTGCTCCGGGTGTCACGACGGCTCACCCGGAGACAGCGGTGGACTCGACCTGGGCGCGCCGGACCTGGCGGCGCGCCTGCTGGGTAAACCGGCTTCGGGGTCGCGCTGCGGAAGCCTGGGCGCGGTGGTGATCGACGGCCAGGGCGGCGGGCTGTTGCTGGACAAGCTCGCCACGCCCCCTCCGTGCGGTGACCGCATGCCGCAGGGCAGCTTTCCGCTGTCGGCCAGCGAGATCGCCTGCGTGGCCACCTTCGTCGCCGCGGCGGTCGCGGAACAGCGCCCGCCATGAAAAACGGACATCACCACCGCCACCACCATCGCCACCGCCCCTGGCGTGGCTGGAGCACCGGCTTCTGGGTCTGCCTGGCGGCGGTCGCGGCCGGTGGCTGCGGCGACAGCTCGGCGCTGGTCGACGGCGATGGCGGCGCCCTGGCGGAGCATCCCGCGGACAGTGACGCCGCCGCGCCGGACCAGTCCGGAACCCCTGATGGCGACGCCGACGGCGAAAGCGACGCGTCGCCGCCGACCTGCGTGCGGCCCGACGGCGGCTCGGGTCCGACGTGCAATGCGCTGATCGCGACTGGTCCCTGCGTCGCCCAGATCCAGGTCGACGACAACGCCCCCGCCCCCCACGGCGGCCAGCTGGCCGCCGGCATGTATGAGCTGATCGATCGCACCCTTTATACCGACCCCGGTGGCGCCACCGGGCCGATCGGCGAGCCGCTGGTCGAGAGCCTGGCGCTGCAGGGATCGGGGGCCAGCTGGACCCTGGACCAGGCAATGTTCACGTCGGCGATGGAAACCCGGACCACCGCCAGCGCCAGCGTATCGGGGACGATGATTCGCCTGGTTCCCACCTGCCCGAGCGGCGACAATCTGCAGGCGGACGCCGGCGCCGACGCGGAGCAAGCGGATGGCGGGAGCGACGGGGGCCCCCCAGGCGCGCCCGGCGAGGTGGTCTATTACACCTCGTCCGACTCCGGGTCGACGCTGGTGTTGTATCGCCTGGGCCCCACCGGTCCCGTGCGGGCCGACACCTATGTGCGACGCTAGCCGGGCCACGGACCTCGGGCGCCGGCGCGCATCACAGGTCGCGGCCGCTGCATCGACGTTGCTGGGCCTGCTGCTGGGACAGCCCGGTGTGGCTCACGCCGACGGCGCCTTCCCCAACGCCGTGACGGTGCTGCTGCCTGCCGATCACCCCGAGCAGATCACGGTGGCCGCCACCTTCGGGCTGGTCTTCAGCGACGACGAAGGGGCTCACTGGCGCTACGCTTGCGAGAGCCAGGCCACCACCAACGGCCGGCTCTACACGATGGGACCGGCCCCGAACGATCAGATGTTCGCGCTGTCCGACTACGGCGCCGCCGTCACCCTCGATCACGGGTGCACCTGGAAACTGGCCACGGGTCCCTTCGATGGCGGTCGGGTGCTGGATTTCTTCCCCGACCCTATCGATCCGTCGCACGTCCTGTTGCTGGCGGAACCTCCCGCGCCCGCCGGGTTCGCGCCGCTGGCGCTGTTCGAGTCACGGGACGGCGGGCTCAACTACCGTGCGCCGGCGTTGTTCACCGCCCCTGCGGACACTCACTTCACCGGGGTCGAGCTGGCGCGCGCAGATCCGGCGGTCGTGTACCTGACCGCGTTCGCGACCTCGCCGAACGACACCCTTTCGCACCCGCGCCTGATCCGCTCGGCAGACGCGGGCGTGGGCTGGGAGACCATCGATCTCGAGCCGTCGCTGGGCGCCAGCCGGGTGTCACTGGCGGCCATCGATCCCGACGACGCCAATCGCGTCTACCTGCGCGTCAGTGGAACCAACGCACAGCTGCGAACAGTCGACTCGATCGCGGTGTCGACCGACGGGGGTCACAGCTTCACCACCCCGGTGAATCTGACCGGCGGCACCCTGACCACGTTCTTTGCCCGTCGAGATGGGACCGTGCTGGTGAACGGTCTCCTCGGGGCCACCCTGGTCGGTTACCGCTCTATCGACCGCGGCGCGACCTTCTCCTCATGGCGGCCCGGTGTCCACCCGAAAGGATTCGGCGAACGAGGAGGCATCCTGTTCGTCGCCACCGACAACGCGCTGGACGACTTTGCCCTCGCGTCCTCCGACGACGGGGGCGACACCTTCACCCCGCGCATGCGCTTCGACGACATCGAGGCCGTCAGCCCCTGCGTCTATCAGGCCTGTCTGATCGATTGTGGCCGACAGATGGCGCTCGGCCTGTTTCCCCCGGCGGTGTGTCGCTCGGGCGACGCGGGGGTCGCAGACGCAGGCGCACCCACCGGTCCCAAGGGCAAGGGATGCGGCGCTTGCTCGGTCGCCGGCGACGATCCGGGCGGCCTCCTCGCCGGGCCGGCCGTCGCCTTTGGTCTGCTGCGGCTGCGCTCGCGCTCGCGCTCGCGCGCGGGACGGCCAGCGCCGGACCGGCGCCCGCGGCCGCCGGCGCGAGGCGCCCGCGGATCTCGGTGTCGGCGCCGCGGGCGCGGGCGCGCCGGCTGGACGATCGGGCTGGCGCTGGCCATGTGGGCGCCCGCCCGGCCGGCGATGGCCTACGTGCGCGCCCTGACCGAGGGCGGTGTCCCCATTCGCTGGGGACGTTCGTGTATCGCGGTGCAGGCCCACCTCGACGATCTCCCCGGCTTGAGCCAGGAGCAGATGCGGGCCGCGGTGCAAGGCGCGACGCGGGCGTGGAGCGCGGCGGCCAATTCCTGCACGAATCTGGAGCTCGTGGTCTCTTTCTCGGCCGGCGCGGGTCCCCTGCCCGGCAGCGACGGCGTCAGCGTCATGGGCGCGCGGCGCGAGGGCTGGTGCCCGGTCGGGACCGACCCGCCGCCGGCGACCGGCGCGCCGGCGATCTGCAACCCACCGTCGGCGCTGGCGGCGACGTCGGTGTTCGCCTCCCCGACCGGAGACATCCGGGACTCGGACACCGAGCTCAACACCCTGACCGTCGACTGGGCGGCGCTCGACGAAGCGGGGCAGCCGTCCGACCGGCACGATCTGCAGAGCGCCCTCACCCACGAGGTCGGTCACTTGCTCGGTCTCGCGCACCGCTGTTACAGCGGCGTCGGACAGCGCGCCACGGACGACCTCGGTGTCCCGGTGCCAAACTGCTACGGAGCCCCCCAGGAGATCCTGGACGACACCATGTTCCCCACCATCGAGCCGGGCGACATCTCGCGACGGGTCCTGTCGCCGGAGGCTGTCCGTGCCCTTTGTGCGCTCTATCCCGCGCCGCCCGGCTACCTGGCACCAGCCGACCCACCGACGACCTGCGCAGCCCCACAAGGGGGCTGCGCCCTGTCGCCGATCGGTCAGCCGGATCCAGCCGCGCTGCTGGCGCTTTCGGTCCTGTTGCTGGCGCTGGCGCGTCGGTCGAGGTCGCCCGAGCCGTGACTGGCGCGACGGCATCCACGGATGCAAGTTGAGAGCGAGGCAAACCTGAAAGCGCCGGAGGAAGCCATGGCTCACATCGTCGAGAAATGCGATTTTCTGGATGTTCTGGAGGAAGCCGCCGTCCTGGGCACCCAGGTGGTCGTCGACCTGCGAGACGGCGGGCACTTCACCGACAACGTCCGCGAGGTCATCACCGAGAACGGGCAGGATTTCGCCCTGTTCAAGACCCACGGCCGTCTCGCCGTCGACGCCCTGTCCGCCGCCCGCCGCGCCGCGCCCCGCATCGACTCGTACGAAGGTAAGCTCGGACAGTAGTCAACACCCGGAATGGTCGGGCAGAGCATCGGCAACTACCGGATCACCAAGCTCCTCGGAGAGGGGGGCATGGGAATGGTCTACCTGGCGGAGCATCCCGGGCTCGGGCGTCGCGTCGCCGTCAAGGTGCTGCATCCCGATCTGGCGCGCAGTGACGAGATGGTTCAGCGCCTCTTCAACGAAGCGCGCGCCGCGAACGCCGTCGGGCATCGCGGCATCGTCGAGGTGTCGGACTTCGGGGTCCTGCCCTCGGGGGCTCCTTACATCGTGATGGAGTACCTGGTCGGCGAGAGCCTGGCGGTTCGAATGACCGCGGCCGGGCGGTTGCCGCTAGGAGCCGCCGTCGAGATCGCCGGTCAGGCCGCGGGCGCGCTGGGCGCGGCGCACGCCCAGGGGATCGTCCACCGCGATCTCAAGCCCGACAACTTCTTCCTGATTCGCGATCCCCACCTACCCGGGCGCGAGCTGCTCAAGATCCTCGACTTCGGGATCGCCAAGCTGACCCAACGTCCGTTCAGCACCGGCGAGGTGAGGACGCGTACGGGCGCTGTCCTGGGCACGCCGCGGTACATGTCACCGGAGCAATGCCGCGACAGCCGGGACGTCGACCACCGCAGCGACATCTATTCGCTCGGCGTGATCCTCTATGAAATGCTCGCCGGCGAACCTCCTTTCGTCTCCAACTCCTGGGGCGAGATGGCCCACCTGCACATCGGCGTGAGCCCACCTGGCCTGCGCAGCCGTATTGCCGAGATCCCGGAGAACGTCGAGCAGATCGTGCACAAGGCTCTCGAAAAAAATCCCGCGGCGCGCTTCCAATCCATGACGGAGCTGGAGGAGGCGCTCACGGGGCTGAAGGTCCCGCGCACCTTGGCGCTGCCCGAGCCGCCGGCGACGGCGGCGACGGCGGCGGAGGCGGCGGAGGTCGGATCGACGCGGCGCCTCCAGCCGTCGGCGCCGGCGCGCACGCTGCGCCGGACGACCTTGGCAGGCGCGGCGGCCGAGGTTGAGGGCGGTCAGCGACGATCCAGGTATCGCCGTCCATTGGCGGCGGCGCTGCTGATCGGCTCGCTGGTGACGGGGCTGGCCCTGCGGGGACTGCTGTCCAGGGCGCGTGAACGGACGACCGCGCCCGCGCTGGCGCCGAGCAAGCCGCTGGCGACCCGGCCGGCGGCACCGCCGGTGCGCCGAGCGCCAGCCGCGCCCGCCCCGCCGATCGAGGAGACGACCGAACAGGCCCAGGACGAGCCCGACACGATCGCGATCGAGATCGTCACCAATCCCGGGGGGGCGCGGATCATCCGCGAAAGGGACGGCGAGATCATCGGCTCGACGCCGTTGCGGCTACCCTGGCCCCGCGCCGACGGCGACGAAGTCCTGCGCGTCGAGCGCGATGGCTATCGGAGCGAGCAGGTGATCGCGCCGCGCGATCGCGACCTCAGCCTCTCGCTGAATCTCAAGAAGATCGCCAGACCGCCCGCTCACTCGACCACGCCGACCGCCGCCCCGCCATCACCGCAGACGGCGACACCGACGCCGCCGTCGCGTCGTCGGCCGTCTGAAAAACGGGACACGCCGTCCGTGATCGCCAAGCCGCTGGAGCCGCTCAAGATATGAGGGCGTCGCTCGTCGCTCGCTGGCTCATTCTGACGGCCGCTGTCACGATGGCCGGTTCGGCGGATGCGACCTCACCATTGCCGGTCGCCGCACCCACGACTGGCGCCGGGCCGGCTGCGACGCCGAGCCGCAGCGACCTGGAAGCCAGAGACCTCTTTCAAGCGCGCAGGTATTCTGACGCGCTGGCGATCTACCTGCGGCTCTACACCGAGACCCAGCACCCCACCTACCTGCGCAACATCGGCCGCTGCCACCAGATGATGCGCGAGCCAGATCCGGCCATCGCCAGCTTTCGCGCTTACCTGCGCGATGCGCGCGACCTCGATCCGTCGGAGCGCGCCGAGATCGAGGGCTACATCGGCGAGATGCAGCGCCTGAAGTTGAACGCACCGGCGCCATCTGCGCTGCCGCCCCCGGACGGCCGACCGCCGGGCGACCCGAGCTCGACAGCGCCCGGCGCCTCGGCCACCGGCGCGACGTCGTCCGCGCGCGACGCCGACGCCCGACCCATCACCCACCGGTGGTGGTTCTGGACCGCCATCGGCGTGCTGGCGGTGACCGGCGTCATCGCGGCCGTCGTCGCCGGTGGCGCGAACGACCGTTTGCCTTGCCCCGCCGGGGCGGTGTGTCCGCCGTGAGGGTCGCCGCGTGATGATTCGTTCAAGGGCGTACCTTCCTTGCATTCTGGGTTCCGGAGCGCTGGTGGTCGCGCAGCTGGCTTGCAGCTCGCTGCGCACCGACGAGGGGCTCGCAATGCTCGACGTGACGGCAGCCGCCGACGTGCCGCCATTCATGACCGCGCGCTTCTCGGTCGCCGGCCGTCCCGACGTGCGCCCGCGCGAGGTCGCCTATGACGGCCGAACTGCGTTGCGCTTCGGCTACTACCTGCCCGGGCCAAGCGGGACGGTCCGGATCACCGGTCAGGCGCTGTCAGCCGACTGTCTGTTCGGCGGGGGAACCGCGGAGGTGAACGTCCAGCTCGGACAGACCTCGGCCCCGATCGCCCTCCAGATCAAGCGAGCCGCAGAGATCGACCCGCGGTGCCTGTCGTCGCCGGACGCATCGGCCGACGCGGATGGAGCGACGACGCCTCCGCCGCCCGACGCTTCCGTTCCCGCGTGCCTGGCGGCTACAAGGAAGTGCGCAGGAGCGTCCGCCTGCTGCAGTGGGCTCACCTGCGGCACGACCTCGCTGGGACAGGTTTGCTGCGGCGGCTTCAACGTCTCCTGCACCCTGACGGGTGGCGAGGACTGCTGCGGTCAGCTCGAGTGCGTCAGTAACAAATGCTGCCTGCCCGCGACCTACCCCTGCCAGGGGGGCTCGTGCTGCGCGGGGCTGGTCTGCGGCACCACCAGCCTCGGCAAGGTCTGCTGCGGCAACTCGGGCGCCCCCTGTCATACAGACAACGGCGCTGACTGCTGTGGCGCTCTCCGCTGCGTGGGCCGCCGCGTGTGCGGTACCTGAATCGACTCCTGGCCATCGCGCCGCCTGGCGGCCAGCGGAAACGGTGCAAGCGCCGCACCGACGCGCGTCCACCACACCCCTCAGAAAATGTCGCAATTTCGTTGCTTGACCCGATGAAAGGGAGTCCTCTCAGCGGACTCCAAGACAAAGGAGGGAGCTCACATGCCGAGGCGACGACCAAGAGCGAAGGCGAAGAGCAGCGGGCCCACCATCACATCGTTACAGCTGGTCGGAGATCAGGAGCTGTCCGTCGAGGATCACGGCACGCGGAACCTCATCCACCTGCGCGGGCCAGGCGGACGGGTAGCCTTGACGATCGACGTGACGGAGAAAGGCCCGATCCTGCGCTTCGACGGACCGGGGCTGGCCATCGAGACCTCGGGGCCACTGGCGATCGAGTCGGAGAGCCTGTCGCTGCACGGACGCCGCGGCGTCACCCTGTCGTCCGGAGGCGATGCGGCGATCCGGATCGCGGGCGATCTGGAGATCTCGGCGCGCGTGCAAACCATCCGGGCAGAGCTGGGGAACGTCGAGCTGCGCGCCAACGACGACGTCCGCGTCGTAGGGGAACGGGTGCTGCTGAACTGCTGAGCGTCGCCGCATGGAGCTCGACAATCAGACCCGCTTCCCGGCCGGAATCTTCCGCTCGGTCATCGACGAGAATCGCTTCGCGGCGGCCGTGGTCGCGCGGGTCACGTTCGATCTCACGCCCTCCGACCAACCGCGCGTCGCCGCCGAGCAGCCCTGGATCGTGTCGGCGGCGCCGTGGACCAACGAGCACGGGCAGATGGACGGCGATGAAGTCTTCTATCGCGGCGGCGTCGACATCTTCCTCTTTGGCAAGGCGCGCGCCGTCGGCCGGATGGTGAGCCAGCTCGACGTCATCATCGAGGTCGGCAGCTTTCGCCGCCAGGTCGTCGTGATCGGGGATCGCGCGTGGGTGCGGAGCGTGCGCAAGCTGGTCGCCACGTCGCCGGCGCCGTTCGCCGCGATCCCGCTGACGCTGGCGCATGCCTTCGGCGGTCAGGATCAGTGGGACGGTCTGGACGTCCCCTATCCCGACAACCCGGCCGGCCGGGGATTCGCGCTCGACGAGAAGAGCGCGGAGGGACGACTGCTGCCCAACATCGAGGATCCCGGCCGCCGCATCGTCAACTGGGACGACCGCCCCGACCCGGTCGGGCTTGGCGTCTGCCCTTCGACCTCGGGCCTTCGCCTGCGCAACGGCATCGTGCTCGATGACCAGCACCAGATCCAGGACCTGAAGCCGACGCTCTACAACGCGGCCTTCCCGGAGATGATCGCGGAGCGCGTCGGCGCGGGGGATCCGGTGCGCGTGACCGGGGTGTCGCGGTCGGGGCTGCTGGCGTTTCGCGTACCGGACCTCCGGCTGATGGTGCAGCTCGGGTTCGGCGCCGAGATCATCGAGCGCCCGCTGGCCATCGACCAGCTGGGCATCGAGGCCGAGCACGATCGGTTCTTCATCACCTACCGGTATCCCTTCCGGTACGTCATGCACCCGTTGCAGAAGCGTTGGTGCCGGCTATTGCTGGCGCCGCCCGAGGTCCCCGCAAAGGAGCCATTGCCATGAAGATGGCCGTACTCAAGCACCTTCACCCGATGATCGGCGTCGACTTCCACGACGAGATCGCGCCGCCCGGCATTCCGGCGCCGAAGATCCCACATCTCACCGCCGGGCTGCTCTGCTTTCCCCCGTGGGGCGTGATCACCGGCAAGCCCAACGGCACCGTATGGACGACCCAGGCCATGAGCCTGGCGCAGGGCACCGATATGGGGTTCCTGATCCCCCACATCCCCCTGCCGCCAGCGCCCGCCAACATCCTGGCCCCGATCTTCACCTTGGTCAGCGGATCGAAGTCGCACTTCGGCGCCCACAATCACCTCACGCCGCAAGGACCCCTCGCGTTCGCCTGCCTGGTGGTGGTGAACCTGAACGTGAACTGCGCCGGACCGACGATGCCGCCGCTCCCAACCGGCTTCGTGCTCGCGTTGTTTCAGCTCACCTGGCAGGGGGTCACCCTGGGTGACCTCATCGCCGGCGCGCTGCACATGCTGGTCGACATCGTGCTGCAACACCTGATCAATCGCTTCCTCAGCAGGGGCCCCTTCGGCAAGGCGATGGATTGGCTCAACCGGAAGATCGGCGGGGCGCTGGCGGCGCGCACCTGGGTGAACTTCGTGAAGCTGTCCGCGGTGCGCGTGCAAACCGTGCCGCAGGTCATCCAGGCGGTGATGCAGGGGAGCCGGCTGAGCCTTTTCCTGGGATATGGCCTGGTCGAGAATGTACCGGGCATCCTCGCCGGCTACGTGATCGGCACCCCGATCGGATACTCTCCGGGGTGGGCGCCGACCTCGCAGGCCGAGGGATACGCCGACCAAGCGCACAGCGCGACCGCGGAGGCGGTCGACTGGGGCGCGGACAAGGTCGGTCAGGCGCTGGACCGATTCTTCAACAGCCCGTCCGTCGAACAGCACCCAGCCCCGGGCACCAGCGGTCCGCCGGTCACGCCGCCGCCTCCGACGGCGCCGCCCAGCCCGCCCCCGACCACCGTTCCTCAGCCCGTGCCGGGACCAGCGCCCACGCCGCCGTCCGGCGGGGGACAGTAGCCAGGCGGCTCGCGGTGATCATGAAGGAACCAGGACCGACGGCGATCCAGCTGTCGGCCGCCGACGAGGATGGGCGCCCGATTCTCGCGGTGCTTTGCAAACGGACCTATACGGTGAGCGCCGACGGGCGGGTGTCACTGGCGCCCGCGCAGCTGCCGCTGGTGCTGGACTTCGAGCCCGATCCCGACAACCCGCGCCGCCTGCACCGCGACTTCGACCTCTACCCGATCAAGGTGCTGACCGACGTGGTGGTGCGCGGGCACACCTATGGCACCGGCCAGCGTTCGTTCATCGCCACGGTGCGCGTCGATTCCTGGGAAAAGCGAGTGGCGGTGTTCGGCGATCGCCGCTGTCATCTCAGCGCCACCGGCCACGTCGTCTTCTCCGCGCCCGAACCAGTCGGGCGGATCCCGTTGCGCTACGATCGCGCCTACGGCGGGATCGATCAGGTGGCGGAGGAGACCCTCGGCAATCCATTGGCCGCGCTCGGCAAATACCTCGGCCCCTCGGCCGACCTGGCGCTGTCCAGCCCGTACCTTTACCCGCGCAATCACGCGGGGGTCGGGTACCTCATCGCTGCCACCCGCGAGGCGGTGGAGCGTCTGGTGCTGCCCAACCTCGAGGATCCGTTGGATCTGCTGTCACCCGAACGCTTGCTGGTTGGCGCCCCGGAGCGCTGGCCATTGATGCCGATCCCCCAAGCTTTCGATTGGGTCGACCCGGGCACCTTCCCGCGTCTGGCTTACATGGGCGTGGTCCATGATCACCAACCGCTCACCGCACCGATTGCCGAGGTGGCGCGCGGCTATGCCCCGGCGGACATCCTGGTCGAAAAGCCGATCGAGAAACAGGCGAACATTCGCTTCGCCAACGGCGCGTCGCACGGACTGCAGCTGCCTCACCTCAAGGGCGGTGAGACCTGTATGCTGGGCGGTGTCCACCCCAAGCTTCCCGTCTGGACGTTCCGCCTTCCCCGAGAGCGGCCCGAGATCAAGACCGACGGCCGCAACGGCGCCATGAACAGCACCAAGCCGGTCATTCATACCGTGGAGATCGAGCCCGACGAGGAGCGCGTGTCGATCGTCTGGCGTGGCTCTGCGCGCGCGCTGCGGCCCTACTTGCCCGAAGAGCTGCAGAAGATGCCTCTTCACGTGGGCTGGAGCTAGATGAGCCGGCAGGATGGCTAGCATGAGCGGCCTCGCCCAGGTCTTGATCGGACTGCTGGTCCTGTTTGCCTGGGCCGCGCCGGTCGTCCTGGCCAAGCTCTTCGCCGACACGCTGGATCGCGCGCCCTATCTGATCTCCCTGTCGGCGGGGATCGGCGTCGCCGTGCTGCTGTGCGCGACGCGCTGGCCCGTGGTCCGCAGCGCCCTCGGCAGCAACGGATCGGCGCGCCCGGGCGCCACCGCCATCTTGCTTGCCATCGCCTTGTGTCCGACCTGGGCCATCGGGATTGGCCTGGGCATCAACCGCGCTTTCGATCGTTCGCCAGCGGTGGCGCGGCAGTGCCGCGTCCTCGAGTGGCAACGGCCGGCCAAGGGCCGGGCGCGTTGCCTGGTGACCTCCTGGCGCGGCAAGCCGGCCGAGGCCTTGAGCGATGCGCTGGTTCAGGGTGGCGCGCCGGACGCCGAGTTTGTGTGTACGCCCGGCCAGACCCTGGTGGTCTCGACGCGCGCCGGCCGGCTCGGCTGGGAGTGGATCGCCGGCGTCCGCGCGCGCTGATAACCGTGATTCTTCGAATCGGCTCAGCGCCGCGAGGGCCGGACCCGCACCAGCACCGTGTCGGCCGCGCTCTGCAGCCCGCGCGCGTCGGTGACCACCAGCGACAGGGCGAAGGTGGTGGCGTTGCGGACAGAGGGGGCCACGAACGACGGCCCGACGGTGGTGGCGCCGCTGAGGCGGATCCCGCGCGGGGCGGTCCAGGCATAGGTCAGGGCGTCTCCATCCGGGTCGACGCTGCCGGAACCGTCGAGGGTGACGGTGGCGCGCTCGAATACGGTCTGATCCGCTCCGGCACTGGCGACGGGGGCCCGATTCGCCGGCGCGACCGTGATCGAGACCGACGAAGGCGCGCTGGATGCCAGCCCATCCGAGACCACCAGGTTGAAGGTGAACGTGGTCGTCGCGGTCACCGCCGGTGCGACGAAGGTCGGCTGCGCCACCGTCGCGCTCGACAGCGTGATGCCCGCGGGCGCCGTCCAGTTGAATGTCAGCGCGGGATCGCCGGGGTCGGGATCAAGGCTACCTGATCCGTCCAGCGAGACGGTCGCTCCGGCCACCACGCTTTGCGCCGGGCCGGCGTTGGCGACCGGCGGGCGGTTGACGTTGACGACCCGCACCGCCGTGAAGCGGGGCGCGCTGGACACCAGCCCGTCGCTGACCACCAGCAGGAAGAACAGCGACGCCGGCGAAGCCGTGCGGGGAATCTGCGGCGCCGTGAAGCGCGCGATGCGGGCGGTGGGATCGTCGAGCGCGACCGGCGGACCGCCGACCTGGATCCATTCGTAGGTCAGCGGGTTGCCGTTGGGATCGATGCTGGCCGACCCGTCGAGGAACACGCTGGTCGGCGCAAAGGTCGGCGCCGGCCCGGTCTCGGGAACCGCCTGGCTGAGGCCCACGTTCGCGATGGGCTGGGTGTTGCAAGTCGCGGACTGCGGAACCAGCGTCGCGAACGGCAGCGCCAGCGAGCCGGTGATCTGGATGTCGTCGATCTCCCAGCCCGGAGTCGATACGGCTTCGTCGGAGGACACGCGAAAGCGCAGGCGCACCACCTGACCGCCGAACCCGGTACCCAGATTCACGGCCGCCGCGTTGAAGGCCGGATAGCCCGGGCTGGTGCCGGTGAACGCCGGCTGGCCGCCCAGCGCCGAGCCGGCGTCGAGCAGGCCGTTGTACGCCACGCCTGATCCGGGCAGCGCGAACACGTCGGTCCAGGTGACGCCTTCATCGTTCGAGACCTCGATGACCCCGCCGTCGAAGTTCAGGTTGTTGATGGCGTCGCGCTCGAACGAGAAGCGATGGTTGAACGCGAGCCGGAGCGTCTGACCCGCGCCCACGGGGATGGGGGGCGACGTGAGCTCCGAGGTCGCGATGACGCTCGCGGAGCGGCACCGGTAGGCGTGGTTGCTGCTGGAGGTCAGCACCTTGGTGAACAACGCCTCCGGCGGCGGCGTACCCAGCGACGACGTGCGCAACCACACGTCGGTCGAGCCCTCGGCGGTGTCGGTGCTCGAGCCGCCGGCGATCTCATCGGCGTTGCCGGGGAACGCATAGCTGACCGGCGCGGTCTCCCCGGCCCCGGCGTCGGGCGTCGTCACCGTGAGCACGATCGAGGTGTGGGGCGCGAGACCGTTCGCGGCGACGCGAATCGTGGCGTCGGCGGTCCCGGCGCGCGGCATGGCCGGCACCAGCACGGCGTCACCGTCGGGGAAGGTGATACCGGCGGTGGATGAAGAGACGGTGGCCGCCAGCGCCGGGGTATCGGCGCTGCCCGCGTTGCGGAAGGTCACCCGCAGCGTGCCCGTCTCGCCGTCGTCGAGAATGTTGTCGGGGC
This sequence comes from Polyangia bacterium, assembly GCA_035696125.1. GTDB lineage: Bacteria > Myxococcota_A > Polyangia > Fen-1088 > Fen-1088 > DASRQZ01. The sequence goes on from DASRQZ010000085.1 coordinate 37,794, forward strand.
CACAGGTGGCGGAGACGTCGTCGCCCAGAGTGGCGCCCACCTGCTGGACGTCGGGCCCGAAGGCGAAGCTTTCGACCACCGGCGTGTTGGTGTTCTCGCCCCGGGGCGGCGCGACGGCGTTGCTGCCGGCGCCGCGCTTGGCGAAGGCCGCTCCGAACAGCTGATAGTCGGCGGGATCCGCGACCAGCGCCGCGGCCAGCAACGCGTCGCGCGCCTCGAGCAACGTCGGATTGGCGGGCGTCAGCTTGTAGGCGGCGACCAGGTAGTCGCGCATGCGATCGCGGGCCTGCGCGAAGGTCAGGCGCGGGCTTTCGCCCAGGGTGTCGCGCAGCAGGCTGGCGTAGCATTCCCAGAGCATCGTCGTCCAGACCTCGCCGCTGTTGTGAACCTCCGAGTTGGTGGCGCCGCCGACGTGGGGCGGCGGGTTGGTGGGCAGCGGATTGACGTCGCTGATGTGCCTGAACGTCAGCGGGTTCTTGGCCATGTCCGTCGAGTACGGGTAACGCCGGATGCCGAAGTAGTACGAGTTGGGATCGGTGCTGGTGGCATAGCCGGCCAGACCGTAGGTCCCCGCCCAGTTCGCGTTGCTGGGGCTCTGGGCGTCCTCCTCTCTGACGGTCATGAGCATGGCGTGGAAATCGGCCCAGCCCTCGCCCAGGCCGCGCGCCATGTTGTCCTGCAGGCCCGACCCGTCGAAGATGAGACGGTTCGAGATGTAGTGACCCCATTCGTGCGCGACGATCTGATTGTCGATGTCGCCGTCGAGCAGCCTGACCGCGCGCACCACCGAGCCGCTCGCCACCGCGCCGCCGGCGAAAGCGGCGCGGAACCGATCCCCGTCGGGCTGGTTCATCGACACCGCGCCGATGGTGACCCGCCCCACGGGCGTACCCCCCATGGCCGGGGCCAGGGTGGGGTTCGCCGAGGTAGCGACATTGGCGATGATGATGGCGATGCCGCCCGCGGCCTGGACGCGCTCGGTCTTGGCGGCGAATCCGCCGCAGGTGGCGGGACCGCCGCGGTCGGCGAACACGATCTTTCCCGCGAAGTCACCGACCAGCGGCGCGCAGGCGTCGGGAGGATTGGCCCGCACGATGTTTCCCGACAGGTTGAAGTTGAGCGGACCGAACGAGGCGGTGTTGAGGTTGGTGAAGGTGCCCGCCAAGGTGTCCGGCGTATCCACCACCAGGCGCAGGTCGGTGGGCTTGGTCCAGAGGTACATCTGCATGCGCGGACGTCCGCCGTCGGCGGGCGTGGACATGTTGGCGTTGTTGAATGAGGTGAAGTCCTGCGCCTCGGCGCGCAGGCCGTCGCCCTCGACGCCGCCCCGTCCGAAGTTGGAGAACTGGGCATTTCCGGCGGTCTCGGTGAACCCGGCGGCGTAGTACCAGTCGTGCATCCAGTTGGTGTTGAAGAACAGCTGCGTCACCGCGGCCTGGCGCTGGGTGACGTTGCTGTTCGCCCCCAGCGAGTGGTCGAAGACGTAATCGAAGACGCCCGGCGCCGAGGCCGTGCCGCGAAAATCCGCGCTGCCCGGGGTGAATCCGTCGGGGGCCGCCAGATCGAGGTAGGCGTCGACGTTGTTCCCGAGGGTCTCGCGCGCTCCCGGCGGCAGCCAGGGATCGCCGACGCCGACCGAGGTCAGGCTCGACAGCGTGGCGAGTTGGGCGGACACGAAGGGTGGCTGGAATCCGTCCGCCTCGCCGGTGGGATGGGGAGTCACCGCGGTGCCCTCCGGTCCATCCCAGGGGACGTAGAGCCCGCTCGCGTCCGCGTACACGCGGTAGGTGACCGGATTTTCGTACGCGGTCAGATCGTTCCTGGTCAGGACCGTGCCGTCGGTGGCGTTGATCAGGTAGGCAAAGTGCCGCGGTCTTCGGGACGCGTCGTCGCCCAGGTCGACCTCGACGTAGTAGGCGGGCAGCAGCGTGTCGGGCTTCGTGCGATGGAAGACGCGGCGGGCTCGCACCGGCTCGACCGACGCGCCGCCCGTCGCGCGCGCCGCCGCCGCGGCCGTGAAGCGGGCCGTCTCGTAGCTGCCGGGCGCGGCCTGCAGCGGCTCGAAGTCAGCCAGCGCCAGGGTGACGCCGGACAGATCGCTGGCGGCCACTCTCATCGCGGCCAGGGTATCGATGACGAAGGTGTCGCGGGCCCGCGTTCCCAGCTTCTTGAGCATCAACGGCACATCGCCGGTGACGTACCCGGACAGCGCCACGACGTCGAGCTGGCGGTCCATGGCCACGGATAGCCGCTCGCCGAACACCTCGACGCCGTCGATGCGGCGGGCGAAGCGCGCGATGATGGCCCCGCGTCCGGTGTCATGAAGGTCGCGGAGCTCGAGCTCGCTCACCTGCGCAGGCGTGATCCGATAGTGGGACGCGAAGCTGGCCACGTGTTGGCGCGCGGCCGCGACGGCGCCGCCCGGCCCGATGCCGCCCGGGGTTCGCGTCGAGGTCGACGCGGACGCCCGGTTCGCCCACATGAACGACGGCACTCGCGCGCGCGCGTCGGTGGCGGCGACCTGCGCGGCCGCAGATTGCGGCGCAGCGGCGACGTCGCCGCTCTTCGAAGAGCCCCGCGAAGAGTTTCGGCCGTCGGCGCACGCGGACAAAGCACCGGCCACCAGGAGGACGAAAGCTATCCGTCGCGACACCGTCACCTCCATCTAATGAAATCGCCGAATCGGGCGCGAACGTAGCACGCGATACAGCGCGTCGAGATCCTGAATTGATCACGCGCGCTGTTTGTCCCAGCGTTCCTGGAACACTGAGAGTCCACGTCTCGAGTGATGCGGCAGCGACCGCAAGGCGGTTCTTGCAGGATCCTGGATGCGGTCAACCGGCCGGAAATTCGGGGTTTGACCGGCATTTCACCGCTGCCTGTCGTCGAGCCCCCCACAGCTTTTCTGTCTGATAACATCCGGTTTCTATCGACTCAGACAATCTGCGCGTCGACATCCAGGGGGGTTCGAAATGACAAAAGCAGGCGATCGCGGTTTGTGGTTAATAGGCTCAGTCTTGTTGACGTTCGCGATCTCATGCGCGGACGACCCGCCGCTTGCGCAGGTCAAGCAGCCGCTGGAGCAACAAGGACTGACCGCAGAGTCATTCCTGACGACTTCGCTCAAGAGCATCCCCAACAACTTTCCAGTCCTCAACGCCGCGGGTTACGCCGCGCCTTTCAGCACCGCTGGCGCGATCAACCTCAAGAATGAGTTCCACACGCCGCAGGGAACCAACGGCCGCTCTTGCGCCACCTGTCACATCCTGACTTCAGGCTGGAGCAACCGGCCCATCGACGACCAGATACTCTTCGACCTGACCGGCGGGACCCATCCCATCTTCAACATCATCGACGCGAACACGCCGACCTCCGACGTATCGACGGTGCAGGCGCGCCGGAAATCGTACAGCATGCTGCTGCAGGGGAAGTTCCTGAGGCTGCGCAAGCCTCCCGCCAACGCCGAGTTCGACGTCATCGCCGCCAACGATCCGTTCAATTTCGGGACCACGGCCAACCTCCTGTTCTTCCGGACCGTGCCCCCGACCGCGAACTTCAAGAGCTTCACCGTGATGTGGGACGGCGCGAACACCGTCGGGACCGATCTGCGGGCGGGGTTGGTCAAGCAGGCGCGCGGCAACGTGACCGGCGCCCAGCAGGGCGCCCCCGCGAGCGACCAGGTCATCAACGCGATCGTCGACCAGGAGCTGGGATTCTCTTTCGCTCAGCTCTTCGTGACCGGCGCCGGGCGCCTGGATGCCGACGGCGCGCACGGCGGTCCACAGCTGCATTCGGCGCAGCCTCTGGTCTCCGGCCGGTTCGATCTCTACGACGCCTGGATGGGCAGCGCGAATCCAAGACGGGCCCAGATCGCGCGCGGCCAGGAGATCTTCAACAACGTCAACACCCCCAGCGGACGCCGATGCGGGGGATGCCACAGCGCCGCCAACAGCGGGCAGAACGTCGCGGGCACTTTGTTCGACATCGGAACCTCCGCCGGCACGCGCAAGAAAGCAGACATGGCGGTCTACACCCTGCGAAACAAGGTCACTCTGGAGACCAAGGACACGACCGACCCAGGACTGGGGTTCGTCACCGGGCTTTGGTCCGACGTCAATCGTTTCAAGACACCATCCTTGCGTGGCCTGTCGGCCCGCGGCCCGTACTTTCACAACGGCATCGCCGGCACGCTGCTAGACGTGGTGCGCTTCTACGAGTCTTCGCTGGGCTTCGTCTTCACATCGGCCGAGGAGGCAGACCTGGTGGCGTTCCTGAGCGCGCTCTAGACACAATACCGGAGCGCGGGGACCGACTCACCCTCAGAACGGGTGGTGACCCGACCAGTCCCTCACAAACCAATCAGGCTGGCTTGCGAAATTCCTATCTGGCTAGAAAACCGAAGTAGTTGCCCGCAACGCTAGCGCGGCCCCCCGCGCCCGCGCCTGCGCCGCCACAGCGCGAGCCCCAGCACGATGAGCAGCAGCACCACGCCCGCCAGCGCCACCGGGGTGCCGCGCAAGGCGCCCAGCTCGCCGGCGAGCGCGCGCCCGAGCCGGACCAGCGCGCGCACCAGGAACAGGGCGCCGCGGATCAGCAGGGGCAGAGCCAGGATCACCAGCGACCACTTGATGACCCGGCTCGCGGGCCATGCAGGCGGGCGGCCGTGGGGGCCCGGCGCGGCCGCTGGCCCCGCGTCGTGCGTGCCGAGATCGAAGGCGGCGCGGCGGGCGGGATCGGACAGCAGCTCGTAGGCCTGATTGATCTCCGCGATGCGCTGGCTGGCCAGATCCTCGAGCGGATTTCCCTGATGTCGATCGGGATGGTAACGCGCCACCAGGGCCAGGTAAGCGGCGCGAATCTCGGCGGCGGTCGCGGAACGATCGACGCCGAGGACGGCGTAGGGATCCGGGCCGGCCGCCGGCATCAGCGCGCCGGCGCTTTCGACCGCGCCGCCTGCGGCGCGCCGCTGGGAGACTCGAGATATCGGAAGAGATCCGCGTCCGTCGACAGCATCAACCAGCTGTCCTTGTCGATGGTGGCGCGGTAGGTCTCCATGGTACGCAGGAACCGGTACAGCTCGCGATCCCGGTTGTTGGCGGAAGCGTAGATCGACACCGCCTCGGCGTCGCCGCGCCCCATGATCTCCTGGGTCTTGCGGTAGGCCTCCGATTCGATCACCTTGAGCTCGCGCTCTTTCTTGCCGCGGATCTCGGCGCTCTTGCCCTGCCCCTCGGAGCGGTGGCGATCGGCGATGCGCTTGCGCTCGGAGATCATCCGTTCGAAGACCTTGGTCTGCACGCTCTCGACGTAGTTCACGCGCTGAACTTGCAGATCGACCAGCTCGATCCCGTAGTCGGGCATGACGTGCGAGGCGCGCTCGAGGATGAGGCGGGTGATCTTGTCGCGCCCGAACTCGACCTGACGCATGGCCTCCGCCTCCATGACGTCCTCGACCTCCTCCGCGCGCTCGAACGGCCGGTTGCTGCTGCGCACGACCTCGATGAGGTTGTGGTTGGCGATGACGTTGCGCGTTTCGCCGTCGATGATGTCGTCGAGGCGCGATTGGGCCCCGTGCTCGTCGCGCAGCCGCTGAAAGAACAGCAGCGGATCCGCGATGCGCCAGCGCGCGTAGGTGTCGACCCAGATGTACTTCTTGTCGCGGGTCGGCACCTGATTGGCGTTGCCATCCCACTCCAGCCAGCGCTTGTCGAAGACGTTGACCTCCTGCGCGAAGGGTATCTTGACGTGCAGCCCCGGGTGCGTCACCGGGCGCCCGATCGGCTGGCCGAACTGGGTGATCACCACCTGCTCGGTCTCGGACACCGTGTACAGCGCCGACCAGAGGGTGGCCAGCCCCAGCACCCCGAGCCCCACGCCGATCCAGGTCCCGCGGGTCATGGCTTGACCTCCGACCGGACATCCGATCGGACATCCGACCGGATCTCCGCGGGTGCGCCGGCCAGCGGAAACAGCGGCAGGATGCCCTTGGCCTTGTCGTCGAAGATCACCTTCTTGCCGGCCGCCGGGAGCACGGCCGACATCGTCTCGAGGTAGATCCGGGTGCGCGTCACCTCGGGCGCCTTGCGGTACTCCTGCTCCAGCGCGATGAAGCGCTGCGCGTCCCCCTTGGCGCGATTCACGCGGTCGACCGCGTACCCTTCGGCGCCCTGGATCTTTTGCTCCGCGAGGCCGCGGGCGCGCGGGATCTCCTGGTTGTACTCGGCCCACGCCTCGTTGATGGCGCGCTCGCGCTCCTGGATCGCCTGGTTGACGGCGTTGAATGACGGCTTCACCAGCTCGGGCGGATCCACGTCCTGCAGCACCAGCTGCTGCACGGCGATCCCGTTGTCGTACAGCCGACACAGGTTCGACAGCAGCTCCTTGGCCTTGGCGGCGATCGATTCGCGCCCCACGGTCAGGAGCTCGGTGACGCTGTGGTCGCCGACGACGGTTCGCATCGACGCCTCGGCCATCAGGCGAAAGGTCGGCTCGACGTCGCGCAGCTTGAAGAGATACTTGTAGGGGTCGGCGATCTTGTACTGGACGATCCACTCCACGGTCGCGACGTTGAGATCGCCGGTCAGCATCAGCGACTCGGCGATGGTCTTCTCGTCTTTGCGGAACGTGCTCTGGATGTCGGCGTGCTCCGTCCGGAAACCGAACTCTTGCTTGAGCTGGCGCTCGACCGGTACCTTCTGCACTCGTTCGAACCCGAAGGGGATCTTGCTGTGGGGACCGGGGCTGGTGGTGCGCACATAACGTCCGAACCGCGTCACCAGGCCGACCTCGTCGGGCTCGACCTGATAATAGGAGCCGACGATCACGATGAAGGCGAACACACCGCCGGCGATCCAGAGCAACAGCCGCCGCGAGCGGCGCAGCCTCTCGCGCACCTGCCGGGCCATGCGGGACAGATCATCGGGACCGAATTCGTAGCCGCCAGCGTTCACCACTACCTTCTGGCAGACTCCCCGCTCATTAGCCAGCTTGGGCGGCCCATCAGTCGCGCAGGCGGACTTCGTAGGGGCCGATGGTGCGAACCACGTGGTAGTTCGCACGAAGATAATCGTCGAGAAAGGTCGACCCGCGCTTGCTGCTCTCGTTGCAAGGCTCCGTCCATCTGTGGTTGACGGACAGGATGGCGATCCGGGTCTTCTTCTTTTCGAGATCCGCCACCATTTCCCGCTGCACCTCTTCGCGGGTGACGATCCCGGGATCGAATTGTAGATAGCGGGTCGCGCTGGGGTGGTCGATCACGAAGAAGAGATCGACCTCGTTGACCGCGAGCAGCGCGTGGTCGCTGTTGCCGGCGAAGATGGGCTCACCCGCCGCTGCCACCGTCGCCAAGAACGCGCGCAGCCGCCGGCGCGGCTCGGCGAACACGTCCGCGATGCCGTGGGTCAGGGGCGAACCGTCGTGCTCACCATCGTCGATGGTCGGGAACAAGGGGCCGGTGGGCGGATAGTATTCCTGCAACGCGCGCGCCCCGAAGGCGAGCACGGCCACGCCCAGCAGCAGCGCGGGCGTCGCGACCGGCCATCCTTGCCGCGCGCGAAAGGTGTAGGGCAAGGCGCCGGCGAGCAGCGCGCCGGGTGCGACCACGCAGAGCCCGTGAAACCAATCCGATCGTCCCAGCGCCTGCGGCAGGACCGCGACTGCCAGCGCGGTGAGCGAGGCCGCGACCACGCCGTTCGTGGGCGGTCCGCGACGGGCGCGAGCGACCGCCAGCGCGCCCAGCACCGGCGCCGCCAAGATAATCCCGAAGGTCATGGCGCCGAAAGTCACCAGGAAGGCTGGCATCCGCCACGGGAGATGCGCGACGACCACCAGGTCGGTCATCGGCGGCAGCGGGACTTTGCGAGCGGGTAACACGTGCCGCACCTGGTCCGCGTAGATGTCCTTGTAGATGGTCTTCCAGGGCACGTGCAGCAGGGTGGGCAACCAGAAGATGATCAAGGGGACCGCCGCACCAGCGGCGATCCAGCCGGCAGCACGCAGGACCTGGTGGGGCGCTGCCCGGCGCTGGTATATCCAGAAGCCGGTCGGCACCGCCAACCCGCACGCGTAATAGATGAAGAGATCGTGGCGGAAGCTGGCCGTGGCGCCGAGCAGCAACCCCACGACCATCAACCGATCCCGCGCCCCGGTCCTGGCCGCCCAGGCGATGGCGATCGTCGAGCCGAGGGCGCACAGCAACGCCACCAGCCAGGCGTAGGGGATGGTCCACATCGGACCGAGCCAGCACATGACCAGCCCGGCCGGCAGCAGCGCGACGCGACGGGACGCCAGGCGACCACCGACGAACCCACTGACGACCCCGATCCCGATCCGCAGGATGTCCGACAGATATCGCCCCACCAGCACGTGGGGCCCGAAGATCTGCCACAACCCGCGCAGCAGGAAATAGATGCCGGGCGGATACTGCGTGTAGAAGTCGCGGTAGGGCCAGCCTCCCCAGTCCAGGGTCCTGGTGTGGCTGAGCAGGATCCCCTCGTCGTAATAGTTGAGGGTCATGCGCGTGCTCGCCACGATCTTGTAAAGGCCCATCACCAGGCACACGGCGCCCACGACGTCGAAGAGCAAATGATCCAGCCGGCGCCGCCCGATGGCTATCAAGCGGCGATCCTGCGCGAGAACCGAAAGCCCTCGACGGCCGAGATCACCCGGCTGTGGTGGCCGGCCTCCGCCAGCATGGCACCGGCGGTCGCGATGCCGGACGCCAGCGCCGTCCCTGTCGAGGCGACCGAGGGGTGGGTGCGGTAGTTGCCCGTGTAGAAGAGGTTACCGTGCCGCGCGCTGCGCAGCGGGGGATTTCGGTAGCCGACCCGGAAGACCGGCGCGTACATGGGGACCCGTACCAGGCGGGTCCACTTGGTGGTCAGCTCGAACCCGAACAAAGCTCGGAAGTCGTCGCGATAGCGCCGCCAGATCTCGGCGTCGCTTTCGCGGAACATCGTCCGATCGCGCCCGAGGTGGGTCACGAAATTCAGGCACGTCTCTCCAGGGCCGCCGATGGTAGGGTTCAACCCGGAGAGATTGAAGACCGCGCAGGCGCTGTGGCGACCAGAGGTCAGGTTGAGCCAGTAGAAGGATGGCGCTATCTCCTGATCGGTCGCGCAGAGCGCGGACAGCAAGGCGGTATAGCGGATCGACCGCAGCTCCTCGGTCGCCTCGTCGGGCAGCAGCCGCAGCAGGACCTCGACTGGAAGCGCGCTGACGAACAGGTCCGCCGCCAGATGAGTGCCGTCGTCCAGATCGGCGCGGCGAACCCGGCCGGCCTCGCCGTGCAGGGCGGTCACGGTCCGGCCCGTCAGCACGTGCACCCTGTCGCGAGCCAGCAGCTCGCTCATCCCTTCGCACAGCGCGGTCGTCCAGTTGGTGCCGGGGATGTAACCAAGCGGCGCTGAGCCCTCGCGATAGCTGAGGCGCGCGCCCAGCCAGGAGCCGCTGACCTCGGCACAGGGGAGCTGGAACTTGAGGCGGGTCAGCGGCTCGAAGATCGCCCGGCGCACGCCAGAAGATCCGTAGCGATCGACGATCTCGGCGGCGCTGGCGTCCTGCCAGCAATCCCAATCCGACTGCCTGAAGGCGTAGAGCATCAGCCGGATGAAGCGCAGCTTGTCGGCGAACGCCATGGGGAAACGCAGGAAGTCGAGCGGGTTGGCCAGGTCGTACAGACGGTTTCCGCTCTCGAAGAGCATCCGTATCCGCCGCCACGCGATGCGTCCGCCCAGGCCGAGTTGCTCCAGGAAGTAAAGCAGGGTCCGGTCGCGGTGAAGGATGTGGTGGTACCCGAGCGGATACAGATGGCCATCTTGCTCGATGCTGCCGGCCAGGCCGCCCAGGCGCGACTCGCGCTCGACGACCGTGATCTCCTGGTGCCCGGCCTGCGCCAGCACGTGCGCGGTCGCGATCCCCGAGAGCCCACCTCCCAGGATCACCACGGAGCTCCGACCCAGACCGACCGGCGTCATTGCGTCCTCACCCGAGTGGGGTTCATGGTCTCCTTGCTTGCTCGCTGGCATCAGCAAGGACGGGACCAGAGCTCTCGGGGCGGGAACGCGGGCGTACCGCGGTCAGCAGCGCGACACGATCGCGACGCAGCGATCAGGGGACCGGCCTCCGAGCGTGAGCGGCCGCAGCGGCAAACCATTCAGCCTCTCTTGCGGCAAAGGATCGCGCGCAACCCGCGCTTGATGACCACCGTCACGAAGCGTCTTCCGAACGCCTTCGTCGACGGCCAGTCGCGGGGGAGCGTCTGACGCGTGCCATGCCGCTGCGGTCTCCCTGTCGCCGGACGAATCCCCACGAATACGATGGATCCGTCGGCGTCAGCGTGGGTGTCGGCGTCGGCGATTCCGGCTCCGTTCCCGTTCGGGTCGCTCCGTGCTTCCAGGTTCACCTGGCTATCTCTGGCCCACCCGAGCAAACGGCGCACAGCCCGGGGCGCCGGGCCTATAATGCGGTCGCCGTGCAGCCCGAGAATAGCGCCGCCCGCCCAGACCACGCCGGCGAGCGACTGCAGCTGGTCATTTTCGCGGGCGATGACACCCGGACCCTTGCGCTGCCGGTCGCAGGTACGATGTCGATCGGCCGCGATGAAAGCAGCACCGTCTACATCGACGATCCGTCGGTGTCTCGCCACCATGCGGCGCTTCACCTGGGGCCGACCATGGTCATCGAGGATCTCGGAAGCGCCAACGGCACGCTGATCCGCGACCGGGTTGGCAGCGGGGGGGCGGCGGCGGAGACCTTGAACGTGAGGCGCCTCGTGGGACGGAAGGCCGATCTGGCGGTCGGGGACACCCTGCTGTTCGGCACCGCCCGCGCTGTGGTCCGGCACGCGCCCAGGGTCGAGGTGCCCGATCTGTCGGGGCTGGGCGAAGGCGTGGTCGTGCGGGATCCAGCGATGCGCGCCGTGTACCAGCGCGCCGCGCGCGCCGCCCGCACGCCCGTGACCGTCCTCATCCTGGGGGAGACGGGCGTCGGCAAAGAGGTCCTGGCGCGCGCGATCCACGCGCATTCGCCCAGGGCGAAGGGCCCCTTTCTGGGCATCAACTGCGGCGCGCTCAGCGATTCGTTGCTGGAGAGCGAGCTTTTCGGACACGAGAAAGGCGCGTTCACCGGCGCGTCGCAGGCCCGTGCCGGTTTGTTTGAAGCGGCCGGGCGCGGCACCGTGTTTCTCGACGAGGTCGGCGAGCTGTCGGCCGCGACCCAGGTCAAGCTGCTGCGGGTCCTGGCAGAACGGGTCGTGACCCGACTGGGGTCGACCAGTCCGCGGCCGATCGATGTCCGGGTCATCGCTGCCACCAATCGCGACATCGAGGCCGACACGCGCTCGGGGCGCTTTCGCGAGGATCTGTTCTTTCGCTTGAACGGCATCTCCTTGTTGATCCCACCACTGCGCGACCGGCCGGCAGAGATCGACGAGCTCGCCGGTAGCTTCCTGGTGGCGGCCTGCCGGCTGATCGAACGGAGCGAGGTTCCTCGCATGTCTCACGAGGTCTTCGACCTGCTGCACCGCCACCCCTGGCGCGGCAACGTGCGAGAGCTCCGGAACGCCATGGAGCACGCCGCCGTGCTGTGCCCGGGGGATACGATCCTTCCTGAACACCTGCCGCCCGCCGTCACCCGATCCCAGGCTCTCGCGCAAGCGGCGACCAGCGCCATCGTGGCGCCGGACGAAACTCCCGGGTCCCACCCGACCTCGGCCTCCCCGCTGCCGGAGGTGGCCGCCGACTTGCCCACGACAATCAAATCCATCGAGCGCGCGCGCATCCTGGAGGCGCTGGAACGTTGCGCCGGAAGTCAGAGCGGCGCCGCGCGGCTGCTGAAGATCTCTCGGCGGACGTTGATCTCTCGCATCGAGGAGTATGGGTTGCCACGTCCCCGCAAGCGTCACGCCGGGCAGGGCTCATGACCGCGGCGTCGCCGCCACCGCTGCCGGCGGTGATCGGCGGCAAGTATCGGCCGTTGCGCCTGATCGCGCGCGGCGGCATGGGCGCGGTGTACGAAGTCGTCCACGCGAACACCGGCGAGCACCTGGCGCTGAAGCTGATGCTGGCGCGCTCGTTGCTGGCGCCCGAGCTGGTGGCGCGTTTTCGCCGGGAGGCCCGCATCCAGAGCTCGGTCAAGGGCGATCATGTGGTGCGGGTTGTCGACGCCGATGTGGCGCCCGAGATCGACGGGGCGCCCTTCCTGGTCATGGAGCTGCTGGTCGGGCATGACCTCGAACGCATCTGTAACCAACGGCGGCCAGCCTGGCACGAGATCACGGACTGGCTAGGACAGGTCGGCCCGGCGCTGGACAGGGCGCACCAGCGCGGGATCGTCCATCGCGATCTGAAGCCGGAGAACCTCTTCCTGGCCGAGCGCGAGGCTCTGCCACCGATCGTGAAGATCCTCGATTTCGGGGTGGCGAAGCTGATCACCGACGTCGACCAGAGCTCGACCCTCACCGGGCAGATCCTGGGCACGCCCCGCTACATGGCGCCCGAGCAGGCCGCGGGCGCCAAGAACATCTCCCCGGCGGCGGATCGGTTCGCTCTCGGCCTGATCGCGTTCAGATTCCTGTCGGGGCGTCACTACTTCGAGGGCGGCGAAAATTGGGTGACGTTGCTGCAGGCGGTGACACGCGGACCGACCGCCCCACCGAGCGCGATGGGTTGCGACCTGGGCGCAGCGTTCGACGCGTGGTTCGCGCGCGCCTGCGCGGTCGATCCCACGCGACGCTTCGCGAGTTGTGCCGAGCAAGTCGACGCCTTGGCCGGGACGCTAGCGGGGACCTCGGTCCCGGTCCCGGTCCCGGCGCGGCGCAGGCAGTGGTCGGCGGGCCGCGTGCTCGGACTGGCGGTGCTGACCGGCATCTGCGCGATCCTGACCGTGCTGTGGACCGTCGGTAGAGGTGCCAGCCACCGATCGCCGGCGGGTTCCGGCCCGGTCGCCGCGGCAGCATCGCCGGCAGCGCCGGCCGCGATCGCGGCGCCAGGGAGCCGGCAGCTCTCCGCCGCGATCGCCCCGCGCGACCCGCCAGTTCCATCGGTGGCCGCGCGACCCGACGCCGGAACGCCGGCCCGCGCCCGCACCGGCGCCATCGTCGGCGCCGATCTTCCCGGCCCCCGGCGCCGGCGCGTGCGGACCGCCACGACCATCGACGGTCCACCCGCTCCGACGGCGACCTCGACGAAAGACCGGATCTGGGAGGAGCCGTGACCGGGCGGGGCGGCCCCCGCCTGGCGGCCGCATGCTTGGTGGCCGCGCTGTCGCTGGCGATCACCTCGACGTTGGCGCGCGCGGTGTCCCCGGCGGCCGAGGCCTTGTTCCAGGAGGGCCGCCGATTGCTGGCGGCTGGCGAGACCGACGCGGCCTGTGCGCGCTTTTCCGAAAGCTACGCCGCCGAGGCGTCGTCGGGGACGCTGCTCAACCTGGCCCTGTGCCACGAGAAGCAAGGCAAGATCGCGACCGCCTGGGCCGAGTATCGCGGGGCGGCGCGGCTGGCCCGGAATCAGGGCCGGGAGGATCGCGCCAGCGTCGCCGATGGCAAGGTCGGCGCGCTCGAGGCTCGGCTGCCGCGGCTGACCTCGGTCGCCGCCCGACCGGTGCCCGGCCTCCAGATCGCCACCGAGGGAGGCGCGCTGGGCGAGGGAGGGCTGGGTGTCGCGGTTCCAGTCGATCCGGGGGTACACCAGGTCACGGTCAGCGCGCCGGGCTACAGCACCTGGACCACGCGCGTGGATCTGAAGGAGGGGGAGCAGCGCACGCTGGCCATTCCCGAGCTGGCGTCCAAGCCTGTGCCCGCGGCGACACGTCCCTTGCCGCCCGCGCTTCAGCTGACGCTGCCGGAGGCCCCCGCGGCACGGTCGCGCCGTCTGTCCGCGCCCGTCGTCGCGCTGGGCTCGGTCGGCATCGCGGGGCTGGTGGGCGGCGCGGTCCTGGCCCTGGTGTCCCGGTCCAGGAATGAAGAGGCCAAGACGCTGTGTCGCGGCGACACCTGCGGCGATCAGGCCGAGAAGGATCGGCACGATGGTCTGGTTGCCAGTGCCCGTCGCGATCGGACGATCGGGATCGTCTCCGCCGGGCTGGGCGGCGCCGCGCTCTTGACCTCGATCTACCTGTGGCGGCGCGCCGGCGCCGCCGGAACCCCGCCCCGCACGCCCGGCGCGCGGGTCTCGGCCAGGCTCGTGGCCCCGCCGCGTGGAATGGGCGGCGCCGTGCATCTGGAATGGTGAACAGCGCTCATTGAAAGAACGCCACGTCGGCGACCGTGAAGCTGGCGACGGTACGAGTCGCGGCCGGGGCGGTCGGCACCGACAGTCGCCATTCGATCGCCGTCAACTCGGCCGGGTTCACCGTGGGCTGCGGCGAACCGCCCACGATCTCGGTAAACCGCACCGAGACCTTCCCGGTGGGCAGCGGCCCGCTGAACGGCGTCACGCAATGGCCGGGCGGCGCCGCGCAGCGCCCCTTCGGATCGAGGTTGGCGGCGAGATCCGCGCCGAATACGGCGCCAAAGCTGAGCGCGTTGGTGCCGAGATCGCCGGTGATCGTGAACGTCACGCCGGCGTAGTGATCGGCGACGATGCAGCTGCGGAAGGCCAGCCCGAATCCGATCCAGGGGTTGGCTGGATCGGTGGGCTGCTCGGGGTTTGCGCGGAACCAGAGCGCCGGCCGGGGTCCGGCGCCGATGTCCTGAGTGGTGAGCGAAAGCATCGGATTGCTCAAGCCAGGGGCCGCGAAGATGTAGCTGTCGGCGGCCAGCCCCCGGCCGCCGGCGCCGACGCTGATGCCCGCCGTGGTGGTGACAGCGTCGGAGAAGTCGGCGATGAGGGGGTCAAACACGAAAAAACCGGAGCCCCGTTGGCAGCCCGACGCCATCACGCAGGTCTGCCCGGCGCAGGTCTTACCAGGATTGCAGGTCCTGCCCAGACAGCAGATCTGGTCCAGCCCGCCACAGCCGGCGTTGCGCAGGCAACGGGGCAAGCAGACCCGCGTGGTCTCATCACAGCCGAGCGTGGGCCATTCGCAGGTGCCGCCGAAGATCAACCCGTTGTGTGCCCCGCAGCTCTCTCCTGCCCTGCCCAAGGGAAGGCACAGGGAGCCGGCCTGCGCGCCGCTGCACAAGCTATCGACACACTCCTTGCCCTCTTTGCCGTTTCCGGCACACGACTCACCCAGCACCGGGAGCTCGACGCAGCGGTTTTCGCCTCCGCAATAGGTACCGGCGCCGCACTCCTCTTGATCGGGCACGCACGACTCGCCCAGCGATCGCCAGGGTTGGCAGGTCCCCGCCAAGCTCGTCGGGCTCAGGCCCACGCAGCGGCCATCGCATTCGAACGAAGCGTGGCAAGGACCGTTCGACCGGGGCGCCTGGCAGGTTCCCTCGGCCGAGCCTGCCGGTAAGGTGCCCGCCGGCCCTTCGCACACCCAATCGCCGCACGATCCAGACGCGCATGAATCGCCCAGCTTGGGCGGCGCCGGCTCCGCCTGGCACGCGCCGTTCGAGTTGCAAGTCAGCCCAGGACCGCAGCGTGCATAGTCATCGGTCGAGCAAGGATCGCCGAGCTGCGCGTACGGTACGCAGCTCCCCGGGCATTGGGCGCTGAGCACGCAACGGCTGCCCGGCGCGCATTCGTCGGGCACGCCAGCGGAGAAGCAGGCACTGAAAGCCGGGACTCGTCCGACATAGACCAGCGGGCAGCTCGGCGGAGACTCCTGGCAGGAGACGGTCTCGAGCTCGCGCAGACAGGCCTGCCCCGCCCGACCGTCGAAGGCCAGGGCCTCACCGGCTAGCGACGCGTCGATCGCCGCGCAGGTGACGGCGAGTTTCTCGGCGGTCACGGCCGCAGCGCGGCCAGGGGAGCCGCCGCGGCAGGCGAACTGTCGATTGACCAGGGCCGCGATGTACTGGTCGCAGAACGACTTGACCTTCAGCACCTGCAGCTTGCGGTCATCGAGGTCACAGGTCAGCAGCAACGGCAGCAACAGCAGAATCGACAAGCGGCTCGGCATCACGACGAACCGACTGTATCTGCATCACGCGTACCTGCAACCCGGACGCGAAACGTCCCGGCCCCTGGCACGACCATTGCGATGCGGAAGGTGTGAAACGCCGAACCGAACAACCTCGAGACAGGAGCCAAAGAATGAGAAGCCGCCGCCTGGGTCTGGCAATGGTGATCGCTTGCGTCCCGCTGGCCGCCTGCGATTCGTCGCGTGGAAACAGCGGCCCCGTCCCGATCGATCGTTTGGTCGATGAGCTCACGTCGGCGCAATGCGAGCTTCTGGTGCGTTGCCACTTCGTTTCCGACCAGGCGTTCTGCCGGGGCTGGATCGGGCTGTTCGACATGAAGGACCGGTTCAACAGCCTGGGCGCCATCGTCGGGCGGGTCCATGCCGGCACCATCCACTACGACGATGTCGCCGCCAGCGCCTGCCTCGACGCCGTGCGCAGCGGAGCCTGCGAGGAGGTGTCCGGTTCGACGGCGATCAGCGCCCCATGCGACAAGGTATTTGCGGGCAGCATCGCCGACGGTGGCCAGTGCGTGGCTGACGTGGAATGCAGCGCGGGAAGTTTCTGCTCACGCCCCGGTGCGCAGGGCGTCCAAGCGTGCAGCGGGACCTGCATGACCGGCGGTATCCGTTGCAACACCGACTCCCAGTGCGGCAGCGGGCAAGTCTGCGACCTGGCGGCGTACACCGAGACCACCAACGGCTCATGCGCCACGCCCACGCCCCCGGGTGCCGCCAACCAAGCCTGCGGGACCAATCATCGATGTCAGCCCGGTCTTTACTGCACCACGTCCAGCGGAACCCCGACCTGCGTACCCCTGGGGCAGGCGGGACAACCCTGTGAATTCTCGGGCGTCGGAGGTTGCGCCCCCGGCCTGATCTGCGCGTTCGACGACCAGGGTCAATCCGCAACCTGCATGGCGCCCGCGGCCAAGGGCCAGCCGTGCCAGGTGCGCGCCCAGTGCGGCGCTCCGCTGTTCAGCTCGATCGTGTGCGACGAAGTCCAGCATGTTTGCGTCGACGCGCCGACCAGCGGTCCCTGCGTCGGAACCGGGTTCACGAGCTGCAACTTCCTGTCGGCGTACTGCGATCTGTCCCAGCCGACGCCCACCTGCAAGCCGTACGCGGCGATTGGAGCGAGCTGCATGACCGACCACGAGTGTGGGGTTTCGGGCGCCCGGTGCGGGAAGGCCGATCCCGCGTCGCCGGTTGGCAGCTGCCAGGAACCATCAAGCTGCATGCCGTGACGGCTTGTGAACCGATCGGGCAGGTTGTGCAACACCTGCACAACTTCGAACACACCGGCCGATCCGGTTCGACACGACCGCCGCGCCGTCGGCAGGGCCTTTCCGTCACTCCCAGCCCGATGGCACCGCGGTTGCTTGGTTCAGGTGACATGATCCAGCTACGACTTGGTCGAAGGTTCTCCGCCCTGCTGACAGCCGGCGTCCTGATGCTGGCGACCATCCGAGCCACGCGCGCCGATCAAACAACAGCATCG
The DNA here is from genome assembly GCA_035696125.1 of Polyangia bacterium. Classification (GTDB taxonomy): domain Bacteria; phylum Myxococcota_A; class Polyangia; order Fen-1088; family Fen-1088; genus DASRQZ01. Next base: position 55,303 of record DASRQZ010000085.1, read on the forward strand.
GCCGCCCAGGTGACCGCGCAACGGATCGCCTACCTGGCCCCCAGCGGCGAGCCACGCTGGTTCAGCGACGCCGATCTGCGCCGCACACTGGGCGAAAAACCCTACGCCGACTTTCGCGCGTCGGGGCTGTCGCTCAACGCCTGGATTCACGAGCGCAACCAGGAATCGGTGGGCCTGACGGTGGCCGAGGTCGCCACCTTCACGCTCGCGGGCCTCGGGCTTCTGGTGGGCGGCGGATTGATCGTGGGCGGCATCAGATCCCCGGACGCGCTCGGTCGCGGGATTGGCTGGGGGCTCGGGCTCCCGATCGCTGGCGCCGGGCTGGTGTTTGGCGGCGTGGGCGTCTGTCTGGTGTGGGTCGATGGACAGGACCGCGGTTCGGTGAAACAGCCGGAGTTCGCGCGCGAAAGCGCCGGAAGATCGCCGCTGCGCCTGGCGTTGTCCCTCCATTGGTAGCGACCCTCGGTGAGAAACGGTCGGTGCCCGCCAACCCGTGGTCGTCTGGGCGTCACGCTGCCGCCGCGCGGAGACCGGCCGCGTTGCAGGTGCGGCGCCGCCCGGTGTGCTAATCAGCCGTGATGGCAAACGTCGACGAGCTACAAAAACAGCACGAAGCGCGGTTTTCCTCGCTGCTGGCCGAGCTGAGCGGCCGGGGCGACGAGTCGGATCTGGCGCTGGTGCGAGCGCTGGTGCACCGGGGCGTGCACCTGGCGGCCGAGCGCAAGAGCATCGAGTTTTGCGCGCTGGCCACCTTCATGGCGGAGATGATCGCGCACGCGCACCAGGTCATGCACGGTGGGGACAAAGCGGCCCCGGCGCACAGGGACGTCGTTCACTGAGCGCCACTCCGGGGGTCGACGCGCCCTCGACCGCTCACCCGCGCCGCAGCTTGCTGGGGAAGCGCAGACGCTCAACTGACGCGTCCCCCCGGAGGGCGCCCCGGAGGTCCTCTTTCTGTGCCGCCCCGGTCCCGCGCGCGCTGCGCCGCTTCCAGTGACTTGCGCCAGAATCGTTGGCATAGTCTCTGGGGGGGCATGCTCACGTTTCCTTTGGCGGTGTTCGGGGTGTTCTGGGCGATGGAGCCGGGCGCGGCGCCGACGCAGATCGGCCCGATCCGCCGCGTGGAGACCGACGAGCCGGTGGCCGCGATCACCTTCGATGCCTGTGCGACGCGGACGCAGGGCTACACGTTCGATCGCGCGATCTACGACATCATCAAGCGCGAGGGGTTGCGCGCCACGATCTTCGTGTCGGGCAAGTGGGTCGATTTCCATCCCGACGTCATGGAGGAGCTGGTCTCCGACGGCAGCATCGAATTCGGCGATCATTCTTACGATCACCCGCACATGGCCGACCTGCCGCGCGCGCGCATCCTGGAGGAGATCGACCACACCGAAGCGGCGCTCGCCCGCTACGGCCGCAAGGCGATAGCGTTCCGCCCTCCCTACGGAGAGTGGAGCCCGCTGCTGTTGCAGGTCGCCGGCGAACGGCAGCTGCCCACGGTGACCTGGGATGTCGTGTCGGGCGATCCGAGCGAAGGCGCCACGGCGCAGGCGATGGTTCAAGGTGTCGTCGCGCAGACCCGGCCCGGCTCGATCGTCATCTTCCACATCAACGGTCGCGGCTGGAACACCGGACAGGCGCTGCCGTGGATCTTGAACGGGCTGCGCAAGCGCGGCTTCCGTTTCGTGTTTCTCTCGGAGCTGTTCGCGCATGGCGTGCGCCCACCGGAGGTATTCGCGAGCTCCGCCGCGGGCGCGCAGCCGTCACGGAAACCCTTGTCGACCATGATCGTGGGCCGTCCGGTGCTGCACCCGATCGTCACCGACAACCCCTATGGCGCGGCGCCTCCCGCGCCGGAGGTTCCCGCCGCCGGTCCGGGAAACGCCCCGGCGCGGCGACGCCCCGCCGAATCCGACGCCGCCCTGCCCCCGTCTCTGTGAAGCATCCACCCACTTGAGCCATCACTGACATTGCTGCGCGCTGCAGGGCCTGCCCATGCACGAGCGGCAGGCGATGCCACCAGTCCCGCAGGCGGCGCTGCTGGTGCCGGCCACGCACATCGTGCCGGAGCAGCAGCCGCCGGGGCACGACACGCTGTCGCAGACACAGCTTCCGCCCACGCAACGCTTGCCGGCTCCGCAGGCGGGTGTGTTGCCGCACTGGCAGCTGCCCATGGCGGAACACCCATCGGCCGTCAAGCTGTCGCAAGCGACGCAGGTCCCACCGGCGTCGCCGCAGGTCGCGACCGCGCGCGGATGACATGTGCCGCCGGCGCAGCAACCGGTCGGGCAGGTGGTGCTGTTGCACACGCAGGCTCCTCCGGAACAGACGCTGCCGGCGCCACAGGCCGCGCCCTTGCCGCAGGTGCACGAGCCCGTGATCGGATCGCAACCGTCGGCGACGCTGGTGTTGCACGTCGCACAGGCGCTGCCCCCGACACCGCAGGTGGCGACGGTCGGCGCGTTGCAGGTACCGTTCACGCAGCAACCGTTCGGGCAGGACTGGGCACTGCAGACGCACGAGCTGCCCACGCACAGCGTCCCGCCGCCGCAGGCAGGGCTGGTGCCGCAACGGCACTCGCCCGAGGCGGAGCAGAGGTTGGCGCGGCTGACATCACATGAGACACAGGCGGCGCCGCTCACGCCGCAGGTTGCCGGCGCGGCGCCGGTGCAGGTCGAACCGGAGCAGCACCCGCTGGGACAGCTCGCGGGGTTGCAGCCGCTGCAGGCGCCGCCGAAGCAGGTCTGTGCACCGCAGCTCTGGCAAGCAGCGCCGCCGCTGCCGCAAGCGGAGTTGGACGTTCCGGCCACGCAGGTCGTTCCCGAACAGCAACCATTCGGGCACGATGTTCCGTCGCACACGCAGCTGCCGGCCAGGCAGCGCTGCCCCGAAGCGCACTCGGAGCCCGCGCCGCAAGCGCATGCGCCGCTGGCCAGGCATTGGTTGGCGGTGATCCCGCACGCGGTGCAGGCCCCGCCGCCGGTGCCGCAGGCGGTGAGCGTGGGAGTCCGGCAAGCGCCCGCCGCGCAGCAGCCGTTCGGGCAAGAAACACCGTCGCAGACGCAGCGTCCCGCGCTGCAGTGCTGGCCCACGGCGCACATCCCCCCGCTACCGCACGCGCACACGCCGGAGGGGGAACAGCCGTCGGCCCGGACGGAATCGCAGCCGACGCACGCGGCGCCGCCGGATCCGCAGGTGGTCAGCGACGGTGAGTTGCACGCCGTACCCGCGCAGCAGCCGTTCGGACAGCTGCTGGCATCACAGGCGCAAGACCCGCCCGAGCAACGCTGGCCGGCCGCGCAAGCCGGGCGGGCGCCGCAGGCACACGTGCCGGTTGCCGAGCAGTTGTCGGCACGCAGGGCGTCGCAGCCGACGCAGATCGCTCCACCCGCGCCGCAGGTCGTGAAGGACGGCGGGTTGCAGGTCGCGCCCGAGCAGCAACCGTTCGCGCAGCTGGTGGCGTTGCAGCCGTTGCAAGCGCCGCCCACGCAGGTTTGACCCGCGGGACAGGCGTCGCAGGTGCCGCCACCGGTCCCGCACGACGCCAACGTGTCACCGGACAGGCACGAGCCACCCGAGCAACAACCCTGGGCACACGACGTGCCGTCGCACACGCAGGTGCTGGCGACGCAGCGCTGGCCGGGCGCGCACGCGGTGGCACCGCCGCAGCGGCAGCTGCCGGCCGCGGAGCAGTTGTCCGAGCGCTCGTCGCAGACCGCGCAGGTCGCGCCGCCCGCGCCACAGGTCAGGAGCGATCGCGCCAGGCAAGCGGCACCCTGACAACAACCGCTGGGACAAGACGTCGCGTCACACACACACTGTCCGGCGCTGCAGCGCTGACCTCCGGCGCAGCCGGGTCCACTGCCGCAGGCGCAGGTGCCGTCCGCGCCACAGTGATCCGCGCGGCTGGCGTCGCACGCCGTGCAAGCGCCGCCGCCGCTCCCGCAGGCGGCCAGCGACGGAGCCTGGCAGCTGGCGCCCTGGCAGCAACCGGCGCCGCAAGAGGCCGCGTCACAGACGCAGGCACCGTTCGCGCACCGTTGCCCGGCCTGACAGGCGGGTCCGCCGCCGCACCGGCAAGCGCCGATCACCGCGCAGGTATCGGCCTTGGCCGTGTCGCAGATCGCGCACGCCGCCGCGCCGGTCCCGCAGGTGCTCACCGAACGCGGATAGCAGGTGGCTCCCGAGCAGCAGCCGCTGGGACAGCTGGTCGGATTGCAGGTGTTGCAGATGCCGTTGATACAGCCGCCGGTGGGGCAGGTCTGGCAACCGAGCCCGCTGGTTCCACAAGCGGTGTCGCTGTTCCCGGGCAGGCAGACGCCGGCCGCGCAGCAGCCTGTCGCGCACGACGCGGCGTCGCAGATACAGGCGCCGGCCACGCAGTGCAGGCCGGCGCCGCACGGCGCGTCGCTGCCGCACCGGCAATTTCCGTCCGCCGAGCAGCCGTCGGCGGCCACGGCGTCGCAGGTCACGCACGCCGCGCCAGCCAGCCCGCAGGTGGCGCGCGCCCGCGGGTGACAGGCGCCGGACGCGCAACAGCCGAGGGGACAGGACGTGGCATCACACCCGGCCGGCGCCTCGTTCTGACAGGTCGACGAGCAGCCGTCCTGGGAGGCCGTGTTGCCGTCGTCACACTGCTCGATGGGCGACCGCACCACGAGGTCGCCGCAAACGGCGGGCGGGCCCAGGGTCACCGTGACCGGCACCAGCTGACCCACCTTCAGGGCCACCGTCTCCTGCGCGCTGCCCTGCACCGTCGTCCCGGCCAGCCCGTCGACACGCAGGATCACCGCGGACCCGCCCAGGGCCGCCGGCACCAGGATGACCGCGCTCTCGCCGCCCGGGTGCAGCGGCCGCGCGGGATCGGGGAGCACGCCCGGCGCGAATGCGGGCGCACCGGTCGCGGTCGCCCCCGACACGGCGAGCGCCGTCAGCGACAGCGTGGCGTCGTAGCTCACGCTCAGGTTGATCCCGGTGAGGCCGGTCTCCACCATCGTGTCGTGCTTGCGGCAAGACCCCGCCAGCAGGGCCAGCAGCACGCCGCAGGCGGCCGCGCCCGGCAGCGCCCGCGGCCAGGGGCGCGCCGCGGCTCTTCGCCGACGCGTCAGGTGTTCAGCGCCGGTCGATGGTTCCAAGGGTCCCTCCTGGCGTCGTCGTGCGGGCGGCGCCGGTCTCGTAGTAAGCAAACGCGCCGGCGGCGGCCACGCCCGCCGCGATGGCGACCCAGAGCCACCAGGCATGGTCGGAGCGGCGGGCCTCCGGCACCGGCGCCGGCGCCGGCGGCGACGCCGTGACCAGCGGCGCCAGCAGCAGCGGCGGCGGCGGGGTCACCGGCCCGGCAGCGATCGCGGGCGCTGGAGGCACCACGGGTGGCGGCTCCGCCGCGGTCGCCGCCATCTCCTGCTTGGCGAGCTCGGCCCGGGACTCGGCGATCAGCTCCTGGGCGAGCCGTCGGTTGGCCGGGCGCGGTTCGTCGCGCAGGTAGCCCTCGAAGAAGAAGATCGCGCGGTCGTGGTTCTTGAGCTGCTTGTGGCACTGGCCCAGGTTGAAGAGCAGCGCCGGCGCCGGAAACAGCTCATACGCGCGCGCATAGTCCTCCAGCGCCAGGTCGAAGCGAGCGAGCTTGTACTGTCGTTCGGCTTGCTCCACCGCCGCCTTGGCCTGGTCCCGCTTGCTGGCGGCCCCTGCCGGCGCGGACATCACCAGCAGCAGCGCGCAGACCCAGAGCGGCGCCCCCAGCCGACGAGCGCGCACCCGCGCAGGGATCGAGCGATCGGCGATCATTCGGTGGCCCTGCGTGATCATTTGAACGGGTTGAGGACCGAGCCGCGATCCAGTCGCTGCGCCCGATGCCTCGGTTGTGGCCGCGGCGAAGCCCCCGCCGGCGCGGCCGCGACCGGCAACTCGGCCGCCAGGGTCGCCTCGACGCGGTTGCCGTCGAGCACCGGCACCTGCCGCCGCTCGGCGCGGTGGCCCTGGAGGCGGAACTCGAAGGTCGCGACCTGGGACGAAAGCGGCAACGCGACCGAGAATGGCGTCACGCCCAGCGGTTCGGTCGCGCCTTCGACGAACACCTCGGCTCCAGCTGGCTCGGATTGGAAGCGCAGGATGGCGCGCGCCGGGATGGCCGCGGGAGGCGCGTGCTCCGCCACGCGCGCCGGTGGGGGCGCGGCCTGCGCCGGTGCCGGTGCAAGCGTCGCAGGCGGCCGCAACCACAGCCAGGATCCCGCGCCCACGGCTGCGAGGCAGGCGACGGTCAGCCAGGCCACGCGCGGCCCACGGCGACGGTGGCCGGACCGGATCGCGGTCTTTTCCTGGAGAGAAAACTCATGGCCCGAGTCTCCGCGCGCGATCGCCTCCAGGATTTGCTGCACCTCCGTCATGTCGGCCGGGCGCCCCTCCGGTTCCTTCGCGAGGCAGGACAGGATCAATCTTTCGAACAACGGCGGCAGCGAATGCGGGATGGCTCGCAGGGTGCTCGGGCGCGGCGGCGGCACGGTCATGTGCTGGATCAACACCTCGCCGAAGCTCTCGGCCCTGAAGGGCCGCTGTCCGGTCACCATCTCGAACAGCACCACTCCCAGCGAGTAGATATCGGTTCGATGATCGAACTTCTTCCCCGCGCCCTGCTCCGGGGACATGTAGTCGGGCGTGCCCACGATGATCCCGGCGTTGGTCTTGTAGGTCGATATCTGGTGCTCGCCCGAGTTCAGAAGCTTGGCCACCCCGAAGTCGAGGAGCTTCACGAAGTCCTGACGCCCGTTACGCTCGATGAGGTAGACGTTCTCCGGCTTGAGATCGCGATGGATGATCCCGACCGCGTGCGCGGCGGTTATCCCGCGCGCGATCTGCAGCGCGATATCGACGGCGCGCGGGAGGGGGAGGATCTGCTCGCCATCGAGCAGGCGTCGCAGATCCGTTCCCTTGAGCAGCTCCATGATGTAGTAGCTGTGCCCGTGGTCGTTCGCCACGAAGTCGCTGATCTCGATGATGTTCTCGTGATTGATCAGATTGACCGCGCGCGCCTCGGAGAAGAAGCGCTTCACCGCCTCGACGTTGCCCGCGTATTCGGAGCGCAGGATCTTGATCGCGACCTGCCGGCCCAGTTGGGTATGCTCCGCGACGAACACCCGGCCCATCCCGCCTTCGCCGACCTGTTGCAGCAAGCGGTACGACCCGAACACGGCGTCCACCTGGACGCTGCGACTCACCTCGTCGTCCGACCCGTCCAGCTGCGCACCGCACGAGGCGCAGAAAGCGGTTCCCTCCGGGGAGTCGGCATCGCAGCGCCGACACGAGTTCATGAGAGGGCGTGGCTGCATCTTGGATTACAACGATTCGGTGGTGAGTCGGTTGCGCACTGTTTTGCGTTCTCTCCGCTTTTCTTGACTCGGCGCCTTGGATTGCCAGCTGTAGCTGTACGGCGGGGCGACGGGTTGCGGCGGCCGCCGGGTGAGTGGCGGACGTCCTCGAGCGCACATCGCCACACGCCGATGCTGGCCCCACGGGATTTCGACTGTCCCCGGGCCAAGGCTCGGCGATCAGCCGCACCCCGATTCTCGGCATGCACGGTGCCATGAAGTGCTGAGCACCAGATAGCTCAAGGCCTGCTCTCTACCCGTCGATGAGCAGCCGGGCCAAGCCCAGGTGGTACCAGGAGGGTGTCGCGAGAACCATCTGGGTTCGACGGGAGTGCGATGACGTCCATTTCACGGCGGGTTATCAGACGTTTCGGGCGCGGCGCGGCGGGAGCTGCGCTGGCCGGTGTCGTGGTCATCGCCAGCGGCGCCGCGGCGCGCGCTGACGGCGTCGCGCAGGTCTTGACCAGCAAGACCATCCCGCCCGCGACCATCGCGGTGATCGATCCCGAATCGGGAACTTCGTCGGGGGGAGGGTCGACCGACGTCAAGGTCGGTGTCGGGGACGTGATCCTTTTTCGTTTCAAGTACTTCCCGGTACCCGACAAGAACATTCGCGGGCTCCAGGGCTACCTGACCGAATACATTCCCCCCAACACCCAGGTGGTCGGCATCCGCCTCATCGATCAAAGCGGCGTCACCATTGTGCCCCGCTATCCCGGCATCGCCGACGACGGCTGCGCGCGCACCTGCAACCAGTTCAACACCGTCCCCTCGGCCAGCGGCGCGCGCAATCTCGACGATGGCTCGCTGGCGCAAGTCTACGCCGACACGGGCATCTTCTACGCCACCGCCCTGCCGGTCGCGCGCAATCCCGGGAATGCGTTCCTGACGTTCAAGAACGGCATCCTCATGAACCCGCCGCCGAGCAACCTGGGCGCCATCCTGGGCATCGTCGGCAGCACGGCCCCGGCCTATGCGCACAACCAGTGGGACTGGGCGCAGGTGCTGGCGTACGGCATCTCGAACTCCAACGGCAACGCCAGCGGCAACAGTGGCGCGGGCAACACCCCCTACCTCTACGGCTCGCCGGTGGCCGGGCCGCTGACCTTTTACAAGTACGAGGCGACCGAGGCCATGCCCGGCGTGATCCAGTTCAACGACGTCGTCGGGCCCTGGAACCGGATCCGCTACCCAGGCTCGCAGATCGGCACCGGCGTCGCGGCCACCGGCGGTGGAACGCTGAGGCGCGTGAACGTCGAGACCACCGCCGGCTTCGACGTCACGCCCGCCACGCCCCTGCCCCCCGGTACGCGCGCGGTGCGCCTGGCGCTCGGCGAGGCGCGGGTCGGCGAACCGGGGTACGCCGAGATCGCCCTGCGGGTGAACGGAACGCCGCTGGATCCGGCGCAGGGCAAGGACGCCGACTGCGCCGAGACCTTCGGCGGCGACACCTCGGGCGCGAGCGACAGCGTGCGCGCGCGCGACAACCTCTGGCCGACCTACCTCGCGTCACCGGCGTGTGTCTTCCTGAACCTGCTCTTCGATCTCGACGTCGACAAGCCGCTGGCCGGGACCGGTGATGTCCTGACCTACACGTTGCACGGCAAGAACCTCTCGATCGCGTCCCAGACCGGCGTGGTGGTCAAGCAAAAGTTCGACGGCAACGACGTGACTTACGTCGCCGGATCGGCGACCGGCGGCGCGTCGATCGTCTCCAACTGCGACGGCGACGGCAAGACCTGCCTGGTGTGGCCTTCGATGAGCCTGGCGCCCTCGGCCGAGTACACCTTCACCTCGAAGGTTGTCGTCGGTGGCAGCGGGCACGTCACCAACGTGATGTTCGCCAACTACCAGTCGGCGCAGCTGGCCGCGCCCGGCTTCACGACCCAGGCGCCCACGGTGGTGCGGGCCATCTCGGTCGTCGGCGCGACCTTGCAGGCCGGTAACGCCAGCGCCGGCGGCACCGCGGCGCTGAACGGAACCCTCGCCAACACCGGGTCCGGCGCGGGCAGCTACTCGACGCTGACCATCGTGCTGCCCGCGGGCTGGACGGTGGCGGGCGCGGTGACCATCGGGACGGCGACGCTGACCTGCTCGGGCGGATGCACCACGTCCACGCCGACCTTTACCATCGGAAGCAGCACATTCGAGCCCGGTGAGTCGCGGCCGTTGACGTTCAGCGCCGGTGTTCCGGCGGCGACGACCACCGGCCTGTACCCGGTCGATCTTCAGATCTGGGGCTCGCAGTCCATGTTCGGCGGCGGGTTCGAGACCTACCTGCCGCAACTGGCGATGGTGCCGGTGGGCGCGATCCGCTCGGCGCCGCCACAGGTACGCTGCCCGATCGCCTCGGGCGCGACCAGCATCGGCGGGACGACCAGCGAGAGCGGCGCCACCATGATCCGGCTCTATTTCAATGGCATCGCCCGCGGTGGCGCCACGGCCAACGCTGGCGCCTGGCTGTCGGCGAACTTCGGCGCCTTCGGCTCGCTGTACGGCGGGCTCGAGGTCCGCGCGACCGCGCAGGCGCCCGGTCAGCTGGAGAGCGCCCTCTCCGAGCCGTGCATGGTGTCCCTCGTGCCCCAGTGCTCGGACGGCCGAGACAACGACGGCGACGGCTTCACCGATTTTCCCGCCGACCCCGGCTGCGACTCGTCAATCGACACCAGCGAGGTCCAGCCGACCCCGCAGTGCTCTGACGGCGTCGACAACGACGGCGACACCTTCATCGACTACCCCGGCGACACGAGCTGCGCCGACGCGCTCGACAACACGGAGAGCGGCCCGCCCGCGTGCGGCGACGGCGTCGACAACGACGCCGACGGTCTGGTCGACTATCCCGCCGATCCCGGTTGCGCCAGCGCGGCCGACGGAAACGAGATCTCATTTCCGGCCTGCGGCGACGGCGTCGACAATGACGGCGACGGCCGTATCGACTACCCCGCCGATCCCGGCTGTCACTCCGCCAACGACGCGGACGAGCGAGATGCGACCTTCACGTCCAGCGAGGTGAAGCCCCGCCTGCTGCTGGCGTTCGACACCTCGGGATCGATGAACTGGACCACCTGCAACAGCACCTTCACCGGCGGCGATGGCTCGCTGGAGTGCGGCGGCAGCGACGTCACCTGCGCCGCTTGCGGCGGGGCCGGCTGCGGCGACGGCGCGGCCGACGACAGCCGGCTCTACAAAGTGAAAGCCGGGATCTCGGACGTCGTGCGCGCGTTCGGCGAGGTCGACTACGCCCTGATGCGCTTTCACCAGCGAGCGGTCGCGTTCACCTGCCCCACGGCCAACGCCGGACTGAGCTCGGGCGGCTGGCAGGGGTCATTCCTCCCGCCGTGCGGCGGCGGCTTCAGCTCCGGCGATCTGCTGGTCTCGTTCGACGGTGACAACCGTCGCGATCTGCTGACCTGGATGGACGGCGCCACGAACTACCCGGGCACGCCGCCGCCCGGGCTCGACACCGAGCTGCGCGGCAGCGGCACCACGCCGCTGGCCGGGATCCTGGCGTCGGCGCTCACCAAGCTCGGCGAGGTCCGCGGCGCCGACGCGCGCGGCGCCTGCCGGCCCTATCGGGTCGTGCTGGTCACCGACGGCGACGAGAGCTGCGGGGGCGATCCGGTCGCCGCCGCGGCCGCGCTGCTGTCCGCCGGTATCAAGGTGCACGTCATTGGCTTCGCAACCTCCGATCCAAGCATGACGGCGAACCTCGACGCCATCGCGACGGCCGGCGGGACCGGCCGCGCGATCTTCGTCGGCGACTCGGTGGGGCTATCGGCCGCGATGTCCTCGATCGTCTCCGACTCGATCCTGATCGAGCGCTGCAACGGCGCCGACGACGACTGTGACGGGTTGATTGACGAGGATTTCCCGGACAAGGGCGCCGTCTGCGATAACGGCCTGCGCGGCGCCTGCGTACGGCCAGGCACGCGCGTGTGCGCCGCCGGCGGCCTGGCGACCACCTGCAACGCGCCGCCGGCGGCGCCCGGGGTCGAGTCCTGCCCGCCCGACGGCATTGACCAGGACTGCAACGGCGTCGTCGACGACGCGCCGGGCGGCTGCGGGGTCTGCACGCCGGAGGTGTGCAACGGCCTCGACGACGACTGTAACGGAAACCTCGACGATCTGAACGCGATCTTTCCCTGCCCCACCACCGCCGCGAACCCGGCCGGATGCCAGTGCCCATCGGGACGAAGCTGCGCCAACGTCGCCGACCTCCCGGCCTGCTGGTGCCCCGGCGCTTGCGGATCCACCGTCGGGCAATGCCGGCCCGGTGTATTGTCTTGCTCGGCCGGGCGCGTGCAATGCACGGGCGGCACCTCGCCGACCACCGAGATCTGCGACGGCAAGGACAACGATTGCGACTCGGTGATCGATGGCTTCACGCGCGCCTGCTATCCCGCGGGCGACTCGGGTTGCGACGTCGCCGCGGCCAGTTGCCGCGGGATCTGTCGCTTCGGCGTCGAGACCTGCCCCCGGCTGCAGGCGCCGGCGGCGTCGAACACCTTCGGCGCCTGCATGCGCGCGGTACGACCCCAGACCGAGATCTGCAACGGTCTCGACGACGACTGCAACGGAGTGGTCGACGACGTCGCCGCAGGATGCGGCACGAGCTGCGTGCCGAAGCCCGAGACCTGCAACGGCGCCGACGACAACTGCAACGGCATCATCGACGACCTGCCCGCCGGCGAAGGCGATCCCTGCGTGGTCACCTTCGACGCCGCCAAGGCCGGCGTCGGGACCTGCAGCGCGGGCCGCAGGCGCTGCGTGGCGGGCGCCTTCCGTTGCGAGGGGGAGATCCCACCGGGAGCCGAGATCTGCGACGGAAAAGACAACGACTGCGACGGACGCGCCGACAACGGGGCGATCTGCGCGACCGGCTTCTCCTGCCTGGACGGCGCCTGCCAGCCGCTGTGCCTGGCGGGGGAGTTCCCGTGCCGAGGCGATCGGCGCTGCATCGACCCTGCGACGCGCGAGCCCTGTACCGCGACCGACTACGTCGGCTGCCTGTGCCTGCTCAACGTGTGCCTCGACGCCGGATGTGACTCGGCGTCGCAGTCATGCGTGATCTCGGCCGGGACCGCCGGCTGCGTCGATCGATGTCCACCCGGCAAGTGCGCCGCGCCCAAGGTGTGCGTGCCGGCCACCGGACAGTGCATCGATTGTTACCGCACCGGATGTCCCGACGGATTGCTGTGCCTGGGGTCGCCGGGCGAGTGTCGCGCCGACCCCTGCGCCGGCGTGACCTGCGCCGCCAGCGAGCGGTGTGATAACGGTGCCTGCCGCGCGTCGTGCGCCCACGTGACCTGTTCGTCCAGCCAGGAATGCGTCGACGGTGCTTGCCAGCCCTCGCAGTGCGGCGCCACGGCTTGCCCCGGCGGGATGCTGTGCCAACCGCAGACGGGCGTCTGCTTCATCAACCGGTGCGTGGGCTCGTGCGGCAACGGCGCCGTGTGCGTCGCCGACACCGGTGCCTGCGTCACCGACGCCTGCCAGACCACCCGTTGTCCAAGCTGCTCGCTGTGCCGGGTCGGGCTCGACGGAACCGCCGACTGCTTTCCCGACAGCGCGTGCCAGACGGTCACCGTCGGGGTGCGCGGCGGCGCCGGCTGCGGCTGCGACGCGGGCGGCGGCGCCGGCGCGCCCGGGACCTGGTCGGTGTTGGTCGGCCTCGCGCTGGCCACGCTGGCCGCCGGGCGGCGGCGAAGGAGGAGGTCGTGATGTCCGCGGCAACCGCGCGGACGATCATCTGGCTGACGGCGGTGGCGACGCTGATGCTCGCCGGCGCCTGTCACGAACGGACGCTGACCCTCAACCTGGAGCCGCCGAGTGACGGAAGCGCCGACACCGGGCCGGTGGATCACACCGTCTTCATCGTCGACGCGGCCAACGACCGCTCGACCGCCGAGCGCGCCGGCGCGGATCTCGGCGACGACGCCGGCGCTCCCTGTTCCGACCACCTGGCCAGCGATCCGGCGAACTGCGGCGCGTGCGGGAACGTGTGCCGCATCGGCAACGCGATCCCCGGCTGTGTCGCCGGCGCCTGCGTCCTGGACCAGTGTCTGCCGGGCTTCCTCGACGTCAACCACGTGCTGGCCGACGGTTGCGAGTATCAGTGCACCGTGACCCAGGGCGGGATCGAGCTGTGCGACAACCTCGACAACGACTGCAACGGTACGATCGACGACGCGACCGACAAGAAGAACGACGTCCTCAACTGCGGCGCCTGCGATCACCGCTGTGAGTTCCTGCACGCGGGCGCGTCGTGTGTCGACGGGGTGTGCACGCGAGGGGCGTGCGCGCCGGGGTTCGTCGACGCGAACGGCCTGGCGTCCGATGGCTGCGAGTGCGCCGCCAGCAACGCCGGCGTCGAGATCTGCGACGGCACCGACAACGACTGTAACGGTCAGGTGGACGATGTTGCCGCCGCTGAGCTGCGCGACGATTCCCAGCACTGCGGCGCCTGCGATCGCAACTGCGCGACGATGCCCCACGCAACGGCGACCTGCACGGCCGGCGCCTGCGTCATCCTGGGCTGCGAGCTGGGCTGGAGCGATCAGGATCTGCAAGTCACCAACGGTTGCGAGAACGCCTGCCCGGGCGGCTGGGCGGGCGGCGTCGAAGTCTGCGACGGCATCGACAACGACTGCGACGGCAAGACCGACGCCGCGGACGACAGCCTGCTGCCGGTCGCCAACTTCTGCGGTCAGCGCGGAGAATGCGCCGGCAGCCAGCCGGTGTGCGTGAATGGGGGATGGGTCTGCAACTATGGCCCCACCGTCGAGACGACCGGGCCCAACCAGATCATCGGTAACGAGACCCGCTGCGACGGCAAGGACAATGACTGCGACGGCTGCATCGACGAGAGCTTCACGCAGGTCGGACTGCGACCAGCGACGGGGGGCGGGTCGTGCGCCGCCACGCCGGCGCAGGCGTGCCGCGACACCGGCGTCGGGTTGTGCCAGGGCATCGGCCACTATGTGTGCAACGCTCAGCAGAACGGCACCACCTGCCTCATCACCGCGCCCGGCGCTTTTCCCGCCGCCGAGATCTGCGACGGCCAGGACAACAACTGCGACGGCGTCGTCGACAATGCCGACCCCGCCGACCCGGCGCGCGTGCGTGAACCCATGGTCGCCGTCAGCGGTGGCGTGCTGACCGGCACGGTCTACGTCTACGCCTACGAGGCCGCGCGCCCGGACGCCACCGCGTCAAGCGCGGGGCGCTCATCGGCGCGCGCCTGCGCACGCGCCGGCGTCTTGCCCTGGTCCGATCTGACCCACGCCGAGGCCGACGCCGCCTGCCGCGCGGCGGGCAAGCGGTTGTGCTCCGAGGCGGAGTGGACACGGGCCTGCCAGACGGCGGCGGCGCCCGCGTGCGCCTGGTCGTATGCGACCGCGTGCACCGACAGCACGGGCGCGCCCCGCTGCAACACTCACGAGCTCGACGGAGACGGGACGCAGGCCGGGGACCAGGATGTCGTCCATGCCACCGCTGGACAAAACGCCTGTTACGCCGACTGGGGCGCGTCCGGACACATCTTCGACCTGACGGGAAATCTCAAAGAGTGGACCGTGGCGCGCTCGGCGGGGGTCAACCCGCTGCGCGGCGGCTCGTACGACGACCTGATCGACGGCTCGACCTGTGCGTTCGACTTCGTCGCGGTCGGCGACTCTTACAAGCTGGCCACCGCCGGTTTCCGCTGCTGCTCGGATACCTTGCCCTGAGCGACGGGGATTTCCAGTTGAGAGTGGGAGCCGCCCAGCAGCCCGCCTTTTCTTCGACCCCAGAGGCCGAATTCCAGTGCCCCCTGGAGGCGCGCTAGCGGG
>DASRQZ010000086.1:0-63573 GCA_035696125.1 Polyangia bacterium
GTTGCCGGCGACGCCGGCGCCGATGTCGCCGCCGTGGGCGCCGTAGCGCGCGAAGTCCCGGCGCCGCATCAGCTCGACGAGCGCGCGGGCGATCCGCTGGGCGGCCCACCCGGACTCGAGGCACGGGCCCGAGAAGCCGAAGCCGGGGAGGGAGGGGATCAGCACGTGGAACGCATCGGCGGCGACCCCGCCATGGGCGCGCGGATCGGCGAGCGGAGCGGCTGCGCGAGCTCGGCTATCCGGTGGCGGCGTCGCCGGGCGTCATCGGCGGATACCAGCTGCGGCCGGGCCGCGACATGCCGCCGTTGCTGCTCGACGAGGACGAGGCGCTGGCGGTGGCCGTCGGCCTGCGCTGCAGCGCCGCCGGGGTGCTGGCGGGCATGGAGGAGAGCGCGCTGCGCGCGCTCGCGAAGCTGGACCAGCTCATGTCGAAGCGCGTGCGCGCGCGTGTGGCGGCGCTCGGGGACGCGATCGCGGCGCTGCCGCGCCAGGCGACGCCGGTCGATCACGACGTGCTGATCGTGCTCGCCGCGGCCTGCCGCGATCGCGAGCGGTTGCGGTTCGACTACGTCGATCACGACGGGGTGGCGACGGAACGTGTCGTCGAGCCGCACCGGGTGCTGCACGACGGTCGGCGCTGGCACCTGGTGGCCTGGAACGGGGCGCGCGCGGACTGGCGCACGTTTCGAATCGATCGTCTGCGGCCGCGGCTTCCTGCCGGACCTCGCTTCGCGCCCCGCCCGACGCCGCGGACGTTGATCGCGGACATCGAGCGCGGCCTCGCGCGCGCGACCTGGAAGTTCCGCGCGCGGGTGATCGTCCACGCGCCGGCGGCGGCGCTTGCCGCGCGAGTGCCGAAGGCGGTCACCGTCGAGCCGCGGGACGCGCGCAGCTGCGTCGCGCACGTCGGCGCCGACGATCCGGCGGCGCTGGCGATGTACCTGGCGATGCTCGACGCCGACTTCGAGGTCGTCGACGCGCCCGAGCTGCGCGCGGGGTTGCGCGCGCTGGCGCGGCGGCTGAGGCGCGCGGCGGCCGCGCAGCCCCGTTAACCGTCCTTGGAGAGCACTAGATTCGGGAAAGCGCATGCGGCTGCCGTCAAGACCTGCGAGGTTGGTTGAATTATCGGACCTTGCGTTTACGAGCGCGGTCGCGCAGTGGTTTCGGACGCGCAGAGCCATTCTCATCGTGACCAACAGCCTTCGCTGCATTGCGAGCAACGCCAAGCACTTCGTCATCGTGACCAGCAGCTCGCGCAGCATTGCTGGCAAAGCGCAACACTTCGTCATCAATTAGCTTGTTGATTCTTTCGGCGAATTGCCGGCCGTAGAACATTGGAACAAGCCGGGGAAATCCGGCGTCACCAGGTTCACCGCCGCGCCACGTAAACTGGCGCCGACGCTGCTCGAGCCGCGTGCGGATACCCTCGATGGCCTGAATCAGCGCTTGGAAGGCGTCAATACCGTGGCCAAATTCTATCCCGGCGTCGGGCGGGAGGCCTATATGGAACGGGCACTCCCAGTCACGGCGCATTCTACGAGGTCGTCCAAGCCATACCCTGAAACCTTTGCCGCTATCTACGTCCAGCACGCCTCGCTGCGAGGATGTCCTCGACTTGATTCCTCCGTCGTGACCGCTTCGTTGTACTCATTGCCAACTCTAAAATGCCTGACAAGACCCCTCCCAGGTTGAATTTCGATGTCAGTGCGCGAGAGCCCGTCCGTTCGGACGGCCAGCGTCCAAGATCCGGACGGCTCGCGACGAGGAATCAGCGGGTCAGGACGGGTCGTTCGTGCACTTGCCCGGACACAATCCGTGCCAGCTTTGGCGGAGCGATGGCTCGAGAATCAACCTGGGTGGGGTCTCAAGGGGGAACGACCGACGGCGACTACTTCATCGCCGACACCGACACCAGCCACGGCTCTTCGGGGGCGCCTGCCCTCGACGTGCACGACCTTGCGGTCACGGGCGTCTTCGTGCGCGGGGGCCTCGACGCCGTCGCGAGCGACGCGGGGTGCCTGCGCGCGGTGCGCGAACCCGACGGGCACACCGCGGTGGAGCAGTTCACGCATATCCAGCGCGCCGTCGAGCGCCTCTGCGCCGCAGATCCGACCGCGAGCTCGCTGTGCCGCTCCGACTGCGGCGATCCCTGCGCCGCTTTGCCGCCGCCGCGCCCGGACGCCGGCTGCGCGGTCGCTGGACCTGCCTCTGGCCCGCTCGACGGCGTGGTTCCCCTGCTGCTGCTTCTCGCCGCCTGGCTTGGCGCGGACGTGCCGCATGGCGGTCGACATCGTGCGCGTGCTGGACGTCGGCCTCGATGGCGCTGACGATGCCCGGGTCGTCGATTGGTCGGCGAGCCGACGCGAGAGCTCGCTCCCGTCGCGCGACCTCGGCCGTGTCGGCCATCGACGTTTCGGAGAAGCGCGCCGCGCGCAGATGGGCGCTGATGCGCGCGCATGCGCGCTGATGAGCGCGCTCACGCGCGCCCGCGCCTGCCGGTCGTGACCTCCCGGAAGACACTGGGCCCCGGGGCTCGGGCGCGCTGGCACACCGGCTGCTGTGACCGGTCCGGGTGGCAGCCGACGTACCCGTACCTCCGACCGAATTGTGCACGCACGCTGGCGTCCGGAGCGTCGTCGGCGCCGTGGCCGCCGCGACGGTGGCGCGTGCCGCCGCGGAATCCGTTTCCGTGCTACTGCTGCCAGCCGCGCGCGCCCGGCTGGTGCTCGTGGTCGACGAGGGCGACCGCCTGCCCGGGAGCACACCGATGGGCGGAGACCTCGCAGGATCGCTGTTCGTGAACGGACCGCAGGTCCGGAGCTGCCGGCTGCCCCGCGGCTTTCGAGAGGTGGCCGCCGTGGTGCTTGCCCCGTGTTTTGGGGCGTGGCTCGCCGCCGCACCGGGCACGTCGAGCGGGCCCGCGCTGGTGCCGCTCGGTCAACTCTGGCTCGCGGGCGCGAACGAGATCTCGCGCCGGCTGGCGGCCGCGGGGTCGCCGCAGCAAAGGGCGCTGGCGCTGGTCGATGCGGTCACGGAGCTCGTCTCGGGAGGCGCCGGCGCCAGCGTGAGCAGCGTCGCGCGTCGCGCGGGCGATATCATCGCGAGCGCGCGCGGTGACGTGTCGATCGCCAACGTGGCAAGGGCGTGCCGCTGCTCGGTCCGGGCGCTGCACGCAAGCCTCCTGGCCGCGACCGGGCTCGCCCCAAAGCAGCTGGCCCGGATCGCGCGCCTGCGGCACGCGGTCGATCTGATTGCCCGCGGCGAGTCGCTCAAGACGATCGCCAGCTCGGCGGCGTTTGCCGATCAGTCGCATATGACGCGCGAGTTCCGGGACATGCTCGGTGACCCGCCGAGCGTCTTCGCGCGCCGCCTGCGGCCGGCGGGCACGCAAACGCTGACGTTCATGGCAGAAGGCAGCGCGACGGAGACCGAGCTACTGCTGCTGGCGGACGACTTCTTCCCGACGAAGCACCCCTGCAATACCTTCCGTGCAGGAGCCTCGGGCGGCTGATCGGTGACCTAATCGACGATCCGCCCCAGGGCGGCGCGTCGTCGACGGTGCCACGCACACAACGGGCGCAGGCGTGACCCGCTGTTCACACCGAGGCAAATGCAACCACGCCGGGGCGGCGTCTTGCCTTCCACCGGCGCGGTCGTCGGATTCATTTGGTCGAGGTGAAGATCGCGCCGTTGTTGTCGATCACCCACGGCCGGCCATTCGGAGCGACCGCGATGGCTTCGTTGACGCCACCCGCCCCCATCCGGATGCCCGGAGACCACTGCATCTCGGCCGGGGCGCTATTCCCGCCGCACGCGCAGAAAGGCTGCTCATCCCAGACCGAAATGTTGGCGGGGCCGGTGGCTCCGATGGGGCCGACCGACCAGGCATAGCCCACGTCGGTGTCTCCGGCGCCCGGAGGGTTGTTGCCGCGGCCGACCGCGAGGTCGGTCGAAACGCCCGGCAGGCCCTGCCACCCCCCTGACAGCGGGTCGTTCACGGTGCGGCGGAAGAAGGATCGTGAGTCGTTGAGTACGATCGGACCCGTCAATTGTCGATTTGACGACTCGGGGCCTGCGGAGACTCTAAGTGGGGGAAAGGGGGCTCCATGCGAACGACATTTGTGTACGGCTTGGCACTGGGGATGGTGACGGCTCTGTCGTCCGGTTGCTTCATGGAAACTGGCGGGGGCGGGGCCGACGACGAGCTGCTCACCGAGCGGCAGGGAGCTGTCATCGGCGTCGACGAGTTCGTGTACTTCCGGTCCAACGCCACGGGCTGGGGCGTCGATCCTTCGACGCGCCTGTTCCCGTTTGCCGGGATTCCGGGCCTTTTCGCCCGCGTCTACAACGTGAGCCAGGACTGGATGGTGAGCGGCCTCGACACCGCCACGGTCACGCGCACCAACCAGCTGGACGGATGGGGGACCGCGCAGACGTTCTACCGGGCGACGGCGGGGGTGCTGACGGTACCGCCAGGCGGTTCTCCGATAGCAGCCACGTCAGGCGGCACCGACCCGCACTTCAAAGTCGACTACAGCGTGCTCGGCGTGCATCGGGTGATCACCTTCTTCACCAACGAAGTGCAGCAGGCCATCCTGATCGAGTCGCAGGCCACCGCCTGCGCGGGCGTCTGTCCGGGCGGGCTGGTCTGCTCGTTGATGCCACCGGCGGGCATCCCGACCTGCAACGAGCCGCCGCCCACCGGCCCGTAGCGGCCGATCGAGCAATCTCTTCAGCGCTCTTTTCAGCGCTCCTGGTGGTACATGCGCAGGGCGATCGGCGCCGCGACCAGCACGATCGCCGCCGAGGCGACCAGCACCCAGAGGATGTCGGAGCCGACCTCGGTGCCGTGCATGAGGCCACGCGAGGCGTTGGTGAGGTGGGTCACCGGGTTGTGACGGACCACCGCCTGCAGCCACGAGGGCATGGTCTCGAGCCCTACGAAGATATTGCTGGCGAAGGTCAGGGGCATCAGGAAGACGAAGCTGGTGGTCATCACCGACTCCGGCGTCTTCACCTTCATGCCGAAGATGATCCAGATCCAGGACAGAGCGAGGGCGAAGACCAGCACCAGACCGAATGCCAGCAGCACCCCCAGCGGCCCTCCCGCGGGCCGGAAGCCGAGGATCACGCCCAGGACGATGATCAGCATCGCGGCGACGGAGTAACGAAACAGATCGCCCGCCAGCGCTCCGATGACCGGAGATGGCTGCCACATCGGCAGCGAGCGAAATCGATCGTACAGCCCCTTCTGGATGTCGCTGTTGAGGCCGACGCCCGTGTAGACAGTGATGAAGATGATGGTCTGCACCAGGACCCCGGGCAGCAGGAACTGGATGTACTTGCCGGGGGCCCCGGCCAGCGCTCCTCCGAAGATGTAGGTGAACAGCAACGTGAACATGATCGGCGTGACGGTGACGTCGAACAGCTGGAACGGAACGTGCTTGATCTTGAGCATGGCCCGCCAGGCCAGGGTGCCGACGGTCGACAGCGCAGAGGCTGGCCTCGGCCGCTCCCGCATGACCAGCGTCTTGCCGGGGGTGGGAATGGCGTCGGCGCTCACGACCGGCTCTCCATCTTGTTGCCCGGGGCGCGCTCCCTGGCGGTTCGCTTGTCGGCCACCTTTTCGGCGGATGCGTCGTCTGGCCTGCCCTTGTCATCGCGCGGGCGTCCCGTGAGCGCGAAGAAGACGTCGTCCAGGCTGGGCGAACCGAGATCGAAGTCGGTCACCGGGATCTTGGCGGCGGACAGCTGGGCCAGCACCGCCGTGGCGACCGCGGCGTCCGCGACCTTCACCGATACCCCCGACGGATCGGTCGGTGGCAGAACGCCGTCCCCCAGCAATCGAGAAATCACCGCCTGTGCCTCCTCACTTTGCTCCGGTCTGGCCAGGTGAAGGTGCAGGGTGTTGCCGCCGATGGATGATTTCAGCTCGCGGCTGGTGCCTTCCGCGATGACCCGGCCGTGATCGATGACCGCCAGACGCTCCGCCAGCTGGTCCGCTTCCTCCAGATACTGCGTGGTCAGAAGCACCGTGGTTCCTTCGGCTGCGATCTGACGAACCAGATCCCAGACCTGGTTGCGGCTGCGCGGGTCGAGCCCGGTCGTCGGCTCGTCCAGGAAAAGGATCTCGGGCCGCGTGACCAGGCTGGCGGCGATGTCGATGCGGCGGCGCATGCCGCCCGAAAACGCCCGCACCTGCTGCCCCGCCGCCTCGGAAAGGCCGAACGCCGCGAGCAACTCGGTGGCGCGCTGCTTTGCCTGCCCCCAGGACAGGCCCAGCAACCGGCCGACCAGGACCAGGTTCTCCTGACCGGTCAGGTCCTCGTCGACGGAGGCGAACTGGCCCGTGAGGCTGACCTTGCGCCGGACCAGCGCCGCCTGGGCGACCACGTCATGGCCAAGCACCACGGCCCTTCCGCCGGTGGGTTTCAACAGGGTCGTGAGCACGCGAATGGCGGTGGTCTTGCCGGCACCATTCGGTCCCAGGAGGCCGTAGACCGACCCGCCGCGGATGGTGAGGTCCAACCCATCCAGGGCGCGCGTGCTCGCGAAGGTCTTGACCAACCCGCTGGTTTCGATCGCGTTCGTCATGTGTGATGCGCGCGAGCTTAGCGCCGCGTCCGCAGGAAGTCCGCAGCGATGACCCGAGCACCCTGCCCCTCATCGATCTGCTCGCGTCCAAGCTGCACGCGGCGCCGTGAACCGGCGGCGGCGCAGCTGCTACGGGGCGACCATGCGCGCGAAGAACGGGATCGCGCACACCGGCGTGGTGGCGACGTAAGTCAGCAGGCCGGTCTTGCCGTTCACCTTGAACACCGACATGTTGTCCGAGCCCTGGTTGCCCACCACCAGTAAATTCCCGTCGGGAGAGAGGCTGAACTGGCGCGGCGTCACCCCGCGCGAGCTCTCGAACTGGACAGGCGTGAGTTTTCCGTCGTGGCGGCCGATGGAGAAGACGCCGAGAATCCCGGGGGCCACCTGATCCAGGCGGTTGGACACGTAGAGGAACTGCCCGGAGGCGTCGATCTCGATCTCCGACCCGCTCCTGGCGGCTGCGGTGAAGTCGGCGGGCAGTGACCAGACGGTTTGCTGGTGGGCCAGCGTCCCCTGGTGGTTGTCGAATGTGAAAAAGTCGATCGCGCCCGCCGATTCGCTGATGGCGTAAAACCAGGTGGCGTTGGGGTGGAACGCGACGTGGCGCGGTCCCGACATCGGCGTCGGCAGCGTGGTCAAGAACGGCACGTGGGGCGTCAGGGCGCCGGTGCGCTGGTTGAATCGATAGACGGCAATGGTGTTGGACCCGAGATAGGGAACCAACGCGAACTCGTTGCGAAAGTTGAGCAGGGTGTGGTGCGCGTTCAGCCCATCTTCGCGCGTGGCGACCAGGTCGCCCACGCGTCCGTCGGCCTTGAGCGCATACACCAGGGCGGTGTTCGCCGTGTAGTTGGCGGCCAGCAAGAAGCGGCCGGTGTGGTCGATCTCCAGGGTCTGGGTGGCCGGGTTCGACGCGGGGTCCGGGCTGCCCGGCACGCCCACGGCGCTGTCCAACGTCAAGCTGCCGGTCTCTCCGTCCCGGGTGAACGTCGAGATCCGCCCGGTGTCGGTGTGGGCGACGTAAAGAAAGTCCTCGCAGGCATCGATCGCGGAGTTGGAAACCGCCGCGTTGGCCAGCGCGACATCGACCAGCACCACCGCTCCCGTCGCGCTGGAAATCCGGTAGTGCTGGATGCTCCCGGTCGCGTCTCGACAACCAACGTACAGATGATCCAGCTGGACCTTGCGCGCCCCTTCTGGACCACGGGGCGAACGCGCGCCGCGCCGGCACCGTCGCCCTCCGTCACCGGTTTGCGCCGCTTCGACCTCTAACGGGCTCACCAGCGCCGTCGTCATCGACTCCGAGCCGGCTGGCTCGTTGGCACCGCACTGCAAAGCGGCGCCACTCAATACACCTGTCAGCAGAACACCCGACAATCCACCCAATTCAATTCGCATGGGTCACTCTCCGTCGCTCGAACCACCACCCTGCTGAACCGCGCATCGCGGACGACGCGGGTTCGCCCGCTGGACCAGTCCAGCTCGACTCCAGGCGGCGGCATCGTGCGCGGCGCTCCGCCGGCTGTCAAGGACGGGAACCGATCACCTCGGTCGCCGACTCAGGCTGCTGGGCTTCGGGGCCATGACCCAATCCCTTGAACAGGCACTTTTGTTCAAGACGCGTACATCGAGCGTGGCTATAGAAGTCCGTTCCTGGCACGAAAGGGCACCGCCAACAGCTGGGCACCACGATCAAGCTGTGGGACGCCACCGGGCATTCCGACCAGCGAGACGTTTGCCCTACGCTTCCGTTGCAACACCGTCGAGCTGGCCGCCAGCAAGGGGATCCTCGACCACCCGGCGTCGTCGACGGTGTCGACGCACATGGACCCGGTATCGCCCGAAGGCAACGAGCGCGGCTGGCTGCGCTTCGATCTGTCGAGCCTGCCGAGTGACGCGGTTCATCCCCAGCGCCGCGCTGGAGATGTACCGCTGGAAGGCGACCCGCGTCGCTGGCGACCGAGGTCCACGGCGGAATCACCGACACCTGGGTCGACTCCACGATCAACTTCGGCAACCAAGGTCACTCGATCGCCACGCGCCCTTTCGACCTCGACCGATAACTGCGAGTGCCCTTCAGCGCTGCCGAGATTTGTGGGATGACACTTGACTGCTCACGTTCGATGGTTATTTGGCATATTCGGCAGACTCTGCCGGGGACTGGAAAGAGGTTGTGGGGAGAAACGAGCGTGACGTGCACCATCCTGTGGAGGGGTTAACCCCTGCGTTGCGGGCACCTTAACGAGAAGAAAGAAGGGAACAATGAACCGATCGGTATCGGGAAGTTACACCGGTCCATTGCCCCCGTTGTTGCCAGTAGCGGACCGGACGGGCGCTTTGCCATGTGGGTGGCTCCGGGCCCAGTGACGGTCTTGGCGGAAGCGCGCGAATATGCCCCGCACGAATCGCGCACGCTGCGCCAAGTAGTGATCTGGCTCTTAACCCTGACGCTTGGTTCTACCTTCAGCGGAAGGATCGTCGCCGAGGCAACATCTGACAGTCGGAATCCCTAACCCGTTCCATTCGGAGGACAACAATGAAAGGCAAGCCCATCGTATTTGCATGTTGTTCAATGCTCGGCGTTGCTCTCTCGATGACAGGCATTCCTCAGGCGTTTGCTCAGACAACGCCCGGCTTCGGGGGCACGAACCCAGCTTATTGGCAAGGCGGTCAGTGGCACAACGCCGGGGACGGCTCTGGTATTTACGGCTGGGGTGGTTTTAGCGGTGAGATCAACGCTTCTCTATTTGCGTGGTGCGACGACCCGACGCTGGAACATTGCAATGACGGAGATCATACCGAATACTCGTTCCATTGCAGCTCCACGTCCGGTTACTGCACCGCCTCGCGCGAGCGTGTCGCAACGCGACTGACCGGTCAGGACCTTGCGGGTTGCAGCATATTTCTTAGTTGCCCGGACGGTACTCCAGACTACGCAACGGATTACGAATATACGCAGTCCGGAGGCGGAGGAGACTGTTATGCTCAATGCAGCAGTGGTCCTGCGAACTACGCAGAAGTCTACGTAGGAGTCTCGCAGTGCTATTCCCCCTCCGGCTGCTGATCCGTCGGCGCTGAATGAGTCCGTCACCTTTTCCTGTCGACTGAAAACTGAAAACTGATGACACCTCGCCCCGCTACGCCCTGCGACCGGACCACCGTGCACCAGATCCCCAGAGTCGGCCGTTAGAGTCAGAAGCTAGGAGTCGAACTGCGGCAGGGCGCGGATCCGCTGCAAGGCGTCGGCGGGGGCATCGGCGGGAAAGGCCGCGCTCGAGCGAGCCAGGCGATCGATCCAGCGCCGGTCGAGAGGGCGTGGCAGAGCCGCAAGCCGGGTGCTGGCGGTGGTGGCCACCCTGCCGGGGCCGATCGGCTGACCCACCCCGACGGCGAAACCGGCCAGCAGCAACGCGGAGCGGGTGGCGGTGGCGCCGCTGTACGTGTGAACGGTCGCGTCAGCGCCGCACAGCCGTCGCAGCGCCGTGAACGCCTGCACGCTCCACAGCTCGGGGTTCGCGGACGGCGAGAAGGGATCCCAGAAGACAATGTCAGCGCAGGCGGGCGGTTCCAGCGCCAGCGAACCGGGGAGCTCGCCGAGGCGCAGGCGCCACTGCCCGTGGGGGCTCGAGGCGCGGCCCTTCTCCAGCAACGCGCGCGCCGCGCGGCCGGCCTGGCCGTCGAGCCCGAAGGCCGCCGCGTGCTCCGGTTCCAGCGCCAGCTCCAGCGCGGCAAGGCTGCGATCGAAGCTCACCAACCGCAGCGCGCGACGGCGCGCGGGCAGCGTCGCCGCCAGGCGCCAGGCGGCGACGGCGTTCGAGCCGGCGCCGAGGCCGACGTCCAGCAGCAGCAAGGGACGCGGGTCGGCCTCCTCGAGCCGCGCCGCCAGACGCGAGGGCACCAGGTACAGCCGCTCGGCCTCCACCAGGGGGCCGACCAGCGGATGCATGACCTCGCCGCTGCGCCTATCGCGCATGGCGGGGGCGCCGCTGCGGGTGAGCACGACCTCGCAGTCCAGCGTCACTCTGGCCCGTCCGCGACCGGCACGCCCGCGCCGCCGAAACGCCGGCCGTTGTGCTCGTGCCGATCGATCGCTTCCAGCTTGGCGCTGGCGAAGGCGGCGTAGCGTCCGGCCTCGATGGCCCGACGCGCCTCCTCCATCAGCGCCAGGTAGTGATGCAGGTTGTGAATGGAGAGCAGCCGCGGCCCCAGCGGTTCGCTGCACTTGAACAGGTGATGCAGGTAGGCCCGGGTGAAGCGCCGGCAGGTCGAGCAGGCGCAGGCGGCGTCGACCGGCATATCCGACAGCGCGCACGCGCCGCGCGTCACCCGAACCCGCCCGCTGGAGGTGAAGGCCGTGCCCTGCCAGGCCAGGTGGGTCGGCAGCACGCAGTCGAACAGATCGACCCCCGCCGAGATCGCTTGCAGGAGATCGGGCGGCGTGCCGACCCCCATCAGGTAGCGGGGGCGCGCCGCCGGCAGCAGCTCGGCGGTGAGGGAGGTGATGTCCTCGCGCTGGGCCCGGGTGTCGCCCACCGCCAGGCCGCCCAGCGCAAAGCCATCGAAGGGGTGCGCGCTCAGGAAGGCCGCGGATTCGCGGCGCAGCGCCGGCACCACCCCACCCTGCACGATGGCGAACAGGGCCTGCGCCGGGTTGGCTCGCGCCGCCAGGCTGCGCAGCGCCCAGCGGTGGGTTCTCTCCATGGCGGCGCGGGTGACCGCCTCGTCCGACGTGGAATCGACGCACTGGTCGAGCACCATCATGATGTCGGCGCCGATCGCGGTCTGCATCGCGATCGATTGTTCGGGAGATAGCAGGTGCACCCGCTGATCGACATAGCTGCGAAAGCTGGCACCGCGCTCGCTGATGGTGCGGTCCCCCGACAGCGAGAAGATCTGGTACCCGCCGGAATCGGTGAGCACGGGCCCGGACCAACCCATGAACGTGTGGATGCCACCGACCCGGCGAAACAGCTCCGGCCCCGGCCTCAGCATCAGGTGGTAGGTGTTGGCCAGCAGCATGCCGGCGCCCACCGCGCGCAGGTCCTGGGGATCCAGCCCGGTGACGGTGGCGCGCGTTCCCACGCTCATGAACGCCGGCGTCTCGACCGGTCCGTGCGCGGTGATCAGCGTGCCGCGCCGCGCGCGCGACGCTTCATCAACCGCCGTCACGCGGAAAGGCAGCACCATCCCCGGCGACTCTAGCCTATCGCCCAGCAGTCGAATCGCGCCGCATCTCGATCCCGACTCCCTGCGGTACAACATGCTCCCACCGATTCACCCGGATGGGGACGCCGTCATTGTCGTCCTGCTCCTCGCCAACCAGCGCGAACCCCGCCTTCTCCAGCACGCGCCCGCTGGCCGGCCGGTCGAGCGGCGCGTGGGCGATGATCCGGGCCAGCCCGGGGACGGCGACCGCCCGCTGCAGCAGCGCCCGAACCGCCTCGGTCGCGTACCCGCGACCCCAGCAAGACGCGACGACCGCGTAGCCGATCTCGACCACGCCAGCCGCCACGAGACCGCCGCCGATCTCGCCGACCACCACGTCGTCCTCCAGGCGATGCAAGAAAAAGGGGCCGAGCGCTCCGTCGCCGCCCGCGTGCTGGCCCACGCCGAATGAGAACTCGGTCGGATAGTCCGCCGCAACCCGTACGTCCGCCGGGATGCGTCGGGCACGCAGCGCCTCGGCCGCGGTCGCGCTGATACGTCGCAGGACGATCCCCACCGGCATGGCTGCGGATCGTCGCTGACCCCGAGCACATCCGTCAAGCGAGACCGGCGTGGAAGCACGGCTTGGTGATCCGCGCCGGCGGCGGCAAGATGCAGGCACTCCATGACCCGAGAAATGACCCCCGACACCGCCGCCGAGCTCGCGACGTCCCTGGCATCGATCGTCGGCCCGGCCGGCATCACCACCGCGCCCGACGACCTCGAGCCATACCTGCAAGACTGGCGTGGCCGGTTCAAAGGTCGCGC
Organism: Polyangia bacterium; assembly: GCA_035696125.1. GTDB lineage: Bacteria > Myxococcota_A > Polyangia > Fen-1088 > Fen-1088 > DASRQZ01. The sequence goes on from DASRQZ010000086.1 coordinate 12,571, forward strand.
CGCGTGCCTGGTGCGGCCCGCGAGCACCGCCGAGGTGGCGGCGGTGGTCACGCACCTGGCGGCGCGCGGCGTCCCGGTCGTCCCTCAAGGTGGCAACACCGGCCTGTGCGGCGGGGCCACGCCCGACGAGTCGGGGCAGGCGGTCGTGCTGTCGATGTCGCGCATGAACCGCATCCGCTCGGTCGACGCTTTTGACAACCTCATCACGGTGGAATCGGGTTGTATCCTGGAACGCGTCCAGCAAGCGGCGCACGATGCGGGTCGCCTGTTCCCGTTGTCGCTCGCCGCCGAGGGCACCTGCCAGATCGGCGGCAACATCTCGACCAACGCCGGCGGCACCGCCGTGCTGCGCTACGGGATGATGCGCGAGCTGGTGCTGGGCCTGGAGGTCGTCCTGCCTTCGGGCGAGGTGCTGGCCGGACTGCGCGGGCTGCGCAAGGACAACACCGGATACGATCTCAAGCAGCTCTTCATCGGCGCCGAGGGCACCCTGGGGATCGTCACGGCGGCGACGTTGAAGCTGTTCCCGCGGCCACGCGAGGTCATCACGGCGATGGCCGCCGTTGCGGACCTGGGCGCGGCCGTGAAGCTCCTGCGCCACCTGCAAGAGGACGCGGGTGACAACGTCGTCACCTTCGAGCTGATCTCGGACGTCGCCCTCGATCTGGTGCTGCAACTGTTGCCCGGCCACACCCCGCCCTTCCCGCGCACCCCGCCGTTCTCGGTGCTGCTGGAGGTGGCCAGCTTCTGGCGCGGCTTCTCGGCCGCGGACGCCGTCCAGGACAGCCTGGCCCGGGCCAGCGAGGCGGGCCTGTGCGATGACGCGATCGTCGCGCGCGATGACACCCAGGCGCGGGCGCTGTGGCGCATCCGCGAAGACATCCCCGAAGCCGAGCGGCGCAGCGCCACCGCCATCAAGCACGACGTCAGCGTACGCCCGGGGCTGATCGCCAGCTTCGTGGACGCCAGCCGTCGTGCGGTGGAGACCGCGCTGCCCGGCGCCGGCATCATCCTCTTCGGGCACCTCGGCGATGGCAGCCTGCACCTGAACGTCGTGCCGCCCGGCAGCGGCAAGGCGCGCGTCGCCCCCGATGTCCACGCGCGCGTGTGGCGCGCCGTGCATGACGTCGTCACGGCGTTCGAAGGCAGCATCAGCGCCGAGCACGGGATCGGCCAGCTCAAGCGCGATGAGCTCTGGCACTATCGCGCCGCCCTCGACCGCCGCCTGATGCTGGCAATCAAGGATGCGTTCGACGCGCGCGGGCTCATGAACCCGGGCAAGGTGTTGTGAACGGGGAGAGTCCGCTCGTTGTCGTCGTCGCTGGTCCGGACGGGGCGGGCAAGAGCACAACGGCGCCGCAGGCGAGAGGCATGGCAACGCCTCCAGGAGGCAACGCGATGACCGCGCCCCCTCGATTCGTGTCCGCTCGAAGAGCGAGCGGACGACATGGACCCGAGTCCGAGCGCCGCCACAGCCCGCCGTCAGAAAGCCCGGTCGCTCCGCAAATGAAGCGGCCCCGTCATGACGCGCTGGAGCAGGCGTTGCGTCGCTTTTCAAACAAGCGGTTGCGTTCCGCACGAAATTGATCAGAAATCGCCCTGACCGCTCCACCGTTCGGTGCCTTTTGTGCTCTGCTTGGCGATCGACGGCACGGGGCAGCGGGTCGGTGGTGAATGGCCGATCGAGGGTCCATGCAAACTGTGAACACCTTGTGGCGCGTGGCCGGTCGCCGCGACTTCCTGCTCGCGGGGGTCGCGGCGGCTCTCTCCATCCACGCCGGTTGCGGCAATCCCATAACCTACGCGCGGCTGTCTGACGGCGCCGGCGGGCAGGCCGGCGTCGGTCCGACGCTGGACGGGGGCGGCGACCTGCCGACCGGGTCCGACGGCCCCGGCGCAGGGGGCGCTGCTGGCGCGGGCGGTGTCAGCGGATCCGGCGGCGCGGGAACCGCCGGGGCGACGGGCGCGGGCGGCCGTGGTCCCGGCACGGGGGGAAGCGCCGGCACGGGCGGCGGCAATCCCGGCATCGGCGGCGCGACCGGCGCGGGCGGCACCGTGGGGGTCGGAGGCAGGACCGGCACGGGCGGTGCGACCGGGACCGGCGGCTCTGGCGACGTCGCGCAATACAACTTCGAGACCTCGAGTCAGGGGTGGGGCTCATCCGGCACCTGGACCGGCGTCGGCCCCACTACGATGCAGCACTTTGCGGGGCAGTGGTCGTTTGGAGGAACGCTGATGTACATGCCGGTCGCCGCCGGAACCACCTTCGAGCTCGGGATCCAGCTTCCACCGGCGCCGGTGCCGATGGCCGGCAACACCGTCACCTTTCACGTCTTCCTGCCCGCTAGCGCGTCAGGCTTGGTGAGGTGGATCCAGCCCTACCTCCAGGACGCGACGACACCGGTTCGCATGATCCCGAGCGCATACAAGGACACCTTCTTGACCTTCGGGGGGTGGAACACCTTGAGCGTGCCGATTCCTGCCGGATTCCTGCAGCCGACCTACAAGGTCGCCGTCCAGTTCAACGTCGCGGGGGCCGCGGCCTATTCGGGGGCCGTCTACGTCGATGCCATCTCGTGGTGACGGAGCCGCCTTGATCTCGCCGCTCATTCGACCGCTGATGATCGCCGGTTGTTTCTGCGCGGCCCTGGTCGTCGCCGGGCCCGCGCGCGCCGAGGACGCTCCGCCCGCGCCGGATGCGGAGGAGGCCAACTACGACACCACCGAGGTGCAGCGCCTCAGCGAAGAAGCCTTCAAGGCCTTCAAGGCTCTCGACTTCAAGAAGGCGCGCCAGCGCCTGGAAAAGGCCCTGGCGATCGCGCGCGAGGGCGAGCCGCAGAGCAACCCGGTGGTCGCGAAGCTCCGCCTCTATCTGGGAATGATCTTGTTCGTCGGGTTCCAGAACACCGAGGGCGCCGCGGCGCAGTTTCGCGTCGCACGCCGCCTGGACCCGGGCGTAAGGCCGCCGCCCGGACTCTTCAACCCGGAAGTACAAGGGCTGTTCGAGAAGATCGGCCAGGAACAGTCAAGGACCAAGCCCGGCGGAGAGGCGCCGGCGACCACGCCCGCTCCGGCGTCCGGCGTCGCGCCCGACCAATCGGTGGTCGGTTCCAGCTCCGCGCCGGACTTGTCGCCGGCGGCGCGCGACGCGCCCGCCAACAAAGCGTCGCCGACGAGCGACGAAACCCTGCCGTCAGAGAGCGAGCTGCTCGCGGGAAAGCCAGCCAGCGAAGCACAGCCCGCCGACGCGCAGCCCGCCGACGCGCAGCCCGCCGACGCGCCGAGCGCGCCCCCGCGCGCCGTCCCCAGCCCCGCCGTCGCCGACCGGCCCACCCGCCGCCGGCACGTGCGCGCCGATGTCGCAGAGCGAGAGGACGAGGACGAGGACGAGGACGAGGGCGAAGGCGTGGTCGTGCGGCCCGTCTTCATCTCGCTGTCCGTCGGATCGGGCGCCGGCGCCAGCAGCGGCCCGCTCGACGCGCCGGGGATCTCTCCCAACCGCGCGCCCGGCCGGTTCGGCCTTGCCGGTGGCGGGCACGTCAGCCTCGGGGTCGGTTACTTCCTGTCGCGATCGTTCTCGCTCGCGCTCGAAGGGCGGCTGCAGATCGTGCCGGGCACGGCGGCACTTTGCACGGGGCAATTTTGCGACATCGCGCCGGCCATCGCGGCCGCCGGCTTCGCGCGCGCCAGCTATTTCTTCACCCGCGGCGCCTGGCGGCCGTTCGGCTCGTTCGGTCTCGGTGGCGGCACGATTCGCCAGCTGGTGAAGCTGAACGGGCTCAACGACTGCGGTCCCGACCACGACAAGGCGTGCGTCACGACCGCCGCGGGCGGTCCGCTGCTCGGATCGTTGGGCGCGGGGATCGCGTACCTCGGTGACCTGGTGATGATCCTGGCTGGCGTCACCGCGAACGGCGGCGTCCCGCACCTGATGGTCGACGTCGATCTCGCGCTGGGCGTGGGCGTCCGCTTCTGAAACGCCGTCGCGCTGTCGGTTATCGCCCGCAGGACACAAGCACCCGGCAGGGAGACCTGAGACGTGGCACTTGTCTATACATCGGTCTATACTTACCGCGTGAGTGAGCGCGCGAAACTCTTCCGCAACGGCGGCAGCCAGGCTGTCCGGCTGCCCAAGACATGCCGCTTTCGCGATGACCTGGACGAAGTGCTCGTCCGCCGCGTGGGGAAGCAGGTGGTTCTCGAACCAGCAGACGAATGGCCGGATGACTTCTTGCGGTGCCTCGGCGCATGGCATGACGACATCCCGAGACCCAAGACGGGCACCATCAACCGGAAGAAGAATCCATTTGACCGCTCATGAGATATCTACTCGATACTGATACGGTCAGCTTCGCTCTCCGCGGTCAGGGCAATGTAGGCACCCGCCTCCGGGAACACAAACCATCCGACGTTTCGATCAGCTCGATCACCGTCGCGGAGCTCCGCTACGGCGCGGACCGCAAGGGATCGCGGAAGCTGCACGCTCACATCGACACGTTCACAAACGCGGTGGAGGTCGCAGCCTTCGATGAGCATGCTGCGCGCGAGTTCGGGCGAATCGGAAGCATGCTGGCCGATCGAGGAACTCCGATCGGCGAGTTCGACGTGCTGATAGCGGCGCACGCGGTCGCTCTGCGGTGCACGCTGGTGACAAACAACAGCCGCCACTTCTCAAGGGTTCCTGGGCTGGCGGTCGAGAACTGGCTGTGATCCTACCAGGCCCCCCTCCGAGGTTGATACCCATCTTTGATCCTCCTCGCAGTGTTTCGAGCGGTAGAGGGAATTTTCGGAGCATCACCACGTTGTCCCTCTGTGAGACGTGTTACATTCGCGCCCGAGTCGAAAGGAGCACGACACGTGTGGACGCGAAACGGATGGTGGCCTCGGCATGGCCGCCGGGCTTCGACTTGGGCAGCGCCGCTCGTGGCGCTCCTGGCCATGACTGCCTCGGCGGCTCGGGCGGAAGACATCCGCGCGATCGTCCAGAAAGGAAACGACCTGCGGCGGCAGGGACACGACGAGGCCGCCCTGGCCGAATTCCAGCGCGCGGCGCGCATCGAGAATTCGCCGACCATCACCGCGCAGATCGCGCTTGCCGAGCAGGCGCTGGGGTTGTGGGTCGAGGCGAACACTCACCTCTCGCAGGCGCTGGAGCATGAGCGCGATCCCTGGATCATCAAGAACCGCAAGGCGCTGGACGGCGCGCGCGCGACCATCCAGGCGCACCTGTGCCGGGTGGAGATCTGGGGCACTCCCGGCGGCGCCGAGGTCTCGCTGGAGGGAAAGCCCGCCGGCACGCTGCCGTCGCTGACGGTGTGGGTTGCCCCCGGCAAGGTGTCGCTGACCGCCAGGGCCGAAGGCTTCCTCGGTATCGAGCGAAGCGTGGACGCCCCCGCCGGTGGACGGATCCGGGAGCACGTCGCGCTGCGACCCCGCCCCGGCCCGATCGCCAATCGCGCGCCCGAGGGCGGCGACAGTCTGGCGCCAAGTGCAAAAGCGCCCGAGCTGACGCTGGTCGACCAGCCCAAACCGATCTCGGAGGCCCCACCGCCGCCCCGCGCCGAAACCGGCGGAACCCGCTGGTGGTTGTGGACGGTCGTCGGTGTCGGGGTGCTGGCGGCCGCGGGCACCGGCACCTGGTTGCTGACCCGCAGCACCTGCGAGAACTGCTACGAGTGGCGGCCTTGACCCACCCCGCGTCCTGCCTGGTATCCCTCATGAGCAAACCTGCCTTATCGCGTCGATCACTGCTCCCGAGTCACTTCGCTCTGTTGGCCTTGGGTCTGCTGATCGGCGCTTGCAACAAGGAGACCGCGACCCGCATCGACGTCACCGTCGATGCGGATGCGGCGCTGACGCTTCAGTCCATCAAAGTCCGCGCCACCGCGGACGGCAAGATGGATTTCGAGAAGGCCATGCCCGCGTCAGGACGCCAGCACCTGACGATTCTCTTGCCGGAGTTGACGACTCCGCTGGCGGCGGTGGTGACCGCGACCGGCTACTCCGACAAAGGTGGAACGACAAAGGTGGTCTGGCAAGCCGCCGACGTGCTGGTCACGCCGGGACAGGCTGTCGCGGTCGTGCTGAGACTGTCAATTGCCTGCCGGGACCCCATCTGCAAGGACGGCGAAACCTGTCGGGACGGAACCTGCGGCCCGCGGCCGCGCTACGGACAAGGCGACGCCGGCGGACCCGTCGACGCGGGCGACGGACGCAACGACGTGCCGGTGCAGAACGACGCCGGCGCGGATGGCAGCAACGGCGGCGATACTCATCCCGACACGCCGCCGGCCTGCCCGGCCGACATGCACTCGTGTCCCGGCGGCTGCGTGCGCAACAACGACCCGCACACCTGCGGCGCCTCGTGCACGCCGTGCCTGGTGCCGACCAACGGCACGGCGACCTGCGACGGAACATCCTGCGGCGGCTCCTGCGACCTGCCGACGCAACAACTGTGCCTGGGCGCGTGCATCGACAAGACCGCGAGCTGCGCCGGCGACTGCCCGCCAGCGACCCACCTGTGCAACGGCCTCTGCCCGTCGCTGACGGATGTGACGGCGTGCGGAACCGCGTGCAGGGTCTGCCCGACCGATCCCAACGGCGTGGCCCAGTGCGTGGGTGGCGCGTGCGCGATCGCGTGCAACAATGGATTCAAGACCTGCCCGGGCACGAACCTGTGCATTCCGACGGCAGGCTGCTGCACCAGCGCCGACTGCACCGCCCGACCCACGAACACGGTCGGGCTGTGCGGCACCGCGAACACCTGCAGCTACCCCTGCGCCCCCAACTTCAAGATGTGCGGCAACGCCTGCATCGCCGACACCGCCTGCTGCACCAGCAGCGAGTGCACCGCCGGCGGCGCCAACACCGTCGGCACCTGCAACACGACGGCCCACACCTGCAGCTACCCCTGCAACGGGAGCGCTCACAACTGCAGCGGCGCGTGCGTGTTGAACACCAGCACCGCCAACTGCGGAACCACGTCATGCACGCCGTGCCCACAACCGACCAATAGCACCGCCACCTGTAATGGCACCTCCTGCGACTTCACTTGCAGCGGGAGCACTCACAAGTGCGGCGGCGCATGCGTGTCGAACAACTCCACCGCCAACTGCGGAACCTCGTCGTGCATGGCGTGCACACCACCGGCCAACAGCACCGCCACCTGTAACGGCACCTCGTGCGGCTTCAATTGCAACCTGGGCACCCAGATTTGCAACGCGTGCCAAGGCTGGGCGTTCGACACCGGCGTGGAGGGTTGGGCGCTCCACCACGATCCCACCGCCGTGGACGGTGCGACCGGGCTCACGACCGAGCAGGGCACATTGGCCATCAAGTACGCGCCGGCTCAGGGATACGGAGCCATGGTCAAGGTGAAGCTGTGCTCCACCGGTAGCCAGCAGAATCTGGTCGGCAGGACCATACAAGCGCAGATCAGATTCGTTCCGGACCCAACCGACGAATTCACGTTTCTCCAGCTGCTGTTCTGCACCGATCCGTCCATCGGCACCTGCGTGTCACAACCGTTTTCACGCAGACAGCTCACCAGTGGCTGGAACAACGTCTCCATCTTTCTCGACCCAGCTATGAGCGCTAACGTGAACTACACGGTCACCGGGATAGGCTTCAGTCTTTTCGGCAACACCTTTCTCGAGGGGACCGGCACCCCGGGCACCGGCACCATCGATCTCGAGAACGTTCAGATCCTGTGATCACGTCGAGCTCGTCGCACGGGAAAGGGTTCCCGGCCGCTCAGCCTTCCGGCGCTCGCTTTTTCAGGTCGTGGGCGACCGCCGCGTCACGGTGTCGCCTGCCCCGGGCCAGAGCGCGGCACAGGTCAAGAAGATCGGACGCTTCCTTCAACCGAGCGGCCACGGCCGCGCCCGACAGGTCGATCTTTGTCGCCAGCCGATCCTCCGGACGCAGAGAACCCGCCAGCCGGCTGGTCTCGCCCAGGCGGGCTTCGATCGCCGCCGCCGTCATCTCGACGCTCATCGGTCGAGATCTTTCAGGCTCTGTATATCCATGAGGTCCTGTGGCCGTGCGGCGCGCGCTTTCATCCCGATCAGGGCATCCCGCGATACCACCGCGACGTGTCCTTCAGCGAGCGGAAGGCGAATCCGACTTGCCCACGGCGGCTCCAGATTCTTGTCGACGATCATGAAGGCGACCGTCATCAGGTTTCCGGCGACATCGGTCCATGGCTGTCGAAGGACCGTTGGCGCCGGAGAAGCGCGGCCGCCAGCGCCGCTGAATTCCGATATCATTGGTCAGACAAGTTAGTGAGGAGGTTTTGAAAGTCATTCGTCAAACGCCGGGCCTGGTCTTCCTATGTGCGCTGGGTGCCAGCAACTGTGACAAAGCCCGGCCAATTCCATCGCCGAAGACCGACGGGGCAATCGACAGCTCGTCTGAGGGGCGAGTCAGTTCCGCCGATGCAAGTACCGAAGGCCGCGGGTACGCCCCCAGCGTGGTCTGGGGTACCTCTTCGCCCCCCGTGGAGGGCGATGGTCGCTTGGTTGACGTGGGAGACACCCCGCTAGGTGATGAATGGGACCTCTGCTACGCTTGGCCGCAGATGTCCTTGTCGCGGCCGGGGACGTTGCCAGCGGCTACCCGCGGTCATGGATATCTCCTTGCCTCACCATCGGCCGACCCCAATGCTCACCCAGCGTTGAATGTGGTGCAGGCATACTTCTGGTTGGAGACGCCCGGGAGCGCGCGAGGCCTTTGGTTCGACCTGGCCCTGGTCAGCGGCTCCGGCGACGACACATCAATCAGTCTCTACGAGACGAACATGGACTGCATGGTGAAACGCACCTTGGTAACATCGAGCCTGGCGATGGCGCTCACTTCAGCCGGCCAATGGAAGACTGGCTGCCTCGACGTCAGCGACAAGGGCGACCTGGAGGCAATCGGCGTTCGGATCGAGGCGCCCTCTGGCGTGGTGGGATTTGATGCGCTCCGGTTCGGCAAATCCTGCGAGTGAAGCCGGAATCGCGCCGAGACGTCGCCGAGCGTGGGGATCAAGCGTTCGAAGTGACCGCTGGACCGACCGACACCGCCTGCGTTACCCACCGCAGCCAGCACCGCAGCCGCCGCAGCCCGCACCGCACCCGCCGGAGTCCGTGGCGTAGCGACGGGGAAACGACCCGTCCCACGATGGTTCAGGCGGATGTTGGTTCGATCTGGGTCCCTGTTGGCCAGTCGTTGGCCAACTGTCAGCTAACTGTTGGCCAGACGATCGACTGTTGCGGTTCTTGGGGGCCAGTCCCCGCCTACGGCAGGCGGGGAGAGCAGCCGCGAGCAGCGTCGCGATCGCGAGCCATCCCCCCGAGTTGCGAGCGAGGGACCTGTGCGGCCGATGACGGCATGGTCGTCTAGTTGGTGACGAGTCCCATGGAGAGGTTGGTCTGGTAGTCGGCCTCTCCGGGGTTGCCGTACTGTGACAGTAGCAGGAAGACCTCGCCGCCGAACATCGGGTTCTGGCGCCGCGGCGTGATGGTCAGCTTCAGCTGGTCGCCGTTGAGACCGACGTTCCGATTCAGCTCCAGATCCACCGTCGGTGTGACGGTGCCGGGTGTCTCGTTGTAGCTGATGGCGAGTACCCGCCAGGGCCGGGTGACCCGCACGCTGCTGAACAGAACGACGTCGACGGTCTTGCTCTGCCCGAAGGCGATCGGGATGCCGAGCGGATAGTAGGTGAATCCGTTGGTGGTGAACGCGACCGTGCCCATGATGGGGAAACTGTTGACGTAGGCCGGGGTGCGCGCCGGCACGCAGGGATTCCGGGACTGCCTGGCCGCGGCGTTCGACCACGAGCGCTGGACCATGTAGTTGGCCCCCGCTGGAATGTAGTTAGCGTCCGGATTGAGCACGCACATGTCCGCGACCTCGCCGCCGGCGGTGGCCATCGTCCACACCAGGTCGGCGCGATCGGCCTGGCGAAAGGCTGGGTTCGTGACGATGAATGGGTCGGTGGCGGCCTCGATCAGCTCGTGACTGATGGTCAGCGTGCGCTCCTGCAACGGTGTCAGGTCGGCGCCGGAGGTTCCATTGCAGGCGCAGATCACGGCGTAGGGGATGGTCACCGCCCCGGCCGGGGCTTCGGAGTGGTAGCCAGTGAAATCGGTGCAGCAGTTCCCGCCTTGCGCGGTTCCGCTGGTCCCGGGCGGCAGGACCACCATGTAGATCGTGCTGGGATCGGCCGGTCCCCAGGCAGGGGCGATCCCGGTGGTCTGGGCCACCAGGTTGCCGCGGATCTCGTCGTCGCCAATGATCAGCGGCGCCACCGAGGAAACGGTGATCGCGGGCAACAGCGTGAGCGGCCCGACGCCGTACTCCGCCGTGGTCTGGCGCCAGTAGTCAGTGCCGGTCAGCTCGTCGAGGAAAGCCCGCACGTCCGCGGCACCGTCGTCGGCGGGATAGAAGATCGGCTGCACCTTGGGGCTCTCCAGCACCGGGCCGCCGTAGTTCGCGACCTGCGGCAGGCGCGGGTGCTCGGCCGGCTTGAAACCGTCGTCGGGCGCGCCGCCGTCCACCGGCGGGTGAGCGCCGCCGTCGCCGCCGAGATCGACGCCACCGTCGTCGCCTGGCACCAGAACACAGAACGTCGACAGGCAGGACAACCCGCGATTGCAGGTGTCGTTCGGGTAGCAATGGCCGCCCTCGGTGCCGGCGGCCTTGTCACTGTCGCCGCCGCAACCCAGCGCGACCAGCAGCGACACGCCGCCCATCAGGCAGCTCCGAAGCCAGCCCCCGGATGGGCACGTCACTCCGGTCCGCCACACGCGGCGCCATGTTAGCACGGTGCTGCTGCGTACCAGATTGCTGGCGGCAGTTCGGGGGTGGCGCGCCGTCGCCGACTTGACCCATGCAAGTCAGGGATCGAGGCTCCGACTCACAGTGCGTAGCGGGTGAAGACGAAGTCGCGCGCAGCGGCGGCCTGGCGACACGGGTGACAGGTCTGGTGCAACGCCTCGTCGACGGGCGGGGACAGGACGGACAAGGGCCGAAGTCGTCATGCGTAAAGGTCGTTGAAGTCTTTTGGGTGAGCGACGGGGATTGAACCCGCAACCCTCGGAGCCACAGTCCGATGCTCTACCGATTGAGCTACGCCCACCATGTTTCGTGGGCTTGGTGGGCCAGGCCCGACCTCCCCCACCCTGCTATTCAGTTTTCAATCTTTCCTGCGCGCCCGGCAGGAGTCGAACCTGCGGCCCGCGGCTTAGAAGGCCGCTGCTCTATCCAGCTGAGCTACGGGCGCATGCTTATGATCTCGAAGGGTTAGGGTCAAGGCTTTTCCCCAGGCTTGGCCGGCTGCGCAGACTACCCGATCGCTCGCGCGTCGTCGACGACGGGGCGTCCCAGACCTTTGACGGTCTATCTCTGGTAGACGCGCACGTAGTCGACCTCGTAGCGGATCGGGAAGCTGGTGCCGCTGGGGTCGCCGCCCGCGGTGCCGCCGATCGCCAGGTTGAGCAGAATGTACATGCTCCGGGCGGTGTAGGGATTGGTGATGCCGCCGCCGACGGCGCCCGGAACCACGAAGTGATTGACCAGCTTGTCGTCGAGGAAGAGATCGATCTTCTGCGCGTCCCACTCCATCGCCCAGACGTGAAAGTCGTTGGCCCAGCCAGCGCCGAGTTGGGCCAGGGTCTGGAACTTGCTGCTCCACAGGCAGTCGCCGCCCGAGGCCGCCATGGGGACGCAGACGTTCGCCAGCACGCGACTGTTGTAGTACTCCATGATGTCGACCTCACCCGACTGCGGCCAGCCGGTGCCGCTGCCCAGGATCCAGAAGGCCGGCCAGCTGCCCGCGGGCGTGGGGATGCGCGCGCGCATCTCGAAGCGCCCGTACATGAAGGCGTGCCGGCCCGAGGTGGTCATCGAGGTCGAGGTGTACTGCGCGAACTGCCGGTTCACTTTCCAGTCGCTGCTGCCGGCGTTGAAGCGCGGGTTGGTGACCTGCTCGCGGCGCGCCTCGATCACCAGCAGGCCGTCGCGCACGCTGGCGTTGCCGGGCTCGTACCACTGCAGCTCCTGGTTGCGAACGAAGCCGTTCTCGTAGCGCCAGCTGGCGGCGTCGGGCGCGCCGTCGGCGGAGAACTCGTCGGACCAGACCAGCCGCCAGCCGGCCAGCGCGCCGGCGCCGCCACCGGCGTCGGGCACGGCACCGGCGTCGGGCACGGCGCCGCCGTCACGCGCGCCGCCATTGCCCGCGGCGTCAGGGGTCGACGAGCCAGCGTCGCGGCCGCCTCCGCTGGTCGCGCCGGCGCTGCCGCCGGCCCCGCTCATCGAGCCCGGGCGGCCGCCGTCGGTGGCGGCGCCGACGCGACCGGCGCCCGGCCCCACGCCGGCGTCGCAACCGGCGATCGATGACGCCAGCGCGACGAAGAAAACCGTCGCGGCGACCGGATGGATCGCGACCAAAGCGGGCGCATACACGGGCGGCGACCGGTATGGGGGCTCGATACGCATCGCGTCTTCCGGGGGCCGGGTGACTCGGCATTCTGCCACGAGCCGGGGGGCGGGCGACGGCCTGAATTTGCGGCGCTTCTCGCTGGTTGGAGCACCGATCCCCTATCCCGCGGTCCGCCGTCGCGGACGGGGCAGAGGGGATCGGAGCGGACGGGGGAGAGGGGATCGGAGGGCGGGCGCGGACGGGGCGGGCGATCACTCGATCTCGTGCACCTCGCGGCCGCTGATGCCGAGCAGGTACAGGATGGCGTCCAGGCCAGAGGCCGAGATCGAGGTGTCGGCGGACTCGCGCAGCTTGGGCTTGGCGTGGAAGGCGATGCCCAGGCCGGCGCGCTCCAGCATCAGGGCGTCGTTGGCGCCGTCGCCGACGGCGATGACCTGGTCCAGCAGCACGCCCTCGGCCTGGGCGATGGTCTCCAGCAGCTCGGCTTTGCGCTGGGCGTTGACGATGGGACCGATGACGCGGCCGGTGAGCTTGCCGTCGGCGATCTCGAGGTTGTTCGAGTAGGCGTAGTCGATGTTGAGGCGGCGCTTGAGCGCCTCGGCGGCGCGCGAGAAACCTCCGCTGATGATGGCGATGCTGTAGCCGAGTCGCTTGAGCACCCGCACCAGGGTCTCCGCGCCCTCGGTCAGCGGCAGCTCGGCGGCGATGCGATCCAGCACCTTGACGTCCAGGCCCTTCAACAGCTCCACGCGCTCGCGCAGCGACTGGTCGTAGTCCATCTCGCCCTGCATGGCGCGCTCGGTGATGCGCGAGACGCGGTCGAAGACCCCGGCGGCGCGCGCGAGCTCGTCGATGACCTCGATGCGGATCAGGGTCGAGTCCATGTCCATGACGACCAGACGCTTGGACCGGCGGTAAAGGCTCTCCCGCTGCAGCGACACGTCGAATCCGGCGCTGGTCGCCACGCTCAGCAGGGTGCGCTTGAGGGCGTCGGCGTCGCGGTCCGGCGGCAGCAGGGCGTGGATCTCGACCGAGGCCAGCGTGACCTCCGACAGGCGTGAGATCTTCTCGATGTTGGCCCCCACGGCGGCCAGCGCCGAGGCGATGGCGTGCAGGTGGGGCGCCCCCAGCGCGGCACCGATGGCGGTGATCACGTAGCGCCGCCCGGAGTCGGCGGGCAGCGCATCGGGGGGCTCGTTCTCGACTGGCTGGAAGTCGAGCTCCATCTTCAGCTCCTTGGCGGCGAACAGGAGCTCCTTGAGCACGTCGCGGGTGCGTGGCAGGCCCACCAGCAAGCACAAGGTGAGCTGGCCCTGGACGACGACTTGCTCGATGTCGTGCAGGACGGCGCCCTGTTCGGCCAGGATCCCGGTCAGGACCGCGGTCACGCCGGTGCGGTCGGGCCCGGTCACCGTGACCAGCACGCGGTTCTTCTTGTCGTCGGTGGTATGGGTCAATGGCCGGTCGGATTCAGTCAAAGCGGGGCGAGTTTAGTCGCTCGCTCCGGCCAGCGCGAGCGAGAACGATCGGCCCAGGGCCATGGATTACAGCCAACATCCACTCCGCCGATATGAGCTAGGACCCGGTCCGTCATGAAGGTCTTCGTCGCCCGACAGCCTATCTTCGATACGCGCGAGCGCGTGGTCGCCTATGAGCTGCTGTTCCGGTCGGGGCCCGACAACTTCTTCCCCAACATCGACGGGGACGTGGCCTCGTCGCGGGTGATCAACGACAGCCTGATGACGTTTGGACTGTCGTCGCTGGTGGGCAGCCGCAAGGTATACATCAATGTCACGCGCCGCATCCTGTGTGAGGAGCTCTACGCGGTCCTCCCCGTCAGACGCACCGTGATCGAGCTGCTGGAGACCATCGACGCCGACCCGCAAACGATCGCCGCCTGCCGCGAGCTCAAGCGCGCCGGCTATGAGCTGGCGCTGGACGACTACGTCGACCGGCCTTCGATGGATCCGCTGGTGGCGCTGGCGGACGTGATCAAGGTCGACTTCCTGTCGACCTCGGCCGACGCGCGACGCGCGCTGCGCGACCGCCTGCCGCGACGGCGCCCGGCCCTTCTGGCCGAGAAGGTCGAGTCGGCGGCGGTCTTCCGCGAGGCGCGCGATCAGGGCTACGCCTATTTCCAGGGCTACTTCTTTCAGCGCCCCGAGATGATCTCACGCCAGGACATCCCGACCTTCAAGCTGACCTACCTCGACTTTCTCCGCGAGCTGCAGCAGCCCGACCTGAACTACGACAACCTCGAGCGGGTCATGCGGCGCGACGTCTCGCTGTCGATGCGCCTGCTGCGCTACCTCAACTCGGCGGCGTTCTACTGGCGCAGCAAGGTGACGTCGCTCAAGAGCGCGCTGGTGCTGCTGGGCGAGCGACCCTTCCGCAAGTGGGCTTCCCTGATCGCGATCGTGGGCATCATGGGCGACGGTCACGCCGAGCTGGCGACGACCTGCCTGGCGCGCGCCTACTTCTGCGAGAGTCTGTGCCGCGCCACCGGGCGCAGCAGTCTGCAGCTGGACGCGTTCCTGGTCGGCATGCTGTCGGCGATCGACGCCCTGGTCGGCCGCCCGATGCTGGAGATCCTGCAAGAGATCGCCGTCTCCCGCGAGATCGAGGAGGCGCTGACCCATACCACCACGCCTCTCGGCAAGATGCGCTCGCTGGTGCTGTCGTACGAGTCGGCGCTCTGGGACGACGTCAGCAAGATGGCCAACGGCCTGTCGATGCCCGAGGCCGATCTGCCCGACCTGTATCGCGAATCGCTCGAGTGGGCCAAACAAGCGATGCCCTAGTCGCAGTCGGCGCCACCGGGGGATCGGTCAGGGCGGCGGGGGGCGCGACTTGATCGCCGATTCGGCGGCGGCCAGACGGCGACGCCAGCGGGGGGCGTCGGGGGAGCCTGGCGACTGGCGCAGCAGGTCGCGGTAGGCGACGGCGGCCTCGATCCAGCGGCCCTCGGTGAACAGGCGATCGGCTCGCTGGACCAGGGTCTCGGCGTGCGGAGCGTCGGGTTGGGCGTCTGCGACCGGATCCTTCTTGGCCTTCCTTGCCTTCTTGGATTCGAGGCGCTCGCGCGGCGCGGAGGTTGCGGGCGCAGGCGGCGGCGGAGGTGGCGCCGGCGCCGGCGCCGCCGCTGACGCCACGGGGGGCGCGGCCGGCGCCGGATAACCCTTGCCGCTGGCGGTCGACATGGGGCGGCGCACCGGCGCTTCTTCGTCGAAGGCGCTCGACTCTCGGTCCGACCGGGCTGCCTGCGGCGACGCTCGCTCCTCTTCGGCCATCGGGTCTTCGGGCTTCGGAGCGGCCTGACGCGCGACGCGACCGATCGGTTCGGGTGCTGCGGCGCGAGCCTTACCCTTGCTGGAGCTGAGGTCCCCTGACAGCAGGTCATCCAGGGAAGCGCGAGGTTTGGCGGACACCGTGGGCGCCGGGGCCGCCTCTGCTGCCGGCGCCGCCGCGGACCCGCCGCCCGGGTGGCCACCTGCGAGCTTGTCGCCCTCGGCAGAATCGTCGCGAAAGGCCTTCTTCCCCGGCGCGCGCCGATCGGCGCCCGCGCTCGTGCCGCGCTTCGCCGGCCCCGCGCCCAGGCCACCGAGGTCGACATCCCCGGCATCTTCGCTCGCGGCGATCGATTTGGCGGCCGACGCGGGCGCGCGCGCGCGCGCGGCGCGGTGCCGCGACGCCGGCGCCTGACGGTCGAACGCCACCGCAGCGTTCGC
This sequence comes from Polyangia bacterium, assembly GCA_035696125.1. GTDB lineage: Bacteria > Myxococcota_A > Polyangia > Fen-1088 > Fen-1088 > DASRQZ01. The sequence continues at coordinate 28,723 of DASRQZ010000086.1, forward strand.
CCCCGCCTTCGCCACCTCGCGCGGCGCCGGCGCGGGCTCGGTGACCTGCTGCGCGGGCGGCGCCGCCGTGGCCACCTCGCGCGCCTCCTTCTTTTCCTGCCCGAGCGGCGGCGCTTCTGACGACGCCGGTGTGCCGCCCCTGAGGGCGACGCGTTCACGAACCTGATCCACGTCCAGGATGCCGCGGCTGGCGAGCAGGAAGACCGCCAGCGCGCCCACCGTGGCCAGCGTCGGCAAGGCCCACCACGCGCGCACCCGATCCCAGAAGCCGCCGCGCTTGGGCGGCCGCGCCGGCAGCAGCCTGGCCGGCGCGCGCTGGTCGGGCGGCGGTACCGCGGTCGCCGTCTCCGTCTCCGCCTCCGTGGCGGTCGCGGTCGCCGTCGCCGTCGCCGGCAGCGCGGCGCGCGCCGCGGCGACGATGCGCGCGCGCAGGTGCGGGGGCGGCGCCTCGTCGAGGCCGGCGCGGGCCAGCGCGCGCGTGTCACCGAACGATTCGACCTCGCGCCGGCAGCGATCGCAACCCGGCAGGTGCGCCTCGAAGGCGGCGCGCGCGTCAGGCGACAGCTCCCCGTAAAGGAAGTCGATCATCTGCTCGTCGATCTGTTCGCAGCTCATCGCCATCGCGTCTATCCCGAACCTGCCGTTTCCTCGCTGCCCGCGCGCCCGACCGCCGCTCCCTCGCGAAAATCGACCAGGGCCTCGCGCAGCTTGCCGAGAGCGTAGCGCATGCGGCTCTTCACGGTCGGCTCGCTGGCCCCGACCACCGCAGCGATCTCGGCGAAGGACATCTCCATCACTTCACGCATGAGAAAGACTTCCCGTTGCTCGTCGGGCAGCGCCGCGATCGCCGCGTCGATGCGCGCCGCCGCCTGCCGGTCGGCCAACCGCTGATCGGCCAGGCTCTGCGGCGCGGGGATCCGATCGTGCAGGGTCTCGGTCGATTCGGAGTCGGTGCGCAGTGGACCGTCCAGGGACGAGGTATGCCGGTGCAGCGCGCGCCGCGATTGATCCACGCACAGGTTGCGGGCGATGGCGTACACCCAGGTCGAGAACTTCGCGGTGCGCTTCCAGTCGGCGGCGCTCTTCACCACCCGCAAGAACACCTCCTGCAAGAGATCCTCCGCCGCCGTGGCGTCGCGCGTGAAGCGTCGGAGGAAGTTCCACACCGGCCTTTCGTGGCGGGCGACGAGCAGCTCGAACGCCCGCACGTCGCCCGCCTGATAGGCCGTCATGAGGTCCTCGTCAGGCTCGTCCCCTCGCACCGCCTCCAGGCTACCGCAAGCGGCGCTATCGGCGCCATCCCGGCGGAGGTGCCGTGAAGCGGCGGCTGTCGGCGGGGAACGGATCGGCGGTGCGGCGCAGGTCCTCCTCGCGCCACCAGGCCCAGTCGCGGCCGTCGACGTCGATACCCATGGCCAGCAACCCTTCGCGATCGTTGTAGCGCACGCCCAGCACCACCGACGGGCGCGCGGCGTTGGCGCGCACGAACTCGACCTCGTAGGTCGGCGAGCTCACCACCTCGCCGTAGTCGGTGCCCAGGCCCGGGCGGTTGTCGTCGCGCGCCGCCTTCTTCTCCGCCAGGCGATCCCCGTAACCGCGCGAGCTGCTGCCCCGGCCACCCAGCGGAGCGTCGGCGCCGGCGCTGGAACGGGGAGCACGCTGCGGCGCGGCCGGTGGGGGCGGTGGCTCGGCACTGGACAACGACTCTTCCTCGGCGCGACCGCGGCCGCCCAGATCGTCGCCGCGGCGACTGTCGGGGTCCATGTCGTAGGTGCGATCCGGGTAAGGGTACGGATATGGGTATGGATACGGGCGCGCCAGGGGGCGCGGGCGCGGGACGAAGCGCTCGGGGAACACGGCGACGCCGATGACGCCGACCTCGCGGGCGCCACCGGTGCGTGCCGCGTACGAATCACGCACCGTCGAGAAGCGGAAGGCCGCCGCTTCGCTGTGCGAGATGCGCCAGCCGTCGATGTCGATCTGCCCGTAGGCCGGCACCAGGTAGCCGCGTTTGCCGCGCAGCTCGGCGCCCTTGCCGTCGATCACGTCGCGCCCATCGACCGAGACCACCGCTTCGATGCGGCGGTCGGACCGGTTGTGCACGCGCAGGGTGTAGCGCGCGCCCAGCTGGCCCATGACGTAAGTCTCGCCGTCGTGGCCGTAGGTCGGGGCGGGCACTCCATCGACCAGCACCTCGACGTCGTACGCGCCCGCGCGGTCGCGCAGCCCCGCGCCGGGCGGCCAGGGGGCCGCGGCGCAGGAAGTTGCCGCGAGCAAGAGAGAGCCGATTCCGACGAGAGTGGTCATCGCGTGGCGCAGGGTGAACATTTCGAGCCTCCTGCCGCTTTCTCACGCGCCAGCCATCGAAAAGATCTAGGGTACTCGCGCCGGCGTTGGCCACCTCGACCGCGGCCGACCTACACCAGCGCCGGCACCGCCCGGCAATAGCTGCCCCACCCATGACGCTGACTCCCATCGACGTCTCGGTCCCGCTGCTGATGGCGCAGATCGCCGCGGCCTTCGCCGCCGGGCTGGTCGACGCGATCGGCGGCGGCGGCGGCCTGGTCAGCTTGCCCGCGTTGCTGGCCGCGGGGCTACCGGCGCCGATCGCCATCGCCACCAACAAGGGACAGGCGATCTTCGGCGCGACCTCGTCGTTCGTGGCCTTCTGGCGCCGTGACGGCATCGATCGCGCGCGCGCGCCGCTGGGCTTCGTGTGCGGCTTCGCCGGCGCCGGCCTGGGCGCGCTGGCGCTGATGGCGATGCGGCCCGAACCGCTGCGCCCTCTGGTCATCGCGCTCTTGCTGGTCGCGGCCGTCGTGGTGCTGTTCGGGCGCGCGCGCCTGTCGGCGACCCGCACGGCCGGCGGACCGCGCGGCGCCCGTGGCGCGCTGGCATTGGCGGCCATCGCGCTCGGCCTGGGCGCCTACGACGGCTTCTTCGGTCCCGGCACCGGATCGATGCTGATCATCGCCTTCGCGCTGTGCTTCGGCGATTCACTGACGCGAGCATCCGGAAACGCCAAGGTGGTGAACCTGGCGTCGAACCTGGCGGCCTTTGCGCTGTTCGCGGCGCGCGGCACCATCCTGTGGCGGATCGCGTTGCCCATGGCCGCGGCCAACGTCGTCGGCGCGGCGCTGGGCGCGCGCGTCGCGCTCGCGCGCGGCGATCGCCTGGTGCGGGTGGTGGTGGTGGTGATGGTGACGGCGGTGGCCATCAAGCTCAGCCTGGACATCGCGCGCTAAACGCAGGGCGCTCACGACCCAGAACTGATAGCTGACGATCTCCGTTGCTAGAACCCCGCGCGCCGGCGCGCTATGTTTGCACGCGAGGAAACCATGGCCAACAAAGTCGTCAAGACCGACGAGGAATGGCGAAAGATCCTGACCCCGGAGCAGTTTCACGTGCTGCGCGAGAAGGGCACCGAGCGCGCCTTCACCGGCGAGTACTACGCCTCCCACGATCGCGCGGTATATGTCTGCGCGGCCTGCGGCAACGAGCTCTTTCACTCGGACAAGAAATACGACTCGGGCTCCGGGTGGCCCAGCTTCACGGCTCCCAGCGCCAAGGGCAGCGTCGAGACCGAGACCGACGAGAGCCACGGCATGTCGCGCACCGAGGTGATGTGCAGCCGCTGCGGCGGCCACCTCGGCCACGTCTTCCCCGACGGCCCGCGCGACGAAGGCGGCCTGCGCTATTGCATCAACTCGGCGTCGATCAAGGCGAAGCCGCCGGGGTGACATAGCGCTCGGGCTCTTCCACGAAGCGCTGTTTGCACGCCGGGGAACAGAAGTAATAGATCGTGCCGTCCCGCTCGGCGACAGCCGCGGCGTCGACCCTTTTTATTTCCATCCCGCAGACCGGGTCCGTCGCGGTCGGGTCCTCTTTGGTCGCGTCGCCGAAGACGACTCGTCCGTTGTCCAGCTCCATTCAGACAACCTGCGCACGGTTGCGGTGCCTGTCTACGGAACGGCGGAAGCGCTCGGGGTAGGCCGGGTCAGGGGCAATGCCGTTCGGCCTCGGGCCTCGGGCCTCGGGCCTCGGGCCTCGGGCCTCGGGTAAGTTGAGAGACGTTACGAGTGCCTGCAGAGCCCTGATCACACGGCTGTACCCAGCTTGCAGTGGCCCGCCATCAATACGAACGCCCGTAGGCGGTACGGTTCTCTGCTCATGCCCAGACTCATCGGTCGTGGCGTCGCAAGAGTTTCCCCCGCAGTCCAGGTCCGACGCCCCCGAAGTCCGAAGTCTGACGCCTGAGGCCGGAGGCCCGAGGCCCGAGGCCCGAGGCCCGAGGCAGGACCCCTTAACCGAGCTGCATTGGGGTCAGGGGCGGGGCCGGTTCAAGCGCGCAGCTCCTTGAGCTTGCCGCGCACCGCCTCGGCGTGGCCCTTGGCGCTGACCTTGCGGTAGTGGTGGGCGATCTTTTGCGCGGGATCGATCACCACGGTCGAGCGAATCACGCCCAGCGTGATCTTGCCGTACATGTTCTTCTCGCCCCAGGCGCCGTATCGTTCCAGCACTTCGTGGCTGGGATCGGACAGGAGGGTGATCTTCAGCTTGTGCTTGGCGATGAACTTGCGGTGCGCCTCCGGCGAATCCGGGCTGCAACCGAGGACCACCGCGTCCAGCTTCTCGAAGTCCTTGATGCCGGAGGTGAAGTCGCAGGCCTCGATGGTGCAGCCCGGCGTGTCGTCCTTGGGGTAAAAGTACAGCACCACCCAGCGCCCCTTGAAGTCGCTGAGCTTCACGGTCTGGTCGTCCTGGTTCTTGAGGGAGAAAGCAGGCGCCTTGCCGCCCACCTCGATCTTGCTGTCGGCCATGCGGGCTTATTACCACAGGCGGCCGCGGCAAACGACGTCAGCAGACCACCACCGGCTCGCGCGCCAGCCGTACGCCCAGGCGCTGCTCGACGGTGCCCTGCACCAGATCGGCCAGCGCCAGCAGCTCGGCGGTGGTCCCTCCGCCGTGGTGAACCAGCGCCAGCGCGTGACGGGTGGAGATCCCCACGGCGCCACGACGAAATCCCTTGCTGAATCCGGCGCGTTCGATCAGCCAGGCGGCCGATAGCTTGACCCGATCGCGCGCCGACTCGGCGGTCCCGGTGGCCGGCGCCGCGAACTGCGGCACCGTCTCGGCCGGCGCGACCAGACCGGCGGCGCGCCAGCGTTCGACCAGGCGCTCCACCTCCCCGGCCGGCAGGATCGGGTTCATGAAGAAGGAGCCCGCGCTGTGGCGGTTCACGTCGGCGGGATCGATCACCATCGATTTGGCCCGCCGCAGCCGCAACACGGTTTCTCGCACCTCGGCCAGAGTGGGCTGGGATCTACGCGCGGTTCCGCCCGCTCCCGCGCCGGTGAGCGCCTGCTCAAGCTCACGGTAGCGGATCACGGGCGCGCCGCCCCGCAGCAAATGGAAGGTCACGCCCAGGACCACCCAGCGGTCGGGCTGCCGCTTGAACAGGCTGTCGCGGTAGGCGAACCCGCAGCGCTCTGGCGGAAGATCGCTCACGTTCAGGGTCTGGCGATCCAGCACCCGCACGGCCCGGATCGAATCCGAGACTTCCTGCCCGTAGGCGCCGACGTTCTGGATCGGGGTCGCCCCGGCCAGGCCGGGAATTCCCGAGAGACACTCGATCCCGGCCAGATCGCGCTCGACCGCCTCGGCGACCACCTGGTCCCAGGGCTCACCGGCGGCCACCCACACTCGCTGGACCGAACCGTCATTCACAAAAGAAATCCCCCGGTTGGCCATGCGGATCACCAGCCCGTCAAAGCCACGGTCGCCGACCACCAGGTTGGACCCACCGCCCAGCACCAGCACTGGCTGATCGTGCGCGCGCGCCCAGGCCAGGGCCTGCACCAGCTCCGCCTCGTCCGTGACCACCGCCAGGTGGCGGGCCGGGCCCCCCAGCTGGAGGGTGGTGAGGGGTGCCAGGGGCACATCGTCGGCTATCGCAAGGGTCACGCGCCCCCCAGCCTAGACGGCCGACCCGACCGCGCGCCAGGTGAATGCGCGGCAGACAATCACGGCGGCGGCCATCCGGGAATCCGCTTTCCCTCGCCAGAAACCAGAGGAACGGTATTATGCGCCGCGTACTGACCCGATCCTACATCGACATCGACATCGACATCGACATCCATATCTACATCGGCATCGGCATCGGGCCGCCGAGCCGCATGGTCGTCAGCGCGCTCCTGGCGTTGACGCTGGCTGGCTGCGGCCTCAACCAGGCGGGCCTGGGCGGGCCGTCTGGCGTCGGCGGATCTTCGCCGGGCCTCGACGCCGGCGCGCCGGGCGAGGGCGGCGCGGGCGGCGCGGGCGGCGACGGCGACGACCTGGGCGCTGGCGGACAGCCGGGAAGCGGCGGCCGCGGCGGCGGGATGGGGATCGGCGGCGATGGCGCCGGAGGCGACAGCGTCGGCGCCGGGGGCGCCCCGGGCGGCACCGGCGGCGCCACGGGCATCGGGGGCGCGCCCTGCCAGACTTGCGCAGCCTGCGAACGCTGCACCGCCGCGGGTACTTGCGAGGTTGATCCCGAATCACATTGGGATCTCTCGGTGGTGTCGGCGACCCTGAACCAGACCGATCCCTACAACACACCCGCCCAGGGCCTCGACTGGGACCTCGACCTCGAACCGGTGGGCGGCCCGCTGCCCGATCCTTTCTGCGAGCTCGATCAGCTGGTCATGTCGTCGGTGCGGGTGGTCGGCCAGGCGCGCGCGCTCACCGACACCGTGACCCCCAACTGGAGCACGGCGCTGGCGCCGGACCGCCCGCTGCTCCACCCGGCCGGGGCACCGATCCGCGCCGGCGACCTGATGCCGGGCGGCCCGGCCTGGCTGATCTGGATCGGCGACGACGACGGAGGATCGCTGTTTCCGTCGGGCGAGACCATGTGCCAGATCGAGGGCCCGCTCACGGCGATCGACTTCCGCGCCGGGGGATTCGTACGCAGCAACGTTGCGAGCTGCTTGTCGGCGACCTTCAAGCTGACCTGCCACCCGTGAGGGGCGATCAAAGGAAGAGGTCGGGTAGCAGGGGGGCGCCGGGGACGACTGCGTAGGGGGCGAGGTCGGTGACGCCGGCGGCGGCCAGGACTTCCTCGTCGATGAAGAACTGGCCGGTGGCCTCGCGGCTCGGGCGGGTGAGGATCGCGTGGGCGGCGTCGGCGACGATCGCGGGCGAGCGCGCTCCCTTGATCGCTTCCTCGCCACCGAGCAAATTTCGGATCGCCGCCGTGGCGATGATCGTCCGCGGCCACAGCGCGTTGACCGCGATGCCATTCGGGCGCAGCTCCTCGGCGAAGCCCAGCACGCACAGGCTCATGCCCATCTTGGTCAGTGTGTAGGCCAGGTGCGGCGCGAACCAGCGCGCTTCCAGTGACAGCGGCGGCGACAGCACCAGCACATGCGGATTGGCCGCCTTCTCCAGATGAGGCAGGCAGGCGCGCGTGCAGGCAAACGTCGCGCGCACGTTGACCTGATGCATGAGGTCGAAGCGCTTCATCTCGGTGTCGCGCGTCCCGGTCAGGCTGATGGCGCTGGCGTTGTTGACCAGCACGTCGATGCCTCCGAAGCGCTCGACCGTGCGGGCGACGGCGTCCTGGATCTGAGCGTCGTCGCGCACATCGACGGCACAGGCGAGCGCGTGGCCGCCCGCGGCGTCGATCTCGGCGGCGGCGCTGTGGATCGTCCCCGGCAGCTTGGGATGAGCCTGGGTGGTCTTGGCGGCGACGGTCACGTTGGCGCCATCGCGGGCGGCGCGCAAGGCAATGGCCAACCCGATGCCGCGGCTGGCTCCCGTGATAAAGAGGGTCTTGCCCGCCAGATTGCCTGCTCGCTCTGCCATGACGGCAGGATACGCCGGCGGTCGCCGCGCCGTCAGGTCATCGCCCGGGCCGGCGCCGTGTGCGCGCCCGCGCGATCAGGATCAGACCGACCAGGGTCAACCCCGACAGCGGCGCCGGGACGCCGCTGCTCACGTCGCAGCCACACCCGCCGCCGCCCGGAGGGGTGATGGCCGGCAGCGTGCTGGCGCCGTCGCTGCTCCCTGCATCGGAGGCCACGGCGCCGCCAGCGCCGTTGGCGCCGCCACCGGGGCCAGCGCCAGCGCCGCCGCCGTCGCCCGCCGCACCACCTGCCATCCCCTCCCCCGTCGCGCCGCCCACGCCGGTCACCATGGCCCCGCCGACGCCGCTGCCACCCGTCCCCATCCCGCCCGTCCCCACCGCGCCGCCCACGCCGATAAGCACCATCGCTCCCCCACTACCGCTGCCGCCCGTCCCCATCCCGCCCGTCCCCATCCCGCCTGTCCCCACCGCGCCGCCCACGCCGATAACCACCACCGCTCCGCCACTACCGCTGCCGCCCATGCCCATCCCGCCCTCACCGGTTGCGCCGCCGACGCCGGTCACCGCCGCGCCGCCGCTGCCGTCGCCCCCGGCTCCCGTGGCCATTCCGCCGGCGCCGATCCCGCCCGAGCCGGAGTTGCCCCCGGTGCCCGGGGAGATGGCCCCGCCGCTGCCGCTGCCCCCCAGACCTGACCCGCCCCCACCGGCGCCGCCCTGCCCGTCCGCGCCACCGCTCCCGCCGGTCGGTGAACAACTGCCGGCGGCGACCGGCAAGATCACGCTGGTCCCGGGCGCGACGTCCGCGCGCGCGATCGGCTGACCCGCGTAAAGCGTTGCGGCCCCGCCGCTGGAACCGGGGCACGCGCCGGTCACCGAGACGCGCGCGGCCTGGGCCACGTTCACCGTGATGGTCGCGCCGGGACCGATGGTCGCCACCACGCCGGACGCGTCCTGCTGCATCCGCGACGCCACCAACACACCGAGCTGCTCCATGGTCGGGCTCACCATCGGCGCGCGCATCAGGGCGTCGTACTTGGCGAACGTCTGATCGAGCAGATCGCTCAGCAACGAATGGCCGCTGCCGTCGAAGTCCCGCAGGTTGCCCTGGTGGAACATCCAGGGATCGTTGTCACCCTTGAGCAGGTAGGAGAGCAACACGTCGCTCTCCTTGCCCAGGATCTCCGCGTAGGTCAGATCGCGCCCCCAGTACGTCCGGTAGTTGTTGTTGTACTCGGCGACCCACTGGTCGGGCGTCGACACGTCGAAGTAGAGGTTGGTCGGCCGCCGCGGGATCATGAGGATCTCCGGCTGCAGCGGACTGTACAGCCCCGCGTTCGGCGTCGGGTTGTCGCAGCTGGCGTTGGTCACGCCGCAGGTCGACCCCGGCTGCGAGGTGTCGGTGACCACGTAGCGCACGCCCTCGTCGCGAAGGGCCTGCATCACCGCCGGGTAGGCGAGCCCGGTGATCCCGGGGGTGACCAGGTTCAGCGTCGAGTAGGGCTGGAAGCCGAGCGCCGCCACCCGCGCGTTGTTGCGTGCGATCTCCAGCTGCGTGGTCTGGTAGTCGAGCCCGGTCAGGTCGCGGTGGTCGTAGGTGTGGCTGATCCACTTGAAGTCGTCGCCGATGTCCAGCGCGGCGTCGGTCAGCGGATCGGGCGCGAACTGCACCGTCCCGACCGCGTTGAGGGCCATGTCCAGTCGGATGTCGCCGGTGGTCGGTTTCTGCCGCCGGCCGCTCTGCCAGGCGTGGGCGCTCTGCAGATCAGCGGCCCCGATACGGAACGAGGCGTGCGGCGTGCTGTTGTACACGTTGCTGGCAATGAACAGGTCGTCGACCTGCGTGCCAAAGTAGATCTGCCGCTCGCCCACGAAGATCCCACGGGTGACCCAGCTCACCACGCCATGGAGCAGCTGCAGCGTGTGGACGGCGAAGCGCGATTGACCGAACGACAGCTCCAGCGCCTCGCGCCCGCCCGGGAGCTGCTGCACCGACGCCAGCGCGTTGCCGCTGGCGTCAACCAGCAACGCCGTCGTCGTGGCCTGGTCGCGCACGGGCGCCGGATATGTCCAGACGCCGGCGATCGAGATCGGATTGTCGCAGCTCACGTCGAAGAACACGGCGCGCCCCGCGGCGGTGCAGGTGGCGGGCGACGGCGTGACCGTCGCGTCGACCTGAGTCGCCAGGCCCAGGCCATAGCCGCCGTCGGGCAGCACGTACACCGCCGCCTCGCGCACGCCGAAGCTGGCCTCGTAGGTCGTCAGCACGTCCCACTCGCCGGGGTCGAGAGCGCTCTGCGCGCCGGAGCCGGCGTCGTAGACCAGCTCGCCGCGCGTCAGGATCACGCCGTTGTACTTGCCGTGGTTGCCGCTGGCCAGCTGGTCTGCCGTCAGCGGAGGCGCAGTCGACGCGACCAGCACGTCGAACGGCGCTCCCAGATAGCCCAGCGCCTGCCGGAGGGCGACCAGCTCCACCTCCTGACCGTTGGTGGCGATTATCAGGATGCGGGCGTCGACCTGCGCGCCGGCGATCTTGTCGGGCATCGCCTGCAGCGCGCGCACCGACGCACTGAGACCCGGGCTGCGCAAAGGCAGCGACTGCGCCGCTTCGCGCCCGGGCGCCGCCGGCCCGTGGCCGACCGGATAAGACCGCGTCCAGGACCACGGCTCGGTGGGCGCCCGATCGCAGGCCAGTGCGGACATACAGCAGAACATTCCCCAAGCGACACCCGCGACGCGGCCGGCCATGGTCTCCTCCAGTTAGGCAGACCGGTTACCTGCGAACCCGGTACCAAAATGCGAGGCCTCGAAAGAAACCCTGTAACTGCTGGCGGTCCACGGAGAATCGCCGGCCCCACGGCAAAAGACGGGTCCACTCTGTAGCACCGGGACGTAACATCCGGCGCGCTTCATCCGCGCGAAGAAACGAAGCAATGGGTGAGGCAGCTCACGCCTCGCGTCTCCGCCGCGGCTCGCGTGTGCCTCGACACTTGCAAGGTCTGCCCCCTCCCTGGCCCTCCTCCGAGTACGACGAGTACGGGGGAGGGGACCGGGGGGGCCTGGGGATTCGTCAGCCCCGGCGTTGCGAGCTACTTGCCGGGGAAGGTGCCGGCCGCACGGCGCAGGGTCAGGTCGGCGATGGCGACGTCGAAGTGCGCCTGGGCCAGCGACTCCTGTACCGCCACCAGCCCGTCCTGGGCTTGCAGCAGATCGACCTGGGTCACCGTGCCGGCCTCGTACTGGGTGCGCACCAGCTCCAGGGTCTCGCGCGCCAGCCCGACCGAGCGCTCGGCGGTCTCGGCGGCGCGCCGCTTGGTCTCGAGGTTGGCACGACCGTTGGCCAGGTCGTCGCGGATGGAGTCGCGCAACACCTCGGTGCGCGCGAGCGCTTCGTCGGCCTGCGCCGCCGCGAGGTGGCGCTGCGAGTCGCGCGTGCCGCCGTCGAAGATCACCCAGTCGAGCTGCGCGCCTACTGACCAGGCATAGTTGTGCTGCGCGAAGTTGAGATAGTTGAAGCGACGCGCCTGCCCGAAGGCCGACACCGTGGGCGCCCAGCGCCAGGCGTAGGCGCTGCGCTGCGAGTCGGCCGACTCCAACGAGGCGTTGACCGCGCGGAACTCGGGGCGCAGCTGCAGCGCCATCTCCAGCGTGCCGGTATCGGCGGCCGGCGTCGCCGCCGCCGGTGGCGCCATCACCTGGAAGGTCCCCTCGATCTGGATCAGCGTCGCCAGCCCGCGGTAGGTCTGCTCGCGAGCCGTGCGCGCCTCGCGCTCCTGCTGCTCGGCGCGTATGAGGGCGATCTCGGCGCGGTCGACGTCGACTTTGGTCACCGTGCCGGCGGCGAAGCGGGTGCGCGCGTTGTCCAGCGTGGCGCGCGCGACCCCCACGCTCGAGTGGCGGGTCACCAGCACCTCGTCGGAGATCGCCGCGGCATAGAAGGCTTGCGCGACGCTGAACAGCACCTGAGTCTCACTGACCTCGAAGTTGGCGTCGGCGGCGCGCACGCTGCTTTTCACCGCCTGCAGCGCCGGGTAGGCGGGCGGCGCGATCAACGGAACGTTGGCGTTGATCACCGCGTCGAGCTGCTCCTGGGGCTGCAGGGTCAACTCGCGGGTCATGCCGGTTGGCTGGCCCATCATGTCGGTGACCGGAAGCAGGAGGCGGGCCTTGGTGTCGTTGTGGGTGTACTTGCCCTGCGCGGTCACCGTCGGGAACAGCGCCGCCCAGGCCTGCTCGATGCTGGTCTGCGCCTGCGCCAGCCGCGCGCGTTCGACGATCAGGCTTCGGCTGCGCTTGCGGCCCATGGCCAGCGCCTGTTCCAGCGTGAGCGGCGTCGCCGCCGAGCCTCCGGACGTGGCCCCGAACGCGGCGCGCGCGGCGGGTGCCTCCGCCTCCGCCGCCTGGGCCCAGGGGGGCGCGACGCCGAAGGCCAGCAGGCCGATCAACGATGCCAGCGCCGTCTGTCGTCGCAGGCCGATCACGAGCGCACCTCCGGCCGGAGGCCGCCCTTACCGTCGACCGCGACGGGCGCGGGGACCATCGCGGGGTGCGGCCCCATGATCTCGTCGGCGCCGGTCTCCTCGGGCGAACGCGGGCGGATGCGGAAGATGCGCTTGAACAGAATCGACAGGTCGTCGAACAGCGAGTAGGCGATCGGCGTCGCCATCAGCGTCAGCAGCAGCGACAGGATCTGGCCGCCCACCACCGGCCCGGCGGTGGCGCGGTTGAACTCGGCCCCGATGCCGCGCGAGACCACCAGCGGCATCATGCCGGCGACGAACGCCAGCGTGGTCATCAAGATCGGCCGCAAGCGGTCGCGGTTGCCGTGCAAGATGGCGTCGCGCCGCGAGTGCCCCTCCGCGCGCAGCTGGTTGATGTGGTCGATCTGCAAGATCGAGTTCTTCTTGACCACACCGAACAGCACCAGAATCCCCAGCATGGTGAAGATGTCCAGCGCTTGACCGAAGATCAACAGTGACATCAGCGCAAACGGCACCGTGAGCGGCAGCGCCAGCAAGATGGTCACCGGGTGCAGCCACGACTCGAACTGCGCCGCCAGGATCAGATACATGAAGACGAAGGCCAGCGCGAAGGCGATGCCGAAGTTCTTGGCCGTCCGGCCGATCTCCTTGGACTGCCCCATGGGCACGAAACGGTAGGTCGCGGGCAGCTTCAGGCCGGCCACCACCTTCTCGAGCGCGGTGCCGACCTCGCCGGCGCCCACGCCGGGGGCGGTGTTGGCCAGGAAGGTGACCTGGCGCTGGCGCCCGTAACGGTTGATCTGCGACGGTCCCTCGGCGCGGTGGAGGTCGACCACGTCGAGCAGCGGGACGACGCCCAGCTTGCTCGACGGCACGGTGAGCAGCTCCAGCGCTTCGGTGCTGCTGCGGAACGCCTCGTCGGCGCGTACCAGGATGTCGTACTCGCGCCCCTCCTCTTCGTAGCGCGACACCTTGACGCCCCCGACCAGCAGCTGCGCCGCCGACGCCACGTCGGCGACGTTGACGCCCAGGTCGGCCGCCTTGCGCCGGTTGACGACCGCGACCACCTCCGGGTTGCCGGTCACCAGCGAGGTGTCGGCGTCGGTCGAGCCGGGGATGGCCTTGAGCTTCTTGACGATCTCGTCGGAATACTTGGTCAGCTGCGTCAGGTCGGGACCGGTCAGGGTGTACTGCACGGTGGCGCTGCTGAAGCCGCCGCCGCTGAACGCCGCCACCGCGAGCACGCTGATGCGGTAGCTGGCCGGCTGCTTGCTGACTATCTCCTTGCGCACCTTGTCCTGCAGCTGGTCCTGCGACAGCTTGCGGTGGTCGGGCGGCACCAGGCGCACGAAGATCTTGGACAGGTTGGGCGTCTTTTCGTTGTTGTCGCCGATGGTCATCAGCGTGGCCGAGACCTCGGGCCAGCCGCGCAGCTCGCGCGCGATGCGCTCGGCGGCCAGCGCGGTCGACGCCAGGCTGTTACCCTCGGGCGTGCGCAGGTTGATCTCGAACTGGCCCTCGTCGTTCTTGGGCAGGAAGCCCTTGGGCACCGCCTTGACCAGCGGCACGCAGGTGCCCAGCGTCGCCAGCGCGGCCACGACCACGATCCAGCGCCGGTCGATGACGTAGGCCAGGATCCGCATGTAGACCCTCTCGATCGGGCGGTAGAAGAGGTCGACCACCCGCTCGAGCAGGTACTTCTTGCGCTCGCCGGCCGGGCGCGTGTCCAGGCGCAGCCAGCGCGAGGCCAGCATGGGCGTCAGCGTGAAGCTGACGAACAGCGAGATCGCGATCGAGAACGCCATGGTCAGACCAAAGCTGCGCAGGAAGCGGCCCGGGATGCCGCCCATGAAGGCGACCGGCGTGAACACCGCCAGCAGCGACAGGGTCGTGGCCAGCACGGCCAGGCCGATCTCGCGCGTGGCGTAGATGGCCGCCGGCATGGGCCGGACCTTCTTCTCTTCTATGAAGCGGAAGATGTTCTCCAGCACCACGATGGCGTCGTCGATGACGATGCCGACCGCCAGCGCCAGCGCCAGCAGCGTGATGGTGTTGATGGTGAAGCCCATCAGCCACATGCCCATGAACGTGCCGATGATCGACGTCGGGATGGCCAGCGCGGCGATGATGGTGCTGCGCAGGTTGCCCAGGAACAGCAGGACCACCATCGAGGCCAGGAAGGCGCCCAGCACCAGGTGCTCGCGCACGGCGCCGACGCTGGTGCGCGTGGTCTCGGTGTTGTCGCGGATGACCGACAGCCTGGTGTTGCCGGGCAGGGTCTTCTCGAGCTCTTTCATGCGCTCGCGCAGCGCATCGACGACCGCGACGCTGTTCTCGCCCGACTGCTTGCGGATCGACAGCACGACCGCCGGCTTGCCGTCGAGCACGGCCGCGGTCTCGGCCTCTTCCTCGCCGTCGACCACGCGCGCCACGTCGCTGACCTGGATCGGGTGGCCGTCGACCTGCCGGATGATGATGTCACCGACCGCGGGCACGCTGGCGACGCGCCCGCGCACGCGGAATGTCAGTCGCTGCGGCCCGGTGTCGATGGTCCCGCCCGGCGTGGTGACGTTCTGCGCGACGATGGCCCGGCGCACGTCGCCCGCGGTGAGCGCGTTGGCGCGCAGCTTGTTGGGGTCGAGGTAGACCTGCACCTGGCGCTTGCGGCCACCGATGATGGTGACCTGGCCGACGCCCGAGATGTTCTCCAGCGACTGGCGGATCTCGTGGTCGGCCATCTCGGTGACGTCGCGCATCGGGCGATCGGACTTGACGGCGACGAACAGCACCGGCGCGGCGTCAGGGTCGAGCTTGCTCACCAGCGGCGCCTCGGTGCCCTCGGGCAGATCGCGCAGCACGGTCGCCAGGTGGTCGCGCACCTCCTGGGAAGCCACGTCGACGTTCTTGTCCAGCAAGAAGGTCACGAAGACCTGTGACACACCCTCGGTGGAGATCGAGCGCAGCTCGTCGATGCCGCTGATGGTGTTGACCGCCTCCTCGATCTTGTCGGTGAGCTCGGTCTCGATCTCCTCGGGCGCCGCGCCGGGCAGGGTCGTGATGATGGAGACGACCGGGATCTCGACCTGTGGGAAGCGGTCGACGTTCAGCTTGCCGTAGCCGACGATGCCGACGACCACGATGCTGACGATGAGGACCGTCGCGAAGATGGGACGGCGAACGCTGATGCTGGCCAGCCACTGCATGACGTCTTCCTCACTTCACCCGCGCGCCGTCGCGCACGTCGGGGGTTAGCTCGGCGACGACCGGCTCGCCGGCCTTGAGTCCGCTCAAGATTGGCACCTGGCCGTTCTGCGCCTCGGCCGCCTGCACCAGGCGATCCTCGAGGCGGCCGCCGGCCGCCACGAAGACGTGGCGCAGGTTGCCCTCGGCGCGCACCGCGGCCTGGGGCACCGAGGGCAGCGATTGCTCGCCCAGCGCCATCCTGGCGGTGACGAACATGCCCGGGCGCAGGTCGTGGCTGACGTTCTCGACCACCGCCTCGACGATCGCGTCGCGGGTCTGCCGGCGCACCGAAGGGCCGATGTAGCGGATGCGGCCGCGGTGGGCGTCGCCGCCGTTGCCGGCGGTGGTGCGGAAGTCGACGATCATCCCCGGCCGCACGTTGACCACGTCGGCCTCGGGAACAGTCAGCTCGACGCGCAACGAATCGACCGCCACCAGCGTGACCACCTGCGAGTCGGCCCGCACGTACTCGCCGGCGCTGACCTTGCGCTCGACGATCAGGCCGGAGAAGGGGGCGCGGATCTCGGTGTCACGCAGCGCCTCGGCGATCGCGGTCTTGCGCGCCTGGGCCGCGGCCACCGACCACCTGGTGGTCTCGCACGAAGTCTTGCTCTTGTCGTAGTCGGCGCGCGCGATCGCGCCCTTTTTCAGCATGCTCTCGGTGCGCTCGCAGTCGAGCGCCGCCTGCGCCTGCTGCGCCTTCAGCGAGCCGATCTGCGCTTCGGCCTCCCGCGCCTGAGCGTTGAGGGTGCGCGCGTCCAGGCGAACCAGCACGGCGCCCTTCTTCACCACCGAGCCCCGCTCGACGTAGGTCGCCAGGATCTTTCCCGCCGCGCCGGCCGCGACGTCCGATTCCTCGCCCCCGATCAGGGTCCCCGACAGGGTCAGCACCCTGGGGACCTTGACCTGCTGGGTGGACACGAGCTTGACCGACACCGGCGGCGCCTCGGCGGCGGCGGCCGTGGTCGAGCTGGGATGGGGCGCCTCGGCCGCGGAGCGGCGGCAGCCGGCGGCCAGCGAAAGCGCCAGGGAAATCACGGCCAAGGTGGCCGCACGCCCCGAGAACAAGCCTCGCCGCGGGACACGATCGGTCAGGTGCAGGAATTTCATGGACCGGAATATAGTCTGAAGTCACAATGGTTGAAGTAGTAAATTGTTAAGATTTGTGAAAGTATTGTTTCGTCATGGATAATCCTCGCGCAGACCAGGACAGGCCCCTCTCCGAGCGGCCCAACCCATCGGAAGCCTTGGGAAGTGCGCCGACCTGCGCGCCGCGGTCAACCGCCACCGATCCCGCTGACGACTACTGGGAGGCCCTGATCGAGTTCACCCTCAGTCGGCGATCCTGGTGGATCGACATCTGCGCCGAGTTCGACCTGACCCCGATGCAGGGGCATGCCCTGCGCTCGCTGGATCCCGATCGTCCGGTGGCGATGAGCGTGCTGGCCGATGCCCTGATCTGCGACGCCTCCAACGTCACCGGCATCGTCGACAAGCTGGAGTCGCGCGGCCTGATCGTGCGCCAGAGCGCCGAGAACGATCGGCGCATCAAGATGCTGGCCATCACCTCCAAGGGCCGCAGCCTGCGCGACCGGCTATGCGCGCGCCTGCTCGATCCGCCCGCCACCCTGGCCGCCATGCCGGCGGAGTTCCGGCGCCAGCTGGCGCTGGTGCTGCGCACCGTGGTCAGCGAGCAGGCCACGACCGCGGCGACGTCCGCTCCCAGCAAGGACTGACCGACCGCGCCTCATGTTTTTTTACACCGTGTACGCGGTCGAGGCGGTCTTGCCGCCGCGCCCGGTCCAGTTGGTGTGGAAGAACTTGCCGCGCGGCTGGTCGACGCGCTCGTACTGGTGCGCGCCGAAGAAGTCACGCTGAGCCTGCAGCAAGTTGGCGGGCAGCCGCGCGTTGCGGTAGCCGTCGAAGTAGTTGAGCGCGGTGGTGGTCGCGGGGATCCAGATGCCGTTGCTGATCGCGGTCGCCACCACCCGCCGCCAGGCCGCTTGCGACGACTCGATGTGCTCGCGGAAGTACGGGTCGAGCAGCAGGTTCGACAGGCCCGGGTTGCGGTCGTAGGCCTCCTTGATGCGCCCCAGGAAGGCCGAGCGGATGATGCAGCCGCCCCGCCACAGCAGGGCGATGCCGCCGTAGTTGAGGTCCCACTTGTACTCCCCGGCCGCGGCGCGCATCAGCTCGTAGCCCTGCGCGTAGGAGACCACCTTCGACGCGTACAGAGCGCGGGCGAGGTCGTTGATGAAGGCCTTGCGGTCGCCGGTGAACGACGGCGTGGGGCCGCGCAGCAGCTTGGACGCCGCGACCCGGTCCTCCTTCATCGCCGACAGGCAGCGCGCATAGACCGCCTCGCTGATCAGGGTCAGCGGGATGCCGAAGTCCAGGGCGGTGACGCTGGTCCACTTACCCGTCCCCTTCTGGCCGGCGGTGTCGAGGATCTTGTCGACGATCGGCGTGCCGTCCTCGTCCTTGAACGCCAGGATGTCGCGGGTGATCTCGATGAGGTAGCTGTCGAGGTCGCCCTGGTTCCAGACCTTGAACACCTCGTGCATCTCGTCGGCCGACAGGCCGAGCAGCTCGTTCATGATCTGGTACGACTCGCAGATGAGCTGCATGTCGCCGTACTCGATGCCGTTGTGCACCATCTTGACGAAGTGGCCGGCGCCGTCGCTGCCGACCCAGTCGCAGCAGGGCGTGCCGTCGTCGACCTTGGCGGCGATGGACTGGAAGATCGTCTTGACATGCGGCCAGGCCGCCGGCGAGCCGCCCGGCATGATCGAAGGTCCCTTGAGCGCGCCCTCCTCGCCGCCCGAGACCCCGGTGCCGACGTAGAGCAGACCCTTGGCCTCCAGATCCTTGGTACGGCGGATGCTGTCGGGGAAGTGGGTGTTGCCGCCGTCGATGATGATGTCGCCCTTGCCGAGCAGCGGCACGAGCTGGTCGATCAGATCGTCGACCGGCTTGCCGGCCTTGACCATGATCATCACCCGGCGCGGCGACTTGAGCGTGCTCACCAGCTCGGGCAGCGTCCTGGTGCCGATGATCTTCTTGCCCTTGGCCCGTCCCTCCAGGAAGGCCGTCACCTTCTCGTAGGTGCGGTTCTGCACCGCCACCGTGAACCCGCGGCTCTCCATGTTCAACACCAGGTTCTCGCCCATGACCGCGAGGCCGATGAGCCCGATATCCGCCTGTGCCTGCGCCTGCGCCTGCTGTGTCATCTCGCTGTTTCCTTTTGTTGTCGTCGAAGTCTGGCCTATCGCTGGATGCGCGCCGAGCCGCCCTTGGCAAAGGCGCGCACGTCCGCGACGGTCGCCATGGTCGTGTCGCCCGGGAAGGTGGTCAGCAAGGCCCCGTGCGCCCAGCCGAGCTTGACCGCGTCCTCGGGCGTCTCGCCCGACAGCAGGCCGTAGATGAAGCCGGCTGCGAAGCCGTCGCCGCCGCCCACCCGGTCGTGCACGTCGAGCTCGGCCACCGGCGCGGTGTAGGTCTTACCGCCAATCCACGCAACGGCGCCCCAGCCGTGGCGGTTGCTGGTGTGCACCTCGCGCAGGGTGGTGGCGACCGCCTGCACCTTGGGATGCTTGCCGACCACCTTGTCGATCATGGCAAGGAAGATCTTGGGGTCGAGGCCGGACGACCTCGTGGCCCCGGCTCCGACCTCGGGCCCGGGAATGCCGAGGGCGGTTTGCAGATCCTCTTCGTTGCCGACCAGCACGTCGACGTGGTCGACGATGCGGGCGATGACCTCGACGGCGCGCTGCTCGCCGCCCCAGATGTTCCACAGCTTCTGGCGGAAGTTGAGGTCGAAGCTGGTCACGGCGCCGGCCGCCCTGGCTGCCTTCATCCCCTCGACGATCAGCTCGCCGGTGGTCGCCGACAGCGACGCGAAGATGCCGCCGCTGTGGAACCAGCGCACGCCGCCCGCGAAGATCTGCCCCCAGTCGAAGTCGCCGGGCTTGAGCTGGGCCGCCGCCTCGTTGCAGCGGTTGTAGAACACCACCGGCGCGCGCACCCCCACTCCACGGTCGCTGTACACCGTCGCCATGTTGGGCCCGTTGACGCCGTTGTGCTGGAACGTCTTGTAGAACGGCTTGACGCCCATGGCGCGCACCCGCTCGGCGATGAGATCCCCGATCGGGTAGTCGACCATGGCGCTCACGATGGCGGTGTTCAGCCGGAAGCCATCGGACAGGTTGGCGGCGACGTTGAACTCGCCCCCGCTGACGTGGATGTCAAAGTGGGTGGCCTTGCGGAACGGGACGATCCCGGGATCCAGGCGGTGGACCAGAGCGCCCAGGCTCACCAGATCGAAGGCGCTCGTCGCTGCTGGAGGGATCTTCAACCCGGCGTTCATCGGACCCCGGTTCCACCGGTCAGGACCACCGTCCTGCCAGTCAGGTCGAGGAGCGCGCCCACGCCTGCGATCGTCATGGTGGAGGTGGTTATACCCGGAGAAGGCTCGGTTTGTTACGGGATGGGGGTGAGCATGGGCCCGGCTGCCGCGACATCTTCAATGTCCCCGGCCAGCTGGACGTGCCCCTGTGGCCGATCGCCGCCGAGCTGGCTACGCGCGCCCGCTGCGAAACCGCGCCACGGCGGTGGCGCCCGGGTTGATGCGCACGTGGGCGGCGTCGGCGTCGACCACCAGCAGGTCGTCGGGGTGGACCCACGAGAAGATGCCGGTGACCAGCTTCAGCAGCGGCAGACCTGCCGCGCGCACGATCTTGGCCACCGTGCCTTCCTCCTCGAGATCTCCTTCGACGACGAAGGCGGAAGCGCCGCGCGCGATCGCCGACAGCGCCTGGAAGGTGCGCAGCTGCTCGGCCAGCACGATGGCGCCGCTGCGCACCAGCGGACGGCCGGAGAGCGCGGCGTGCGCGAGCACGCACAGGTCCTCGATCTCCGCGGCGCGCCCGGTCATGAGGTCGGCGGTCCCGCCGTCGCCCCAGTTGGTCTGCAGCGACACGCGCGCGTAGTCGCGGGCCAGCTCTGACAGCGCCTTCAGCGGCGCGGACGCCACCGACGCCAGGGCCAGCCGCTCGCAGAATCGGTGGTCGTCGAGGATCAAACCCAGGCTGGCTATCTCGCGCGCGGGCGCCGGCGTGGCGTTGTGAGCCGCGCGATCGAGGTCGGCGCGCAGGCGGCGCGCGACCGATTCGAAGGGTAGCGACGTCCCGCCGCCGCCGCCGCCGCCGCCGCCGCCGGCCGGCAGGGGCGCCGAGCGCGCCAGCGAGGCCAGCGTGGGCAACACCTCGGCGCGCCCCATGGCGGTCCCGCTCGACAGGGTCACGCCGCGCAGGCGCGCCACGCCGCGTTCGGCGCGCCGGCTCTGCTCGCGCTCGTGGTCGGCGGCCCGCTCGAAGGCGTGGCTGATCACGGCGGCCAGCGCGGTCGCCAGCACCACCTCCTCGGACGTGAAGACCCGCGTCAACCCGCGCTGCAACACCAGCACCCCGGCGGCGGAGCTGCCGCGCAGGACCGGCACCGCCAGCATGGCCGGAAAGCGTTCCTCGCCCAGGCCCGGGATGTACTTGAAGTGCTCGTCGCTGGCGGCGGTGGCGACCGAGACCGGACGCAGCCGCTCGGCCACGAAGCCGATGATCCCCTCCCCCGCCCGCAGGTGCACGCGGCCGACCGCCTCGTCGGGAAAGCCGACGTTGCCGCGCATGGTGAAGACCTCGCCTTCGTCGCTGTCCTCGCGCACGTAGATGCTGACCACGTCGGCGCCGGCCGTGCTGGCCACACCTGCGCACATCGCCGCCAGGACATCATCCAGCGGCTGGTGCTGACCGGCGACCTCGATCAACCGAAAGATGCCGTCGAGGCTCTGGTTGCCTTGCTCGTGAACGAACATGGACGGGTCCCGATCGTCCGGCATCGCCATGATCTACACCCTAAGCCGGGTCCTGTTTCCAGTGCGTTTCTTCGAAGATAAATCGTCACGAACAATCGGGTTGGCACTCGCAAGGCCTACCGTCTCCCCGACCCAGGTGTAGCGCCGCCACGCTACGGACCGGCCGCCCTCGACTGGCGCGTCCTTGGGCTCGGCTCAGCCCTCGGCGGTCGCGCGCAGGAACCAGGCGTGCTTCTCGAACTCCGTGATGATCGTCGTCAGTAGATCGACGGTGTCGATGTCGCCCTGCTTATCGGCGATGGCGCGGGTCTCGCGCGATCCCTCCAGGTACTTTTCGATCCGCTCGGCCAGCAGCTTGACGTGCTCGAGATCGCGGCTGGTCTCCTGCGGGTAATCGGGGAGCTTGGAGACTTTGGCCACGTGGTGGACGGTGCCATAGGCCTTGGCGCCCAGGGTGACGGCGCGTTCGGCGATGCTGTCGTTATGGTTGGCCAGGCTGACGGCGAAGGTCTCGAACAGCGGATGCAGCGCCGCGAAGTGCGGGCCCTTGATGTTCCAGTGCGCCACC
The DNA here is from genome assembly GCA_035696125.1 of Polyangia bacterium. Classification (GTDB taxonomy): domain Bacteria; phylum Myxococcota_A; class Polyangia; order Fen-1088; family Fen-1088; genus DASRQZ01. The sequence continues at coordinate 50,727 of DASRQZ010000086.1, forward strand.
TTGATCTGGCTGTGCAGGTCCAGACCGTCGGCGAGGCGAGCGTTCAGGGTCTCGGCGACCTTGGTGCGGGCTTCCTCGGGCAACTGGCTCGGGCTCTTGTACATGTTGGGGTCCTCCCGGCTGAGGTTCTGACCCGTCCCGCGCGCTTCCGCAACCCTTCGGGCGCATGGTCGCGGCGACGGTCAGGGAGAAGCGCGGCGTGTCGGGCGTGATGCCCTCGCGCCGCCCCTGGGCGCGCGCTCTGCTAGCTCCGCGGCTGCGGTGGTCGACCGTCGATCAGTTCATCGGCGCTCGGCCGTAACGCAGGCGACCCCGCTCCTTGGCCTTGCGCGCCTCTTCCTCGCGGGTGCGCGCCGGGGCGTTGGTGGTCAGCCCGTGCACCAGGCGATTGGCCACGGTAAAGACCTGGTCCACGGCGCGATTGAAGGCGGCCTCGTTGGCCTTGGACGGCGCGGTGAAGCCGCTCAGCTTGCGCACGAACTGCAGCGAGGCGGCGCGGATCTCGTCGTCGGTGGCGGGCGGATCGAAGTTGAACAACGTCTTGATGCTGCGGCACATGGGTGGCGGGACCTCCTTGCGCGTGATGATACGTCGCGAGACCGCCGGGGGCACGCGGCCAGGGCGATGCTAACGTCCGCCACCCATGGACCTGCTGGTGCTGGGCCACGTGACCCGCGACGAGATCGCGGACGAGCTGCGCCTGGGCGGCGCGGCCAGCTACGCCGCGTTGGCGGCGGCGCGGCTGGGCTTTCCGACCACGCTGGTGACGATCGCGCCGCCCGACGATCCGCTGCTCGCGCCCCTGCGAGCCGAGCCGGGGTTGACGCTGCACTGTGTCCCCAGCCCGGTGATGACCACCTTTCGGCTCGCCTACCGCGGCGGGCGACGCAGGCTGGCGTTGCGCCAGGTGGCACGCGCGCTGGTGTCCGACGACCTGCCGGCGCGCTGGCGGCGCGGCGCCGCCAGCGCTGCGGCCAGCCCGGGGATCGCGTACGTCGGTCCGGTCGCGGGCGAGTGCGATGGCGCGCTGATTGCGACGCTGGGCGCGCGCTTCGTCGCCGTGGGCCTGCAGGGCTGGCTGCGGGCTCCCGGCGCCGCGGGCGTGATCGAGCCGGCGCTGGCGTGCGAGGCGATCGAGCCGCCGCGGCTCGACGTCGCGATCCTGTCGGAGGCGGACCACCCCGACGCCGAGGCGATCGCGGAGCGCTTCCTCACCGCCGGCGCGCTAGTGGCGATCACCCGCGGCGCGCGCGGCGCGACCCTCCGCGCTTCCGGCGCGAAGTGGGAGATCGCGGCCGCGCCCGCCGTCGAGGTCGATCCCACCGGCGCCGGCGATGTCTTCGGCGTGGTGCTGGCGCTGGCGCTGGCGGCGGGCCAGCCGCCGCCCGAGGCGGGCGCGGCCGCCGCGCGCGCGGCCGCGCGGGTGGTCGAGGGGCCGGGGCTGGGGCGGCTGGGCTAGGGAGGTTGGCTCTCGCAAGACCTGCCCTCTCCCCGGCCCTCTCCCGCGGCGGACCGCGGGCGAGGGTGACTGGATCTTGGGCGGGGCGGGGATTCTGCTCTTCCACTTTGCGGACCTCCCTCTCCTGATTCCGCTCGGGAGCACTTCGCTCTCCCCGGCCTGACAGATCCCCAAGAATCCCGTTCGCGAGTCGGCCCGACGCCGACGCCGACGCCGACGGATCGGGGATTCCGCCCCCCGGCCCAGAGCGGGCGTGGGGGGCGTGCCGCTCGGGGCGCGGGGGCACCTACCTCATGTTCGCTTGGTGCCGCGCGCGCGGGGGCGTGCCGGACGCGCCTCACCGATACCACCCTGCGCGCGCCGCGCGGCGGACCGCGCGAGGTTGCTGCGGTGGGCCCGGGTGATCGGCAGCTCGCCGGGATGGGGGATCTGGTACTCGCCGCGCTCGAGGCGTTCCATGAGCGCCTGTGCCCAGGGGATCTCGGCGGCGACGCGCGCCGCCGACAGCCGGTACAGCTCCTTGACATGCTCGGGCGTCGCGGCGTTGGGCAGCTGGGCGATCGCGAACTCGGCGTGCTCGACCATGCCTTCGATCTGGGTGATCCGGTGTTTCAGGGCCGCCATCAGCTCTTCGCGGCGCATGACCGGCATGAAGCACAGCGCGGGCATCAGTGGATCCAGCGACGGAATGACCCGCCACAGGGTGTCGCGCAGCAGGGCCTGAAACTCGTTCTCGCCGTCGGCGGTCAGACGATAGGTCGTGCGCTCGGGTCGTCCGCCCACCTGGTCGGTGCCCACGACCTCCAGCAGGCCATCGCGGGTCATCGACTTGAGCGCGTTGTAGATCGATCCGGGCGCGACGTTGGCCCACTGGTCCACGCGCCAGGAGAGCAGCTCGCGACGTACGTCGTACCCGTGCACCGGCTGAAAGAAGCGCACGACGCCCAGCACCAGAAGTCGGGTGGAAGCCATGGTCCGTCATCCTCCCTCTCTCGATCCATCCGTCAAGCCGCAAGCGACAGCAAGCGATCGATATGGTGCGGTTGCCTCACGGTCGAGCCAGTCTGTCGGGTGACGGCTCCCGCGTCGCGCGCTATACACTGGCGCAACCACGCGGAGGTCCCCCATGAGCGCGCCAGGCACCAAGACCATTCTCATCACCGGAGCCACGGGCAAACAGGGCGGCGCCACGCTCCGCCACCTGGCGGCGCGCGGGGGATTCCAGCTGCGCGCGCTGACGCGCAAGCCCGACAGCGAGGGAGCGCGCGCGGCCGCCGCGCTGGGCGCCCAGGTGGTGACGGGCGATCTCGACGACCCGGGCTCGTTGGAACGCGCGCTGACCGGGGTGTGGGGCGTCTTCGCGGTGCAGAACAGCTGGGAGGCGGGCGTGGTCAAAGAAGAGGAGCAAGGCAAGCGGCTGGCCCGGCTGGCGCGCGAGGCCAGCGTGCACCACTTCGTCTATACCTCCGTCGGATCGGCGAATCAGGACACCGGCATCCCGCACTTCGACAGCAAGTTCGCCGTCGAGCAGATGGTGAAGGCGCTCGGCTTTCCGACGTACGTGATCCTGCGTCCGGTCTTCTTCATGGAGAACCTGCTCGCACCCTGGGCTTTGCAGGGCGACAAGCTGTCCCTCGGAATCGACCCCGCGACGCGCCTGCAGATGATCGCGTCGGACGACATCGGCAAGTTCGCCGCGCTGGCCTTCGCCCAATCCGACGCCCGCAACCGCACCGAGGTCGACCTCGCGGGCGACGTCCTGACCATGCCGGACGCAGCCCACGCCCTCGGCCAGGCCCTGGGCCGGACCGTCACCTACCAGCGCATCCCCATCGAGGCCGTGCGCCAGAACAGCGAGGATCTGGCCCGGATGTACGAGTGGTTCGACCGCGTCGGCTACTCGGCCGAGATCGCCGGGATCCAGCGCAGCTGGGAGATCCAGCCCCTCAAGCTCAGCCAATGGCTGAGCACCCTACGCGCAAAATAGCCTTCGCAGAGGTCATCGTCCGCCCCCCAGGGTTCGGGGGCCCGGGCGGGAAGTTGTACAACTCAATTCCTCCGGTCGAGCCCCTTCTCTTTGTCGAGCTAGCACTTATCCTCGGACACTGCCATGAACCGGCAGCCGAGCTTTCATGAGGGCGGCCATGGGTGACCCCGCGGGCTCCCCGCCGCACTATGTCGTGGGCATCGGGGCTTCGGCCGGGGGCCTCGATGCGCTGGAACGTTTCTTCGGCCAGGTGGTGGCAGGCACCGGGATGGCCTACGTGGTCATCCAGCACCTGTCGCCCGATTTCAAGAGCTTGATGGACGAGCTGCTCGCCCGTCATACCCAGCTGCCCATCAAGTCGGTGCAGGACGGGATGCCGGTCGAGGCAGACCACGTCTATCTGATCCCGCCCAAGAAGGAGATGATCATCTCGGGCGGTCGCCTGCTGCTGTCGGAGCGCGACCGGCAACAGGAGCTGACCCTGCCCATCGACGTGTTCTTCCGTTCGCTGGCGCAGGACTGCGGCCCGCGCGCGGTCGCGATCATCCTGTCGGGCAGCGGCAGCGACGGATCGCGCGGGATCCGAGACGTCCACGAGGCGGGTGGCCTCATCATCGTACAGGACACGGAGAGCGCGCAGTTCGACGGCATGCCGCGCAGCGCGTTCGAGGCCGGCGTCGCCCACTGGGTGCTGCCGCCCGAAGAGATGCCGCGCGTCCTGCTCCAGCACGCCTCGAGCCCGCTCGCCCGCCATGCGCAGCGCGCGCGAGACGACGAGACGCCCGAGCGCGACGGCCTGGCGACCCTGTACCAGCTGCTGCAGGACGAGTTCGGCATCGACTTTACCCACTACAAGCCCAGCACCGTCACGCGCCGGATCGAACGGCGCCTGGCCATCGCATCCGCGCGCACCATCGACGAGTACCTGGAGAGGGTGCGCGAGGAGCGCGGCGAGCTGGACGCCCTCTACCGTGATCTGCTGATCGGCGTGACCCACTTCTTCCGCGACGAGGCGGCGTTCAACGCCCTCGAGCAAAAGGTGCTGCCCGAGCTATTGCGCCACGGGCCCCGCGATCAGCCGCTGCGCATCTGGGTCGCGGGCTGCGCGACCGGCGAGGAGCCCTACTCCCTGGCCATCCTGCTGCAGGATCTGATGAGCAAGCTGGGCGAGCGGCCGGTGAAGATCTTCGCCACCGATGTGCACCGCGGCTCGCTGGAGCGCGCCGGCCGCGCCATCTACGACGAGGCCGCCGTGGCCCACGTCTCGCCCGAGCGCCTGGCGCGCTACTTCCTGCGCGTCGGCGACTCGTACCAGGTCGTGCCCGAACTGCGGCAGATGATCGTGTTCGCGCAGCACGACGTCATCAAGTCGCCGCCCTTCACCCGCGTCGACCTCATCACCTGCCGAAATCTGCTGATCTACCTGCAGCCGGCCGCGCAGCAGAAGGTGCTGTCGCTGTTTCACTTCGCGCTCAACCGCGGCGGTGTCCTGTGCCTGGGCCCGAGCGAGACGGTCGGCCCCTTCGGGCGCGACTTCGAGAGCATCGACAAGAACTGGCGCCTTTACCGCAAGCACAGCGACGTGCGCACCCCGGTCGAGCCGCGCCTGCAGCCAGGCGCGCTCGGCGACACACGCGCGCCCGGTCTGATCGTGCCGCCCGCCCCCCCGCGCTACTCGTTATCGCAGCTGCTCGGCACCTACGACGCCCTGCTGGAAGAGGTGATGCCGCCGGGTCTGCTGGTCAACGACCGTGGTGAGCTGATCCACGCCTTCTCCGGCGCCAGCCGCTTCCTGCGCCCGCGCGACGGCCGCCAGGGGCTGGACGTCGTCGAGCTGGTCGACGGCGAGCTCAAGATGATCCTGTCCAGCGGCCTCAGGCGCGCCGCGCGCGAGCCGTCGGCGCTGGTGTTCAAGGGCATCCGCATCGAGGTCGACGGCCGACAGGAGCCGTATCGCGTGTCGATCCGGAAGGTCCGAAACCGCGCCGGCCAGGATCCGCACTTCCTGATCTCCATCGATGCCATGGAGGCGGCGCCGCGCCGGACGGCGTCGCCCGAGATCGAGATCGATCTCGACCAGGTCTCGCGCGAGCAGCTCAAGATTCTCGAGACCGAGCTCGGGCACACCAAGGAGAATTTGCAAGCGGCCATCGAGAAGCTAGAAGCGTCCAACGAGGAGCTGCAGGCCTCCAACGAGGAGCTGCAAGCCTCCAACGAGGAGCTGCAGAGCACCAACGAAGAGCTCCAGAGCGTCAACGAGGAGCTCTACACGGTGAACGCGGAGTACCAGCGCAAGATCGCCGAGCTCACCGAGCTGACCAACGACATGGACAATCTGCTGTCGAGCACCGACGTGGGGACGATCTTTCTCGACAGTCAGCTGCGCATCCGCAGGTTCACGCCGCAGATCGCCGAGACCTTCAACCTGGTGCCGCACGACGTGGGACGATCGATCGAGACCTTCGCGCACAAGATGGACCACCCGGAGCTGCTCGACGAGCTCAAGGAGGTCCTGGCCACCAGCAAGCCGATCGAGCGCGAGCTGCTCGGCATCCAGGGCCGCTCGTTCTTCCTGCGCCTTCTGCCCTACCGGGTGAAGGGCGCGGCCGACGGCGTGGTGTTGACCTTGATCGACGTGAGCGGCCTCAAGGCCGCCGAGGACGCGCTGTTCCACGAGCGCTACTTGCTCAACAGCCTGCTGCTCAACGTGCCGGACGCGATCTACTTCAAGGACGCGCGCGGGCGCTTCATCCGCGCCAACCAGGCCATGGCGACGCGGCTGGGCCTGTCCGATGCCAGCGAGGCGACCGGCAAGACCGCGCTCGAGCTGCCCGATCAGGAGACGGCGCTGGCGCTGCACCGCGAGGACGAGGCGGTGCTGCGCTCGGGCGAGGCGCAGCACTACCGGCTGGAGAAGCGCGGGCGCGCCGATGGCAGCGTCGAGTGGGACCTGGTGACCCGGCTGCCGCTGCGGGACGCCGCCGATCGGCCGGTGGGGATCGTCGTGATCTTCCGCGATGTCACCGAGCGGCAGCGCGCCGAAGAGAAGATCCAGGAGTCGGTGCGGCGGCGCGATCAGTTCCTGGCCATGCTGTCGCACGAGCTGCGCAACCCGCTGGGCGCGCTGATGACCGCGACCTCGATGCTGAAGAGCTCCACCGCCGGCGGCGTGGTCGACGGGGCGCCCAGGTCGACCCGGCTGCTCGAAGTGATGGACCGGCAATCGCAGCAGATGGCGCGCTTGCTCGACGATCTGCTGGAGGCGAGCCGCGTCACCCAGAACAAGATCGAGCTCAAGAATCAGCTGGTCGATCTGAGCGCGGTCGTCGTCGAAGCGGCCGAGTCGGTGCGCGACCAGATGGCGGCGCGTGGCATCCGCTTCGAGACCGACTTCCTGGCCGAGCCGCTGATGGTCGCGGGCGACCCGGCGCGCCTGCAGCAGATCCAGGTCAACCTGCTGCACAACGCCGCCAAGTACACCCATCGCGGCGGCGCCGTCCACTTCAGCACCAGGCGCGACGGCGACCAGGCGGTGATCCGGGTCCGCGATGACGGCGCCGGCATCGCCAGGGACATGCTGGAGGCGATCTTCGATCTCTTCGTGCAATCCGGGCGGACCCTGGACCGATCGAGCGGTGGGCTGGGCGTCGGGCTGACGCTGGTCAGATCACTGGTGTCGATGCACGGCGGTTCCGTGACGGCCAGCAGCGAAGGCGAGGGCAAGGGCAGCGAGTTCGTGGTGCGCCTGCCGCTGGCGACCAGGGCCGAGCAGCGCCGGGGCCCCGCACCGGCCGCGGTCCGTCCTCGGCCGCCGGTGCGCGATGGCGCGCGTATCGTGGTCGTCGAGGACAACGAGGACAGCCGCGTGCTGATCTGCGAGCTGCTGAGCCGCGAGGGCTACCCCTGCCACAGCGCCGCCACCGGCCCCGCCGGCCTGGCGCTGGTCAACGAGCTGCGTCCCGAGATCGTGATCCTCGACCTCGGATTGCCCGAGATCGACGGCTTCGAGGTCGCGCGTCGGATCCGCCGCGACCCGCGTAACGAGGGGGTCTGTCTGATCGCGCTCACCGGCTACGGCCAGAGCGCCGACCGCGTCGCCACCCGGGAGGCCGGCTTCGACGAACACCTGGTCAAGCCGGTGCAGCCCGAGCAACTGCTGACCCTGCTGTCCGAGCTCAAGCAACCCGGCAAGTCGGCCATCACGGCCACCGGCAGCTCCTCGCAAGCCAACGCCCCCAGCGCCGCGCCGTCGTCTTGACCAGCGCGCGCACGCATCTCTCTTCGCTTGGGAGAGCTACCCTACCCTACGCGTGGGCCGCGTTGTCGTTCTGGGGACAATCGGCGACCAGGACTGTCACGTTGTCGGGACCGCCGGCCTTGAGAGCCAGGTCGACCAGCTGGCGCGTCGCCTGGGCGACGTCGGGCGTGTCGTGCAGGGTGCGGGCGATCTCCTCGGCGGAGACGCAACCATGAAGACCGTCGGAGCAGACCAGGATGCGATCCCCATCTTGCAGCGCCACCTCGGTGATCGCCGGCTCGACCTGCGGGCTGGTGCCGACCGCCTGCAGCAATACGTGGCGCAGCGGGTGCTGCTCGACGTTCTCCGGCCGCAACACCCCGCTCTCGACCAGCTGGGACACCACCGACTGATCGCGCGTCAGCGGCTGCAGCCGGGAATCGCGGTAAAGGTAGGCGCGCGAGTCGCCGACGTTGGCGACGACCAGCGACCGCGGCAGCACCAGCGCCGCGGTGCAAGTGGTTCCCATCCCCTTTCGCTCCGGGTGGGCGACCACCTCGGCGCGCACCGCCTGGTTGGCGCCGGCCACCGCGGCCTCCAGCGACTCGGAGGGATGGCGCGTGACCGCCGAGCCCTCGTCGACCAGCCGGCGCTTGATCGATTCGGCGGCCACCCGCGCCGCCACCTCACCCGCTGCGTGTCCGCCCATGCCGTCGCAGACCAGCATCAGCAGCCCATCCTTGGGAATGGGGATGTCGGTGCGCGCGCACGGGCTGGTTATCTCGCCCGAGTGCAGATCGGCGATCACGTACGTGTCCTCGTTGTGCTCGCGCACCAACCCGGTGTTGCTCGCCCCACACACCACCAACCCATGATTTGACATCTCGACCGAAAGCTAAGGTCGGAACGGCGCCCCGCCCAGGGTAACTCTGCAATTGGCACCCGCCCGCGCTTGAGCTTGATCCGCCAAGGTCCCGGTTTTGCCCGTCTTCCCTCCGGCTCGAGCGTGGCCAGATTCCGTGCATGAGAGTCAAGACGGTGTGGCAAATCGTCAAACAGTCGTTCGGCGAGTGGACCGATGACAAGTGTCCGCGGCTGGGCGCGGCGCTCTCTTACTACACCATCTTCTCGCTGGCGCCGCTGCTGCTGATCGTCATCTCGGTCGCCGGCCTGTTCTTCGGGAGGCAAGCGGCCGAGGGGGCGATCTACATGCAGATCGCGGGCATGGTGGGCAGCGACGCCGCGAAGTTCATCCAGGAAGCGGTGGCCCGGGCCAATCACCCCGGCAAGGGCATCGCCAGTCTGGCGGTCGGTGTCGTGGCGCTGCTGGTCGGCGCGACCGGCGTGGTGATCGAGCTGCAGGACGCGCTCAACACGGTATGGAAGGTGGTGCCCAAACCCAACCGCGGCATCTGGGGCTTCGTGCGCACCCGCCTCATCTCGATCGCGATGATCCTGTCGCTGGGATTCCTGTTGCTGGTGTCGCTGATCTTCAGCGCGGCGCTGGCGGCGCTGACCGGGTGGTTGAGGAGCTACATCGGCGACATCGCGCTGCTCGGCTGGGTGGTCGACTTGGTGGTCTCGCTGGTCACCATCTCGCTGCTGATCGCGGTCATTTACAAGCTCTTGCCCGAGGCGCACGTGGCGTGGCGGGACGTCTGGGTGGGCGCGCCGGTCACGGCGGCGCTGTTCATCCTGGGCAAATACCTGATCGGCCTTTACATCGGAAAGGCCAGCGTCGGGTCGGCCTTTGGCGCCGCAGGTGCGCTCGCTGTGCTGCTGGTCTGGATCTACTATTCGACGCAGCTGATCTTGCTGGGCGCCGAGTTCACCCGCGTCTACGCCAACCGGTTCGGCAAGAAGGTGGTGCCGACGGCGCAGTCCGAGCCCGCGGCCCAGGTGCTCAAGGATAAGCCACCGCCTTACCCGGACGCGAGCCCGACCCGGGCCTGAGCGCCGACGCCGACGCCGACGCCGACGCCGAGGAGGGGAGACCGGAGGCGCGCCGTCGACCGATGGGGTAGATTGCGGGCCGCCGTGGCGCTGCTTCCCTGCCCCGAATGCAAGCAACCGGTCTCGGACCGCGCGTCGGCTTGCCCGCGCTGCGGCCTGGCGCTGTCGCCGGCGGGACCACCGGCTGCCCTGGCGGCCGGCGCCACGCCCTGGACCCCACCCGCGCCCGGGGCGCCCGCCGGGCAGGAAGAGGTGCTGTGGCAGGACGGGGTCTCGCCCCGCTTGCTGGCGCGGGAGATCCCCGGCCTGACCTGGGCGATCGCGGCGCCACCGATCGCGATACTGGTCCTGCCCAGCGCGCTGCAGATCGTGCGCGGACTGGGCCACGAGATCCGCAAGGTCATCGTCGAGAACGACCGGTCCATCCGTCTGGCGGTCATCGGCGTGGTGATGGTCTTCTCGGTCATCCGCCTTGCGCGCGTGGTGCTGCGCTACCTGCAGTTCAAGACCACCCGCTACCGCTTGACCAACCAGCGGCTCACCATCGAGAGCGGCCTGTTCTCACGGCGAGTCGACGACGTCGACCTGCGATCGGTGCAGGACGTGGCTCTCGAGCAATCGGTGCTGGAGCGCCTGCTGGGCGTGGGCCGCCTGGAGATCGTCTCATCCGATCCGACCCGGCCGCGGCTGGTGCTGTCCGGCATCAACGACCCGCTGGCGGTGCGCGAGAGGCTGCGCGCCGGCGCCTACCAGGCCTCGCAGCGCCAGGTGTTCACGCGATCGACCTGATCGGGGCACCGAGACCAAAAGAACGTGATCGTGATCGTCAACGTGCCCGGACCCGTGCTCGGACTGTGATGTGTGCCGTGCACACACAGAACGCCACCGGTGAGCGGTGATCGACCACGTCCACGGTAGCGTTCCCGTTCACGTGCACGGGCTACGATCACGGGATCGGCCACGGCCACGATCACGATCACGATCACGATCTCTGGTTTTTTGACGGCCGCGCTGAGCGGACCACGCTGTCACGCCGGCCAGCGCCCGCCGCGCAGGTCTCGCAGCCGCGGGCGATCCGGATCCAGCGCGTGCGGGCGTGGGTCCTCGGCCTCGTCGAGCTGGCGCACCATCCACTGCGGGTAGGGCGTGCCGGGGTGTGACACGGCGTCGAGCGCCTGGATGTCCTCGGAGTCGAGCACGATGTCGGCGGCGCGCAGGTTCTCGGCCAGTCGCTGGTTGTCGCGCGCGGCGACGATCACGCTGGATACCATCGGGCGCAGCAGCAACCAGGCGATGGCGATCTGGGCCGGCGTGGCACTGCGGCGCTCGGCAACCCGGCGCAGGACATCGATCACGTCATAGCCGCGGTCGCGGTCGAAGGGGACGAACGGTCCCGCCTCCGCAAAGCGGGTACCAGCGGGCGGCGGGCGCTGTCGATCGTACTTGCCGCTCAGGAATCCCCCGGCCAGCGGGCTCCACACCAGGATGCCCACGCGGTGATGCTCGGCGAACGGCAGGAACTCGTGCTCCAGCTCGCGGCCGACCAAGCTGTAGTACATCTGCGCCGTGATGTAGCGGGTCAGGCGCTCGCGTTCCTGAACCGCCAGGGCGGTCGCCGCCTGCCAGGCCAGGTAATTGGACAGGCCCACGTAGCGCACCTTGCCCGCGTGCACCAGGTCGTCGAGGGCACGCAGCGTCTCCTCGAGCGGCGTCAGACTGTCCCAGCCGTGCACCTGGTAGAGATCGATGTAGTCCGTCTGCAAGCGGCGCAGGCTGGCCTCGACCTCGCGAATCAGGTTCTTGCGGGTCGCGCCCGAGTGGTTGAGGTCGACGTCGCTCATCGGCAGCCGTCCCTTGGTCGCCAGCACGATGCGATCGCGCACGTCGCGGATCGCGTTCCCGATCAGAGTCTCGCTCTCGCCGCGGCTATAGACGTCGGCGGTGTCGATCAGGTTGACCCCCTGGTCCAGCGCGAAGCGCACCATCGCGGTGGTCTCCGCCTGGCCCAGCCCGCCCATGTTCATGCCACGCCCGAACTGCATGGTCCCGAGCGACAGCGAGCTGACCAGAACTCCACTGTTTCCCAGCTTGCGATAGTGCATGGCCCCTCCGGCCGCGCAGCTTAACCGGACTGGAAGTCATACCCGATCCGAATCTTGAGGGTCGAGGCAAGTTATCAAGCGGCCATCCGCGCCCCGAGATGCTCTTCCTTGCAGCACCAGAGCGAGCGCAGCGAGGGTTTATCGACGGGAGGTGCCTCCGTCGACCGGCGTCGGCCTGAAGATCTGTGGGGGACACGTGCACCGCCGAAGGCGCGTTAGCCTTTGACCTCCAGCAGACAGCGATCGCGCGCCACCAGCTGGCGGCGCGCGCCGTCAACAGACAGCTCCAGCGCGCAGCTACCGAACAGCGTGGTGTGGATGGTGGTGGCTCCCTCGCGCTCCAGCACCACGAAGGCGTCGCTGGGCGCCTCGGCGGTGAGGCGCAGCGTCACCCGCCGACTCTGATAGCTGACGTCGAAGCGCCGAGCCGGACCGTCCGCGGAGCCGGTGGCCTGCGCCCGGAAACGGCGCAGGTTGGCCATCGGGCTGTTGAGCGGCGCCAGCTGGTCGCCGAGGCGCAGGTAGCCAGTCAGCGCCCAGCGGCCAGCGAACCATCCGCCCGAGATCTCGCAGCGTGCGTCGGCGTCCTCGAACGCCTGCGCCGAGATCAGGAACCAGCGCGCCCGCGCGATGTCGCCCACGCGGTAGCGGCTGAAGACGCAGGGGACGCCACCAGGCTGTCCCTGCGCGTCGGTCACCGTGCCCGGCGTCGAGCGCAGCGCCGGCACCGCCGCGGAGAGCCGGCCGACCCAGGCCGGCACCATCGTCACCGCCGGCTCGTGCAGCCGATACCGGCAGTCGAGGGCCAGGTCTTCGATCCGTCCGGCGCAGCCGTTGCGATCGAGTCGCCACGACCCCAGCGTGGCGCCTTCGCCGTCAGTGTCCACGACCAACGTCTGACGCGGAAACACCTGGCGTAACACGCGCGCCGCCTCGCCGCGCCGAAAGGCCGCGACGCGCACCAGCGACTCGACCGGCCGGCGAATCAGATCGACCAGGTAGGCGGCCCGCGCGTCGCCCCAGGCGGCGTACCAGATCTCGACCGCGCCGCGCGCCATGGTGTCGGGCGGAGCTTAGTCGCGGCAGCGACGCGGGTCCAAGTCGAATCG
>DASRQZ010000087.1:0-56639 GCA_035696125.1 Polyangia bacterium
TATGAGGGCGCTCCTGCCTGTCCGCAGGCAGGATGCCAGCCCGAATAGAAGCGCCCCCGTGCCGCCGGCGTTCAAGGTCAAGGAGGGGGAAGAGCCCGGAGACACCAAAAGCAGTCATCGAGAGTTCACCGCCCGCCCGGCGGCGTAAGGGCGCGTCCCCGCGGTAGGAGTACCCAACCCCGCCGGAAGCGACCGACGAGCCGACGCCTCAACCGCCCCCGCTGGCGCCGTCGCGTTGGGTTGTGGTATGAGGACCCATTCCGCATGTGCGATGAAAGTGAATAATGATTCAAAATGTGAATAAGGTCACCGCCGCCGTGGTGGGCGTTTCGGGCTACTCGGGCATGGAGACCGCGCGCATCCTGTCGGCGCACCCCGGCTTCTCGCTGGAGCTCGCGGTCAGCGACCGCTGGGCGGGCGCGCGGCTCGGGGACCGTTTGCCGGTCAGCGGCGCCAGCAGCGGCCTCACCGTCACTGCGCAGGCTGACGCGATCGATCGCCTGGGCTCCGCGGCGGTGGTGTTCTTGTGCACGCCGGCCGAGGTGTCGATGGACCTGGCGGCGCGCGCGCTATCCGCCGGCGCGCGCGTGGTCGACGTTTCGGGCGCCTTTCGTCTGCCAGCCTCGGCCTACCCGCGCTGGTACGGGTTCACCCACGCCTGCCCGGACCTGCTGGCGGAGGCGGTCTACTCGCTGCCCGAGGTGACCGGCGCCGGCGACCGGCTGCGCCACGCGCGCCTGGTCTCCAACCCGGGTTGTTACGCGACCGCGAGCACGCTGGCCGTGCTCCCGCTCCTGTCGGCGGGCGTGATCGAGCGCGAGGGCATCGTGATCGACGCCAAGAGCGGGACCACGGGCGCGGGCCGCAAGGGGACCGAGGACTTCTCGTTCTCGGAGATCGACGGCGATTTTCGCGCCTACCGGGTCCTGCGCCACCAGCACACCCCGGAGATCGAACGCGCGTTGTCACTGGCCGGCGCACCGTCGGGTCTGGTGACGCTGACCGCGCACCTGCTGCCGACGCGTCGGGGCATCCTGGCCACCGCCTACGGCCGGCTGCGCCCGGGCAAGACCGCCGAGGACGCGGCGCTGGCGGTCAAGGGCTTCGTGGAGGGCCGCGCTTTCTTGCGCGCCGCCGAGCCCGACGCCGTGCGACTGCAGGCCGTCGTGGGCACCAACCGCGCGCTGCTGGGCGCGGTCGCCGACGCCGAGCGGGGCGTCGCGCTCAGCTTCTGCGCCATCGACAATCTCATAAAGGGCGCCGCGGGACAGGCGGTGCAGAACGCCAACTTCATGTTCGGTTTCGACGAAACCGCCGGGTTGACCGGCCTTGCGGGCAGCGCGCCGTGACCGAACCCAAACCTCCGAGGAGCCGGGATCCCGTCGCCTGCCCGTCCGGCTTTCGCTTCGGCGCGGTCGCGGCCGGGATCCGCGAGAGTGGGGCGCCCGGGCGCAAGGATCTGGCGGCGGTGGTATCGGAGACGCCGTGCGCGGCTGCCGGCGTCTTCACGGTCAACCGGATGTGCGCGGCGCCGATCAGCTACGGGGCGTCGCGGCTTCCGGCGATGGGCATCCGCGCCATCGTCGCCAACAGCGGCAACGCCAACGCGCTCACCGGTCCGCGCGGCGCCGTCGACGAACGGGCGGTCGCCGCGGCCGCCGCCGCCGCGCTGGGCGTCGACCCCGAGGACGTGCTGACCGCGTCGACAGGCGCGATAGGGTCACCCCTGCCGGTGGAACGGATGCGCGCGGCGATGCCGGCGCTCGCCGCTGCGCTGGGCGTCGATCCCCTGCCGGCCGCCGAGGCTATCCGGACCACCGACCTCGTGACCAAGCTGGCGGCACGCACCCTGGTGTTCGACGGCCGGCCGGTCCAGATCGTCGCCATCGCCAAGGGGTCGGGGATGATCCACCCCCAGATGGCGACCATGCTGTGCTTCATCGCCACCGACGCCGTGGTCTCGCCGGCGTTGCTGCAGGCCACGCTGGCCGACGCGGTCGAGGACACCTTCAACGCCATCACCGTCGACGGCGACATGTCGACCAACGATTGCGTGATCGCGCTCGCCAACGGCCGATCGGGCGCGCGCCCGATCGAGGGGCCAGGCGCCGACCTGGATCGCTTTTCGACGGCGCTGCGCGGCGTGTGTGGCGACCTGGCGCGCGCCGTCGCCGCCGATGGCGAGGGGGCCACCAAGCTGTTGATCGTCGACGTCGAGGGGCTGCCCGAGCGCGCCGTCGCCCGCGACCTGGCGCGCGCCGTGGCCGGCGGCAGCCTGGTCAAGTCGGGGATCTTCGGCGGCGATCCGTCATGGGGCCGGATCCTGGCCGCCCTGGGGGCGCGCCTCGGCGCGCGCGCTTCCAACCTCGACCTGTCTCGGGTCACGCTCGACATCCAGGGCACGCGGGTTTACCAGAACGGCGACCAGGTCGCTTTCGATCGCGAACGGCTGTCGGAGCTGATGCTGGCCTCTGAGATCGCCGTGCGTCTGGATCTACAGGCCGGCGCGGAGAAGGCGCGGGCGCTCGGCTGCGACCTCACCTACGACTACGTCCGGATCAACGCTGAATATTATTCAACTCCCAAGGCCGGCACGGCGGCCGCGGCCAAGGCGCCGCGCCCCGGTGGCTACCGTGACATCGACCGCGACGCCGTCGTCGAGGCGCTGAGCTACATCCAGCGCTTCACCGGCAAGCGCGCGGTCATCAAGTACGGGGGCGCCGCGATGATCGATCCGGCGCTCAAACGCAGCTTCGCGCAGGAAGTGGTGCTGCTGCAGTCAGCGGGGCTGCGGCCGATCATCGTGCACGGCGGCGGTCCCGAGATAACCCGCACGCTCGAGAAGCTGGGCCAGAAGACCGAGTTCGCCGACGGCCAGCGCGTCACCGGCGCCGAGGACGTGCGGGTCGTGGAGATGGTGCTGACCGGCAAGGTCAACACCGAGATCGTGGGTCTGCTCAACACGGTGGGGGGCCGCGCCATCGGTCTATCCGGAAAGGACGGACGCCTGCTCATGGCGCACAAGCTGGCGCCCGCGCCCGGGAAACCCGACCTGGGCTTCGTCGGCGAGATCGAGGCGGTCAACTCCGACGTCATCGACATGTTGCTCGATCGCGGTTACATCCCGGTGATCTCGCCCGTGGGTATGGGCGTCGACGGCG
Source organism: Polyangia bacterium (assembly GCA_035696125.1). Lineage (GTDB taxonomy): Bacteria > Myxococcota_A > Polyangia > Fen-1088 > Fen-1088 > DASRQZ01. The sequence goes on from DASRQZ010000087.1 coordinate 3,162, forward strand.
TCAGCTACAACATCAACGCCGACGTCGCGGCCGCGGAGATCGCGGTCGCCAGCGGGGCGTCCCGGCTGATCTTCCTCACCGACGTCGCCGGAATCCTGGACGGTGAAGGCAAGCTGATCAGCAGCCTGAGCGCCGCCGATCTGGAGGCGGGGCTGGGCGGCGCGATCCGCGGCGGCATGCACGTCAAGGCACAGGCGGTGCTGAGCGCGCTGGCCGGCGGTGTCCAGGCCGTGCACGTCGTCGACGGGCGTGCCCCGCACAGCATCGTCGCCGAGTTGTTCACCGATCGCGGCGTCGGGACGCTGGTCACCTGATATGACGGCCCGGGCCCAGGCGCGACGGGCCGTGATCAGGGAGATCCTGGCGCGGAAGACCGTCATGACGCAGGACGCGCTGCGACGCCAGCTGGCGTCGCGGGGCATCCGAGCCGCCCAGGCCACCTTGTCGCGCGACATGGTGGCGCTGGGGGTGCGGCGCGCGAACGGCGTCGGCGGCCGGCGTTATGTCTTCGAGGGGGACTCCGGCGCGCTGCCCATCGAGCCGGTGCAGCGGATGGTCGAGACCATCGCGACCAACGGCGCGCTGGTGGTGGTGCGTACCAAGGGCGGGGCGGCGTCGCCGGTGGCGCGCGCGCTCGACGAGGCGCACCTGCCCGATCTCCTGGGGACGGTGGCCGGCGACGACACCGTGCTGGTGGTGCCCTCGACGACGCAGGGGGGCCACGCCCTGGCCCGCCGCCTGCGCCGCCTGCTGCACGTCTCCTGACGGTCAGTGACCTGCTTTTCTACTATCCCTGACGGCCGAATCGAGGGACAAAACAGGTGGGCGATTGCCCGCGGAAGGAGCGAACCATGTCCATCCTCAAGAAGGTGCTGGTCGTGCTCGTGCTCGGTATCGGAGGTTTCCTGGCGTTTGCGATGACTCGCCCCGACACCTATCGGGTCGAACGCTCGCAGCGGATCGAAGCGCCGGCCGAGGTGGTGTTTGCCCAGGTCGACAACTTCAAAGCCTGGTCGGCCTGGTCGCCCTGGGAAAAGCGCGATCCCGCCATGAAGCGGACCTTCGAGGGGCCAGCGAGCGGCGTCGGCGCCGGCTACTCCTGGGATGGCAACAAGGAAGTGGGGCAGGGCCGGATGACCGTCACCGAGAGCAAGCCGCCGCGCGGGGGCTCGGGCGAGACCGCGCACGTCTCGATCCGGCTGGAGTTCATCAAGCCGTTCGCGTCGGTGGCCACGTCGGAGTTCACCGTCAAACCCGAAGGGGAGCGCGCGGCGACGGTGTCCTGGGTGATGGAGGGGCGCAACAACCTCATGGGCAAGGCCTTCGGCCTGTTCATGAACATGGACAAGATGATCGGCGGCGACTTCGAGGCCGGTCTCGCCAACCTCAAGACGGTCGCGGAAGGCGAGGCCAGGCGCGTCGCGGTCCCGCCGCCGGCGCAAGCCGTGGTCACACCATGACCGGTCGAGACAACCAGACAGCGATCTGACGGCGACGCGCCAGCGAGCTGGAATATCGCTCCGATCATGGCCGGGCGCGGCGCCTCGCTTGGATTGCGGCGCCGCGTCTGATAAACCAAACCGCGATCATGGCGAAAGCGATCGTGGTGCACGAGACGGGCGGCCCCGAGGTGTTGAGCTGGGAAGAGGTGCCCGATCCGCCCCTCGGGCCCGGTCAAGCGCGCGTCCGGCACACGGCGATCGGCGTCAACTACGTCGACGTGTACTTCCGGACCGGCCTTTACAAGGCGCCCGCGCTGCCGTTCGTCAGCGGACAGGAGGCGGCCGGCGTCGTCGAGGCGGTCGCTCCCGACGTCACCGAGATCAAGGTCGGCGACCGTGTCGCCTACGCCTTCATAGCCGGCGCCTGCGCCGAGGTGCGCAACGTCGCCGCCGCGCGCCTGGTGCCGTTGCCGGATGATATCGATGACCGCACGGCGGCGGCGGCGATGTTGAAGGGGATGTCGGCGCAGTACCTGCTCCTGCGCTGCGGCCGGGTCAAGCGCGGCGACACCATCCTGTTCCACGCCGCCGCCGGCGGCGTGGGCCTCATCGCCAGCCAGTGGGCCAAACACCTGGGCGTGAGGGTGATCGGGACGGTCAGCACCGCCGAGAAGGCGCGCCTGGCGTTCGAGCACGGCTGCGAGCACGTGGTGAACTACGTCAAGGAGAGCTTCGTGCACCGGGTGCACGAGATCACCCACGGCGAAGGCGTCGCGGTGGCCTTCGATTCGGTCGGCAAGACCACGTTTCGCGCCACCCTGGACTGCATCCGCGCGCGTGGCCTCATGGTGGCCTTCGGGCAGTCGTCGGGCCCCATCCCGCCCTTCGACATCACACTGCTCAGCATCAAGGGGTCGCTGTACCTGACCCGACCCACGCTGGCCTCGTACATTGGTACCCGCCCCGAGCTGCTGGAGACGGCCAACGATCTGTTCGACGTCGTGCGTTCGGGCGTGGTCAAGATCCACATCAGCCGCACGCTGCGGCTGTCCGAGGTGGCCGAGGCGCACCGCGAGCTCGAGGCGCGCCACACCACCGGGTCGGTGGTGCTCGTGCCTTGAACGGGTGAGACGATTCCGCTAGAAGGTCGCTCGGCATGATCGCCCGCTATACCCGCCCCGAGCTCGTCCGCCTTTGGTCCGACGATCACCGCTACGACATCTGGCTGCGCGTCGAGCTGGCGGCCTGCGAGGAGATGGAGGCGGCGGGTACGGTGCCGCGCGGTACCGCGGCCGAGGTGCGGTCCAGGGCGGCCGGCAAGCTCAGCGCGGCGCGCATCCTGGAACACGAGGAGCGCACCCGCCACGACGTCATCGCCTTTTTGACCCACGTCGAGGAGCTGGCCGGCGAGCCGGCCCGCTGGCTGCACCTGGGTATGACCTCGTCGGACGTGCTGGACGCCGCGCTGGCGGTTCAGCTGGTCGAGGCGGCCGATCAGATCCTGGACGGCATCGACAAGCTGCGCGCCGCTTGCCGCCGCCGCGCCGACGAGGAGCGCGCCACGCCGGCCATCGGCCGCTCGCACGGCATCCACGCCGAGCCGATCACCGCTGGCCTGGTCTTCGCCGGGTTCTTCGCCGAGGTCGGGCGCGCGCGCCGCGCGCTGGTGGCGGCGCGCGCCGAGATCGCCGTCGGCAAGATCGCGGGCGCGGTCGGCACCTACGCCAACCTCGACCCTGCCCTGGAGGCGCGGGCGCTGGCGCGCCTGGGCCTGCAGCCCGAGGTCGTGCCGACCCAGATCGTGGCGCGCGACCGTCACGCCGCGTACTTCGCGGCGCTGGCGCGCGTTGGCACCGCGGTGGAGCGCATCGCGCTGACCGTGCGCCACTGGCAGCGCACCGAGGTGGGCGAGGCCACCGAGGCCTTCGGCAAGGGGCAGAAGGGCTCATCGGCGATGCCGCACAAGAAGAACCCGATCCTGTCCGAGAATCTGTGCGGGATCGCGCGCCTCCTGCGCGGATACGCGCAGGCCTCGGCCGAGAACGTCGCGCTCTGGCACGAGCGCGACATCTCGCACTCGTCGGTCGAGCGGGTGATCGGCCCGGACGCCACCGGGCTGTGCGACTTCATGGTCCGGCGCGCGGCCGGCCTGGTCGACGGACTGGTCATCAATCGCGAGCGCATGCGGCGCAACCTGGACCTGACCGGCGGGCTGTTCTTCAGCGAGGCGGTCCTGCTGCTGCTGGTGCGCAAAGGGATGGCGCGCCAGGCGGCCTACGACCTGGTGCAGCGCAACGCGATGCAGGCGGCGGAGCAGATCGGCGCGCCGTCGATCCCGTCCGAGAGGAGCTTTCGCGTGTTGCTGACCGAGGATCCCGACATCGCGACCAAGCTGACGCCGGCCGAGATCGATCAGGCGTTCGATCTCAAGCACCACCTGCGCTACGCGGGCGCGATCATCGACCGCGCGCTGCACGACCAAGAGGAGAACCGCCCATGATCGACCAAGCCGTGATCCGGGCCCAGCTCGGCAAGACCCTGGAACGCACCGATTTTCCCGAGCTTGGCAGCAAGTACGAAGGCAAGGTGCGCGACTGCTATATCCGTGACGGGCGGCGCACCATCGTGGTCACCGACCGCCTGAGCGCTTTCGACGTCGTGCTGGGAACCATCCCGTTCAAGGGCCAGGTGCTGAACCGCATGGCGGCGTTCTGGTTCGAGGCCACCGCCGACCTGGCGCCCAACCACGTCATCAACGTGCCCGACCCGACCGTGATGGTGGCGCGCGAGTGCAAGCCGCTGCCCGTCGAGTTCGTGATGCGCGACTACCTGACCGGCGTGACCTCGACGTCGATCTGGTCGGCCTACCAGCGCGGCGAACGGACCTTCTGCGGGCATGACTTGCCCGGCGGTATGAAGAAGAACCAGCGTCTGGCCAAGGCGATCCTGACCCCGTCGACCAAGGCCGAGAAGGGCGACCACGACCGCTCGGTGTCGCGCGCCGAGGTGCTGGAGATGGGTCTCCTGTCGTCGGAGGACTTCGACAAGGCGGCGCTGATGTGCGCCCGTCTGTTCGCCTTTGGCCAGGGCGAGGCGGCGCGCCGCGGCCTGATCCTGGTCGACACCAAGTACGAGATCGGGCGCCGCCCCGACGGCGAGCTGTGCTTCATCGACGAGATCCACACGCCCGATTCGTCGCGCTACTGGTACGCCGACGACTATCAGGCGCGCTTCGATCGCGGCGAGGAGCCGCGCGGCCTCGACAAGGAGTATGTGCGCAAGACGCTGGCCGAGCAGGGCTACCGCGGCGACGGGCCGCCGCCCAAGCTCGGCGATGAGGTGCGGGTCGAGGCGGCGCGCCGCTACATCCAGGTGTGCGAGCTCATCACCGGGCGCCCGTTCGCGCCCGACAGCGACGAGCCCATCGCGCGCATCCGTCGCAACCTCAAGATCTGACCCCAAAGATCTGGAGGGAGGTTCGTGCGCGAATCACCTGCACGAGCAGTCAACGAGCACGTGCACCAGCCGGTGGAACTGGACGCCCGGCGCCGGCTCAGTCGAGGGGCTTCGGCTGGTCCTGATGGCCGTTGGCTTCGCCGGGGTCGTGCGCGCGGTTCGCGCCGTTGGCGGGCGTCGCTTCGTGCGCAGCAGCCGCCTTGTCTCGCGCCAGGCTCTCCAGCGCCCGCTGGGCTCCGCTGCGATGGCGGGCGGTGGGATCGAGCAAGCGTGGGAGCTCCGCCAGCGCCTCGGCCAGTCCGGCGGCCGGCTCGGCCGGGTCGGGTTTCAACAGCGCCTCGACATCCTCGCTGCCGCGCGGCCCGAAGGTCCAGTTGCGGTCGATGACCCTGCGCAACGTCGCTTCATCGATGCCGTACTCGGCCGCCAGGTCGACGTTGGTGTCCACGCGGGCAGCGCGCCCGTTGCTGCCGGCTGCCGCCCCCCCGCGCGCCAGCGTCGCGTGGGGCTGGGTCGTGCGCGACGCTCCGCCGCCGGCGGGACGGGTCGACTTAGCCTGCAGGATGCGGTCGAGAGTGGCCCGGCTCCCGGCGTCGATCTGGACGAACTGCACCCCCATGCCGTGCGGCTTCTGGGGCTCCGCCGCGTCGAAGGGTTTGACCCAGATGACCTTGCCTTCGCCGGCCAGCGCGACAGTCCCCGTCGCCAGCTGAACCTCGAAGTGGAAGACGTCTCCCACCTCGCGCGGCGCTTTGCTGGCCAGAAAGATGCCACCCCGGGTGACGTTGGGCGCGAACTTCTCGATGAATGTATCGAGATCCGAATAACGAAGCCGCACGCGCACCGCTGCCGAGGTGGTCACTTGAACCGGGCGCCAGTATCGCTACCTTCGGCGTCGTTCGTCAAACAGCAAGTCGGAAGACCTGGCGCGCGTTGTCGGTGGTCAGGCGGTCAGCCTCATCCAGGGAGATGCCGCGCAGGATTGCCAGGGTTTCCAGAGTCTTGGCGACGTAAGCCGGCTCGTTGCGCTTGCCCCGGTAGGGGATGGGAGCCAGGTATGGGGCGTCGGTCTCGACCAGGATACGGTCCGGCGGGGCAAATGCGGCCGCCTCGCGGATCGGGCCGGCGCTCTTGAAGGTCAGGATGCCTGAGAACGACAGGTGCTGGTCCAGGTCCAGGTAGCGCCGTGCGTCGGCGACCCCGCCGGTGAAACAGTGGATGACGCCGCCCAGGTCGCGCGCCCCGGTCGCGCTCAAGATATCGAAGGCGTCATCGTGGGCGTCGCGGATGTGCGAGATGACCGGGCGCCCGACCTCGCGCGCCAGCGCGATGAAGCGCCGGTAAGCCTCGCGCTGCGCGTCCTGCGGCGAGTGGTTGTAGTAGTAGTCGAGACCGGTCTCACCCACTCCCACCACGCGGGGGCCGCGCGCCAGCGCCGCCAGCTCCGCCCAGTCACTCTCGGCCATACGCGCCACGTCGTGGGGGTGCACGCCCACGGCGGCGAAGATGTCCGCCTCCTGGCCCGCCAGGCGCACGGCTTCGCGCGCCGCGCCGACGTCCCGGCCCGATCCGATGCAGATCATCGTGGAGACTCCCGCCGCGCGTGCCCGGGCCAGGACCTGGGCGCGATCGGACTGGTAGTCATCGACGTCGAGGTGGCAGTGGGTGTCAATCATGGTTTTCGCAGGCCCAGGGAATCTAAACCTTTCGAAGATAACATCCGATAGCCAAGGGTAAGCGTACCGACGCACTCCAGCTCACATCGGGCGCGCGCCCTGGCCGACGCAAAAGTGGAAGACCTCGACAAAACCAGACCCCTCGGTCCAAAGCAGGCGGGGGCGCTCGCGCAGACAATCGATCCCGACGCCCTTCGACCGGGGACGTTCGCTGGCTCTTACGCGCTCAAGAGAGAGCTCGCGTCCGGTGGAGGTGGCACGGTATACGAGGCCCAGCATCGCCTGCTTGGCCGGCGCGCGGCGGTCAAGGTGTTGCGGCGCGAGCTGGCCGGCTCGCCGCAGATGGTGGCGCGCTTCCTGCGCGAGGCGCTGGCCGTCAACATGATCAAGCACCCGAACATCGTCGACATCTACGAGTTCGGCGAGCTGCCCGACGGACGTCCGTTCTACGTGATGGAGTTGCTCGAAGGCACCGACCTGCGCAGCCTGCTGCATGATCAGGGCCGGATCTCGCCGGCCGAGGTGCTCGAGTACCTCGAGCCGGTGTGCTCGGCGCTGGAGGCCGCGCACGCTCGTGGCATCGTGCATCGCGATCTCAAGGCCAGCAACATCTTCATCGCCAGCGTGAACAGCGGCGAAAATGGCGCCGGCCTCAAGCGAGTGGTCAAGCTGCTCGACTTCGGTATCGCCAAGCTCATGCACCCCGACGCCGCCGAGGCGGGGTTGACCATGGTCGGCACCCGCCTGGGGACGTCGTACACCATGGCGCCCGAACAGATCCGCGGCGACGCGCTCGACGAGCGCGCCGACATCTACGCGCTCGGCGTCGTGCTCTATCACCTGCTGACGGGCCAGTACCCGTTTCGCGCCGATACCATGGCCGACATCGAGCGCCAGCACCTGGAGGCGCCGCCACCTCGGCCCAGCCACGCGGCCCCGTTGTCGCCAGCGCTGGACACCGTGGTGTTGCGCAGCATGGAGAAGCTGGCCGAGCGGCGCTACCCCAGCGCGCGCGCGTTCTGGGAGGCACTGCGCGAGGCGGTCGGGACGTCGAAGAACGACAGCCCCGAGATCTCGGCCCAGGCCGCGGCCATCTACGTCGAAGTTCGCATGAGCCCCGAAGCCGACAACGACAGCGACGAGCTGCTCGACGACAGCTCGGCCGCGCTCGACGCCGCCGAGCAGGTCTTCCGCGACGCCGGCCTGGTGCTGGCGCTGCAGACTGGCAGCGCGCTCATCGCGGCCCGCATCCTGCCCGAGGCGGCGGGCGAGGCCGCACGCGAGCGTGCCTTCGTGCTCGAGGTGGCCGAACGCCTGGCCGAGCAGCTGGCGGAGCGCCCGAACGCCCACCCCGAGGTTCACGTCAACATCTGCTTCCACGTCGACCGCGCGGCGGTCCGCGAGGCCTCCGACGCGCCGGGCGGCCGCGAGATCATCGGCGGCGAGATCGTGTCGATCGGGGCCTGGGCTCCGCAAGAGAACGTGACGGGGGTCTACCTGACGCCCGCGGCGAAGCAGTAGGGCGTCTCCGGATCGGATCGGATCCGCTAGATCAACCCGAACGCGATCAAGATCGCGACCACCACGCCCATGATGGATTCCCCCGCGATTCCGCCCGCGGCCACCGAGCTGAGGGCGGTGTCATTGACCTGCGGCCAACGTCTTTGCACCAGCGCTGCGATGGCAGCGCCCAGGAAGATGGTGATGGTCAGCGACGCGGGCAGCAGCACCGCGATACCCATCGCCGTCGGGGATGGCACGAAACGCTGCAGCCGGGTGCGGCCGAGCAGGGTCAGGGCGGTGCCCAGCGCCACGCCGATGCCGGCCGCCAGCGGGCCGTGTCGGGGCAGGGAGGCGAGCCCGCCGTGCACCGCTTCGGCGGTCGCCTTCCAGGATACCGCCGAGGCGGCCGGCATCGCCTCGCTGCCCAGCTGATAGGCTTGAATGATCACCAGGTAGACCGGAACCACGACCAGCGCGCCCATGATCGCGCCGACGACCTGCGCGATCACCTGCGCGCGCGGCGAGGCGCCCAGGCGGCGGCCGGCCTTGAACGCCCACATCATCTGCGCGACCTGCGACGCGGTGCCCTGCGCGATCCCGCCCGCGACCAGCGAGCTGGTGGTGCTGCTGCCACCGAAGCCCAGTTGCATCGCCATGCCGACCTGGCCCACCGGGGCGAGGTCGGTCTCGCCGGCGGCGCGCGCGCACACCGCGGCCAGCGCGACGGAGATCAACAACGCCACCAGCGTCAGCAGCGGGTGCAGGCCGAAGGTCACCCGGCCCAGCACGACCAGCACGACCAGGCACACCAGCAGAACTGTCTTCTGCAGCGGCACCGGCGCCTCGCCGGATCTGGCGCCGCGGTTGCGGATGCGCACCACCGCCGACAGGTCGCGGAACGAGCGCCAGGTCGATCGCCAGTCGAATAGCAGGGGCAAGAAGGTGCTGGGCAGCATGACGCCCAGCGCCGGCCACACCAGCCAGCCGACCAGCGCCGAGTACTCCGCCGGCACCAGGCCGCCGTGGACCAGGCGCGGAGCGACCACGACCCAGGCCAGGCCCGCGCCGACCAGCATGCTGGCGGCGCCGCGCAGGCCCATGAGGACGCCGGTCGAGGCCAGGAGCGGGCTCCAGCTCACGCCCAGGCTGAGGCTGGCGGCGGACAGGCCGGCGATGGTGATGGCGGGAACGTAGAGCTGAGGGACGAGCGACCAGGGACCGTCGCGAAACCAGGCCACGTACATCGCGGCCAGGCCCGCGAAGGTCAGCAGGCGGGCGCGGTACAGCGCGGATTCGCGTGTGGTGTGGATGGTCTCGATGATCTCGGCGGTCGCGGCGCCGGTGGGAAAGGGGAGATCTTCGACGACGATCAGCTTGTTGCGCAGCAGCGTCGCGATGAAGATCCCCAGCAGACCCAGGGACATCGTCCACAGCAATAGCTGCCAGGCGGGATAGCTCTTGCCCAGCAGGGCCAGCGCCGAGAGCGGTCCACCGGCGCCCAGCACAAACGACATCACCGCGGCCGAGGCCGCCGTGGTCTGGGTGATGTTGTTCTCGGCGGCGGTGTAGGGCGCGCGCGACAGGCGGCGAAAGACCGCGAAGAAGGTGAAGCCCAGGACCGCCGCGCTGATGCTGCCGCCGTCGATGAACCCGGTCTTGATGCTGGTGTAGACGTTGCCGGCGGCCAGCAGCGCGCCGATGCCGCAGCCAACCATCACGGCACGCAGGGTCAGCTCGCGTGGTGCGCCGGCGGCCACGGGCGCCACGCTCACGGTGGTGCTGGTTCGTCGGTGTCCCGGACGGCGGCTTCGCGCGTGCGCAAGCCATGCTTCCAGAGCAACCGATAAAAGTAGATCCGGTCGACGCTGGCGGCGCGTGCCGCGGCGCTGACCCGGTTGTCGTGCTGGCGCAGCAGCTCTTCCAGGTAGCGCTTCTCGAAGCTGCTGACCCAGGCCTCGCGCGCCTCGCGCAGGGGCTGGCCGATGGCGACCGCGTTCTCCGGGCTGGGCGAGTTGGCCTCGACCACGTGGGGCGGCGTGAAGTCACGCAGCGCCACGCAGCGCTCGAGGTAGTTGCGCAGCTCGCGGATGTTGCCGGGCCAGCTGTGGCGACTCAGCGCCGACAGGAAAGACTCCGACTTGACGATCGCGTGGGTCTGCTCGTCGAGGAGGCCCAGGTTGCGGACGATGTGCTCGACCAGCAGCGGCAGGTCGGCCTCGCGGTCGCGCAGGGGCGGCAGCTTCACCTCGACCACGGCCAGACGGTAGTAGAGATCGGAGCGGAACTTGTGCGTCGCCACCTGCTCGCGCAGGCTGCGGTTGGTGGCGGCGATGAGCCGCACGTTGATCGGTACGTAGTTGTTGGTGCCGATGCGGCGGACTTCGCGGCGCTCCAGCACGCGCAGCAGCTTGGGCTGCAGGTCCAGGCTCAGCTCCCCGATCTCGTCCAGGAAAACGGTGCCGCCACCCGCTGCCTCGAACACGCCCTGGCGGGCGGCCACGGCGCCGGTGAACGAGCCACGCTCGTGGCCGAAGAGCTCGCTCTCGAGCAGCTGGGGCGGCATCGCCCCGCAGTCTACGACCAGGAAGGGCTTGTCGCGACGCTTGCTGCCACGGTGGATGGCCTCGGCCGAGACCTCCTTGCCGGTGCCGGTCTCGCCTTCCAGCAGGATGGTGGCCTCGCTGTTGCTGGCCTTGCCGAGCACGTCGAACACCGCCTGCATCGGCTGCGAGCGGCCCACCATCCGCCCAAACCGTTCCCGATCAGACGTGGGGTCGGCTCCTGGTGTGGCTTCAAACCGCACAGAGCCAGTCCCCAAGCTGAGCGCGGCGCGTGCGCCCTGAGGCCCGTTTCCCACGAAGGGTCCATCGTCCGATAGGTCGGATTTCTTGACCGGGAAATCGCGTGAGCCCGTCCGGGACCGGGCGGGGGGTGCGCGTGGGTGGGACGACGCCAAGCTGCACGGTCGCATGCTGTCCGGCTGACAGCCTCCGGCCGCACTGGCTATCTTGTGGCGAGTCATGCCGTATCACGTGCGTCACCATGAGCCGCTCGGCAAGCTTTTCCAGCGGCTGATCGCCGAAGAGCTGGGGCGCGCGGTCGCCGCGGCCGGCGACCCGGCGCTTTCCCTGGAAGAACGCGTGCATGAGCTGCGCAGTCGGCTCAAGAAGGCGCGCGCCGTGGTTCGCCTGCTGCGCACGCACGAGGGCCGCCCGGCACGGCGCGCACGGCGCGAGGACCACTGGATGCGGGACGTCGCGCGGACGTTGGCGGCGGGGCGCGAGGCGCTGGTCATGCCGCTGACCCTGCAGCGGGTGCGCGCGGTTTCCAGGAAGTCCAAGCACCACTCCGATCTGAACCGTCTTCTGGGAAGCGCGGAGGCCGCCGCGCGGCGGGAGCTGTCGGGGGCCGCCCAGACGGGCATCGAGCGAGCGCTGCGAAAGGCCGCGGCGGCGATCCGCGGACACCGCTCGCGCCTGGCCGACGCCTCGCTGTCCCACCCACGCCGAGTCCTGCGGAACGGGCTGCTGGCGAGTTACCGGGACGCGCGCCGGGCTCTGGCCAAGCTGCCGCCGGCGCCATCCCCCGAGCCCCTGCACCGCTGGCGCACCCAGGTGAAGCGTCTCGGGTATCAGGTCCGCTTGCTACGCCGGATCGCTCCCGCCATCTGGCGCGCTCTGGGCGCGCCGCTGGAACGCCTGGGCGATGAGCTTGGCGAGGTTCACGACCTGGTGGTGCTGGAGAGCTGGATCGCGGCCCAGGCTCCCATCAGCGGGCCGGCGGCCCGCGCCCGCCTGACCGCCGCGATCACCGAGGTGCGGCACCAGCGCGAACGACAAGCGCGTGTCGTGGGGAAGAGACTGCTAAAGGAAAGGCCGCGGGCGCTGGAGGAGAAGCTGAAGAAGGCCTGGCGGGCGTGGCGCTGACGCGAGCTACGTGGCGCCCTTGCCTCCCCTCCGGTCCCCTCTCCCGTCCGCGGGGGAGGGATAGGGAGGGGGCAGGCCTTGCGAGCGTCGAGGCACGCGCGAGCCGTGCCGCTCCGCAAGGTCTGCCCCCTCCCTGGCCCTCCCCCGCGGCGGACCGCGGGAGAGGGGATCGATCCCGTTCGACGCCAGCCTGGCGCACTTTCATAGCAGGGGATCGGATGCTGGACCGGGGCGAACGGATCGGAGGTCGGGGCTAAAGGCCCGCCGCGATCGTCGCCGCGCCCAGCAACCCCGGTTGCGGGTGAGTCACCACGAAGGCCGGCAGCTTGGCCACCAGCGGGGTCAGCCGGCCCTTGCGCTCGAAGGCCTCGCGGAAGCCGCCGCGCTGCAGGTGCGGCAGGATCCTGGGCGCGATGCCGCCCGCGATGAAGACGCCGCCGGTGGCCAGGGTGTAAAGGGCCAGGTTGCCGGCCAGCGCACCCAGCACCGAGCTGAAGATCGCCAGCGCCATCTCGCACACCGGATCGGCGCCGTCGAGGCCACGGCGGGTGATCACCGCCGCCGGGTCGTGCCCGGGTCCGTGGGCGGCCAGCGCGGAGCGAGTTTCATCGCGCACAATCGACGCGCAGGCCGGCTCTTGCGCCAGGAAGCTGAAGGTGTCGACCAACCCCTGGCCCGACAGCACGCGCTCGTAAGAGGCGCGGCCATACTTGATGGTCAGGAACTGAAGCAGCGCCATCTCCAGGGGCGTGCGCGCCGCCAGGTCGGCGTGGCCGCCCTCCGAGGCGATGACCTGGTAGGTGCTGTCGTGCGCCGACCAGACCAGGAAGGCCTCGCCGAGGCCGGTGCCCGCGCCCAGCACGGCGATCGGTCCGCGCGCGACCGGCGGCGCGCCACCCAGTCCGACCAGGTACGACGGTCCCACCGCGGTGACTCCCAGCGCGGCTGCCTGAATGTCGTTGACCAGCTGCAGGCGTTCGATGCCGAGCAGCGCCGCCATCGCCTTGCCGTCAACGATCCAGGGTAGGTTGGTGGCGCGGCAGATGTTGTTCTCGACCGGCCCGGCGATGCCCAGGCAGGCGCGCGGGATGAGGCGCACCTGGTCCCCCGCCTTCGCGCGCGCCTCGGCGACGAAGGCCTCGACGATCTGCTCCAGGGTCGGCAGCGCGGTCGAAGGATAGGTGTGTTCGTGGATCGGGGTCAGCGTGGGCGTGCCCTCGCCCTGCCGGGCGCGCTCGGCCGCGAACAGCGCCAGCCGTGAGTTGGTGCCGCCAATATCGCCAGCAAGAACAATCATCGGGATCTCCAGGAGGCTAGGTGAGAACCAACGGCAAGGTCGGAAGCAATCAGAAGGTCGAAAGGCAGAGGGTCAGCCCGAGGGCCGGCTGATGGTCGACAGCTCGGCGGCGGCGCCGCGGTCGCAGAAGATGATGACCGGAGCGGCGCGCCGGACGATCGCCTGGCAGGGGAGTGCTTCGGGACAGTCGGGACCCTCGATGACCCGCTTGAGCGTCAGCGACTTGTCCGCGCCTGCGATCAGGAAGATCACCTCGCGCGCGGTGGCGAACACCGGGTGGGTGAGGGTCATCCGGCGGACCGCGGGTCTGGCGGTCGGAGGTGCGGTCACCGCGACGCAGCGGCGCTGGCCCTCGCCCAGGGCCGGGCTGTTGGGAAACAGCGAGGCGGTGTGGCCGTCGGTGCCCATGCCCAGGATGGCCAGGTCCAGCGGCGCGTCGCCCAGCTCCTCGGCGTAACGCGCCGCCGCCGCGTCCAGGTCGAGCGCCTCGGCTTCCATGCGATGCAGCTTGGCGGGCGGGATCACGGTGCGCGCCAGCAGGCTCTCGCACACCATGCGGTAATTCGAGTCGGCGTGGTCGGGCGGCACCGCGCGCTCGTCGCCGAAAAAGATCTCGGTCCGATCCCAGTCGATGCGCTCGCCGCCATCGGCGCCGGCCAGCTCGCGATACAGCGCCCGCGGCGTGGCGCCGCCGGCCAGCGCGATCCGCCAGCCGCCACGCGACAAGAACGCGACGGTCGCCGACCGCCGTACGCGACGCGCGGCCAGTCTCCCCATGGCGATGGTGTCATCGACCACGACAATCTCCGGTGTGGGCGTCAGGTGCGGCATGGCGCGCGGCGCTAGCCCGCGCCTCGGGCGGCGACCAGGTCGGCCAGGCGTTCGGCGTAGGGCAGCACGCGACGCAGCAGCGGATCACGCCCGGCCGGACCCAGCGCGCCCACACACAGCTCCGCGTCACTGCGCGAGTCGAGCTTGACCGAGCGCGAGGGTGCGATCGGGACCGAGATCTCGGCGTGGTTGTCGGCGGTGCGGCGCACGCCGTAGATCGCGCCCGGCGTTCCCGCGTCGAGCGCGATCGAGACGATGCCGCTGGTGCCGCACTCTCCCGGCGAGGGGCGCAGGTCGACGGCGACCGTCGCCTCGCGCCCGTCGCGGCGTTCGCTAGCGCCGAATCGGAGGCGCATCCCGGCGCCCTTGTCGAAGGCCGGCGCCGCGTCGATCGGCCGCCACCCGAGCTGGCAGCCGAGCCACGCGATGAGCAGAAGCGCGCTCGCCAGCTTGGGCGATCGGTGCTCGATCTCGAGGTGGCGCGCGGCCAGCAGCGGCCCGCCGCCGATCGGCGGATCGAACAGGCCGGCGAACAGCAGGCGGAAGCCGTTCAGCCGCAACCAGCCAAGGTCGCCGACCTCGACCCGGCTCGCGGCCGCGAGCCGGCACACCGCGGCCAGCTCGCGCGCGCCACCGCAGCGGCCGGTGTCGACGACCAGGCGGTCCGACACCGGCAGCAGCTCGTTGGTGAGCAGGCTCTCGATCGTGGTGGAATCGATCCACAGCGTCGCCGTGGGCAGGCTGGGGATCTGCAGCGCGCGCACCAGCGCGCCGAAGTGGTGCTCGACCGAATCGGCCCCCTCGCCGGTGAGGGTGATCTCCTCGGCGAACACCTGGCGCGCGCCGCCCGGGCGCGAGACCACGTTGCTCTCGATGGTGGCCGAGATCCCGCCGGTGACGCCGCCGGTCGCGCTGCCCCAGCCGGGGCACAGGGTGATCACCCGCGCCGGCAGCAGCGGCGCCAGGTCGTCGGCCAGCCGCTTGACCCGCGACAGCGAGTCGGCGCCGCGCGCGGGGATGATCAGGTTCCACAGCGCCGCGCGCGAGATCGGGGTCGTCACCCCGGCGCCCGCGCCGACATCGTCCTGGCCGCGACCGGCCGCCTGCCACAGCGCCGCCAGCTCCCGCTCGATGCGGTCGACCTCGACCGAGATCGCCTCGCCGCGCGAGAACTTCTCGACGTTGGTGGCGTTCGAGGGCATCTAGGGCCTCCTCCACTGGCGGCCGCCGGCGGCCAGCAGGCGATCGCCGGCCTCCGGTCCCCAGCTGCCCGCGGGGTAGGTGGGCAGCGCCTCGAGCGCCCCGGTCGCGGCCTGCGCCGCGCCCTTTTCCTGCCAGTGCTGGTGGATGCGCGAGATCCACGACCAGCTCGCCTCCACCTCGTCGGCGCGCGTGAACAGGGTGCCGTCGCCGAGCAGGCAATCCAGGATCAAGCGCTCGTACGCTTCGGGTGGCTCGACGCCGAACGACGAGCCGTAGCGGAACTCCATGGTCACCGGCGCGACCTCCATCTGCGGGCCGGGCAGCTTGGACCCGAAGTTGAGCGAGATACCCTCGTCGGGCTGGATACGGATCGACAGCACGTTGGGGCGCACCCCCTCGCCGCCGTGGCGTCCGAAGAGCAGGCGCGGCGCCTCCTTGAAGTGGATCGCGATCTCGGTCACCCGCTTGGGCATGCGCTTGGCGGAGCGGAGGTAAAAAGGGACGCCCATCCAGCGCCACGAATCGATGAAGAACTTGAGCGCCAGGTAGGTCTCCGTCTGCGACGTCGGGCTCACCCCCGGCTCCTCGCGGTAGCCGGGGACGGCCCGTCCGGCGATCGAACCGGCCGCGTACTGCGCGCGCACGACCTGGGCATCCATTTCACTTGAAGGAATTGGGCGCAAAGCCTTTAAAACCTTCAGCTTTTCGTCGCGTACGCTGTCCGCGTCCAGGGCCACGGGCGGCTCCATGGCGGCCAGGCTCACGACCTGGAACAGGTGGTTCTGCACCATGTCGCGCACGATGCCCGCCTGCTCGAAGTAGCCGCCCCGTCCCTCGACGCCCACCGTCTCGGCGCCGGTGATCTGCACGTGGTCGACATAGCGGTTGTTCCACACCGGCTCGAAGATCCCGTTGGCGAAGCGGAAGACCAGCAGGTTCTGCACGGTCTCTTTTCCCAGGTAGTGGTCGATGCGATAGATCTGCGGCTCGGTCAGCGTCTCGTGGATGTCGCGATTCAGCTTCTGCGCGGTCGCCAGGTCGGTGCCGAACGGCTTCTCGATGATCACCCGCGAGAAGCGCGCCTGCGGGCCGGCCGACGGCGGCGGCACCAATCCCGACAGGCCCAGGTTCTTCACGACGATGGCGAACGACGACGGGGGGATCGACAGGTAAAAGACCCGGTTGCCGGGCAGGCCCAGCTGGCGCTCGACCTGCTCCAGCCGCTCGCGCAGGGCGACGAAGGCGTTGGGGTCGTCGTAGCCGCCCTCCTGATAAAAGAGGTTGCGCGCGAAACCCTCCCACAGCTCGGGGTCGACCGGCCGGCGCCGCGCGAACTCCTCGCAGCCGGCGCGCATCTCGGCGCGGAAGGCGTCGTCGGTCAGTGGACGGCGCGCATAGCCGATGACCGCGAAGCGCCCCGGCAAGAGCCGTTCGCGCGTCAGGCTGTACAACGCCGGCAGCAGCTTGCGCTTGGTGAGGTCGCCGGAGGCGCCGAAGATCACCATGGTCGCCGGCTCGGGGATACGCTCGGCGGCCAGCCCTTCGCGCAGCGGGTTGGGCAGCGCGCTCATTTGCGGGGTGTCGCGCCGGCGCCCTCGACCGCCGCCGCCAGCTGCGCCAGCCCCGCGTCGATGTCGCCACCCAGGTCGACCCGCAGCGCGCGCCGGCCCCGCCTGCGCAAGACTTGCAGATCGCCCAGCGATTGCGCGTCACGCAGCGTCCCGAAGCTGTAGGGCTCGCCGGGAATCGCCAGGTCGCGCGGCGATCGGCCGGTGAGCTGCAGGAACACCCCCTTGTCGGGGCCGCCCTTGTGCAGCTGTCCGGTCGAGTGCAGGAAGCGCGGGCCGATGCCCACCGTGGTGGCCAGGTGGGTCCCGCTGCCGTCGCGGTCGCGCACGGCCGTGCGGATGCGGGTCAGCAAGCGCTCGCGCGCCGGCGTGCTCAGGAAGTAGGCGCAGATCGCGAAGTAGTCCCCTGGCTTGGCGGACGCGATCAGCTTCTCGATGCGCGCGCGGTCGTCGGGACCGCTCACCTCCTCCGGCCTGGGCAGGGAGTCCTCTTTCGTGTACGCGGCCAGGATCGCGGCGGTTGCTTGCTTGGCCTCGGTGACGTTGGGCTCGTCGAAGGGGTTGACACCCAGGACGCTGCCAGCGATGGCCGTGGCCACCTCCCAGCGCACGAACTCGCGGCCCAGCGCCAGGCGATCCGCGACCGCGATGCGCACCACCGGCTGGCCGGCGCCCTCGAGCGCGTCGATCGCGGCGTCGAGCGCGCCGTTCTGCGCGCCGCCCTCGAGCCGCGCATAGACGAAGAGTCGATCGCTGCCGTACTTGTCGGGGCTGCCCACCGGCTCGAGATCGATGGGGACGATGCCCTTGCCGTCCTTGCCGGTCGACTCGGCGACCAGCTGCTCGATCCAGGAGCCCAGGCTCTCGATCTCCGGCGAGATCACCAGCGTGAGCTTGTCGCGGCCCGCCTGGGCGGCTGCGCCCAGGATCGCGCCCAGGCGCACCCCGGGACTGTCCGCCACAGGCACCGCCGGCGATGAGGCCGCGATCATCTCGGCCCCTTCGTCGAGCAGGCCGGCGACGTCGATGCCCAGCAGCGCCGCCGGGACCAGGCCGAAGTAGGACAACGCCGAGTAGCGCCCGCCGATGTCGGGTGGGTTCAGGAAGGTGCGACGGTACTTCTTTTCGTTGGCCAGCTTGCCGAGCGCGGTGTCGGGGTCGGTGATGGCGACGAAGTGCCGGCCCGCGCGCTCGACGTCGCCCTCGGCGGCGGCCAGCGCCTTGGCCCAGAAGTACTGCTCGAACGACTTGATCTCGATGGTGCCGCCCGACTTCGACGCCACCACGAATACAGTCCTGGCGAGGTCGATCTTGGCTTCGACCGCCGCCACCGCGGTCGGGTCGGTGTTGTCCAGCACGTGCAGGTCGAGCGCGTCCGGCGCGCCGAAGGTGTGGCTGAAGCTGCGCGCCAGCACTTCGGGGCACAGCGAGCTGCCGCCCATGCCCAGCAGCACGGCGTGCTTGTAGCCGTCGCGCCGGAGCTCGGCGTGCAGGCCGCCGAGCGCGCCGACCTTGCCGCGCATCAGCAGCGGCGAGCGCAGCCAGCCGAGCCGGCTCTTGATCGACTTTTCGTGCGCTGGGTCGGTCGAAAAGAGGGTCGGGTCGCTGTCCCACAGCCGGCGCAGCGCCTTCCTGCCGGCCAGCGCCGCCAGCGCGGCGTCGGCCGCGCCCTCGAGAGCGCCGGGCAGCGCCGCGCGCATGCGCCCGGCGCTCTGCTCGAGCAGCGCCGCGCGCCGGCCGCCGATGACGCCGGTCAACGCCGACATCGAGGCCTCGAACGACTTCACCCCATCGGCCAGCAGCGTCGCGCACACCTGGTCCAGGTCCAGGCCCAGGTTGGCGAAGGCCTCGATCTGCCGGTGCGCCTCCTGGTGGTCGCGGGTGATGGCGTCCGTCGGCTTGCCGTGGTCCATGTACGCGGTCAGCGTCGCCGGCGGCACGGTGTCGACCGTGTCGGGACCGACCAGCGCGTCGAGATACATGGTGTCGGGATAGCGCGGGTCCTTGGTGCCGGTCGACGCCCACAGCAGGCGCTGCGGCTTGGCGCCCTTGGCTTCCACCGCCTTCCAGCGCGCGCTGGCGATGGTGCCCTGGTACATCTCGTAGGCCAGCTTGGCGTTGGCGATACCGATCTTGCCGGTCAGGCGCGTCGCCAGCTCGGCCTCCTCGGGGGTGCCCGACCTCTGCTTTTCGCCCAGCAGCTTGTCGCAGGCGGCGTCGACGCGCGACACGAAGAAGCTGGCCACCGAGGCCAACCCCTCCAGGCTGCCGCCGGCGCCGATGCGGTCCTCCAGGCCACAGAGGTAGGCGTCGGACACCGCCTGGTACTGCGCCAGCGAGAAGATCAGGGTGATGTTGATGCTGACCCCTTGCGCGGTGAGCGCGCGGATGGCCGGGAAGCCCTCCGGCGTCGCCGGAACCTTGATCATCACGTTGGGGCGGCCGACCAGGTGGGCCATGCGCAGCGCCTCGGTCACGGTCTGCTCAGTGTTGGCTGCCAGCTCGGGCAGCACCTCCAGCGAGACCCGGCCATCCACCCCGTCGGTCGCGTCGAACGCCGGCCGCATGACGTCGCACCCGTTGCGGATGTCGTCCAGCACCAGCTCTTCGTAGATCTCCACCGTCGAGCGCCCCTCCGCGCACAGGCGCTTGAGCTGCTCGTCGTAGTCGGCCGAGCCGCCGATGGCCTTCTCGAAGATCGTGGGGTTCGAAGTGACGCCCGTGACCCCCTGCTCGCGCAGCGCCGCCAGGCCACCGGTTTTCAGCAGGGCCCGGCTCATGTTGTCCAACCAGATGCTCTGGCCGATCTCCTGGGTCCTGGCCAGGATCGGGTTCTTGGCGCCGGCGGCCGAGCCACCCTTGGACTTCGTCGACATCGGATCTCCTTCTTTCGCGCGTAGGGTCAAATGACCCCCTCGTTTTGCCTCTATTGGGCTCCCTGGTCGAGAGGAATTTCGGGCTCGGGGCGTTCGTAAACCGGCAACTTTCGGTAACGTCGCTTGCTGCCTCTTGGTTTCAGCTCCAGCGCCTCGCAGCGGTCCAGATACTCCTGGACCAGCATGACCACCGTGGCGTGCGACCAGGTGAGGGGCGCGACCGAAAGCGGTGTGCCGTCATAGGGATGGACCTGCTCGGCCAGCACGCCCGACGGCTTCTTGCGGCGCTCGACCCAGGTCAGGATCTGGCGCGCTGGTTCCAGGTCGGCGGCGTTCCTGGCGCGCGCCACGGAATGCTGCGCCAGCCACATGGTGCAGATGAACCAGGGGTTGCCCGGGACCTGGCTCAGGTCCTTGCCGATCTGGTGGTAGTAGTCGTTGGCGTAGCGCGCGACCCCGCCGACGTCGGTCTTGCACCAGAGCTCGGTGCGGATGGCGTTCATGGTCGCCTCGATGCGGGCGTCGTCGGGCGGATAGGCGCCGAAGGCGTACGCGCCGTAGAGGGAGGCGTCGATGGTGGTGTCGACCTCGATGGCGCCTGACTTACCCACGCGGATCATCCGTGCGAAGCGCCCCAGCTCCGGGCGCCACAGGTAATCGTCCATGCCCTGGCGGATCTCCTGCGCGGCGGTCTCATAGCGGCGCGCCAGATCCGCCTCGCCGAACACGGTCGCGAACTGGGCGGCGGCGTGCAGTCCGCCGATCACCGAGCCACAGGTGAAGGTCAAGATCCCGCGCCGCTCTTCCCACAGGTCGTAGCTTGGTCCGGGCAACTTGGTGGTGGGGTCACGGTAGCCGACCAGAAACGCGGCCGCCTTCTTGACCAGCCGGCCATACAGGCCGCGCAAGTCTTCCAGGTCGCGGAAGCGCTGGAAGTGCTTCCACAGCGCCCAGATCACCAGCGCGGTCTCGTCTTCCTGGATCGGCAGCTGGGGCGTGGGGGTTCCGCCATCGCCGTTGGGCCCGGCCGCCGTTCCTATCGCCGTTCCTATCCAGGGGTGCCACGACGATCCCAGGGTGCGGTCGGGCGTGTACTTGTGCAGCAGGTAACCCTCCGGCGTCAGCACGTCGGCGCAGAACTCGAAGAATCGGCGCGGCGGCTCCTGGTAGCCGGCCAGATCCAGGGCGTGCGCCACCAGCGCGCCATCGCGTGGCCACATGTACGAGTAGGTGTCGCGCGCGAAGGTGGTGATGTCGCTGTCGTTGGCGGCGATGATCGCGCCGCCGTTGTCGATCTGGGTGCGCAAGATCAGCAGCGACCGCCTGTAGAGATCGACGACCTCGGGCGTCAGGTCGAAAAAGTCGATCGGCTCCTTGCGCACCCACAGGCGCCAGTAGTCGCGGGTGCGCTGCAAGAACGATCCGGGGCCGCGCTCGACGACCTTGGCGTTGAGCTCGTGCACGCCGTCCCAGTCGCCCTTCCAGCGCGGGCCGGCCGCGATCCAGTAGTAGACCTCGGCGCTGCCACGGCCGGTCAGCGGGACGTGGGCCGCCAGCACCGAATCGACCGCGCCCTGGGCGATGGCGCTGCCGCTCAGGTTGCCGTCGTCCTCGGCGTCGCGCCAGGTCCCTTCCTTGCCCGGCTGGCCCTTCTGGCCGACCGCCCAGTGCCGCACGCCGGGCTGCCCGTTGATCGAGACGTTGGCGAGAAAATAGCGGTCGCCCTTGTAGTGAACGATCGCGCTGGTCTGGGGATCGTAGGCCGCGGTGTCGCCGACGTCGGTCTCGGCGATGCGAAAGTCCTGGTGGAAGAAGAGCCGCACCTCACGCGCGTCGGCGCGCAGGTTGGTGACCTCGACCCGGCGCACGAACAGGCTGGCGTGGAAGTCGACACAGTCCGAGCAGACCAGCGCCACGCCCAGCTCGTCGTTGCGACAGGTGACGCGGGTGACCAGCGTGTCCGGCTCGTAGGCCAGGTTCAGGGTCCAGCCGTGGGCTCGCTCGACCCAGGTGAACCGCCCGCCCGCCTGCACGCCGAAGCGGCAGCAATAGCCGCCTACATGGTTCTCCTTGCCGACGAAGGGGTAGTAAAGGTCGCGTATCCGGTAGTCGTCGTCGAAGTTGACGAGCATGCGGCCGTTGCCGACGGGGAGGTCGCGGGGCATTGGAGGGGTGCGGCAGCATCGCAGTGAGGCAGCGTGGTGTAAAGCCGCGCCTGCCCATCGCCGGTAGGCCGGGAGACGGATCGGCGACGCCGACGCCGACGCCGACGCCGACGGAAGAACGTTCCGCGGGTCGGCGCCAGCGACGCGATTGCCGCCCATGCCTCGGGCGCGGCGCCCGTGCTAGGGTGCCCGGGCGATCATGCTCGAGCCGCTGCGCCCTCTGGCTGGGCACGCCGTCTACCTGTTGTTGCTCCAGCTGGCGCTGCTGATCGCGGTCGCGCGCGTCGGTGCCGAGCTGGCCAAGCGGGTCGGGCTGCCCGCGGTGGTGGGCGAGCTGGCGGCGGGGATCGCGCTCGGCCCGTCGGGCCTCGGCCACTATGCGCCCGAGCTGTTCGACCGGATCTTCCCGCGCGACGCGAGTCAGTTTCACCTGCTGGACGCGTTCGGTAGCTTCGGCATGGCGTTGCTCTTGCTCCTGACGGGGCTGGAGACCGACGTGCGCCTGCTCAAGAACCTGGGCCGCGCGGCGTTGATCGCGTCGGCGATGGGAATGGTGTTGCCGTTCGCGCTCGGTTTCGGGCTCGGCTACCTGATGCCGGCGCAGTACCTGGCCGATCCGCAAAGTCGGATCCTGTTCGCGGTCTTCCTGGCGACGGCGATGTCGATCTCCGCGATGCCGGTCATCGCCAAGATCCTGGTCGACCTGGACCTGACCAGGCGCAACATCGGTCTGGTGATCCTGTCGGCCGGCGTGGTCGACGACACCGTGGGCTGGCTGATCCTGTCGTTGATCGCGGGCGCGGCGTCGCGCGGCGCGGTTCATGTCGGCGAGCTCGGGGTCACCATGCTGGGGTTGGCCGCGTTCCTGGTCGCATCCGCGCTGGTCCTGTATCCACTGCTGCGCCTGCTGGTGCGGATCACCACCTCGCGCTTTCGCACGCCCGACTCGGATCTGGTGTTGATGATCGTGGTGACGCTGCTGTGCGCGGCGGCGACCGAACGCATCGGCGTGCACGCGGTGTTCGGCGCCTTCGTGGCCGGCGTGGTGTTGCACCAGGTGCCGCGCATCCGGCGTGAGACCATCGCCCGCCTCGAGTCGTTCGTCTTCGGCGTCCTGGCGCCGATCTTCTTCGGCATCGTCGGGCTGAAGGTGAACCTGTGGGCGCTGGGTGGCGGTGGCATGCTGGCGCTGGTGATCGGGGTCGCCTGCCTGGGCAAGCTGGTCGGCTGCACGCTGGGCGCGATCTGGGGCGGGCTGCGCTTCTGGGAGGCGGCTTCGATCGCGGTCGCCATGAACGCCCGCGGCGCCATGGAGATCGTGGTCGCCATGATCGGCCTTTCGCTGGGCATCCTCAGCGTGCAGATGTTTTCGATCATCGTCATGGTGGCGATCGTGACCTCCTTCATGGCGCCGATCGGCCTGCGCCTGACCATGGCGCGGGTGCGCATCACCGAGGACGAGGCCCAGCGCATCCTGGCCTCGTCGTCCAAGGGGGCCTTCGACCCGCACACGCTGCGTGTGTTGCTGGCCACCGCGGGCGGGCCCAGCGCCGGTGCCGCGGCGCCGCTGGCCTTCGGCGTGGCCGCGCGCAGCGACAGTCCGATCACCGTGGTCTACGCCGAGGTCAAGGTCGGCTGGTGGCGTCGCTGGGTGCCCCGCATGCGCCAGGGCACGCCCAGCAACGTGAGCCAGCACCTGGAGGCGCTGCGCGCGCACGCCAACGGTCATACGCCGGAGATCCGGCGGCTGGCGGCGTCCACGGTGGCGCGCGCGATCTGCGAGGAGGCGGCGCGCGGCTACGACCTGATCCTCATCGGTTCGGGTGACGGTCCTTCGGTCGGCGGGCCCGTGGTCGAGGAGGTGGTGGCGCAGGCCCCCTGTCACGTCGCGATCATGAAGGCGGCCAAGGAAGGCGGGGCGGCGGGGTTCCGCAACATCCTGGTGCCGGTCGACGGCAGCGTCGCTTCGCGAACCGCCGTCGAGCTGGCCCTGCGCTACGCCGAATCGGCGGGCGCCGCCCTGGTGCTGGCGGTCCTGACCGAACGGCGCCCGCAGGCCGCGGCCTACACCGACGTCAGCGGCACCCACGCCACGCCCGAGGCCAGCTCCACCAGCGCCGAGGAGCTGGAGCGCATCTCGGTCGTCTTTCGCGCGTCGGCGCTCAAGCCCACGATCCTGCACCTGGTCTACGACCCGCGTTCGAGCGCGGTTGTCCAGGCGGTCGAAAAGGGCGGTTACGACCTGGTCGTGCTGGGCGCCGAGAACCGCGCGATCCAGCACCGTCTGTTCTTTGGCTACGAGAACGAGCGGCTGATCCGGGCCACGCGCGCACCGGTCGTGGTCGTCGTTCCCCACCTCGGCCGGCTGGCGCGGTGAGGTCATGTTTGACATTCATTTCGACGGGAGGCTAGGGTCGTCCCGGTTCATGCCTGCACCGATCGTTCATCTCGAGTTTCGCAGCTTTGATTTTGCCCGCACCTCCGCGTTCTACGCGAAGGTGTTCGACTGGCAGACCCAGCAAAACGCCTCGGCGACCTACATGAAGCACGACGCCGGCGAGGGGGGCGGCCCCGAAGGCCCCAGCGCCGGCTGGGTCCGTGCCGCGGTCACCCAGGCGCCCGGGCCACTGGCCTACGTGGTGGTCGACGATCTGGCGGCCACGCTGGCCGAGGTCGAGCGATACGGCGGCCGCGTGCTGGTTCCCAAGCTGCCGTTCGCAGGCGGCGGCGAGGTCGCCCTCTTCGCCGATCCCGACGGCAACGTCGTCGGGATCTGGGTCCGCAAGACCAATGGGCCCCCGCCCAAGGCGGCGGCCCCGGCCGCCAAGGCGGCCGCGCCGGCCCCTGCCAAGACGGCGGCCAAGGCTGCCGAGAAGAAGCCGAAGCCCGCGAAGAAGCGCTAGCGCCATCCGACGTGCACCGGGAACGTGCGCTCGGTCGGCTGGGGCCGTCAGAGCCACTTGCGGAAGCTATACGCCAGCCGTTCGAGCAGGCGGGCGAACCACGACCTTCGCTCGTAGGTCGCCAGGGTCAGCTCGGTGTTGATGCCCATGTCGTCCTCCAGCATCTGCTTGGCTTCCGCGCAGTAGTGGGGGTCGAGGACGTTCACGACGACCTCGAGGTTGTAGGCCAGCGATCGGTGATCGAAGTTGTAGCTGCCGATGGAGACGAAGTCGTCGTCCACCGCCAGCGCCTTGGTGTGGATCACCGCCGTGCTGAGCCAGATGCGCACGCCGGCCGACAGCAGGGGACCGAAGGTCGCGCGCGCCGCGATGTCGAGGATGCGGGAGTCACTGCGCGCCGGAATCAGCAGGCGCACGCTGACCCCGCGGCCTGCCGCGTGCTGCAGGGCGCGCAGGATACCGCGGTCGGGAACGAAGTAAGGGTTGGCCAGATAGACCAGCTTGACGCTCTCGCGGATAGCGTGCAGGGCCGCGCGGCGGATCGCGAAGCGATCGCGCAGCTCGCTGTTCGACACCACCGCCAGGCGCGTCTCGCCGGCCGGGGGCGGGTGCGGAAGCGCGGTCGGGTCGAGGCGCATGCGCTTGCGGGCACGCCGGTTCCAGGTGCGCAGGAAGATCCCCTCCAGCACGGCGACCGCCGGCCCCTCGACGCGGATCACGGCGTCGTGCCAGTCGCCGCCGCCCTCGTCGACGGCCACCCACTCGTCGGCGATGTTGACCCCTCCCGTGAAGGCGAGCACGCCGTCGCATACCAGGGTCTTGCGGTGGTTGCGCCGGATGAGGCCCCAGAAGCGCGGCCGCCAGAAGCGATACTTGTGGTAGGCGATGGTGTGTACGCCGGCGGCGCGCAGGCGCTGAAAGAACGACGAGGGCGTGTCGCGGCAACCGACGAAGTCGTACAGCAGCCGAACGGTCACGCCGCGGGCGGCGGCGCGTATCAGGGTCTCGGCGAACTTGCGGCCGATATTGTCGTCGCGAAAAATGTACATCTCCAGGGAGACCCGATCCCGCGCCGCGTCTATGGCGGCCAGCCAGGCGGGGAACACTTGCAGCCCGTTGCGCAGCAGCGCGACCCGGTTGCCGCCTACCAGCTCGCGCACGTCGGTCGCGTAGCGCAGGGCGCGCGTCGACGCTGGCGACAGATCGATTTCGGGTGCGACGGAGGTGGTCATGTCAATCGTTGACCGGGCACGTTCGAGCGCGTAAGGTCTGCCCGCTCATGGGTCGCGAAGAGCATATCGAATTTCAAGGGCGCGTCGTCGAGGTGCTGCCGGCGGGCAACTTTCGCATCGAGCTCGAGAACGGTCACCAAGTATTGGCACATCTGGGGGGCAAGCTGCGCAAGCACCGGATCCGCGTCGTCCTCGGTGACAAGGTCACCGTGGCGCTGACACCGTACGACCCGACCCGCGGGATCGTGGTCTACCGGGGTTAGACGGTGGCCGCGCGGATCGCCGCCGCTGCCGTCCGGGCGCCGCTGGCGGGCGCGCTCGCGGCCTGGGCCTGCCTGGCCGCCGGCGACCGTGCCGCGCGCGCCACGCCGCCGCCCACGACGCCGCCGCCCGCCGTGGCGGCCGAGCAGGGCTCGGTCGCGCCGCTGGTCGACCGGGTCAAGGGAGCGGTGGTGACCATCCAGAGCACCAAGATCATCCGCCGCGTCGCGGTCGAGGATCCCTGGAGCCGGATGCTGCGCGAGCAGTTCGGTCTGGGCGCTCGGCCGCAGGGCACGCGCGAGCGGCAGGAGGCGCTCGGCTCGGGTTTCATCGTCGACAAGGCGGGCCTGATCCTCACCAACAACCACGTCGTGGCGGGTGCCGACGAGGTGCTGGTCAAGCTGGGCGACAACCGCCAGTTCTCGGCCAAGGTGCTGGGCAGCGATCCGGCCACCGACGTCGCCGTGGTCAAGCTCGACAAGCCGCCCAAGGATCTGCAGGCGGCCGCGCTGGGCGACTCCGATCGGGTGCGGGTCGGCGACTATGTGCTGGCCATCGGCAACCCGTTAGGGCTGGGCCAGACCGTCACCATGGGCATCGTCAGCGCCAAGAACCGGGTCATCGGCGAGAAGCTAGGCGACGTCGATCCGCGCTACGAGGACTTCATCCAGACCGACGCGGCGATCAACCAGGGCAACTCGGGGGGCCCACTTTACAACTTTCGCGGCGAGGTCATCGCCATCAACTCGGCGATCATCAACCCCGGCGTCGCCATGAACGTCGGGTTCGCGATCCCGATCAACCTGGCGCGCCAGATCGCTGATCAGATCCGACGCTCGGGCAAGGTGGCGCGCGGCTATCTGGGCGTCGGTGGCGAGGACTTCACGCTCGAGCGAGCCGAGGAGATGCACGTGCCCTTCACGCCGGGCGCGCTGATCAACGTCGTCGGGCGTGGCTCGCCGGCCGAGGCCGCCGGCCTGCGCCCCAACGACGTCATCATCGAGATCGCCGGCAAGCCGATCGAGGGCTACCGCCGGCTGCCGGCGGCGGTCGCGCTGTTGCGGCCGGGAGAGAAGGCCAAGGTGGTCTTCTTGCGCCAGGGCAAGCGCTCCGAGGCGATCGTCGTGCTGGGCGTGCAAGGCGGCGAGGCGCCCAGCGGCGAGGGCACCTTCCTGGGTGTGCAGGTGCGGCCGCTCGATCGTCGCGAGGCGCAAGCGCTGAGCCTGCGCCCGGGCGAGGGACTGGCGGTGATCGCCGTCGATCCGCGCGGCCCCGCGAGCGGCGTCATCGAAGAGGGCGACATCTTCCTCGAGCTCGACCGCCGCCCGGTCACGCTATCCCGTCTGCAACAACTCGAGGCCCGCCTGGCGCGCGGGGCGCGCGCGTCACTGGTGATCCAGCGCGGGCAGTCGAGATTCGTGCTCAAGCTGTAGGGGGTGGGGCAGGGCAGGGATCGCCGACGCTGACGCCGACGCCGACGGAAAGATTCGGATCCGACCGCCGGCGTCGGCGACCTGGAGCCGACCCTTCATCTGGTGAAGGGGTCCATCGTTCCAGCGACCGAGTCCAGACGCGCCGGTTTGGCGGGCGCGCGCGCCGGTTTGCCGCGGCCGGCACGCCGGGTGGGAGCCGCCGCGTTGGCCACCAGGCGAACCGCAACGGTGGTGTCGCTGGAGGCTTGAAACTGGCGCGTGACCGGCGCGAACCCGGTCTTGCGAAAGCTCACGACCTGCTGGGCGCCAGCCGGCACGACCCAGCTCATGGGGGTGGCGCCGATGGAGGCCCCGTTTGCCCCGGCGACCTCGGCTCCGCTGGGCGTCGACTGCAACAGAACCGTGACGGTCAGGGGGGCGGGCGCGCCGCCCGGCTGCTCGGGCCGGCCCGTGACCCGTCCGGTACCCGCGGGGCTGCTGGTCTGATACGCCGGTGTCGTTCGCTGCCGCTGCACGCTGAAGATCGCGCCGGCAAACAGCGCCGCGGTCAGGCTGCCCAGCGCCCAGCGCGCGACGCGTGCACGCTGCTGGCTAGCGGGCGGGGGCGGGGCGCGCAGCACCAGTCCCGCCGAGGGGCGGCGGGGCCGCGCGGCCGCCGCTCGATCGCCAGCGTCAAACGCACCCGGGTCGCGGAGCGGCCGCCCCAGCGCGTGAGCCAGGCTCTCGGCGAACAGCCGCGCCGTCGCGGGCCGCGCGCGCGCGTCCTTGGCCAGCGCTTGCAGCACGGCGTCGTCGAGCGCGGGCGGCAACTCGGGGACGAATCGGCGCAGCGGGGGCGGGTCGACCTTGATCTGCCGGGTCAACACGTCGGAGCGCGTGCCGCCACCGAAGACCTGGTGTCGAGTCAGCATCTCGTAGGCGACACAGCCGAGCGAGTAGATGTCGGCCCGCCCGTCGATGGTCAGACCGCGGGCCTGCTCGGGCGCGATGTACTCCGGTGTGCCCAGCACGGCACCGTCCACCGTCGACAGCCCGTCGGGACGATCCAGCTTGGCGACTCCGAAGTCGAGGATCTTGACGAAGTCGTCCACGCCATGGTGGTGGCACAGGAAGACGTTCTCGGGTTTGAGATCGCGGTGGACGATGCTGCGCGCGTGCGTGGCGTGCAAGCCGGCCGCGATCTGCTCGATCACCAGGACGGCGCGCTCCGGCTCGATCGGTCCCAGCTCCGCCGGGCGCCGGTGGATGGTGTCGTGCAGATCGCGCCCGCGCAGTAGCTCCATGACGAAGTAGACGTCGTCGAGGTCCTCGACGAAGTCGTGGACCTCGATCACGTTGTCGTGTCGGATGGTGTTGGCGGCGCGCGCCTCGTGAAAGAAGCGATTGATGATGCCGCGATCGTTGGTGAGGTCTCGCTGCAAGACCTTGATCGCGACCTGCCGTCCCAGCTTGCGGTGGACGGCGCGATAGACGGCGCCCATGCCCCCCTCGCCCAGCCGTTCGAGCAGGCGATAGCTGCCGAGATCCGCGGCCGCGTCGTCGGGCGGCGGCAGCTTGCGATTGTCGACGGGGCAGATTTGCACATGGCCTTCGAAACGATACCCGCAGGCGGCGCAGCGCCGGGTCAGCCCGGGGCTGTCAGCCATGGCGCCTCGCGCATTTGCTACCCTGATCTCGTCTCCCGCCGCCGCCCCCGCCCTTCACCATGCCGGATCCCGTGCCAGCGCTCAGTTTGCTCGCCGATGGATTCCGGCGTGTGGGGCCGCAGCCAGCGCCGGGCGACGCCGGTCGGCTGCGGGCGTTGCTGGCCGCCGCCGCCAGCGGTCGGGCTGGTGCCTCCGGCACGTTGCAGGTCGGCCTGGCGACCTTGAGCTCCTGGGAAAACGCCAGTGGCATTGCGCCGTTACTGCCGGCGGGGGCGTTCGGTCGGTCGGCGGGCGCGCGCCGCATCTTGCGCGCCACCCTGCGCTTTCTGGGCACCCGGCCCACACCGGTTGAGGCGCTGGCGACGGTGGCGCGCGGGACTCCCGCCCGGGTGGTGGGCACCGTCCAGAGGGCCCGCTGGAAGCTAACCTCGCACATTTGGTTTAAGGGTGAGAGCAGCGATCACAATGTACGACTTTTGGTCGAGGAGGGGCATGACTTTTTCTTGCTGTCCGCCTCCGGTCAGGAGGTCCTGGTTCTGGCCTCCGGAGGTTGGTTGACGGGCGGGTCCGGAACGGCTCTCGACGTCGGCGATCGGGTCGAAGTGTTGGGATTTGTGGATCGGGTGATCGATCATGGGTCGCGCTCGAGCCCGCGCAACCCGCGCGGCGAACCGATCGCGCTGGCGCTGCGAGCCGGCGATGAGCTGCCGCTGGTCGTGCGAAAGACCGGCGCGGACGCGACGACGGCGGGCACGCGCTCGCGTCCGCGGAGTTGATACGCTGGAAACGAACCAGGGCACACGTTACGCTGAGTCATGGCTCTCGAAGAGAAGCTGTCGCTGGCGCCGAGCTCAGGCGCGCCCGCGACCCCGCCCGCATTGAAGCCGCCGGTCGATGAGGCGAGCTTGATGCACACCCGCCTTCTCGACGGGCCGTTCTGGCAAAAGATGCCAGCCTACGCCGCCATCACCGAGGCCGAGTTTCTCGACCACAAGTGGCAAGCCAAGAACTCGATCACCAACATCCCCAAGCTGCTGGCCGCGCTGCGTGGCCTGGTGTCCGATGACTTCATCGAGGACGCCGAGCGGGGCTTCGCCCGCGCCCCGATGTCGGTCCGGGTGTCGCCCTATCTCCTCTCGCTCGTCGACTGGACGCGCCCCTACGAGGATCCGCTGCGACTGCAGTTCATCCCGGTGGCTTCGCGCTTTCGACCCGATCACCCCAAGCTGGATCTCGATTCCTTGCACGAACGGGTCGATATGCCGGTGCCCGGGTTGACCCACCGCTACACCGACAAGGCGCTGTTCCTGCCGCTTGATACCTGTCCGGTCTATTGCCGCTTCTGCACGCGCAGCTACGCGGTTGGCATCGACACGGAAGAGGTGGCGAAGTTCCAGCTCAAGGTCAACGTCGAGCGCTGGCAGCAGGCCTTCCAGTACATCCAGTCACGCCCCGAGCTGGAAGACATCGTGATCTCGGGCGGCGACGCCTACCAGCTGCGCCCCGAGCAGATCACCCTCATCGGCGAGGCGCTCCTGCGCATGGACAACGTGCGCCGCATGCGTTACGCGACCAAGGGTCCGGCGGTGATGCCACAGAAGATCCTGACCGACGACGCCTGGCTCGACGCGGTGACCCGCATCGTCGAGCTAGGACGCAAGCTGCACAAGGAAGTGGTGATCCACACCCACTTCAACCATCCATCGGAGATCACCGCCATCACCAAGGCGGCCATGGACAGGCTGTTCGAGCGGGGCATCACCGTGCGCAACCAGACCGTCCTGCAGCGCGGGGTGAACGACGACGCCGCCACCATGCGCCTGCTGGTCAAGCGACTCAGCTACCTCAACGTCCACCCCTATTACATCTACATGCACGACCTGGTGAAGGGGGTCGAGGACCTGCGCACGACCCTGGCCACGGGCCTCACCATCGAGAAGGGGATCCGGGGCGCGACCGCAGGGTTCAACACGCCGCTGGTGGTGGTCGACGCACCAGGCGGTGGCGGCAAGCGCGACGCCCACTCCTATGAGCATTACGACCGCGAGACCGGGATCTCGGTCTTCACCAGCCCGAGCGTACACCCCGGCGTCATCTACTTTTATTTCGATCCGATCGACCTCTTGCCGGAGGGGGGACGCGCGCGCTGGGCCGACGTCAGCCAGCACGCGGTGATGATCGAAGAGGCGCGCGCCGCCGCGCTGGCGCAGCCGCACTGATCGCGATGGGCGCCGAGGGCTGCACCGAGTGCAAGAACAAGGGCGGCTGCGATCACCGCAAGGGGGCGATGATGGCGGCCATCGACGAGGCGCTCGGACGTCTATATCCCGGGCGGCGCTGGGCGGAGCGCGACGAGGCGGTCGCCTTCCGGGCCGGCGTCACGCGCCCCGAGGGGGCCCGGTTGGCGGGCCTGCTGGCGCCGCGGCTCAAGGCGCTGACCCTGTTCCGCCCGGGCGGCGAGGACGAGTACTGCGACTACGTCTACGTGCTGTGCGTGGGCCGGACGCCCTCGATCCTCGAGATCCGCGAGGGGACCGCGCCGTTGGACGGCGAGCGTCTGGATGAAGACGCCGGTGGCGGCGCGGAGGGCGACGGCGACGGCCACGGCAAAGGCAATGACGATGGCGAGGAGCAGCTTTACCTGCGGGTCGCGCTGTCCAGCCTGGCGCGCTTCGCGGGCGTGCAACAGGTCACGATGCGCCTGCGCCGCGCCGACGGCGACCTGGTGATCACCGAGGCGCCGCGCGGCGGTGTCTTCGACCCGATCTTGCTCAAGCGCCTGCAGGGCCTGGTCGCGGTGCTCGCCGAGCTGGACATCCGGCACGTCGACTTCGGCGAGATCGTCGAGCCGCCCGCCGGGTTCGACCCCGGTGACTACGGTGACCGCTACGCGGGCGCGCCCGCGATCGCCAACTACCTCTTTTACCCGCAGCCCTGCAGCGCCATCACCACCACCGTCATCGCGGCTGCGGCTCGGTGATCGCGGCTCCGCTCTCTCCGTTGCGGGGCGGGCGGGGCGGGGGAGCGGGGGTGTTCCTACCGCGGGGACGCGCCCTTACGCCGCCGGGCGGGCGGTGAACTCTCGATGACTACTTTTGGTGTCTCCGAGCTCTTCCCACTCCTTGACCCTGAACGCCGGCGGCACGGGGGCGCTTCTATTCGGGCTGGCATCCTGCCTGCGGACAGGCAGGAGCGCCCTCATAGACCCCGCGGTGAGGGCACCCACCCCCGCCTGCGCTCCTTCCCCCCCTCCGATTCCCCATTGCTGATGACCCACGAGAACGCGATCAGGTTCGGATCGGATCGGATCGGATCGGATCGGATCGGATCGGATCGGATCGGATCGGATCAGATCAGATCAGATCAGATCAGATCAGATCAGATCAGAATCAGAATCAGAATCAGAATCAGAATCAGTTCGGATTTGTTCGCGCTGGGTCTGCTCTGCTCTGCTCTGCTCCGATCTCATCCGGTCCGATCCGGTCCGATCCGATCCGATCCGATCCGGTCTGGTCTGATCTGGTCCGATCTGTTCGATCCTCTGGGGCGGATATCGGAGGTGAGGAGCGAGCGCAGGCGGGGGTGGGTGTTCCTACCGCGGGGTCTATGAGGGCGCTCCTGCCTGTCATTCGTGTGGGCGAGGTCGAGCTTGCTCGACCGAGCCCATCGCGGGAGGTTTGGAACCCTCTGAGGGTTCCATTTAGATGTCAGGATGCCAGCCCGAATAGAAGCGCCCCCGTGCCGCCGGCGTTCAGGGTCAAGGAGGGGGAAGAGCTCGAGGACACCAAAAGCAGTCATCGAGAGTTCACCGCCCGCCCGGCGGCGTAAGGGCGCGTCCCCGCGGTAGGAATACCCACCCCCGCCGGAAGCGACCGACGAGCCGACGCCCCACCGAGCTGCCTAGCTAATCCGAATCCGAATCCGTATCCGTATCCGTATCCGTATCCGAAGGCGAAGGCGAAGGCGAAGGCGGCGCGTCCGGAGCTGGGAATAACAAAGAAACCAGCGCCGCGCCCAGGAGCAAGCCGCCCACCACCGTCAGCGACAGCCAGTCGGAGATGGGGAAGCGGTCGGAGAGCAGCATCTTCACGCCGACGAAGGCCAGGACCAGCGCCAGCCCCACCTTCAGGAAGCGCAGCTTGCGCACCAGGCTGGCGACCAAGAAGCACAGCGCGCGCAGACCCAGGATCGCGAAGATGTTGGAGGTGTAGACGATGAACACGTCGTCGGTGACGCCGAACACCGCGGGGATCGAATCGACGGCGAACACCACGTCGGTGGCCTCGATGACCACCAGCACCATCAGCAGAGGCGTCGCCAGCCAGCGGCCGTCGCGCTTGACCAGGAAGCGCGAGCCGACGTACTCGGGCGTGACCGGAACGAAGCGACGAAACAGCCGCAGCACCGGGTTCCGCTCGGGGTGGACCTCTTCGTCCTTGCCGAACGCCAGCCGGATCGCCGTCATCACCAGGAAGACGCCAAAGACGTAGATCACCCAGTGGAACGCCGCCAGCAACGCCGCGCCCAGCACAATGAAGGCACCGCGGGTGACGAAGGCGCCGATGATGCCCCAGAACAGCACGCGGTGCCGCAGCCGCTCGGGCACGGCAAAGTAAGAGAACGCCGCCAGGAAGACGAATATGTTGTCGACCGACAGCGCCTTTTCGATGAGCCAGGCCTGGAAGAACTCCACGCCGCGGTTGGCGCCGTACTGGAAGTAGACCAGCACGTTGAACAGCATCGCGAGGCCGATCCAGACCAACGACCACACCGCCGCCTCGCGGAAGCGCACGATGTGAGCCTTGCGGTGGAAGACCCCGAGGTCGAGCGACAGCATCAGGATCACGGTCGCGGCGAAGACCGCCCAGATCACAGGGCCGCCCACGCTGCTCATCGCGGCGGCGCCTGGAGCTGGAGGTGCACGGTCGTCTCGGGGGTGGGGGGCCGCGGCGGGGCCGCGGCGCGGGTTCGCGGCGGCGCCACCGAATCGAGCACGTTGCGGAAAAATCCTCCGCCGCTCTTCTTGAGCGCCACGACCGCCAGCAACGCCAGCAGCAGGAACAGCGCCCGGAGAAGATTCCGCCGCGGAACCAGCGACAGGTACGATCGCTCTAGCGGGCGCTCGGGACGCCGGCTAGCCGAGCGCACCAGGCCTCGGGGGGCCGAGCCAGGAGGCGGCGTGTCAGTGGACATACCCGGGCGGAGTATTACCGAACTTCAGGTCTCGCGCCTGCGGTAAAGATGCTTCACCTTGAGCCGCGCGCGGCGATTGCCGCGGAAGGTGTCCAGCTCGGCGCTGGCTACCACGTCGACGCAGGCCCCGCTTCCGGGGTCATGCTCGGCCATGCCAAAAGCGATGGCGTCGCCGGTCGCGTTGCGATGCCGGAGCGTGATCTGTAAGTGTCCCTCCCCCACCAGGCGGGTCGACTCGGTGGTCACCCCGGCGAGCGCGAACAGCGGCTGCGCGTTGGCGGCCCCGAACGGAGCCAAACGCTCCAGCTCCTCGGCGGCGCGCAGGTCGAGGTCGCCGAGCTCGACCACGGCATCGACCATCAGCGGCGGCCGATCGACGCCGCCCACCCGACGCTCCGCTTCCAGGATGAAAGCATGGCGAAACGACTCGAGCGCACCGATCGAAATGCTCATGCCGGCCGCCGCGGCGTGACCGCCGAAACGGGTCAAGTGAGGCGCGCAGGCAGCCAGCGCTTCGTACAGGTTGAACCCGGCGGTGGTGCGCGCCGACCCGCGCCCCTCCCCTCGCTGAAAGCCGATGACGACCGCGGGACGTCCGAATCTCTCGACCAGCTTGGCGGCGACGATCCCCACCACGCCGGGGTGCCAGCCCTCGGCGCCCACCACCAACGCGGCGGCGGTCTCGTAGGGCTCGCACGCCGCCAGCGCTTCGATCCAGACCCCCTCCTGGATCTGCTGCCGCTGTCGGTTGCGCTCGTCAAGCTCTTCCGCCAGGCCGACGGCAGTGGCGTCATCGGGCGCCAGCAACAGATCGAGCGCGAGCTGCGCCTCGCCCAGGCGACCCGCGGCGTTCAATCGGGGCGCCAGCCGGAAGCTGATGCCTTCGGCGGTGATAGGTCCGTCCTCGGCGATCTGCGCCAGCGCCGCCAGCGCGCGCAGACCAGGGCGCTTGCGCGCGGTCGCCACCCGCAAGCCAGCGGCGACCAGGATCCGGTTCTCATCGATGAGGGGCACCAGATCCGCGACCGTGCCGAGGGCCACCAGATCCAGCAGGTCACGCGGGTCGAAGCGCGCGCCGTCGACGCCCAGGCGAGTGCGCAGCGCCGCCGCCAGGTAAAAGGCGACCCCGCACGAGGCCAGACCCTTGAAGGGGAAGCAATCATCGCCGCGGTGCGGGTTGATGAGCGCGTAGGCGGGGCTCTCGCCCGACGGGACCTGATGGTGATCAATCACGATCGCGTCCACGCCGCGCGCACGCGCCAGCTCCAGCGCCTCGATGTCGCTGGTCCCGCAGTCCCCGGTGACCAGGACCCGGCACCCCTCGTCGGCGAAGCGCGCGACGTCGGCGCCGCCGAGACCGTAGCCGGCGTGGCGGCTCGCGACCCGCGCCACCACCTCGCCGCCCAGCGCGCGCAGCGTGCTGGCCAGGATCGCCGCCGTGGTGACGCCGTCGACGTCGTAGTCGCCGAAGACCGCGATCCGCTCGCGTCCAGACAGCGCGGCCGCCAGCCGCTCCAGCGTGCGCTCGAGGTCCGCCATTCCGTCGGGCCGGCGCAGGTCGGCCAGACGCGGCGACAGGAAGCGCGCCGCGCGCGCCGAGTCGTCGATGCCGCGGCCGAGCAAGATGGTCGCGATCAGACGACGGACGCCGATCTCCTTGGCCAGAACCGTCGCCCGCTGCAGGTCGACCGCCGCCGCCTGCCAGGCTCGAGGCGGCGATCGCGGACCCGCGGGCAACATGGCGCACAGTAACACACGCGCGCGCCTTGCCCGAACGCGCACGTTGGTCTCGCAAGGCCTGCCCTCTCCCCCACCCTCTCCCGCGGACGGGAGAGGGGGCCGGAGACAAGGAAACTCGCCGCACCTTCACCTTCCAGAAGCGGCCAGGATCGTCGGCCGGCGTCGCAATCGAAGACGGACGCTACGGTTCCACAGCTTCGGAGTCTTCGTCGCGCTTGCGGCGGGCGTTGCGTCCGGCGGGCTGGCGCTTCTGGCTGGCGATGTACTTCTCGTTGAGCCAGATCAGGATCGGGCTGGCGATGAAGATCGACGAGTAGGTACCGACGATCACGCCGACGTTCATCGCGAAGGCGAAGTCACGGATGACGCCGACGCCGAACACGTTCATGGCCAGGGTGACGAAGAACACCGTGGCGCTGGTCCAGATGGTGCGCGACAGCGTCTCGTTGATCGATTGGTTGACCACCCGGTCGAAGCGCCGGTCGCGCAGGCGGGTCGCGTTCTCGCGGATGCGGTCGAACACCACGATGGTGTCGTTCATCGAAAAGCCGATGATGGTCAGGACCGCCGCCACCGTGGTCAGCGAGAACTCCTTGTAGGTGACCGCGAAGGCCCCGATGACGATGACCGCGTCGTGCAGCAGGGCGACCACCGTGCCCGGCCCGTAGCGGAAGTCGAACCGGAAGGCGATGTAGACCATGATGAGCAGGATCGCGAACAGCAGCGACCGCGCCGCGTCGTACTGCAGCTGCTTGCCGGCCTTGGCGCCCACCGACTCGACCTGCGGGATGCCGGCGACAGCGCCGGCGCCGAAGTGCGCGTCCAGCGAGCGCCGGATCTCGGAATCGAGGCCGACCAGCGTCACCTCGTAGGTGTTCTCCTCGGTGCGCCCGAACTGCTGCACCTGCATGGTGGCGATCCCGATGGCCTTGAGAGAGTTGCCCAGCGCCTGCGGATCGACTGGCTTGTCGTAGCGCAGGTAGATCTTGTCGCCGCCCTCCGACCACTCGAACTTCTTGAGGCTGGCGTCGCCTTCCTTGGCCAGCAGCTCGCGCGCCTGCTTGGCCTGCGCCTCGCTGATGACCGACACCGCGCCGATGCGCAGCATGTAGTTGTAATGGGACTTGCCGGTCGGGTCCTCGTACTTCACCACGTCGGCGTTGTCGTGCCCCCCCTCGGCCAGGACCTTGCGGATCTCGCCGACATCGACCGGCTTGGTGAACTCCACCACAAGCTCGGTGCCGCCGCGGAAGTCGACGCCCCAGTTCAACATGTGCCCGCGGCTCTTGAAGACGAAGGCGTTGAGCGGGAGCATGACGATGGTCACGAACACCAGGACCACCGACAGGCCGATCCAGTACCGCTGCATGCCGATGAACTCGTACGTCGAGCCCGGCTTGATGATCTCGAAGAACTTCTGCTGCTGATTCTGCGCCGCCATGGTGGCCTCTAGATCGACAAGGTGGCGCGCGCCGCGCCCCGGCGTCCCACCAGGGCGTCGAACATCCAGTGCGACAGCCAGTAAGAGGTGAAGAGGTTGGTGATGATGCCGACCAGCAGCGTGACCGCAAAACCTCTGATGGGGCCCGATCCGTACGAGTACAGCACGACGCCAGCCACGAAGTTGGTGACGTGGGCGTCGAACACTGTCCAGAACGCGCGCTTGAACCCGGCGTCGACCGCGGTGCGCGGAGACTTGCCCAGGCGCAACTCCTCGCGGATGCGCTCGTAAATGATGATGTTGGCGTCGACGGCCATGCCGACCGTCAGCACCAGGCCGGCGATGCCCGGCAGGGTCAGCGAGGCCTCGAAGGCGGCGAGAATCGCCACCATGTACAGCAAGTTCAAGATCATCGCGACGTTCGCGATCAGCCCGGAGAACCGATAGTAGATGAGCATGAACAGGACGACCGCGGCGGCGCCCAGGTACATCGAGAACTTCGCCTTCTTCACCGAGTCGCTGCCCATGGTGGGGCCGACTTGGGTCTCGAAGGTCTTGTGCAGCGGCGCCGGCAGCGCGCCCGAACGGAGCACCCCGACCAGGTCCTTGGCTTCCTGCTGCAGCGCAAATGGATCGCCAAAGCCGCCCAGCGTGATGCGGCCGCGCGCGCCGATTCGCCCCTCGATGACCGGGGCGCTGTTGATCTTGTCGTCGAGCAGCACCGCCATCTTGCGGCCGATGTTGTCGCCGGTCATCTTCTCCGAGATCGACGCCCCCTGGCGATCGAACTCGAAGCTGACCTCGGGCCGGCCGGTTTGCTGGTCCCAGGTCTGGTCGGCGTTCGACAGGTACTCGCCGGTCAGCGCCGCGCGCCGGTGCAGGTAGAAGGTCCGCCAGTAGCGGTCGGGCGTCACCTCGCCGGTCTCCGAACGCGCCTGGTTCTCCTCGTAGCCGATCTCGTGGTCGGCGGGCACGGCCAGCTCCCCGGTCAAACCGGCGAAGAACTTCTCCAGGGTCTCGCGCTTCTTCGAACGCAGGTAGACGTCCTCGTGCTGCTTGCCCGAGTCCTTCTCGGTCCAGGACTCGGGCGCGACCTCGATGCCGGAGTCCTTGGGCACGGCGGCCGCCACCTTGCGCATGTACTCCGCGCCGTCGTCGACGATCTTGAACTCGAGCTGGGCGGTGCGCCCGATGACCGACTTGATGTGCTCGAAGTCGGCCGGCTTCAGGCCCGGGATCTCGACGATGATGTCGGTCCCCTTCTTGATGACCGTCGCCTCGGCGACGCCGAACTTGTCGACGCGGCCGCGGATGGTCTCGATGCCCTGGCGCAGAGCGTAGTCGCGCACCTCCTCGACCTGGTCCGGGTCCAGACGCAGCCGAAGCACGCCGGTGTCCGGCTTGCGTTCGACCAGGTCGAGCGAGCGACGGTAGTCCTTGAGGAAGGCCTCGTCGACCTTGGCCTGGTCCGCCGGCTTGGCGAAGGTCAGGATGATGTCGTCACGCCCCTCGCGCGAGACCGTGACGTCGTTGATCCCCTTGTCCTTGCGCAGGTGATCCTCGATGTCGGATGACAGGCGATCGACCTTGCTCGACACCGCCTTGTCGACGTTGACCTCGTAGACCAGATGCAGGCCGCCCTGAAGATCCAGCCCGAGCTGGATGCGCTTCTGGAAGTGCTTGTTGATGTACGCCAGCGCGGGGTTCGTCGAATCTGGCGCCACCGTCGGGACCAGGTAGAGCACGGCCATCACGGTGACGAAACCGTAGAGAACCGCCTTCCACCACCAGGAGCGTTCCATGCGTTCTACCGTTGACCAGGGTTTCAGGAAGCCTTGACGTCCTTCGGGACCTCGGAAGACTTATCCGGCGTCTTTTCGACAGCCTTCTCGGACTTTTCGGTCTTGTCGACGGGCTTGGTGCGCGGGCGGGTGATCGCGCTGCGCAAGACCCGAAGTCGCACGCCTTCCTGCACCTGCAGCGTGATCTCGTCGTCCTTGATGCCGGAGATGCGTCCGATGAGACCGCCCTGTGTCTCGACCTCGTCGCCCTTCTTGAGCTCCGTGAGCATCTGCTGGTGGAGCTTGGCCTTCTTCGATTGCGGGCGGATGACCAGGAAATAGAACACGCCGAAGATGAGGACCATCATCAGCAGCGGATTCCCCAGCAGGCCGCCACCAGGGGCAGCGGAGCCGCCGCCGGCAGCAGCTTGAGCCATTCCGATCAGGTAGTGAGTCACGCGTATGGGCCTCCAGCCGCCGCAACTCCTAGCAGAGGCCCGATCCAGGGTCAAGGATAGGGGCGATTTTCTTGCAGGATCAGGGCGCCGGACGGAGTAGACTGCCGCCCCCGCAATGACCTACGGCGCACTTTTTTCGACCCAGCTGGTTCGCGACGGCCGCTATGCCGAGGCGATCGAGACCGCGAGCCGCGAGATCGCCACCCAACCCGACGAACCCGAAGCATTCTTCAATCGCGGCCAGGCGCTGACGCTGCTCGGGCGATTCGACGAAGCGGTCGCCGACTACGAGCGAGCGCTGACGCTGGACGACAGCGCCAGCGCC
The DNA here is from genome assembly GCA_035696125.1 of Polyangia bacterium. Lineage (GTDB taxonomy): Bacteria > Myxococcota_A > Polyangia > Fen-1088 > Fen-1088 > DASRQZ01. Next base: position 43,518 of record DASRQZ010000087.1, read on the forward strand.
GTCGATCCCGAGAGCATCGACGACGAGCTCTTCTTCGCGCTGCGCAGCGCCGCCGAAGCGCGCAAAGCCGACCCTGCCGAAGCCATCGGCACGCTGGAGCGCTATCGCCAGATCCTGCCCCACGGCCGCCACGTCGACGACATCGCCAAGTGGCGCGACAGCTTCAACGGCGTCGAGACCGTCTGGGTTCGCGAGAGAGTTTAGGCTGGGCCGACGGGATCCCGTCGCGAGCCGGCGTCGCGAGCCGGGCGGCCTACACCTCGTCGTCGGCGAAGGCGACCACCTCGCGGATGTCGCGGGCGCCCAGGACCAGCATGACCAGTCGGTCGAAGCCCAGGGCGATGCCGGCGGTGGGCGGCATGTGCGGCAGCGCGGCGAGCAGGTTCTCATCCAGGGGGTAGACGGCCTTGCCGCGCGACGCGCGCAGGCGCGACTCCTGCTTGAAGCGGTCGCGCTGCTCGAAGGCGTCGGTCAGCTCACCGAAGGCGTTGGCCAGCTCCAGGCCTGCCGCGTACAGCTCGAATCGCTCGACCAGTCGCGGGTCGTCCGGGTGGCGGCGCGCCAGCGCGCCCAGCGCCACCGGCCAGTCGAACACGAAGGTGGGCCCGCTGCGGCCGAGGTGCGGCTCGACGCGATCCAGGAAGACCTGGAAGAAGAGATCGTCCCAGGCCGTGCCCTCGGGCGGGGGCGCGCCCGCGAACGCGTGCGCCGCGATCGCCTTGGCGCGCAGCTCGGCCGCGCTCTCGTCGCCGGCGAGCTCGACGCCCGCGTGGCGCCGCAGCAGCGCGCGCACGGTGGTGCGCTGGAAGCTTGCCGCCAAGCCCACCGCCGCCGGGTCGCGCCCGACGGCGCGCGCGGCCTCGCGCAGCAGCTGCTCGCAGTCGCGGGCCAGCGCCTCCAGCGGCGCGCCGGCGCGGTACCACTCGATGATGGTGAACTCGGACTGGTGGTGCGGGCCGCGCTCGCCGGCGCGAAACGCCTTGCCGATCTGGACGATGCGCTCGTAGCCCGCGGCGGCCAGCCGCTTCATGTGGTACTCGGGCGAGGTCACCAGCCAGCGATCGTCCCCCTCCCCCGCGTCCGCGCCGGCGGCGATCGCGTCCAGGTGCGGCTCCTGGCCGGGCGCGGGTACGCGCGCCGGCGTCTCGACCTCCAGGAAGCCCTCGCCCTCGAACCAGGCGCGCACCGCCCGGCGCACCCGCGCGCGCGCCTCCAGCGCCGCTCGCCGCCCGGCCAGCCGGTCGCGCTCGGACGGCAACCACGCCTCCCTCAGGCGCGGCCGACGCGCTCGAGATACTCGCCGCTGCGGGTGTCGATCTTGACCACGTCGCCCACGCTGATGAACAGCGGCACGTTGATGGTCGCGCCGGTCGAGATCTTGGCCGGCTTGGTCGATCCGGTCGCGGTGTCGCCGCGGAAGCCGGGCTCGGTCGAGACGATGGCCTGCTCGATGAAGTTCGGCAGGGTGACGCCGACGGCGCGGTCCTGAAAGAACAGCACCTCGACGTTGATGTTCTCCGGCATGTAGTCCCTGGAATCGCCGATCGTCGTCTCGGGGATCTGGACCTGGTCGTACGTCGTCGTGTCCATGAAAACGAAGGTGTCGGCGTCGCGATAGAGATACTGCATGGTCTTGGTCTCGACGTTGGCCGGCTCGAACTTCTCGCCCGAGCGGAAGTTGCGCTCCAGCACGGCCCCGGTGAGCAGATTCTTCACCTTGGTGCGCGTGAACGCCGCGCCCTTGCCCGGCTTGACGAACTGGAACTCGACCACCGTGTAGGGTGCCCCGTCCATCATGATCTTGAGGCCCTTACGGATGTCTGACGTATCGTACATGAGGCGAGCGATCTATCCCGGCGCCACCCCCCGGTCAAGCCGGGAGGAACGGGCGCCGGTTGGTGTTGTGGCGGATCAGGGACTCGAACCCCGGACCCGGCGCGTATGAAACGCCTGCTCTAACCAGCTGAGCTAATCCGCCGTTTGGATCTTCGAACCTTCTGGAAATCGACCGGCGGCGATTTTGCGCGTCGGCCCTCTCCTGTCAAGAGAGAAGGACCCTACCAGCGCCCGGGCGGCAGGTACTCGGCGTCGAGCGGAGGCCGCTTGCGCCGGCGCGGCGCCAGCAAGCGCACGAGACCGATGCCGGCCAGGAAGCCGCCGACGTGGGCCATCCAGGCCACGCCCGACCCCTCGCCGACGTAGAACTGGCTGACGAACCACAGGCCCAGGAAGATCCAGGCCGGTACGTCGACAAAGAACCACAGCACCAGGGTCACGATCTTGGCGCGCGGATAGAGCAGCACGTAGCCGCCCAGCGCGCCGGCGACCGCGCCGGAGGCGCCAATCATCGGGGACGCCGACTCCGGCATGGTGAAGCACTGCGCGAGCGCGCCCACCGTCCCGACCAGGAAATAGAAAAGCAGATAACGCGCGCGCCCCAGCGCCTCCTCGACGTTGTCGCCGAAGATCCACAGGAACCACATGTTCCCGATCAGGTGCAGCCAGCCGCCGTGCAGGAACATCGAGGTCCAGATCGAGCCCGGCACGGGCAGGATGTTGCGCGGCGGGAGATCGATCAGGTTGACGATCTCCACCGGAATGGCGCCGCCGCTCAGGATCAGCAGCTTCTGGACCGCAGGAGGCGAAAAGAGCTCGTACAGGAACACCAGGACGTTGACCACGATCAAGGACACCGTCACGACCGGAGCGCGCTGGCGCGGATTGTGGTCGCGAAGCGGGATCAGCACGCGCGACGAAGTCTGACATGAAAAGTCTGACATAAAAAAAGATCGCCCCGAGAAAGATCCCGTGTAGGCACGCGCTTAGCCTTGACTGGCGCGCACGCGGCCCCTATAAGGCGCCTTAGGAGAATGCGTCTTTACAGCGGAAAGATCCCATCAGTGGGGGCCGAGATCGTCAAAGCGCTCGTGGACGCGGGCGACATCGAGGTCTCGGACCGGGGCGAGGCGGAGATGGACGTGCAGGCCGTGCTCAAGGAGTACCTGCGCGTCGATCGGGAGATCACCGAGAAGGCCAAGGACATGTTGCAAAAGCGCAACCTGCCCTACGAGCAGTTCGGCAAGGTCAAGCGCGCCCTCGCCGGCGAGAAGGCCTTCGGCCTGGGCGAGGACGGGTTGGAGTGGATGACGACCCAGATGATCGAGTCGTTCATGCAGTCCCCGCACATCGAGGAGATCTTCGTCGAGGACACCGTGCTGCGCAAGCGCATGTCCGAGATCCTCAAGAAGCACATGCAGGTCGACGAAGAGCTCGACGAAGAGGTGCGCCGCCGCATCAAGAACCTGCAAGAGGGGACCTCGACGTGGGAGGTCGAGTACGGCAAGGTCCTGGACCAGATCAAGCGCAACCGCGGCCTGGATCAGTAGAGAGCAGCCCCCCTCCCGTCCCCGTGGTGGTCAGCGTGGCCGTGGCCGCACCCCTGATCGTCGACGTGCACGTGAACGGGAACGCTACCGTGGACGTGATCGGCGATCACGCTCACGGTGGCGTGCACGTGCACGTGCACGTCAACGATCAAGGGCGCCGGCCACGATCCCGATCACGTGCACGATCAGGGGTTTTGTGGTTGACCGGCCTTACGGTACGGGACGAGCGCCCGGCACGGTGGTTGGAGGCGCCGGCCTCGGCGCGCGGTCCTGGGCCATGCTGAGCACGGTGCGCACCAGCTTCTCGATACCGAGCGCCACCTGCCGAAGAGACGCATCGTCGTACATATAGGCCGGCGTCGAGATCAACCGGGCCTTCTGGTCGATCACCACGTCGTCGACCGGGCAGGGACGCAGGTCGGCGCCCATGACCGCCGCGTGCTTGGCCGCCGTCGTGTGCTTGCTGCCCAGCGTGATGCGAACCCCGGCCACCGGACCCAGCACGCGCGCCGCCAGGATGGGCGCCAGGCCGCTGACCCCGATCGGCTTGTGCGCCGCCAGCATCGCGCGCAGGAGGCGGGCAACGTCCGGGTGCACCTCGCACAGCTCGCCCTTGTCGGCGTAGGACGACAGATTTTGCCACGCGCCCTCCCCGCCCGGGATGATCAGCGCGTCGATGTCGCGGTCGTCCAGCGCCGCCAGGCTGCGGACCGCGCCGCGCGCCAGGCGTGCCGCCTCGACCAGGGTGTTGCGCTTGGGCGGCTTGGCCGCCGCGCTCTCGCCGCGCAGGTGGTTGGCCAGCACGGCCTGCGCCTGATCGGGCGCGGCGCAGATGATCTCGGCGCCGGCGCGATCCAGCGCCAGCAAGGTGATCAGCGCCTCGCCGACGTCACTGCCATCGCGATGCCCGCAGCCCGAGAGGATGACCCCCACGCGTTTGGCCATGACGTATCCGGTTTACCACGTCGAGGACCCGGCGACACCGCCGATGATGGCGGCGCGCGCGCGGCGCGCCAGCTCCAGGTAGTGCTGCAGGTTGTGGATGGTCGCCAGGCGGTAATAAAGGAGCTCCTTGGCGTGGAAGAGGTGCGCGAGGTACCCGCGGCTGTACGACGCGCAGCACTCGCAAGGACAGCCCTCCTCGACGGGGCGCGGGTCGTCGCGGTGCGCGGCGTTGGCGATGTTGAGCCGACCGGCGCGCACGAACAGCTGACCGTTGCGCGCGTTGCGGGTCGGCATGACGCAATCGAACATATCGACGCCGGCCCGGATGCCGGCGCGCAGATCCTCCGGCGTCCCCACCCCCATGAGGTAGCGCGGGCGGTCGGCGGGCATCGCCGGCGCGATCTCGGCCAGCACGGCGTGCATCACCTCGGGGGGCTCACCGACGCCGAGACCGCCCAGCGCCAGCCCGTCGAAGCCCAGCGGCGCGATCTCGCCAAGGTGAGCGCGGCGCAGCGCCAGGTCGACCCCGCCCTGCACGATGCCGAAGCGCAGCTGGCCCGGGGCACGTGGGGCGGCGACGCAGCGACGCGCCCAGCGCGTGGTGCGCGCCATCGCCGCCACCACCACCTCGGGCGGTCCGTCGGAGGGCGGACACTCGTCGAACGCCATGGCGATGTCGCTGCCCAGGACGGCCTGGATCTCCATGGCGCGTTCAGGTGTGAGCCGCTGGGGCGAGCCGTCGAGGTGCGAGCGAAAGGTCACGCCGTCCTCGTCGATCGTGCGCCGCTCGCGCAGGCTGAAGACTTGAAAGCCGCCCGAGTCGGTGAGGATCGCGCCCGGCCAGGCCATGAACCGGTGCAGTCCGCCGAGCGCGCCGACCCGCGCCGCGCCCGGACGCAGCGACAGATGGTAGGTGTTGCCCAGGATGATCCGCGCGCCCAGCACGCGCAGATCGCCCGACGACAACGCCTTGACGCTGGCCTGGGTACCGACCGGCATGAACACCGGCGTCTCGATCGTCCCGTGGGCGGTATGCAGCAGACCCGCGCGCGCCGCGCCGTCGCGCGCGACCACCTCGAAGATCGTGTCCCGCTCGCTCATGGCGCCGGCTGGCCCGTGATCAGCATGGCGTCACCATAGCTGTAGAAGCGGTAGCCGCGTTCGATGGCCTGCGCGTAGGCCGCCAGCACCCGATCCCGCCCGGCGAAGGCGGCGACCAGCATCAGCAGCGTGGAGCGCGGCAGATGAAAGTTGGTGATGAGGTCGGTGACCACCTGGAAGGTGTCGCCGGGCCGCAGGAAGAGCGCCGTCGCGCCCGGGCCCCCGCGGACCTCGCCTCCGCCCGCGCGCGCCGCACCCTCCAGCGCGCGGACCACGGTCGTCCCCACCGCCACCACGGGGCGGCGCGCGGCGCGGGCCCCGGCGACGGCGCGCGCGGTGGCCTCGGGGACGTCGTAGCGCTCTTCCTCCATGACGTGATCGGAGGCGACCTCGCTCTTGACCGGGCGGAAGGTGCCGGGACCGACGTGCAGCGTGAGGCCGACGATTTCGTGACCAGCCGCGGTCACCTGCGCCAGCAGCTCCGGGGTAAAGTGCAGACCCGCGGTCGGAGCGGCGACCGCCCCGGGCGCGCGCGCGTAGACCGTCTGGTAACGGGTGCGGTCGTCGACCGCGGCATCATCCTCGCCGCCGCCCGGCGGTGTCGTCCGGCGGCGCGCGGCTTCGATGTAGGGCGGCAGCGGCAGCTCGCCGATCTCGGCCAGACGCGACGTCAAATCGATCGCGCCCAACCCGGAAAAGCGCAGCAAAACCCTGCCCTCGTCACGCCGTTCCAGCAACTGGGCACGTACGCCGCCGGGGAAGCCCAGCTCGACTTGCGGGCTGCGTCCCAGGTTCTTGGCCAGCGCTTCCCAGACCTCGCTGCGACCTCGGGCATCTTGCCCCTTCTCAACGAATCGTGTCAGAAGTAATTCCACGCTTCCGCCGCTCAGCTTAGCGCCGTGGAGCCGGGCAGGGATCACCTTTGTATCGTTGAGCACGAGCAGGGAATGGGGCGGCAGCAGCCTGGCAATTTCGCGAAAATGCAGATGGTTGCAGGCGCCGGCAAACCGACCCATAACCATCAGTCGCGCCCCGTCCCGCTCCGGCGCTGGACGCGTCGCGATCTGGGCCGGCGGGAGGCGATAGTCGAAATCTGAAGTTCTCAATTCAGTATGGCAGCTCTTTACAATCGTCCGATTTTGAATAATACAATCCCCTTCACGCACCCACATGACCATCCTTAAAGTACATTTCGCCAGCGGCCAGCCCTTCCTGGAGCATTATCTGGCCGACCTTCCGAACGGCGGATTGTTCTTTCCGACGCGCCGGGCACTGGCGATCGGCGAACCGGTCGTGGTGTCGATTCGCCTCGGCAAACGGCGCAGCCCGATGCTGCTGCGGGGAAACGTCGCCTGGCGCCGTCCAGGAAAGCACCGCACCAAGACCAAGGCGGGCATCGGCATCGAGTTCCTGCCCAGCGAGACCCAGACCCGCGATTACCTGGTCGCTGTCGCCAAGGGCGACTCCGTCGAGATGGTGGCCCGCCGCCACCAGCGCCTGCCCGTCGAGCTTCCGGTGACCTGGCAGATCTCGGGCGCCCTGCAGGACAACGTCGGGGTGCTGCGCGACATCGGCCGCGGCGGCGCATTCGTGCGCACCGACGAGCGCGTACTGCACGAGGCCGACGTGGTGCTCAAGGTGTCCCCGCCCGGCGCCGAGGTGGCGATGCCGTTGTCGGCGCGCGTGTGCTGGATCGGACAGCCGGGCGGCGAAGCCGGGTTCGGCGTCGAATGGAAAGCGCGCGACGCCGGTGGCAGCCGCCGCATCAAGGAGCTGGTGCGCCGTATCGAGAGCATGGGCGGCGGCGCCGCCCGCCCGCAACCCGGCGGCTGAGCGCAGCGGCAGCAGCGCAGGAGCGCCTGCTGCGATCATCTCGCTGGACTCAGCCTTAGCCGAGGTCGAGCGCGTAGAGCGAGCCCCCGTTCGAGAGCACGTAAAGGCGCGTCCCGCTGGCGTCCAGCGTCGGCGCCGCGCACACGCCGCCGCCGGGGTTGAAGATCTCCAGTAGCCTGCCGTCGTCCCGATCGACGATGAACAGTCCGGCGCGGCTGCCCGAAAAGACCAGATAGGGCCCGACCACCATCGGCGTGGTCAAGTCGCCGGCCTGGGTCAGGCCCTGGCGCCACACGACGTGCCCGTCGAGGTCGGCGGCGTGCAGTCCCTGGCGCGGCGCCGCGAAGTACAGGCGCTCCCCCGCCAGTCGCACCGCGCTGACCCCTTCGATGGGAACGCGCCACTGCACGGCGCCGTCCTTGGCGGCCAGCGCATAGAGGCCGCCCGAGTACGACGACGCGTAGATGATGCTGCCGGCGATGGTCGGCGTAGAATCGACGTCGACGAACTGATCCGAGACCGCGGCCAGCGACCGTGCCCAGACCACCTCGCCGCTGGCGCCGTTGAGCGACACCAGGTAACCGTCCGAGAAGCCGACCAGCAGGCTGTCGCCCAGCGCCTTCGGGCCGGCGTAGCCGTGGATGGTGAAGCCCTCGGGCGTCTCGCGCTCGTATTGCCAGCGCCACTTTCCGGTCGCGGCGTCGAGCGCGATGACGCGATCGGCGGCGGTCGCGACGTAGACCGCGTCGCCCCTCACCTCGGGCGCGCGCTCGATCGCGCCCTTGGCGCGGTAGGTCCAGCGCACCTTGCCGGCCGCGGGCTCGACCGCGTACAGCGTGCCGTCGTCGACGCCGACGTAGACCTGGTTGTGCGCGGGATCGAAGCGCGCCTGGCTGTCGACGCCGCCCGACGCTGTTGTCGCCCACTGGATCTGTCCGCGGTCGGTGCTCACCGAGACGATGGCCGCCGCGCGCGAGCCGATCACCAGCTGCCCACCGACCAGCACCCCGCTGGCGCACTCCTCCGGTGTGGCCTCGAACAGACCGTGGGCATGCAGCTCGGTGCGCCAGCGGATCTGGGCCACGCCCGCCGGGTGCGGGTGCTGGTCGGCCGCCTCCGGGCTACGCGCCGTGAGGCTGGTGCACGCCGAGAACAGCCCGGCGCCGGCCGCCGCGGACAGCAGGAACGCGCGCGGGCAGCTCACTTCGACTCGAGGACGGCCAGTCGATTCGTGATCTCGTCGCGCAGCGGGCTCTGGGGGGCTTTCTCCAGCACCTCTTTATAGAGCTTCACGGCCTGCGCCGGGTTGCCCTTGCGCTCGGCGATACGTCCCTGGTGATAAAGGGAACGATCGCGATAAAAGGGCAGCTTGCCGGCCCCCTCCCCGCCCTTGCTGTCGCCCTGAACGGAGTCGCCCTCGCCCAGCTTGGCGAAGGCGGCCGCCGCCTGGTCGAGGTCACCCTTGGCCTCGTAGGCGTAGCCCAGACCTTCCTGAGGCAGGAAGCGCAGGTTCCTGTCCAGGCGCGAGCCCAGGATCTCGCTGTAAAGCGGGATGGCCTCGTCCGGGCGTTGCAAGTCCAGCAGCAGGCCGGCCTTCTGAAGCTCAGCCTCGCGGCGCAGGGGGTTGCGGGGGTTGGCGGTCATGAAGGCGTCGACCTCCTTGAGCGCGGCCTCCAGCCGTTCCTTGTCGGTCTTGAAGTGCGGCAGGCCGTCCTCCTTGGGGGGCGCGGTGCCGTCGGCGGGGATCAGATCGGCGGTGGCGACCCTCTCGACGTGCGACAGCGCCTGTGAGGCCTGCATCGCCGACCGCTCGTGCAGCTCGCCATAGATCACGGTCGCCGTGACCACTCCCGCCAGCCCGCCGATCCCGATCAGCACCGGCTTGCGGCGCTCGGTGAGAAACTTCCCCGCCTTGTCCGAGAAGCGGGTCCAGAAGCTCACGAACTGATCGGGTTGCTTCAGTTCCTTCTTGCTGATGTTCTTCGACACAGGCTGATGGAGATAACAGAGCGGTCCACCCGGGTCAATTGCACCGGTGGCGCGGGTATTCCCCGGCTCGCACCGCGGAAGATCCACGTATAGTGCCACCGTGCGCCGCCGGCCCGTCGCCCTGGTCCTCGCGTTCGCGCCCTGCCTCGCGCTCGCCGGCCCGGCGGGACGGGCGCACGCCGCCGCGGGAGAAGACGAATGGCAGGTCTCGGCGCGGCTGGGGGTGGGCGACGTCGACGTCGACGGCCGGGCGCCGCTGGGCGCGCTGGCCGGCGCCGATCTGGAGTACGGCATCACCGACGCATGGGCCGCGCGCCTGTCGCTCGGCACCGGGTTCCACCACGTAGACGCCGACATGAAGAAGATGCTGCCCGGCGGCCGGGTGCGCGCCAGCACCGCCCTGATCGGCGTCACCTATACCTTCGACGTGCTGCGCCTCGTGCCCTATATCCAGACCGGCATCGGCGTGATCAGCTTCGCGGGCGCGGTCACCAACCCCGGCGCCAAGCTGGACGCCGAGCTGGGCCTGGGCGCCGACTATCTGCTGACCCGACGCTGGGCCCTGGGCGCCGTGCTGCAGTACCAGTTCACCCCCGCGCAGCTCTTCGGCTCGGCGATGGAGTTCGGCGGGACGTCGTTCTACTTCGCGCTGGCGGCGCGGCTGTCGTGGTTGTTCTGAGGGGGCGGCTGCGCTCGGTTGGGGGCCGAGCCGCTCGACCTACGGCGCGTGTCGCTGCGCTGGGCTGGGTAATGCTGGCAGGATCGACGCGCGACCAAGTAGCGGCGGGTCCGTGTACCCCGCCCGCGCGAGCGGCAAAGTGGCGGCACGCACGCCGACGCCGTGCCGGCGGAGATCGTTCGATTCCTTACTGAGAGCTTCTAGATCGAGATCACGACGGTCTCGATCCCGACGGTCTTGACCCAGGAGGGGCGCTGCCGATGCTGGCAGCGGTGATCTTACGGGATCTCAGCCGCGCACTTCGGAGAGTGCGCCATCAGTCCGCCGAACTGTCGGCTGATCAGGCGCCGGACCGCGGGCAACTGGTATGCTTGACCCGAATGCGGCGCGCGGCACTCGCGATGATCGTGCTCGTCGCTCCGTCTTTCGCCGGAGCGGACGATCGCGTGATGTTGAGCCCCGGACCGGGATACCGGGTCCGGTGGAGTCCTGCCGGCCACCGGTTCGATGCGTTTCCTCGCGTCGAGCGCCAAGGGTGGTCGACGGTGGACCGGTGGTTTCAAGTTGCTCCGGGCGGTAAGGCGGTGGCGTTCTGGAGCGCCTCGACCGGCTTCGTGGTCATGGCGTCGAACGGTGCGGAGTTGTGGCGACGAAAAGGGGAAGTCACGGCCTTCCGGTTTTCCGCACGCGGTGAACGGCTCGCTATCGCGACGGCGAATGAAATCCACGTTCTGCAAGTCGCACGACAAGAATCGCGACGGCTCGCGATGATGGCCGGTGCCGACTGGTTGGGATGGACCAATGTCGGCTGGGTGGTCCGCACCCGTTCGGCTGTGGAGCTAGTACGAGAGGATGGCAAGCACCGTACGTTGGCCAAGGTGGGACCGGGCACGACGGTCGCAGCCGGAGGGAACCGCCTCGTCCTGTTCACCCCTTCGGCAATGCGCGAGATCAATCTCGCGCAGAGCGGCAGCCGGGCCACCATCACCAAGCTAGATGATCGCGATCCGGTCCTGAACGCCGATATCGACGCGGGCGGCGCTCGCGTGTTGTTCGCAACCGCTAGGCGCGTCTACCTGCAGGCAGGCACGGAGGTGAAACTCATCGAAGAAGTCGCGGGCGTGCATAGCGTGTCGCTCTCGCCAGACGGTTCCGCGCAGATCTGGCTGGCTCACGCGAGCGGCACCCTGGCCAGGGACGGAAAACGTACGCCCCTTCCAGCTGGAACGCGGTCCGCACATTTCCGCCGCGATGGTGGCACCGGCGTGGCCCTCACCACCGAGGACGGCATCTTCAGCTGGGATCCGGGCGATGGTGCACCCAAGCTGGTCGGCGGAATCTCCCGCGACGACGGCGTCAACATCACGGGCGACCTGCTGGGCGGCGCCGCGATCTCATTCGCGTTCCTGAAGAGCGGCACCCAGAAGGAGATGCAGAGGCCTACAACTCCGGACCCGTGACCGTCCAGTTGTGAGCGGCATCTTGTGTGATCTTGAAAATCCGCTGGTCTTCCTGGACATAGACAGCCTGCGACTGGGTCGGATCGCGGTCTTTGAGCACGAAGAGGTGTCCCGTCTTGCCCGGCGTCACCAGGTTCGTCACGAGCTTCAGGACGACCTGAACGTTGGGGGTGGGATGCGCCACCGATTTCCCGTTCCAGAACCTGATCTGAGCGCCGGCGGCAGGTTGCCAGCGCGTGACCTTGGTCTGGATGTTGAGGTCGTAGTACTCCGTCGAGAAAGCCGGCTTGGCGACGGCCGCGCGCGACTGGATGGCATGATAGTCGACGTACCCACGGTCCCACTTGCCCTTGGTCTCGGCGAATTCGGGGGCAAACTTCTTATGAAAGTACTCGAACACGTCGTGGTAGCCCACGAGGTCGACCATGAGCATCTCGATTCCCTCGCTGGTCGTAGGATCTGAACCGGTGCCCGGACACCCTGCGCGAACCTCGATACCCAGCTTCCTTGCGGCCTCGGCGGCGTAGGTCGACCGCCGAAACAATGCGTCCATCTGCCAGCGATGGCGCATTTCCGATGTGTGCTCCTCCTCAATCATGAACACGCCGACAGCCGGATCGTGGTCCTCCATCTCGCTTCTCACCGTAAAAAAGCCGTCCTCGGTGACACCCTTCTCGATGGCTTGCAGCGCCTGCCGACTGCGGAACTTGAAATGCGTCGTAGCGCTACAGCCCCAGATCGTAAAACGGCACGCGGGCGCCAACGCATCGGTCATCTTGCTGTACGCAGGAAAATTGGTGGCGTTGAAGTCCTTGGCGCGGGCGTCGAAGTCGTCGGGATCACGTGCAGAAGCGAGGCCCCTGTGAAGCGCCGACTCGCCGGTGTTGTATAAGATGGGACCGCCGGGCCACGAATGGCTGAAGATCCCGATCTCGCGAACGCTGTGCGGTGCGCGACCTCCCACATCAGCCAGGTATTTGTAAAAATCGGTGACGTGGATATCCAGCCCAGCCACCGGTTGGTACGGGTTCCCGGCCGGGGGCAAGGCACGAGTCGATGGATCGCCGAGTTGCGCCACCTCGACGTCGACCCAGGACTTGCCGCCCCAGACCCTGGTCGTGCGCCAGATCTTCGCCGTCGAAAAGACGGTCACGATCGTCCCGTCATCGAGCTTCCTCTCCCGACGCAGGGCCTCGGCGCGGTTGAAACCGTACTCGTGGAACAGCCAGCCGCCACTGACGTCGCGCCGGTTGTAATCGACACCGGCGATGAAGACCAGTTCGGACGCCTTGAAGAGCTTCACGTGAAAGGCGACCTCCTTCGCCTTCACGCCCGCCACGATCCTGATCACGCCCGTGATGGTGACAGTGGCCACCGCGGACGGCCGCGGAGTCGCCGAGAACGCACCGTCGGCTCCCTTCTTGAGCTTGAGCGGCTGCACGACCGGCGCCTTCCCGGCCAGTGTCACCACCAGCACCCAGTCGCCATCAGCAGCGGCGATTGTTGCATTCTCGGCGTACTTACCTCCCCCCGCGTCGCTGTGAGTGGCTGCGACGGTTGGATAGGGGTGGTGCTCGGCCCCCAACGCAGCCTTGGTGACCAAGCAGACGCGCGCCCCGGCTACGGCTCCGCCGGCGTCGTCGAGGACGGTCACGGGAAAGGTGTGATCCACCTGCTGGCCCCTCAGGAGAGAAGGTCCGACACCAGCTGCGTCAGCTCGTGGGCTCGG
>DASRQZ010000088.1:0-46883 GCA_035696125.1 Polyangia bacterium
CGTGACCGACCCGACATCGCGGTTGACGACGAGTGACAGCGATTCGTCCGGGGAGAGAGCAACGGCGCTGCCTCGACTCGGCCGTTCCAGGCGGGGGACGGCCGTCGCGCCGCCTCCGCCGCCCGCGTCATCGGCATTGCCCGTTTCGCCGCCAGCGGTTTGTCCGCCATAGCCCTGGTTCCCGGCACCAGCGTCGCTCCCACGAGTGTTCGCTGGACGACCTCCAGCGCCCGGGTCGTCGTAAGGCGTGGTCACGTGAATACCGCACGCGCCAAGCGCGAGCAGCGAAGCGATGGTGGCGCAGAATGAAAAAGTCGTACGCATGGGGGGCCCTCGCAAGATGCCGGTTGGTAACCCGCCGTGCCCAGGACGCCCCGTGCGGCCTGGGAGTCGACGTGTTCCCCTCTTCAGCAAGCTGCGTACCGGCTAAAAGCCGCTGGCTGCGCGGGCCGAAGTCGCCGAAACCACAATAGATTCGTGACGTCACGGCGGGCACACGGCGGGCACAGCGCGGGCACGTGCCCGCGTTAGGACCAGTGTCCTCCGGCCTGACCCTTCCCCGAGTACGTCGAGTACGGGGGAGTGGATCGGAGGTGCACCACCAAGTGAGAAGAACCGGATCCGGAGCGGTCGTGCGTGAATTGCTCAGAAGCCGTGCTCAGCCCGCCGCCGGATGGGGCACGGAGGGCCAGATTCCCCCTGCGCGCCCGGGGCCGCGCTATTGAGGCCGCAGGCGGAACAGCCCCGGGTCGACGTGGCCCAGCACGGCGCCGGATCGGTTGCGCAGGGTCTGGCGCCGTCACGCAGGCTCAGAAGGTTTCGGCGGTTCCGAATATCGTCGGCAAGCTACTTCCGAACCCGGCGGCACCGGTCCAGGACCGGAATGGGAACCCCCCAAGCCCACCCGCGTGGCCCAAGAAAAGATAGGCGGCGCCGGTCTCGGGCGTGCTGACCACGAGGTCGTCGGTGCCGTCGCCGTTCACGTCGCCCGCGGCGGCGAATCTGGCAATCAGGTTGCCGCCGTTCCGATCGTGCCCGGTGACAATGATGGGTGAGTGCCGGCGGCAGTTGGTGTCACCGCAGAAGCCGGGCCCGCCGAAGTAGACGCGCTCGCGCTCGGGAACGCCCAGGAAAGGCGAGACGAAAGCGATGGTGTCGCCGTAACCGTCACCGTCGACGTCGCCCGCGCTGGCGATGAAGAATACGCCGGCTTCGGCCAGCAGGAGCTCACCGGTGTCGATGCCAGCCGGCGTCCCCGGGAGCACGGTGCCGGAGGCGAAGTCGCCGAAGCCATCGTCGTTCTCGTCGCCGGCGAAGGTGCCGAACGCGCCCAGGTCGAGGCCGGCTTGCCGCGTGAACGAGGCGCCGTCGCCGAGGTAGATAGCTCCACCCACGAGCACGTCGGGGAAGCCATCCGCGTTCACATCGGCCGGCCCCTGCACCACGGAGGCGTCGCCGGACTGCTCCCCCGGAGTCAGGCTAGCGAAAGAGGTGGCGGCGGGACCGTCGGCGCCGCCCAGGAACAGCTGCGCCGCCGGTCGTCCGCCGACCAGAACGTCGCCGTATCCGTCGCCGTTGACGTCGCCTGCGCTGGCCATCGTGGCGCCGAAGGCGGCGCTTGCGGGTCCGGGTGCGAGCGTCGGCCCGGCCGCCGGACCTGTCATGCCGCCGAAGTAGACGGTGACTACGCCGGGATCGCCGCCCGATGCCACGCCGAGATCGACGAAGCCATCGCCGTTGATGTCGCCGATGGCGGCGACCCCACGTCCAAACTGAGCGGGACCGGTGAACGTCAGGTCGGGCGCGACGTTGGGGAAGGGCGCGCCGAAGACCAGGGCCACGCTGCCGGCACCGTCAGCAGGCGCGCCGATGGCGACGTCTGCGAAGCCGTCTCCGTTATAGTCGGGCACCGTGGCGAAGGCCGTGGTCAGCCCCGCGTCGCGCGCCGGGATCACTATCTGCCAGACTGCGCTCTGTCCCGGCGTGGAGAGCACGCGCCAGAACAGCAGGCCGGCGGGCAGCGGAGTCGCTGGCTGCCCGACCCCGTTCTTGCTGTCGACCGATGCGAGCACGCGGGTGCAGGCACGATCGTCGCAGATCTGCAGGGTGGCGCGCGTGCTGGGCGTCCACGCGAACACCGGCTGGCGGCTGTCGCCCACGCTGCCCGAGAGCGGCGCCAGCAGGCGGGGTGCGCGCAGGCGGGCCGCCGCAGCGTTGTCGACGGCGGCCGGTGGCACGCCGGCACTGGCTTCGTCGGCCTGCGTGCCGCAAGCGGTGCCGGAGACAGCGACTGAGAGTGCGATGAGAGGAGCGAAACACCGAGATGTACGAGCGAGCGACGATGAAACCATGGGCGAACTCCTTGAACGAGGGCGCAGGAGCCGAAACATGCCCATCGCTGTGTGCCCGTCAATGCGGCAGTCCTGAATGTCACGAAGCGGTCGGCCAGGTTCTGGTAATCGGATCTGCCGAACCAGAGCTCACCCGGTCACTCGACATCCGCCTTTCCCTGCACGACGAGGCTGCCGCCCGTCGAGCTGGCGCGCGTCGGCGTCAGCGATCGAAAATCAACCTGGCCCCTCCGCCGGGCCATCGGTCTGCCAGATTGGCGGGCCAGGGCCGGTCGCGGTAGCGTCGTCGGCCATGACACCATTGATGATGGTGCTTCTGGCTGCTGTGCCGCCGCCGTCCGCGCCGTTCGCGGAGATGGTTGCCCCGGCGGGGGGGAGCGTCGGGTTCGCGGCGCTGGATCTCGCATCGGGACGGACGCTCGGGTGGCACGAGACCGAGACGTTCCCGATGCAGAGCGTGTTCAAGCTGCCGATCGCGATCGAGGTCTTGCGCCAGGTCGACGCGAAGAAGCTGGATCTCGCGCGCGTCGTCGCGCTCGGACCGTCGGATCGGCGGGACGGGCCGTCCGGGACGATGGCGGTGCCGGCGAGAAAGACGATCCGCGAGCTGCTCACTGCAAGCTCATGACGAGCGACAACGTCGCCTGCGACAGATTGCTCGCGCTCGTGGGTGGCCCGGGCGTCGTCGACGCGCGCGTCCGCGCGCTCGGCATCGACCACGTGACGATCCGCTACACCGAGCTTGAATTGCACACCGGTAAGGTCGACAACACCGCGACGCCGGCGGCGATGGTCGCCCTGCTGGCAAAGATCGCGCGCCGCGACATCGGCCTGTCGGCGGCCAGCGCCGCGCTGCTGGACGACCTCCTGCTTCGGGTGACCACCGGCCCGCAGCGCATCAAGGGGGCGCTGCCGCTCGGGACACCGGTCGCGCACAAGACGGGGATGTCCGACACGCGCGACGGTAAGAGCGACGCCACCAACGACGTCGGTCTGATCACGCTGCCCGGCGGCAATCGCGTCGCCGTCGCCGTCTTCGTCCACGCGTCGCCGGCCGATATCGCGACCCGGGAACGCACGATCGCGCGCCTGGCGCGGTTTGCTTACGACGCGTTCAACGCCGCGCTCTCGGCAAACGCCCCCGCGACGCCGAGCGCGAAGGTCAGGCGACCTGACGCTGGGTGGTGAGCTGGCCGCGGCTAATCCGGGCGCGGATGTGTGGCACTATTTCCCTCGGCATGCAGGAAGGGCGCGCGAGCCAGACGGCTGTGATGGTCTGCATGGGGCGCGCGATCGCGCACCTCGAGGGCACGGTCCCGGGCTTCTCCGACCCGACCGCGCTCGCCCTGCTGCCGGAGGACGCCCGAGCGCGCGTCGAGCGATTTCGGGCGGGGCCAGCACCGCGCACGACACGCGAGCGGATCGCGCACCGATTCCTCGAAGGCCGCTCGCAGATGATGGCCGTCCGCACCATCGCGATCGACGAGGCGGTGCGCGAGGCGGCAGCCCACCAGGTCGTCATCCTGGGCGCCGGGCTCGATGGCCGCGCCTGGAGGATGCCGGAGCTGCGCGAAGCGGTCGTGTTCGAGGTCGACCATCCGGACACGCAACGCGAGAAGGTGGCGCGGGCCGGGTCCCTGGTACGAAGCGCGCGCGAGGTCCGCTTCGTGCCGGTCGATTTCACCCGCGACCGCCTCGACCCGAAGATCGCCGACGCCGGCCACGATGCGACACGGCCGACCGTCTGGATCTGGGAGGGGGTGGTGATGTACCTGACGCGGGCGGAGGTCGAGGCGACGCTGGAGGTCGTGGCCCGCCGATCGGCTACGGGCAGCCGACTGATCATCGCGTACGCCGCGCCCGGCCTGATCCTGCCGCTGGTGCGCCTGCTGGTCCGCCGGATCGGCGAGCCGTTTCGGTCGGTCTACACCGCTCCTGCGATGAAAGAGATGCTCGCCGCGCGCGGCTTCCGGGTAATCCGTGACAACGACGTTCCCGCGCTGGCCCGACCCCTGTCCGAGCGGACGTGGAAAGCCACTCGGGCGCTGAGACACATCCGGATCGTGGTCGCGGATCGCGAATAACCTCAGCGGCCGTTTCGGGATCGGGCTCGTGCGGAAACCGAGGGAACCGGCGCTGTCTTCTGAACGACAGTCTTCATTCCAAGAGCCTGGAGGTCGTGCCCGAGCTCAGAGAGGCTGTCGTTGAGCTGATGGTCGCGACCTTCCAGGCGGCGAATGGTCGCGTGCGGAAAAGCTCTTGCGAACATCTCGATGTGAGAGAAGGGCACCGTCTGGTCGTCGCTACCCTGGTAAAAGTAGAGCGGAGTGTCGTCGTGAAGCTCGACGGCCATCTGTCTGGTAGGTCGCAGATCTTTGCTCGGCCAGCCGCCGTCACCGATGAAGGGCGCCGCGATCAGGAAGACGGCCGCGGGGCGCTGCTTCAGCGTGCCGCCTGCGAGGTAGTCCATGAGGATCGCGGCACCGACCGAATGACCGACAAGAAACGCACCGTCGCTCAATTTTCTCAATTCCCGGCCGATGCTTTTCTTCCATGCCGTGGGGTCGGGATCGGCTTCATCGGGCATCCGCGGATAGTGGACCCTGTAATCGGGGCCGAGTTCCTGCTCGAGGCTGGCCACGAGTTTGTTGTCCCAGGAGTCATGGGTGCCCTGGCCAGCGCCTTGGACGAACAACACCTGCCTCGTGCGCACCTTGGTGCCCCGGCGACCGGATGGGGCGTCGGCCTTCTTGGCAATTCGCCGGGGTGCGCTTCGTTGCTTCATCGTCGGCATCGTGCACCTGGAACCTAAGGCGCGATGGGAGGCGGTCCACTGGATCCGGTTCCGGATGGATCGCGTCCTCCATCAACCTCGGCGGGGATCCCGGAAGCTATGGAATGCCGGGGACCGTCATCTGGACGGTCCTGGCGGTCGTGCCGGGACCCACGACCAGGAGTGTCTTGCCGTCGGGGCCGCCGAAAGCGGAGTTCGTGCCGTTGTTGCTGACGGTGCCCGCGCAATCGACGGCGATGCCGTCGCCACCGGGCGCCGCCGCGGTCGTCTTCTGCAGGATGTTGCCGTTGTCGTCGAGATCCCACACGCCCATCTGGACCACGTAGAGCTTCTTCTCGTCGGGCGACAGGGCGACGCCGTTGAGAGCGCCCATCTGCACGACGGAAATATTACCGAGGGGATCGATCTTCACCAGCGCGGAGCCCAGACCCTGTGGCCGCCCGCCCAGCTCGAAGATCGCGTTCGAGAAGTAGATGGTCCCGTTCCTGTGCGCGATGAGATCGTTGGGCGAGTCGAGCATCTTGCCGCCGGCCATCGTCGCGACCACGCGACTCTGTTTCGAGACGACGTCGTATTCCATCACGGCGCGCGGGCCGTGGCAGGCCGCGAGCAGCTGGCCGGTGGCGCTCGCGCCCAGTCCGTTGCAGCCGACGTCGTGCAGCCAGATCTCGCACGCGCCCCCCATCGTGTACTTGATGATGTCGCCGGCCGTCTTGTTTGCGCCGCCGTTGCTTTGGACGAAGTTCGAGAAGAAGAACGCGCCCTGGCTGGCGATCCAGGTCGGACCTTCGTTGAAGGTGTAGTTGTACGCAAAGCCGCCGCCATTGCAGATGGGTGTCGACGTGCCCATCACCTGAGCCGGGAAGGGCCCGGTTGGGCAGGAAAACTGTCTGTGTGGACCGCCGGCGTCGCCCGCGGGCGCGGCGTCGGCCACGACGTCGGCGCCCCCGTCACCGACGTCACCGGGGGAGCCCGCGGCGCCGGTGTTGCCGCCCGCGCCGGTCGATCCGGCGACCCCGGTGGTGCCGGCGATGCCGGTGGCACCGGCCGCCCCGATGGCGCCGGCCGCGCCGCCGCTCCCGGGCGTGGCGGTCGTGCTGCTGGTGCACGCGGTCACGGAGATCAGGACCAGGCCAAAAGCGCGAAGCATCGAACCAGCCATTCTTGGGCTCATTTCAGGTGGACAGGTGGAATAAGCGCTACCCGAGAAGGTCCCTGTCCCCGCCATCCGGGTTGGAACGTGGCCGCCAGGATCGTGAACCGCGGGATCGCGACGTTCTGGT
The DNA here is from genome assembly GCA_035696125.1 of Polyangia bacterium. GTDB lineage: Bacteria > Myxococcota_A > Polyangia > Fen-1088 > Fen-1088 > DASRQZ01. Next base: position 6,429 of record DASRQZ010000088.1, read on the forward strand.
CGTGCACGGCAAGTGCGCCGCCACGACCGCGCGCCTCAGAACTGCGTGATGAACTTCCAGACCTCCCCGGGGTTCCAGCTCAGGTTCTGACCCGGGTCCCTGGGAGACGGATCATGCCTGTTGAGGATCGGGATCCCTGCAGGGAATGAGCGGTTCTTGTGAAGAAAGGTCCGATGAAATCGTAGGTCCACCAGTCGTCCCTTGCCTTCCAGGCGGAGCATGGGTGTTGGAAAGATGGCAACACCCGTACCCGCCTGCAGGCAACAAGCCGTCGTGCGTCAACGAACCAAGGCCACTCTGGACGCAGACATCGACTTGTATTTGTGTATTCAGCGATACAAGTATTGTTGGCAGAGAACGTGCACTGTGTCCGGGTTGAAGGGAGAATGGTTTCTCCCGATAACGGCAAACCCGGGCGACCGGGACAAGGGCCAGTGGGCCGGTTTCCGAAAGGGCACGATGCGACCGAAATTCACAAACTGGCGGCTGCTCACGGTAGGGGGCGCACTGCTGGCGGGGTGCGCCGGCGCAGGGGTTAACGCGGACATCGACCAGACCCAGGCGGCGTCGGTCAAATCGACCAACGGCCTGACCATGCTCAACGGGCTCAACTCTCTCAACGGCCTCAACTCTCTCAACGGGCTCAACTCTCTCAACGGCCTGAACTCGGGCAACGGCCTGGCGGACGGCGTCGGCCTGATGTCCAGCACCGGCGGCCGCAGCACCGTCTCGTACATGGTGCGATGCGCGCTACCCGCAGGACATTCGATCACCAAGAAGGACCAAGGCGGCGTCTCCTATACCTTCCCGGGCCAGATCGGCGTCGCTCCGGAGTGGGAGACCGGCGCCTGTGGGACGTCTTGTCAGGAGCAGGTCAGCGCCTGCCTCCTCGCACACGTCAACACCACCGGCAAGAACATCCAGCTGTACCTGGACGGCGATAGTCCGGCGCTCGGCTGGGGCCGGAGCACGGACTTCCCATACCAGGAAGGCTCGTTCTTCGGGAACATCTTCCAGAGTCCCCCGAAGGCCTACTTCTGCAACGGAAAGGACTTCGACCAGGGCGCGGTGCCGGGTCGCCTGGGCGTCGGCCAGTCCGGAGCACCTTACGCCAATCCGTTCGGCAGCGGGAGCTACTGCAGCGGTCACTGCACCCCCGCCGACATTCCCAACAACAACGACGGCTACAAGGCCTGCACCGGCTTCAACCACGTCGTCACTGTGTGGCGGAACTTTGATCCCAACACGGATTACAAGGTCTGCGCCCGCAGCAGTGGCAAGTGCCTCGACGTGCAGGGCGGCAGCACCGCCGACTACGCGCAGCTGATCCAGTACACCATGAACTACGCGTCCAACCAGAAGTGGCGCATCACCCAGGTCTCCCCCGGCAAGTACACCTTCAAGAATGTGAAGAGCGGCAAGTTGCTGGACATCAACGGCGGCTGGACCAGTAACGGCGCCCAACTGATCCAGTACCAGGCCAACGGTGGCCAGAACCAGCAATGGTCCTTCACCCCGACCGGCGACGGCTACTACAAGTTCAGCCCCGGCAGCAAACCCACAGGTTCGCTGGACGTGAAGGATGGCTCGACCGCAGATGGGGCCGTCGTTCAGCAGTGGGACTGGAACAACAAATCCAGTCAGCAGTGGAGCGTCACCCCCTACTAGAACTGACGAGGCCGTAGAAAAAGGGGTGCTGGATCGCCGACGAGCAGTCCGGCCGTGGTGGATCCTCGTCCATCACCATGGCGCCTCCTCCTCTCGTCGCGGCAGCGAGTGTAGCACCAGCGTATTCCTCGCCGAGGATGCCAGCGCCTTCCGGAAAGAAATTGGGGCCAGCCCGTTACCCAAGACGGGAGGCCGTGATGAACAAGAGCGCGAAGCTGATATTGGTGTTGGCGTCCTTGGCGACGTTGGGTTCCGGGGTGGTAGCGTGCGACCAGCCGCCCGCCCAGGATGACTCGCTCGGAACGTTGAAGCTCAGTCTCAGCAACCGGGACGCAGTCTTCGTTTACGACGTCTTCGTCAGGGGCGCCGGTGGATTCGAAGTCGAGCGGTTTGTCGGAGTTGCCCAGACCGGTCCATCCAGCGAGCTGATCGCGTCCGCGTTCTTCACGCTGGCGCCGGGCTTCTATGACGTGACTGCCACGCCGGTCCACGGACACGGCATACCGTCCCCTATCTGCGGGGCCACCCACGGGACCGCGACCGTCAAAGCCGGCCAGACAACCGGTGTCACCCTCATCAGCAGCTGCAAGAGCGTCGCTGCCGGCGGCCTCGACGTCACGATCGTCCCCAACGGCGCACCCGACTGGGTCAGCGTCGACCTCGCGCCGTCCGTCCTGGTCCCCGTCTGCCAGAACGTCACCATCACCCTGGCTGCGAACGATCCTGAAGCCGATCCCGTGGGCTACACCCTGGACCTCACGTCCTCCGTTCACGGCTCGCACCCTACGCTCGCATTCTCCGGCTCGGTCGGAACCTTCACCGCCGACCGAAACGGCAACTACGGTTTCACCGCCAACGCTTGCGACCCCTTCGGCTGCTCCCCGTTCAGCTTCCTCGTCGGCCTCACGATGATTCCCGATGACGATACCGACGGCAACGGCCTGGCCGACGCCTGCCAACCTGAATGACTCGGCGGGCTGCTCTCGGGATCAGGAGGTGAGAAAACCTGCCGAGGAAGTGCTCCCAACGAGCGGCTCTCTATCGGCCGGAAGGTGTCCTTACTGATCGCGAGAAGGGTGGGTCTAGCCGGCAGACGCAGCAGGGCATGGCCCGTAGTACTGAGGTTCTTCCGACTATCGCGGCACCGCCAGGCGCAGCGTCACCTCGTCTCCCACGCGCACCGTTCCCGGTCGTATGACCTCACAATCGAGCGCCAAGCTCCCGCCGAGCTCACGGTGAATTCGGAGCAGCACGTCTGCATTCTGCTCGGCGGTATCCGGATCGAAGGTGGTCATGATGCACCGCTGCCGCAGGCTCACGACGCCGATGATGGCTTCGCCGATCTGCAGCTGACCACCCTCCCATTCGCGCTCGGCCAGCCCGGGGACACCGGCCAGCAGAATGTTCGGTCGAAACCGTCTCCGGTCATGACCGAGATGAGCGATGGCGCCGTCGGTTGCGACCAGCAACGGGAGTACGTCGAAGCGCTCGAGGCTGTCCTCGCGCACGAGGCGCGCGCCCGATCCGGCGGCAATCTCGACATCTCGTGTGACGTCGTCGTCGGTCCAGGGACGACCGTCGACCCGCGGCTCGCCGTCCGATCCCAGGGTGGCGTGATGAAGCAGGAGCCGCGGCCGCGAACGTGAGGTGACGACCCGACCACGCGGATCCTCGACGTGAACCACGCGATCGCCGGTTATCCCTTCCGCGGTGAGGTCCGCCCCCTTGAGCAGTTCGCCGCCCATCGACTTTACCGGATAGCGCCATATCTCGGAGACCTGCACGCGCCTTCGATGCCGCCACCTGCCGCTACGTCACAAAAGAACCCGACGACTGGACCGGTGGACGCTCAGCCGCGCGGCGCGATCTCCGCACCCCGAGCAAGCTCGCCGCGAGGGGCTGACCGGCAGCGCCGTCGTCCGTGCGCGCATCCTGCCCAGTGGGGCCATCGCCGTCATCCAACCGCTCAGCGCCAGCGCCCCCACCTTTGCCGACGCCTGCCGCCGCACGCTGGCCGGCTCCCGCTGGAGCCCCCCGCTCGACGCCGTCGGCCACCCCTGCGCCACCGAGATCCGCTACACCTGCCGCTTCGAGCTGCGGCGGTGAAGGCCCACGGCTGCAAGATGGGCGATGGGCGATGGGCGAGGAGCGGCCAGCAGCGACGGAAAGCAGACTACGGACCGCGGTGACGAGCCTGGCCCGGCGTCACGCCCGACCAACGCTTGAACGCCCGGTGGAAGGAGCCCGCGCCCGAGTATCCGAGGGCGCGGCCGATCTCGCGCTGGCTCAGATCGGAGAGGACCAGCGAGCGCGCGGCCATGTTCAGCCGCAGCTTGCGTACGATGGCGCGGTGGCTGACGCCGGCGGCGCGCAGTCGGCGCTGCACCGTGCGCATGCTGAGCTGCAGATGCTCAGCGACACGTGTCAGCGACGGATCGCCTTCGCTCATGCCGTCGCTGAGCAGTCGTTGAACCTGCTCGATGAATGAGACCGGCCGGGGCGCCACCACCAGCGCCAGTTGCGCCTCGGCCTGGTGCAACAAGATCGCCTTGAGGCGCGCGTCGGCGCCGGGTTGCGGCAGGTCGAGCAGATCGCGGTGAAACACCAGCTCGTTGAACGGCATGCCGAAGCGCACTGGCGCCTGAAACAGGCGGTCGTATTCACTGCGTGATCCCTGCGGTTCATGGGTGAACGACACCGCGCGCACGGACCAGGAGCGGCCGTAGATCTCCCGTGAGCGGCGCATGACCATGCCGGCAAATAGCTCGGCGGCAGCCGGGACCTCGAGGCCGGTGCGCAGCCGCAGGCGGGCCTCGTGTCCAGAGACCGCGAGCGCTTGCCGATCGGCGTCGACCAGCAGCGGCGTGAAACGCGCCATGAGGCGGAACGACTCGCCCACCGTGGCGCAGTTACGCAGCAGGTAATCGATCAGGTCGGCGGCGCCGAAGGGGATCTTCTCGACCAGTCGGAGGCCGAACAGCGGGTCGCGCAGGCGCTCGCCGATCGCCATCCAAAGGCGGGGAATCCGCTCCATCGGCAGGCGCGCGCCAGAGTGGACCAAGATCTCCGGGTCGATGCCGACGGAGCGAAGCGTCTTGGCGGGTGCCAGCCCGCGGGTCTCGGCGCCGTAAGCCACAAGGCGCAGGTACTCGGACGAGACGCTGGCCGCCCGCAGAGAAGTGCGGTCATGAGGCTTACGTCGCGAAATGAGCATCGGTTGGCGCATTCGGATCGTTCCGGCGGTGGCCTGGATCTCGCTATGGTCCAGACCGTCGTCCCTTCAAAAAATCGTGGTACCCGCGCCGGGATGGTGTCGGTCCGGTTGGTGAGTTGTGTCCTTGCCCCATACCCTCCCGACCCGCTGGAGCGGTTCTGCAGAACCTCTCCACCCAGCCAAGATCGAGCCGCCCGGCGCGGGCTGCAGCAGGATAGCGGAACCGGCCCAACAGAAAAAGGGCAGCGACGTCCGCCCCACGGGCGCCGCCAGAATGCTCAGGTCCGAAGGCGGCTCGCTGGAGCGTCCGGATCGACGCCGCGCCCACGAATTGGACGACCGGCATAGGTTGTAGAATCGAGTTGTAGCGCCCGATGCGGGAGGCACGATCCAATGAGCAATAGGTCGGCGCCGTCCAGTTGAAATCACTCAGATCCGCCTGGAGAGGATGTGGGAAGTTCCACGCGGGGATGTTGTTTACCGTTCCCGCATCGGTCGGTAACACGGTAGACACAAGCGAGCGCTATCAGACGACCCTGAAGGGGTAGAGGCTACACGAGCGCTTTGCTAGAGTCCGGTGGTGGTGCGCGCGGAGGTGAAATCGGCGGCCGACGATGTGAGAGGTGGGAGCGCGCACCCACCCGAGTGCCGCAACTGCGGCACCCTCGTCAGCGACAGATACTGCCCTCACTGCGGTCAGAGCGTTCACGACCACGCGAAGTCCGTTGGTCACTTCTTCGAGGAGCTGCTCGAGGGCTTTCTCCACCTTGATAGCCGACTGGTTCGAACAGTCAGAGTGCTCTTCCTCGCCCCCGGGCAGATGACCGCCGACTACAACGAGGGCAAGCGCGCCGCATACGTTCCGCCGGTGCGGCTGTATCTTTTCGTCTCGGTGCTGTTCTTCGTGACACTCGCGATGACCGGCGTCGGGCTGGTTGCCATCGCCTGGAGGGCGCCGGGTTCTTTGGGAGGGATCTGGATAACGGTCGATGAACCGGAGTCCGACCTCGCGGACCAGAGCCAGGGGGGCGAAGACGTGAATCAGCGCCACCCGACGGGAGGAGGATCGGTGGCGTCAAGCATCAGGGCGTTGAAGGCGATCCCCGACTTTCGCTTCTTCGTCGACCTCGACCAATGGAAAACCAACGACCGCGAGGCCGCCCAGCTGATGGTCAAGGTCGCCGAGCAAACGAACTCTCCCCGCTGGATCGTGCGCATCGCGCATGGAATCGCGACCGGCTCAGAGCGCCCCGATGAGTTCAATCATCTGTTCAGCGGCCATCTGAACAAGCTGATCCTCCTCATGATGCCTCTTTTCGCGTTGATGCTCGCCGTCCTGTACTGGCGCCAGCATCGTTACTTCGTCGAGCACGTAACATTTTCCATTCATTTCCATTCGTTCATCTTTGTTGTGCTCGTTCTGGTGACGCTCATCCAGAGGTTGGCGGGAACGCCGCTCACGGGACATCCGAAGGTGGCAGCCTGGCTGCTCGCCGGTTTCGGCGCGTACCTTCTGCTGTCGATGAAGCGGGTCTACGGTCAAGGTTGGATCCGGACGACCGTGAAGTTCTTGCTCGTCTCGATGACCTACTTCGTATTGTTCGCGATCTGCTTTGCCGTGGTCCTGATGTGGAGCCTTCCGGGCGTGAGCTGAGACGAGCTTGCCCCGGGCGTCATCGGCGCTGAGTTGCTCGCTGTAGAGGGGCTTGCCCTCCCCCTGGCCCTCCCCCGCGGACGACGAGTACGGGGGAGGGGACCGGAAAAATATGGGGAATTGGGAGAATCCTGGGGGTGCGGTCGGGGAGAGTCGAACTCCCACAATGTTACCATCACCAGAACCTGAATCTGGCGCGTCTACCAGTTCCGCCACGACCGCAGCGAAGCCGGAGACTAGGAAAGGCGGGCGGTCAGGTCAAGGACTGAGTGGGGTTTTCTCGCTGGCGACGCGCGCGCGGGGTCAGCCGGGCAGGCGCAGGCCGCGCGGGACCACCAGCTTTTCGACCAGGTCGAAGAGGCGCTCGACCAGCAGGGCCAGGGCGGCGGCGGGGAGGGCGCCTTCCAGGATCAGGCGCGTGTCGTCGAGGCGGATGCCGGTCAGGATCGGCTGGCCGTAACCGCCAGCGCCGATGAGGGCGCCCAGGGTGGCGGTGCCGACGTTGATCACGGCTGCCGTCTTGATGCCGGCCAGGATCGCGGGGGAGGCGAGGGGGAGCTCGATCAGGCGCAGGGCGGCGCGCGCGTGCAAGCCCAGCGCGGTGGCGACTTCGCGCAGCGGGGGCGGGACGCCGCGCAGGCCAGCGTGGGTGTTGCGCACGATCGGCAGCAGGCTGTAGAGAAAAAGCGCGACGATCGCGGGCGCGGATCCGATGCCCAGCAGCGGGATCATGAACACCAGCAGGGCCAGCGAGGGGATGGTCTGGAAGATGCCGGTCACGGCCAGGATCGCGCGGCCCAGGATCGGGCGGCGGGCGGCGGCGATGCCCAGCGGCAGGCCGACCAGGATCGCCAGGAACAGCGAGACCGCGACCAGGAACAGGTGCTCGACGGTGCGCTGGGCCAGGTCGCCGAGCCAGGGGGGCGATCCGGCGCCCAGGCCTGGTCCTGGCGGCGGCGGCGCCCGCTCGATCGATTGCGGGAAGGTGGTGGCGACGAATTTCGCGGCCAGTGAGGTTTCGGGGACCTTGCCGCGCTTGGCGCGGGCGTTGAGGGCGATCATGGCGGGCGTGCTGATGCGGCCCTGCAGCAGGCGCAGCGCGGCGAGGGCGGCCGGCGCGCGCGTCGCGAGCTCGGCGCGGTAGAGAAAGACCGCGGCGTAGGACGGGAACTGGTGGCGGTCGTCTTCCAGCACGCGCAGGTCGTGCTCGGGGATCTCGGGGTCGGTGGTGTAGAGGTCGACGACGTCGGCGTCGCCGGACTCGAGGCCCCGGTAGGCGACTTCGTGGTCGACGCCGCGCACGTTCCGCTGCGGCAGCTGATAGCGCGCGCGCAGCGCGGGCCAGCCATCGGCGCGCGCCATGAATTCGCTGCTGAAGGCCAGGCGCAGCTCGGGATGGGACGCCAGGTCGGAGATGCGGGCGATGCCGAGCGCGGTGGCGCGCGCGGATTTCATGCCCAGCGCGTAGCTGTCTTCGAAGCCGAGCGGCGCGGTCATGGCCACGCCGCGGGCGGCCAGGGCGGCGGGCAGCGCCGCCTGGTCGGTGCCGCGCAGGATCTCCTGGGTGAGGGTCCCGGTGTAGTCGGGATAGGCGTCGATCTCGCCGGCGGTGAGCGCGGAGAAGAGGATCGTGGTGCCGCCCAGCTGACGCCGGTGGATGGTCGGGATGCCCTGGGCGCGCAGCAGCGCGGTGGCGATCTCGCCCAGGATCACCGATTCGGTGAAGGCTTTGGAGCCGAGGCGGACGGGGGTTGGGGCGGCGGCCCGTGCTGGGGACTCGCTGCAGGCGGAGTTGATGAGCAGCGCGATCAAGGCGAGCAGCGAGGTGTTCCTCATCCCTCCCTCTGCCCGCCGATACGCATCACAAGCCCTCGAGTGGACTGCGCTGCGCGTTGATGAAGTCGGTCACGAAGGTCTCGCGCGGGGCGCGCGCCAGCTCGGCCAACGTGCCGCGCTGGACGATGGCTCCGTCGCGCAGCAGGACGATCAGGTCGCCCAGGCGGCCGGCTTCGGACAGGTCATGGGTCACCAGCACGACGGTCTTCTTCAGATCGCGGAAGATCCGGCGCAGGTCTGCCTGCAACTCCGCTCTGATCAGCGGGTCCAGCGCGCCCAGCGGCTCGTCGAGCAGCACCACGTCGGGGTCGAGCATCAGCGCGCGCATCAGGCTGACGCGCTGGCGCTGGCCGCCCGACAGCTCGACCGGGTAGCGCGCCAGCGCGTCGCCCGGGAAGTGGGTCAACTGCACCAGCTCGTCGACGCGACGCTGGATCTTTTCGCCCGGCCAGCCGCGGTGGCGGGCCATCAGGACGACGTTGGCGCGCGCGTCCAGGTGCGGGAACAGCCCGCCGTCCTGGATGACGTAACCGCTCCTGGCGCGCACCTCCGCCACGGTGCGCGCGTCGACGATCCGGCCGTCGAAGCGGACCACGCCGGCGTCGGGCGCGATGAGGCCAATCATGAGCCGCAGCACCGTCGACTTGCCGCAACCCGAGGGGCCGATCAACACCGTGGTCGCGCCGGCGGCGGCGGAGAGGTCGATGCCCCGCAACACCTCGGCGGCGCCGAAGCGCTTCGACACGCCGGCCAGCTCCAGCATCAGCGCGCGCGATCGGTCGTCGTCATTCGTCGTCGTCCAGGTCACCGGCGTCCGCGCCCGTGCGTTCCAGCGCCCGGTACAGCGTGCGACGGTCGATGCCCAGCTTCTCGGCGGCCTTCTTCTTGTTGCCGCCGCTCTCGTGCAGGGTCAGCGCGATGTAACGGCGCTCGAGCTCGGCCAGGGTGGGGCGGTCTTCGATGATGCCGCTGCCATCGCCGGTCACCAGCGGTCCGGCGCCGCCGACCTCGGGCGGCAGATCCGACGGCAGGATCACGTTGCCCTTGGCGACGGCCACGGCGCGGTCGATGGCGTTCTCCAGCTCGCGTACGTTGCCGGGCCAGGGGTACCCGGTCAGCAGGCGCAGCGCCTCGGGCGACAGCGCGGCCTGATCGCGCCGCTCGCGGCGGGCGATCTTGGCCAGGAAGTGCGCGACCAGGATGGGGACGTCCTCGCGTCGCTCGCGCAGCGGCGGCAGGCGCACGGTGACGACGTTGATCCTGAAGTACAGATCCTCACGGAAGCGCCCGGCCTTGACCTCTTCCTCGAGGTCTTTGTTGGTGGCGCACACGATGCGCACGTCGACGCGGATCGATTCGGTGCCGCCCACCGGCCGCACCTCGCCGTCTTGCAACGTGCGGAGCAGCTGGGCCTGCATCTTGGGCCCCATATCGCCGATCTCGTCGAGGAACATGGTGCCGCCGTTGGCCATCTCGAACAGGCCGCGCTTGGCGCCCACCGCGCCGGTGAAGGCGCCGCGCGCGTGGCCGAACAGCTCCGACTCCAGCAGCGATTCGGTCAGCGCGGTGCAGTTGACGGGCACGAAGGCGGCGCGCGCGCGCGGCGAGTGAGTGTGGATCGCGCGCGCCACCAGCTCCTTGCCGGTGCCCGACTCGCCGGTCACCAGCACGGTCGCGGTCGATCCGGCGACGCGCGCCACCAGCTTGTAGACCTCGAGCATCACCGTGCTCTTGCCGACGATGTCTTCGATCTGGGTCTTGGGCTCGCTCTGGACGGTCTTGTTCTCGGCCACCAGGCGGCGCCGTTCCAGCGCGCGCGCGACGGTCAGCTTGAGCTCTTCGATGTTGAACGGCTTCGAGACGTAGTCGTAGGCGCCGCGCTGGATCGCTTCCATCGCGCCGGTCACGTCCCCGAACGCCGTTATCAGGATCACCGGCGTGCCGGGCGCCTTTTCGGTGAAGGCCTTGAGCACGTCGAGGCCGCTCGAACGCTCCATGCGCACGTCGGACACCACCAGGTCATAGCGCTCGGCGGCGGCGCGCTCGATCGCGCCCGCGCCGTCGTCGACCGCCTCGACGGTGAAGCCCTCGCCGCGCAGGATCTCGACCAGCAGATCGCGCGCGACCCGATCGTCTTCGGCTACCAGAACGCGTGGACGGAGCTCGGCTTGCCGAGCGGAGTCCGTCGCGGGAGAGTTCGGGAACCCCTTGGGGGTGCCCGATTGATTGCTGGTCATACGCGCCCGCCCCCGGCGGCGCGCGCCCGTGTCTCGGCCCCCGACGGCGCGCCCTGGCGCGGCAGGCGGACGAAGAAGGTCGAACCCTGCCCGGGCTCGCTCTCGACCGAGATGTTGCCGCCCAGCGCCGCGGTCAACTGGCGGCAGATCGCCAGCCCCAACCCGGTGCCCTTGCCGCGACCCTTGGTGGTGTAGAACGGTTCGAAGATCCGGCGCAGGTCGTCGGGCGCGATGCCGTGGCCGGTGTCGCTCACGGTGATCAGCACCTCGTCGCCGGCCGGCCTGGCGGCCACGGTGACCCGGCCCTGGCCGCGTGGACGAAGCTCGGCTTGCCGAGCGGAGTCCGTCGCGGGAGCGTTCGGAAACCCGCCCAGGGTCCCCGATTGCTGATCCACGGCGTCCAGCGCGTTGGACAGCAAATTCACCACGATCTGCCGCAAGAGACCCGGGTCGGTCACCAGCTCGTGGTCAGCCAGCTGGGGATCCAGCTGGACGTCGATCGGCGCGCGCCCGCTCGGCTCGACGCCGCGGGTGAGGTCGATCGCCTCTTCGAGCAACCGCGGCAGGGCGGTGACCACCCGCTCCGGCTCCAGCGGGCGGGTCGAATCCAGGTAGTCGCGCACGATGCGGCTGATGCGTTCGACCTCGCGCCCCGCCACCTCCAGCCGCTCGCGCACGGGGCCGTGCAGGTTGCGGTCGAGCAACGCCAGCTGGATGTGCCCCGACACCGACGACAGCGGCGTGCCGATCTCGTGCGCCAGCTGCGCCGCCAGCTGGCCCAGCGTCGCCAGGCGCACCTTGGAGGCGTTGTCGAGGCGCGTCTCGTTGAGCAACCGGTTGAGCTGAGCCAGGGTGGCATTCTTTTCTGACAGGTCGCGCGTCGCCGCGTCGATCTCGGCGGCCAGGCGCTGATTGAACGCCCGGATCTGCGCGTCGGCCTGTGACAGACGCATCAGCATCCGGTTGAATCCCTGCGACAGGCGTCCGACCTCGTCGACCGTCTCGATGGGCACGCGCCGCGACAGATCGCCGGCCTCGACGTCGCGCATGGCGCGCGCCAGCACCTCGAGCGGGCGGCCGATGACCTTGTCGGTGATCAACCCCGATAACAACGTCAACACCACCAGCAGACCGGCGCCAAAGATCAACGAGACGCGCTCCTCGGTTTGCAGCATCGCCTGCACCGGACCCAGCGTCCAGCGCATGACCAGGGTGGCGCCCCAGGGCCCCTTGAGGTCGACCGGGATCTCGATCGGCACCTCCTGCGCCTCGCCCTTGCCTTGCTTGGTGATCCCCAGTGGCTGGCGGTTGAAGGGCGCGAAGCGGGTGATCTCGGGCCGGTCCCCGCGCGGGGCGGCAATGCGGCTCGAGGGCGTCGACGATTCGCGGTACACGTACAGATCCAGCCGGACGATGCGGCTGTGGCGACTGAGGTGGCCGAGCAGCTTCTCTTCCAGGTCGCGATCGTCGGCATCGGCCTCGACGCTCTTCAGGTCCTCGGCGATGTCGACCGCCAGCTCCTCGGCCGAGGCCTGGGCGTCCTTGATGATCCGGGTGCGCGCCAGGTACAGACGGCCCCAGGAGGCCACGCCGACCGCCGTGGCGACGCTGACCGCGATCAGCCAGATCTTGGTCCGGATGGTCATCGACCGCCCAATCCTATCTGATCGCCCGCCGTGGGGGGGTATGGGTACCCGCTGAGGGCCGCATCCATCCCTGTCAGAATGAAAAAACCCCCGGGGCGCAGGGCGCTCCGGGGGTTGAAACTGGCCAGTTGGCTGGCCAGGAGAACTACTTCTTCTCGGCTTCCGGCTTCTTGTCGCCCTCGGCGCCGTCCGCCTTCTTGCTCTTCTTCGCCTTCTTCTCCTTCTTCGGCTCGCCAGCGGGGGCCTCGTCGGCGGCGCGGGCAACGGTCCAGCTGACGGGGAGGAGCAGCGCGAGAGCGATGAAGATCGATCGAATCATGAGTGACTCCTGATTGAGGTTGATTTGTTCCGGAGCGGAGCAGAGGAGCTCCGACCGCGTGGTCACGTGTGCAGCGCACATGCCACAACCGAGCGCGGGGGACGCGGGATCCAGGATCGAACGATTTCAAGGTCTTGATTGGCTCTCGCGGCGGCGCCACATCGGCGTCGTGGGGCGATCTTGCGTGGGCGCGCGGGCGCCGTGTGGCGAAGCGCCTCACAGGCGGCCAGGAGCCGGCCAGCGGGGTCCAGGGGGCGGTCGGCAAGGGACGAGGTCCGGTCGGGGGTCGGTTCAGGGCGCGGCCGCCCGGGGGGCGGGAGCGCCGAGCGCCCGCAGGCGCGATCGCTACTTGCCGGGCGCGGTCAGGATCGCGATGTGGCTGGCGCCGGCCTTCTTGGCCACCGACATGATGTCGACCGCCGCGCCCAGCAAGACGCTCTTGTCACCGCGGATGAGCAGGGTCTCGGAGCCGACCTCGGTGAGCGCCTTCTTGATCTCGGCCTCGAGGTTGGCAAGCTCGATCTTCTTGGAGCCGAGGTAGACCTCGTTGCTCTTGGTGACGGTCAGGACCGGATCGCTGCGCCGCTGCGACACCGGGCCCGCGGTGTTGGCCTTGGGCAGGACCACCTTGACGCCGGCGCGCGAGGCCGCCTCGGACTCGACCAGCGCGGTCGAGGTCACCATGAAGATGATCAGCAACACCAGGAAGACGTCGGTGAGCGGGGTGATGTTGATCTCGGCGACGACGTTCTCGGCGCCGGCCTCGCCCCCCTCCTCACCGGTCGGGCTGCCCTCGTCGAACTGGACGTTCATTCCCATGGGGTCGTCGTCCGTGCTAGCTGGTCGGGCTGGTGGTGACGCCGCCGCCGGCTTCGCTGGTGGTGCCGGGCGTCGAGGTCGACGACGACGCGGGCGCGGCCGCGCGCAGCCGCGCGTACTCGCCCAGGGCGGTGAGGAACTCCTCGCTGTAGAGCTTGTACTGCATCGCGATCCCGTTGACCCGCGACACGAAGTAGTTGTAGGCGATGACCGCGTAGATGGCGACCAGCAGGCCGGCGGCGGTCGCGACCAGCGCGGCGGCGATCCCCTGCGACACCACCTTGAACCCGCCGGTGCCCGCCACCGACATCGACTGGAACGCCTTCAAGATGCCGACGACGGTGCCAAAGAGTCCAACGAACGGCGCCGACGATCCCACCGTGCCCAGCGCCCACAGGTAGCGCTTGCATGACAGCACCGCCGCGCTGCGCTGCGAGGTGACCGCCTCGGCGGTCTTGTGCGGGGTCTTCTGAAAGACCTGCAAGCCGCGCTCGAAGACCTCGGCCAGCGGGACCTGGGACATCTCGCACAGCGCGGCGGCCTTGCCCAGGTCAGCGGCTTCCAGCGCCCCGATGACTCGATTCTTGAACTGCTCCGACCTGGGCACCAGATTCCAGAGCGCGTAGAGCCGCTCGCAGATCACGGTGAGCCCCGCCAGCGACCAGACCAAGAGAAGAGCGAGGATGACCCACTCATCCCGTACCAGGTTCCGAATCATCTCCCAGGACATTCGAAGGAATGATAGCGCGCGAGCCGCCCCCTTGCCGCGCACTTTTCCCGCCCGGCCCCCGATCCCGTAAAATCGCCGCAATGCCGACCCCGGCCCCCGTTCCACCGCTTTCCTCCGCCCCGTCGGCGTCGGCGGAATCCCACCCGCCTTCCCCCCCGTCGGGGTCAGCGTCGGCGTCGGGGTCGGCGTCAGCGTCGGCGTCCCCATCCCCAGCCCCCCGCGTCGTTCCCGTTCCCGCCCCGGCTGCCGGCCTCTCCCTGGGCGCCGCTTTCCTGCTCGGCGAGCTGGCCTTCACCCTGGCCGAGCTGCTCTTCATCGGGGCGCCCCTGGTCGAGCTGGCGACCCCGGCCCTGCGCGCCACCGGCCTGGCGGTGCGGGTGGCGCCGATCGTCGCCGCGCTGCTGCTGCTGGCCGGCGTGCGCGCGGCCGATTCCTTGCGCCCGGTCTTCGCCGCCCGCGCCGCCAAGCGCGCCGGCCAACCCGTCGCGCCCGCCGAGATCGAGGCCGCGCAGCGGTCGATGGCGCGCGCGCCCATGGAAGCCGCGCTGGTACGATGGGCGATCTGGGTCGGCGCTGCGGTCTACGTCGCGCTGCGCCTGGTGCGCGCGGGCCTGCTGGCGTGGCCGTCGGGCACGGGCCTGGTCACCGCGACCATCCTGCACGCGGGCGCGATCGCCGCGCTGCGGGCCATCGTCTGGGAGCGGATCCTGTTCGGCGCGCGGCGCGCGATCCTGCCCAACGTCGACCCCCTGCGCGAGTTCGCGTCCGGCTACCGGCGGCGGCTGTGGAACACCGCCGCCGCGCTGTTCGGCGTGACCTTTGCGGTCAACTCCGCGCTGGTGGCGGTGTTCACCGAGCTGACCTCCCGCCAGGCGGGCATGCTGCTGTCGCTCACGTTGCCGGCCATGCTGGTCCCGGCGCTGCTCTGGTACCGCTCATTGACACGCCGGACGGGCGCCGTCGAACGCTACCTCGACCTGGCCGTGCGCCACCCGGGCGTGCGCGGACCGGCACGCGAGGACCCGCGCGCGGTGGCCGCGTACCGGGCGGCGCAGTCGATCCCCTATCGCATGGCGATCTATCAGGCGCTGGCGTCGACCTTCGTCGCGGTCGCGGTGGTGGCGGTGGGACGCTCGCTGGCCCGGTTCGACACAGCGTCGGCGCGCCGGCTGCTGGGGGCGATCGCTCTCAATCTCCTGGCCATGGGCCTTTACCAGACGCTGCTGCTGCGCGACGTCCTGCGGCCCCTGCTGGGCCAGCTGGGCGCGCGCCATCGCCTGCCGGTCGCCGAGGTGCGCTCGCCGGTCAGCCTGCGCTTGAAGCTGGTGCTCTACTTCTCGGGCATCACCGTGTTCACAGCCGGGGTGGTGCTGCTGTTCGCGTTCTCGCCGACGCGCGCGCTGGGCACCATGCTGGGCTCGGTGGCGCTGGCCTTCGCGCTGGCGCTGGGCCTGGTGCTGCTGATCGTCCGTGACATGGTGACGCCCATCCGCGCCCTGGAGCAGCGCTCCGACGAGATGGCGCGCGGCGAGCTGGCGCGACCGGTGCCGCCGTCGGGCGAGGCCGACGAGATCGGCCGACTCACCTTCGCGTTCGAGGAGATGCGGCGCGGGTTGCGCGACAAGCTGCGCACCACCGAGTCGCTGAACATCGACCTCGAGCGCGAGGTGCGGCGCCGCACCGAGGTGCTGGAGCAACGCAACGGCGAGCTGCGCGAGGCGCTGGAGAAGCTGCGGCGCGCGCAGGATGACCTGGTGCGGACCGAGAAGCTGGCGTCGATGGGCCGCCTGGTGGCCGGCATCGCGCACGAGATCAACAACCCGATCAACGCGGTGATCAACACGCTGGGGCCGCTGGCCGAGACCATCCACCAGATCACCGCGGGCGGCAGCGACGTGGCCGAGCTCGGGCGCGATGCCGAGGAGATGCTGCGCGTGGTCGAGCGCGGCGCGGCGCGCAGCAAGGCCATCGTGCAGGCGCTGCACAACTACTCGCGTGGCGACGAGGAGATCCCGCGCGAGCTCAACCTGGTGCGCAGCGTGGACGATACGCTGGATCTGCTGCGCCACCGGCTGACCAACGTGCGCGTCGACAAGCACATCGAGCCGGGGCTGCGCGTGAGCGGCTTCGCCGGGCAGATCGACCAGGTGTTCATGAACCTGCTCACCAACGCCGCGCAAGCGATCGGCGAGCGCGAGCGGGGGGGCACCATCCGGGTCTCGGCGGCGCGCGCCGGCGACGAGATCGAGATCGCGATCGCCGACGACGGCCCCGGCATTCCGCCCGAGGTCATCCCGCGCATCTTCGACCCTTTCTTCACGACCAAGGACGTCGGCGAGGGATCGGGCCTGGGCCTGTCGATCGTGCACGGCATCATCGAGCGCCACGGCGGCCGCATCCGCGTTGACAGCCGGGTCGGCGAGGGCACCACCTTCCGGATCACCCTGCCGCTGGCGACCGGTGCCGCGACCGCGGGGACCGCGATCCGATCCCCTCCCCCGTCCTCGGGGGAGGGCTAGGGAGAGGGCAAGCCTTGCGGAGTGGAGCCCCTGCCAGAGTGGCACGGCGGTGTCCCAGGGATCTGGCATCTTGCCAGTTTGGCAGCCGATGGGCATCGTGAGCCAAGTTGACGTAGACTTGATATCAATGGAATCAGAGGTTTACTGCGATCCACGAGACATGGCACCAGGGTTGAAGCAGATCCGGGGATGGACGCGATGAATGACGCCCCGACTGTCCTGGTGGTTGACGACGAGCCCGGCATCGTCGATTCGCTGCACAAGATCTTCGAGCGCGAGTCGCTGCGGGTGCTGACCGCCGGCTCGGGAGGGGAGGCGCTGGAGATCATCCGGCGCGAGCCGGTGTCGGTGCTGATCACAGATCTCGTGATGCCGGGTATGTCGGGCATCGATCTGTTGCGCGCCAGCCGCAGCCTGTCGCCCGAGACCGAGACGGTGCTGATGACCGCCTACGGCACGGTCGAGAACGCGGTCGACGCCATGAAACAGGGCGCCTACGACTTCGTCACCAAGCCGCTCAAGCGCGCGCAGATCGTGCGCGTGGTGAACAAGGCCCTGGAGAAGCGCTCGCTGGTGCAGGAGAACCGCTCGCTGCGCGCCCAGCTGGCGGCGCACAAGCGGCGCACGCTGATCGGCCAGTCGCTGGCCTGGCGCCGCACCATGGACATCGTCATGCAGGCCGCGCCGTCGGTGGCCACCGTGTTACTTCTGGGTGAGTCGGGCACCGGCAAGGAGCTGCTGGCGCGCGCGATCCACGACGGCTCGCCGCGCGCCAAGGGGCCGTTCATCCCGGTCAACTGCGCGGCGCTGCCCGAGACCATCCTGGAGGCCGAGCTGTTCGGCTACGAGAAGGGGGCGTTCACCGGCGCGGCGCAGCGACACGACGGTCGCTTCCTGCAGGCCGACGGAGGCACGCTGTTCCTGGACGAGATCGGGGAGATCCCCACCCACGTCCAGGTCAAGCTGCTGCGCGTGCTGCAGGAGGGGGACGTCGAACGCCTGGGCGGCCGCAGCACCAAGGTCGATCTGCGTCTGGTCGCCGCCACCAACCAGGACCTGCGCGCCGCAGTCCGCGAAGGGCGCTTCCGCGAGGACCTGTACTACCGCCTCAACGTCATCGCGGTGCCGATCCCGCCGCTGCGCCACCGGCGCGAGGACATCCCGCTGCTGGCCGAGCACTTCCTGCAGATCTATGGCGAGCGCAACGCCCGCCGCCTGGCCGGGTTCTCGCGCGCGGCCGCCGACGCGCTGGCGCGCCACGAATGGCGCGGCAACGTGCGCGAGCTGGAGAACACGGTCGAGCGCGCGGTGGTGCTGTCGCGCGGCACCTCGGTCGAGCTCGACGACCTGCCGCCCGAGGTGCGCAGCGGCGGCGCCGGCGACAGTGACGATCGCTCGCTGACCTTCGCGGTCGGCACACCGCTCGGCGAGATCGAGCGCCGGGTCATCCACGCGACCCTGAGCCATGTGGGGGGCGACAAGCGGTTGTGCGCGCAGCTGCTGGGCATCGCGACCCGCACCATCTACCGCCGCCTGGAAGAGGAGCGAATCGGCCTGCCGCCCACGCCGGTCGAGGCGGTCGAGGGCGAGCTGGAAGATAAATATCGGACCCAACCGAACGACACCCGGCCCGAAACAGAGCAGGCACGCAGCCCCGGCTCTCCCGTGCCAAATTGGCAGGCGGGCGGCGCGGGCGACCCTAGCTAAGCCATTGGAAACACGGACATTTCCCGCTCGGTCGCCATGGCCCCGGCGTTGCTTTTGCGGCTAGAGACCCTCGGGGCACCATGGAGACACTGCTGCGCAAATACCTGTGGGCGATCGACCTCGCGGTGATCGCCATCTGCGCGATCTTCAGCGCGCGCGCCACCGCGACCCTGATCCAGACCCGCATCACCCGCATCATCCCGCCCGTGCGCGCCGTCCCGCGCCCGCTCGCGGCCGCCTCGACGGGGACCTACTATGGCAAGCAGGTCGAGGACATCCTCAAGCGCAACATCTTCTGCTCGACCTGCCCGCCGATCCTGGCCAAGCCGGTCGAGGTCGGCACCGGGCCGGCGCCCGATCCCCCGCTGCAGCGCACGTCGCTGCCGCTCAAGCTGCTGGCGGTGATGTTCGCGCCGCCACCGGGCGACCCGCGCTGGTCGGTGGCGATCATCCGCGACGTGGACGAGAAGAGCGTCGGGCCCTACTCGATCGGCTCCAAGGTCCGCGAGGCGCTGATCACCGACATCGAAGAGGCGCGCATCTACCTCGAGGTCAGCGGGCGCAAGGAGTACCTGGACCTGCTGGACAAGGGGCCGTCGCCGACGCCGGGCGTTCCCCCGCCGGTGGTCGCGGCCGCGCCGGCCAGCGACCCGGTCATGGCGGAGCTGGATCGCGGCATCAAGAAGATCGGCGAGCACAACTACGAGGTACAGCGCCAGACCGTGGACTCGCTGCTGGGCAACATGAGCTTGCTGTCGCGCTCGGCGCGCATCGTGCCCGAGATCCGCGACGGCAAGGCGGCCGGCTTCCGGCTGTTCAGCGTCAGGCCCGACGGACCCTTCGGGAAGATCGGCCTGCAGAACGGTGACGTGATCTCCTCGATCAACGGGCTGGAGATGACCAGCCCGGACAAGGCGCTCGAGGTTTACACCAAGCTGAAGTCGGCCAGCCATTTGTCGGTGGGGCTGGAGCGCAACGGTCAGAAAATCAACAAGGAATACAACATCCGATGACACCCCTCAGAGACTGTCGTGCCGGCGTCCGCGCAGCTTGCATCGCGTTCGGGCTCCCGATGAGCATCTGTTCGCTGTTGCTGGTCGTCCTGGTCGGCTCGCTGCCGGCGTCGGTCGCGCGCGCCGCGGTCGTCTCCGGCGCCGGGCCCACGCCCGCGCCGGCGGGCGGTGGGACGACCACGCCTTCGCCCGCGCCAGCCGCCGGCTCGCCGGTGATCACCCCGTCGCCGCTGTCGCCACGCCAGCTCCGGCGCGCCAATCGTGCGGGCGCCGCCGCGACCGGCGCCGCCGGGTCGGGGATGTTCGGCAGTCCGACCGGTGCCACGCCGCCGCCAGCGACGACCATCCCACCCGCGGGCGGGGTCACGGCGGCCGCCGAGCTGCCGGGCGAGAAGGACTTCAACTCGTGCAAGAAGTTTCCGCCCGGCAAGCGGATCGTGAAGCTGAACATGAAGCCGGAGACCGACCTCGGCGATCTGATCTCCTGGATCTCGTCGATCACCTGCAAGCAGTTCGTGCTGCCCGGCACCATCCCGGCCAACAGCAAGAAGGTCACCATCATTGCCCCGCAGCTGATCACCGTCGAGGAGGCCTACCGGCTGTTCCTGTCGGCGCTGGATTCGGTCGGCCTGACCGTCGCGCCCAGCGGCAAGTTTCTGCGCATCATCGAGACCCCGCGCGCCAAGACCAGCTCCATCCAGGTCTACGGCGACGGTGAGCCGACCCTGGGTGAAAGCTACGTGACCCGCCTGATCCGCGTCGAGAACGCGGACGTCAACGAGGTGGCGCAGGTGATGGGCCGCCTCAAGGGCGAGCAGGGCGACGTGATCGTCTTCGCGCCGCAGGGCGCGCTCATCGTCACCGACCTCGACTCGAACATCACCCGCATGCTGCGCATCGTGCGGGAGCTGGACCAGGCGGGCACCGGCGAGAAGGTGTGGATCGTCGAGATCAAGAACACCGCCGCCACCGAGATGGCGCAGAAGCTGGCCGAGATCTTCCAGGTCGCGCAGGTCGGCGGCAAGGGCCGCTCCGCCGCGCCGTCGCCGCCGGGTCAGCCCGGGTCCAAGCAGCCGCCCAAGGCCGGCGACCTGACCACGGAGATGATGGTGTCGAAGATCATCCCCGACGAGCGCTCGAACCAGCTGATCATCATCGCCAACGAGCGCTCCTACGCGCGCGTGCTGACGCTGGTGCACAAGCTCGACGTGCCGCTCGAGGGCGGCGACGGGCGCATCCACGTCTACTACTGCGAGAACGCCAACTGCGACGAGCTGGCGCAGACGCTGGGCGCGGTCACCGGCGTGTCGGTGTCGGGCGCGGCCGGCGGCCGGCAGGGCCGCCAGCGCGCGGGCGCGCCACCGCAGCCATCACCCGCGCCCACGCCCGGCGCGGGCGGGCAGGGGCCGCAGCTGCTGTTCGAGGGCGACGTGCGCATCAACTTCGACCGGCCGACCAACTCCCTCATCGTGGTCTCCTCGCTCAAGGACTACCAGTCGCTGCGCCGGGTGATCGAGCGCCTGGATTCGCCGCGCAAGCAGATCTTCGTCGAGGCGTTGATCCTCGAGGTCACGCTCGACAAGAACCGCGAGCTCGGCGGCTCGTTCCACGGCGCGCTGCCGACGAACTGGCTGGGGCTGGATCGCGGCCCATCGCTGGCCATCGGCGGTTTCAACCCGTCCAAGACCCTGAACCCACTCTCGCTGCTGGGCGAGACCATGCTGGCCGGCCTGCTCGGCCCGGTGCTCCGGCCCGAGGAGGCGCGCAGCCTGGGCTCGGTCTCCACCTCGACCCTGGACATCCCGTCGTTCGGCGTGCTGGTCAAGGCGCTGCAGACCAACAGCGACGTCGACGTGCTGTCGAACCCCCATCTCCTGATCATGAACAACGAAGAGGGCGAGATCTCGGTCGGCTCGCGCATCCCCTTCCCGGTCAGCACGCTGGGCCTGCCGGGCGCGGCGGCGGGCGCAGCCGGCGGGGCCGCGGGCCTGGCCGGGCTGGGCCTGGGCGGTCTGTTCCCGCAGGTACAGCGCGAGAAGGTCGCGCTGGAGATGAAGCTGGTCCCGCACGTCAACGAGCACGACATCATCCGGCTGGAGGTCGACGAGAAGATCTCGGAGGTGGCGCCGGGCGCCAGCAACCTGGGGCCGTCGACCTCGGAGCGCACGGCCAAGACCATCGTGGTGGCCAAGGATCAGCAGACCATCCTGATCGGCGGCCTCATGTCCGACAAGGTCATCAACAGCGTACAGAAGGTCCCGCTGCTGGGCGACATCCCGATCCTGGGCTTCTTCTTCCGCAACACGACCCGGCACGTGGTGAAGACCAACCTCATCATCGCGCTCACGCCCTACGTGATCGCCGACTCGACCGATCTGCGCCGCGTGCTGGAGAAGAAGATGAAGGAGCGGCGCGAGTTCGTCGAGCGCTTCGGCGGCGAGGAGCGACCGAACCCCGAGGCGCAGATCGACTACCGGCGCAAGCGCGGCATGTTCGAGGAGATCAACCGCGCGGCGCGCGAGGTCGAGGATGAGATTCGCGCCGAGGACGACGTGCGCAAGAGAATGGACAACGACAATTCCGGCGAGCTCGAGCCGCCGGCGCCGCCCGGGTCCGGGGTGCCGATGCCGTCGATGCCGATGGTGCCCGCCGCGCCCGCAACCGAGGGAGCGCCGGCGCCCGCGCCACCGCCCGCCAGCAACAACAACAACACGGCGCCGCCGCCGGTCGCCCCGGCGCCACCGCCGTGAAGAGGAATTCGTGCCCGCAAGGTTGATCGGAGAGATCCTGCTCGAGACCAGGCCGGCCACCGGGTCGGTGCTGACCGCCGAGATCTTGCAGCAGGCGCTGGACGCCCAGGCCAGCGAGGGCGGCGGCCGCATCGGGGAGATCCTGGTCAAGATGCGCGCGGTCACCGAGGAGCAGGTGCAGCAGGCGCTGGGCAAGCAGCTGGGCATCAGCTATCGCGCCGACCTCAAGCCCGACGACATCGACCTCGAGCTTCTGGTCCACGTTCCCATCGGGTTCGCCAAGCAGCACCGGATGCTGGCGATGCGCAAAGAGAACGACGTGGTGCAGGTGGCGGTCGCCGATCCGCTGGAGGTGGGCGCGCTCGACGACCTGCGCGCCCAGCTGAGCGCCGAGATCGACCCGGTCCTGGTGCCGCCGCAGAAGATCCTCGAGATCATCAACGAGGTCTACGGCCGCAAGCACGACAAGGGCGGCGACCTCGACACCGAGGGCGAGAACGAGGACGAGATGGCCGGCACCGGCGAAGAGCTGGTCGACATCCTCGAGATCACCGACGAGGCGCCCATCATCCGCTGGGTCAACTCGTTGCTGTTCAACGCCGTCAAGGAGCGCGCCAGCGATATCCACATCGAGCCGGGCGAAAAAGAGGTCATGGTGCGCTACCGCATCGACGGCGAGCTGTACGAGACCCGGCGCGCCGCGCGCCAGTTCATGCCTTCGATCATCTCGCGCGTGAAGATCATGGCCGGCCTCAACATCGCCGAGAAGCGGCTGCCGCAAGACGGCCGCATCCGGCGCAAGATCGCCGGCAAGGACATCGACATGCGCGTCGCCACCGTCCCCACGGTGAAGCAGGGCGAGCGCATCACCATCCGTCTGCTGGACCGCGAGTCGGTGCTGCATGACCTGGCCGACATCGGCTTTGGCGACGACCACCTGCGCCAGATGGACGACCTCATCCACCGCCCGCACGGCATCTTGCTGGTCACCGGACCGACCGGGTCGGGCAAGACCACCACTCTTTACGCCTGCCTGGCCAAGATCAACTCGCCCGACCTCAACATCCTGACCATCGAGGATCCGGTCGAGTATCAGCTCGACGGCATCTCGCAGACCGCGGTCAACGAGAAGATCGATCTCACCTTCGCGGCCGGGCTGCGCTCATTCCTGCGCCACGACCCCGACGTCATCATGGTGGGTGAGATCCGCGATCTGCCGACCGCGGAGGTCGCGATCCAGGCCTCGCTGACCGGCCACCTGGTGCTGTCGACCATCCACACCAACGACGCCGCGGGCGCGATCACCCGTCTGGTCGACCTGGGCGTGCAGCCGTTCCTGGTGGCGTCGTCGCTGATGGCGCTGCTGGCGCAGCGGCTGGTGCGCCGGGTGTGCATGGAGTGCCGCGAGCCCTACCACCCCAGCGACGAGGACTTGCTGAGCATCGGCATCGACCCGGGCGACTTCGCCACCGGCGCCGCGCGCCGGGTCAAGTTCAAGGGCGTCGACGGCGGCCCGGCCGCAGGCACGCTGTTCCGCGCGCGCGAGGGCGGCTGCTCGAACTGCCTGGGCGCCGGGTTCAAGGGCCGCACCGCCATCTACGAGCTGCTGATCATCGACGAGAAGATCCGCCAGCTGGCCATCAAGAACGTCGACGCGCAGACCCTGAAGGTCGCCGCGGTCACCTCCGGCATGCGCACCCTGCGCGAGGACGGCGCGCAGAAGGTGCTGGCCGGCCTGACTACCACGGCAGAAGTTCTCATGATCACCACCCAGGACTCGGGTTGACGCCATGCCCGTCTATGCGTGGAAAGGGCTGAACGCCGGCGGGAAGAACGTCGCCGGCACCAAGGACGCCGACGGTCCCAAGGCGTTGCGCCAGCAGCTGCGCAAGGACGGGGTGTTCATCACCGAGCACCGAGAGATGCTGGCCGGCGGCGCGGGCAAGTCGGCGCCTCGCGCCAACGACAACGCCGGCGGCGCGAAGACCTCGGTCCTGCAACGACAGATCGACCTTGGCCGCTACTTCGAGCGGGTGAGCCCGCAGGAGGTCGCGGTGTTCACGCGCCAGCTGGCGACCCTGCTCAAGGCCGGCATCCCGCTGGCCGAGGCGCTGGGCGCGCTGTCCGAGCAGTCGGAGGACAACAAGAAGTTCGAGGCGGTGGTCGCCGAGATCCGCCAGAAGGTCAACGAGGGCGGCGCGCTGGCCGACGCCATGGCCGTGCACGGCGCCATCTTCCCCGACCTTTACACCAACATGGTCCGCTCGGGCGAGGCGGCCGGCAACCTCGACTCGGTGCTGGCGCGCCTGGCCGACTTCATGGACGCCCAGCACGCGCTGCGCTCCAAGGTGTCGGGCGCGCTGACCTACCCGATCATCATGACCATCCTGGGCTCGATCGTCATGGGCGTCCTGATGATCGTCGTCGTGCCCAAGATCACCTCGGTGTTCGAGGACATGGGCCGCACGCTGCCCTGGAACACCCAGCTGCTGATCTTCATGGCCGGCCTCGCGGGTAGCTACTGGTGGCTGATGATCGCGATCGGGGCCGCCGGCTACTGGGGCTTCCGTCGCTGGTCACGCACCAAGAATGGGCGCGCCAAGCTCGACCGGATGAAGCTGCGCATCTGGCTCATAGGGCCGCTGGTGCGCTACGTCGGCGTGGCGCGCTTTTCGCGCACGCTGTCGACCATGCTGTCGGCGGGCGTGCCGGTGCTGAACGCGCTCGAGATCGTCAAGAAGGTGCTCAACAACGACGTGCTCGAGAAGGTGGTCGAGGAGGCGCGGGACGCCATCCGCGAGGGCGAGTCGATCGCGGCCCCGCTGCGCCGGTCGGGGCAGTTTCCCTCGATGATGGTGCACATGGTGGCGGTCGGCGAGCGCTCCGGCCAGCTCGAGGCCATGCTGGAGAACGTCGCCATCTCCTATGAGCGCGACGTCGAGAGCAAGGTGGCGCGGCTGACGACCATCCTGTCACCGCTGATCATCGTCACCATGGCCATCGCGGTGGTGTTCATCGTCTTTTCGATCTTGCAGCCGATTCTGGACATGCAGAACTTCGTTCAATGAGGAGGAGCCCATGATCCGCATGATTCGCGGTTACCTTGAGAAACAGCGCAGCCGGCGCCGACACCGATTCAGCGGCGCCGGCTTCTCACTGCTGGAGATCATGATCGTGCTGGCGTTGATCGGAATGATCGGCGCGGGCATCGCGGTTGTCGTCAATAACTCGTTCCAGAAGGCCAAGGTCAAGATCGCCAAGGAACGCATCAAGGAGATCTCGCAGGGGGTGACCACCTTCATGATCGACAGCAACAGCAGCTGCCCCAAGAGCCTGGACGACCTGGTGGCGCAGAAATACGTCTCGCGGGCGTCGGCCAAGGACCCCTGGGGCAAGGAGTTCGTCATGCGCTGCCCGGGCCAGAACGACACCGACGGCGCCGACATCACCTCGTCAGGGCCCGACAAGGCCGATGGCACCGCGGACGACATCAAGTCCTGGGAACAGCAGTAGCAGGAGCAGGAGCAGGAGCTGCAGCGGGAGCAGGAGCAGGAGCAGGAGCAGAGGCTGATGGGCGGATGGATCACGGCTGGTCGCGAAGCGCGCGGCGGTACGGCGTACGGGCGCGGGCCCGCGCGCGGGTTCACGCTCATCGAGCTCATGGTGGCGCTGGCCATCGTGGCGCTGCTCACCGGCGGCGCCGTGCGCGGTTTCCGTTCGCTGGCCAAGAGCGATCTGCGCGCCGGGACCGCGCACCTGTCGGGGGCGATCCGCTACCTGTTCGACCGCGCCTCGACCACCGGCAAGTACCACCGGCTGGTGCTGGACCTCAACGAGGGGCGCTACTGGGCCGAGATCTCCGACGACAAGTTCTACGTGCCGCGCGAGGCGGAGAGCCAGTTCGATCGCCGCCGGCGCGAGGAGGACGAGGCCCAGCAGGACGAGGACGACAAGCGCAAGGCCGACAAGCGCGAGCAGCTGATGAGCGACGGCAACTACAGCGGCGGCTTTGATCCGAGCAAGATCGAAGCCGGGGACTTCCGGCCCAAGCGCGCGCGCTTCGGTGCCTTCAAGGAGACGGCGCTGCACCCGGTCACCCTCAAGAAGGGGAGCGTCAAGATCGCCGGGGTCTACACGCCGCGCTTGACCGACGAGGTGGTGGGTGGACGCGCGTACATCTACTTCTTTCCGATGGGCCAGACCGAGCCGGCGATCGTGCACCTCAGCGACGAGGCCGGTGAGACCTTCTACTCGATCGTCGTGCACCCGATCACCGGGCGCACCCGGATCTACAACGAGTACGTGCGCCCGCCGAGCGGCGTCGAGTTCGACGACGAGGGGAATCGAATCGAGCGATGAGGCGCGGACGGCGACATGAGGAGGGCGCGCGCGCGCCGCGCGGCGGCGGCTTCACCCTGCTGGAGGTGATGGTCGCGCTGGCCATCCTGGCCTCGACGCTGGTCGTGCTGCTGCAGATCATCACCAATAACGTACGCGCCACCAACCACGCCAAGATGACCACGGCGGCCACGCTGCTCGCGCGCGGCAAGATGATCGACATCGAGGACGTCATCCTCGAGAACGGCTTCAGCACCGACAACGAGCTCGAGCACGGAACCTTCCGCGACCAGAGTTACCCGGACTTCCGCTGGGAGAGCTCGATCGAGCGCATCGAGCTGCCCACCGACATGAAGCAGCTGGCTCAGGACCAGGCCACCGACACCTCGAAGTCCAAGGACCCGATGCAGGCGCTGACCGGGATGATGGGCGGGCTGATGAGCAGCTTCATGGAGCCGATCCGCCTCGGCCTGGAGGAGTCGGTGCGCCGCGTGACCGTCAAGGTGATCTGGAACGAGCACGGACGGCAAGATCAGACGCTGGAGGTGGTGACATTCCTCACCGACCCGGCCAAGCTGGATGCGGCCCTGACCGGCGGCGCGCTGGCCGGCATGGCCGGCGCCGGGGCGGGCACCCCGGGCACGGGCACGCCTGCCGCCGGCGCGGGGGCCAAAAAGCCATGACCGGCGCCCCGATCGGCACCACGAGCGGCGCCATGACCGGCACCACGATCGGCGCCATGACCGGCGCGCCTCATTCATCCCACCACCACCGGCGCGCGCAGGGCGGCTTCACCCTGATCGAGATCATGGCGGCGTTCGGCATCCTGGCCTTCGTCACCAGCATCATGTTCGGCTCGTTCACCCAGACCGTGGCCAACAAGAAGGTGATCGAGGCGGCGCAGGACCGCGCCCACACGGTGCGCATCGCGATGCTGCGCATGGCGCGCGAGATCGAGATGAGCTTCCTGGCCGACGAGAACAGCGCCGTCGCCGAGCGGCGCACGATGTTCGTCGGCACCTCGCGCGGCGACGTCGACGAG
This sequence comes from Polyangia bacterium, assembly GCA_035696125.1. GTDB lineage: Bacteria > Myxococcota_A > Polyangia > Fen-1088 > Fen-1088 > DASRQZ01. The sequence continues at coordinate 33,921 of DASRQZ010000088.1, forward strand.
CTGCAGTTCTCGGCCTTCGCGCACCAGCGGCTGCGCTCCGGCCTCACCGAGGGCGATACCACGCTGATCAGCTACTTCGGCGAGCGCGACCCCGACGATCGCCGCGTGCTCAACCTCATGCGGCGCGAGACCCGGCGCCTGCAGCTGGACGATCCCAAGGTGCTGGCCGGCGAGACTTACGTTCTGTGCCCGGACGTCAGCAAGGTCAAGCTCAGCTACTATGACTACAAGAAGAAGGAGTGGCAGAGCGAGTGGAGCACGCTGTCAGCCACCGGCTTTCAGTACCCGCCCAGCCACGTGCGCATCACGCTGACCGTGATCGACGAGCGCGGCCGCGAGGTCACCTACTCCACCGACGCGCGCATCCACATCACCGAGCGCGTCGGTTACCGGCCGGTGTCCAATTGAAGCTGCGCTGTCTTCATGGCTGGTTTCGTGGTTGGTTTCATCGGGCCGCCCCCGTCGATGCCAAGGCGCCGAAAGCGCCCGGCCCGCGGCGCAAGCGCAACCGCCAGCGCGGCGTCGCGCTGCTCATCACCTTGACCTGGATCGCGCTCATGGTCGCGCTGGTGAGCGAGTTCACCTACGGCACCAGCGTCGACAGCGCCCAGGCGGCCAACGCGCGCGACGAGCTGCGCGCGCACTACATGGCGATGTCCTCGGTCAACCTGGCGCGCCTGCTGATCAAGATCCAGCTGCGCTTCGTCGAGCCGGTCATGGGGCAGGCGCGGCAGATGCTGTCGTCGGCGATGGGCGGCGGCGCGGCCGGCGCGGGCGCCAGCGGCGCCGGCAGCAGCATGAGCGGGGGGCTGGGCATCAGCCTGCGCGTCACCGACTACGCCGGTCCGCTCATGGGCTTCTTCAGCGGGTCCAAGGAGGAGGTCGCGGGCCTGGGCAGCCTGATCGGTATCGACACCACCGCCATCAAGGGGCTCGGCCTGACGTCAGGCAACTTCGACGCCGAGATCACCAGCGAGGACGGCAAGATCGATCTCAACTGCGGCTCGGGCATCCCCAACTCGGACGCGCACACCCGCCAGGTGGTGGTGTACCGCATGCTGACCGCGCTGCTGTACTCGCCGCGCTTCGACCGGCTGTTCAGCGAGGCCGACGCCAACGGCCAGTTCGTGACCCGCAACGACGTCGTGCGCGCGCTCATCGACTGGGCCGACATCGACGAGCAGGGCTTCGCCATCGACGGCACGGCGGCCGGCGGCGAGGACTATCGCTACGACGCCTCGCGCGACCGCTACCGCGCCCACGACAACAGCTACGACACCGTCGAGGAGATCAAGATGGTGCGCGGGGTCAGCGATGGGTTCATGGAGGCCTTCCAGCCCTACCTGACCGTCTACGCCAGCGACCCGCAGAAGCAGTGTCGCATCAACCTGGGCGTCATCACCAACAAGACCGGCGGCGACTGCACGCCCCTGCTCATGGGGGTCATCCGCGCCGCCGCGATGTCCGACCCGACCAAGCCGCCCAGCGACCCCGGCATCCTGGACGACACCCGCCTTTACCCCGTGGCCAGCCTGCTGTGCGACCGCGCCTCGGCGGCCGGCTTTGACAGCCTGGACGCCATCACCAGCGTGCTGCAGAACCCGCAGAGCGCCGTCATGCCCGATGACCCGCGCTGGAAGGCGTTCCAGGGGCTGCGCGGGCTGGACGTCAAGAAGGCCGACCTGGCCAAGCTGGCCTACGTGGGCCCGACCCGCGTCTACCGCATCGTCGCCACCGGCGAGGCGGGGCGCGTGAAGAAGAAGATCACCGCGATCATCGACACCCGTCGCACGCCCGAGAACTACTTCAGCCTGAACGCGATCTCCGAGCAGGGCAACGGCGTCCTGCAGTACTGGCGCGAGGAATAAACGCATGTCTCACACCATCTGCGGCATCGATCTCGGTGCCTTCTCGATCAAGCTCGTGATGCTGGAGGTCGGCTTCCGGGCCACCCACCTGCGCGGCCTGCTGGAGACCGCCGTGCCGGCCGGCGACGCGCCGCTGCTGGAACGGCAGGCCGACGCGATCCGGGAGGCGCTGTCGCGCGTGTCCGCCGAGGCGACGCCGTATCTGGCGCTGCCCGGCGACGTGCTGTCGATCCGCTTGCTGGAGCTGCCCTTCACCGACCCGCGCAAGATCGAGCAGGTCGTCGGCTATGAGCTTGAGGGACAGATCGTCCACGCGCTCGACGACGTGTTGTTCGATCACGTGCTGGTCAAGGCCGGCGGCGAGGGGTCGACGGTGATGGCGTGCGCCGCCAAGCGCGACGAGATCGCCCAGTACCTGGCGGTGCTGGAGGCACACGGCACCGAGCCGCGCGCGCTGTACGCCGCGCCCATCGTCTATCGCTCGCTGTCGTCGCCGAAGCCGGCGCGGGCCGCCGACGACGCCGACGACGCCGAGGCCACCTGCGAGGTGATCCTCGATCTTGGTCACCTGCGCACCAACCTGTGCATCGTGCGCGACGGTCAGGCGCTGGCGGCGCGCACCATCAAGCGCGGCGGGTTCCACCTGACCACCGCGATCGCGCAGGCGTTCAACTCGAGCTACGAGCGCGCCGAGGTGGCCAAGCGCGGCGACGCCCGCCTGGGCGGCACGACGGAGCGGCCGTTGTCGACGCCGATCGAGGTCAAGCTGGACGCGGTGCTGCGCGAGGCGCTGGCGCCTCTGGTGCGCGAGATCCTGCAGACGCTGGCCAGCTTCCGCGCCAGCTCGAAGGAGCGCATCGAGGCGGTGTTGATCACCGGTGGCACCGGGCGGCTCAAGGGGCTGCCGGCGTACCTCGAGGGGGAGCTGGGCCTGCCGGCGCGCTTTCTGGCGGTGCGCAGCTCGGCCGAGATGCGATTGCACGTCGCCAGCCGGGACGACGAGCCGAACACCCCGGTCATCGAGGCCGACGAATCGAGCCCGTACGCGCTGGCCACGGCGATCGCGCTCGCCGCCAGCAGGGGTGGCAAGGAGATCGACCTGCGCCGGGGCCCGTTCGTCTTCCGCGCCAGCTTCTCGGTGCTGCGGCAGAAGGGCTGGCACCTGGCGGCGCTGATGGCTGCCATGATCATCGCCGTCGGGCTGGACGTCGGCGCGGCGCTGACCAACCTGGGCAGCGAACGCAAGGAGCTGGACCAGCAGCTGAAGGCCGCCACCACCGAGCTGTTCGGCCAGCCCAACGACGACGCCAAGGCGGTGTCGCTGATCATGACCAAGGGCCTCAAGGAGGAGCTGGCGCCCCTGCCCAAGGCGACGGCCTTCGACCTGCTCGACCAGATCTCGCGCAAGGTGCCGGACGACGAGAAGATCAAGCTCGACGTGATGGAGCTCGACATCCGTCCCAAGAAGACCTTCCTCAAGGGCACCGTCGACTCTGCGGCCGCGGTCGACGAGATCGGCACCAAGCTCAAGGAGATCGAATGCTACGAGGAGGTGAGCAAGGGCGCGATCACCGAGGTGTCGGGCGGCGGCAAGCAATTCACCATCAGCATCAACGCGAAGTGCCCATGACCACGGTCATCGACGACATCAAGATGAAGGGAAGGCGATCATGAGCGTGCTCACCCGGGTGCGCGATTCGGTGGGCAGGAGCGTCTCTCGTCCAGTGGCCTACTTCTCCGCCGAGTGGGAGCGCATGGCCCCGCGCGAGCGGCGCTGGGTCGCGGTGCTGGCGGGCGCGGTCGTGCTGGTCCTGGGCCTGCTGGGCTCTTACGTCGTGTTCAGCAACATCAGCGATCTGGAGGAAGGCAACGCCAACATCCGCAAGGCGCTGGCATCAATCGCCCTGCACCGCAACGAGTACCTCGACGCGAAGGCGCGCAGCGCGGCGCAGGAGGCGCGCATCGGCCTGGACCCGCCGCAGCTGACCGCCGACCTGGAGGCGGCCGCGCGCGAGGAGCAGGTGCAGATCGACGAGAGCAACGAGCGGCCCACGACGCCCGCCGGGCGCCGCTATGCGCAACATGACGTCGATCTGAAGATCCGCCAGGTCGACCTGCAGTCCTTGAGCAAGTTTCTGCGGCGCGTGGAGACCGGCCCTCGACTCATCATGTTCACCCACCTGTCCATGAAGCGCCGCTACTCGGAGGCGGATAAGTTGGACGTCGAGCTCACGGCGACCGCCTTCGAGCGGCTGAAAGAAGATAAGCTCAAGAAGAAGGCCGAGAAGCCGGGCGACAAGCCAGGGGATACGGCGTCAGGGAAGGAGAAGTAGGCAATGTTGGGTGTCACCCCCGAGGGGTTTCGGGCGCTGCGGCGAGGGTTGCTGCAGACCGGGTTCGGGCTGCTGGTCTTCAGCGTCGCGCTCTATTTTTGCTTTCCGTATGACCGCGCCAAAGATCTGGCCATCGCCTGGGCGGCCGCGCAGGGGTTCGACGTCACCATCGGGTCGGCGGGGCCCGGGCTCGGCTTCGCGGTCAACTTCAAGGACATCCACGTGCGCACCCGGCAAACGGGCGCTGGCAAACCGGTGCGCTTCACCCTGGATTCGGCGGTCGTGCGCGTGTCGCCTTTCGCGATGCTGGTCAGCAAGAAGACCGCGATGGGCGTCGACGCGGCCGCGTTCGGCGGCAAGATCGACGTGGACATCGACAGCCAGAAGAAGGGACCCTTCCGGTACACCATCCGCAGCAGATCGGTCGACCTGGCGGAGATCCCGGGCGTGCGCGAGAGCATCAACTTGCCGCTGACCGGCAAGCTGGAAGTGACGATGGACCTGGCGTCCGCGACCGGGCACTACAACGACGCCGACGGGGCGCTGTCATTCAAGTGCAGCGGCTGCGTGCTGGGCGACGGCAAGACGCCGCTCAAGATTGAAGGTAACCCGCTGCTGGCCGGCGGGCTGACCTTGCCCAAGGTGCGGCTGGGCGATCTGGTCGGACGCGTCGCCGTCGTGAAGGGCAACGCCAAGCTCGAAGGGGTCGAGGCCAAGTCTCCCGACGGAGATCTGGCGCTGGAGGGGGACATCCAGCTTCACGATCCGCTGGCGCTGTCGACGATGACGCTGTACCTGCGCTTTCGCCTCAGCGACACCCTGCTCAAGAGCGCCGACAAGCTGCAGATGATGCTGCAGATGGCCGGGTCGGCGGGCAAGCGGCCCGACGGTTTCTATGGTGTCCGCCTGACCGGACGCTTCGGGTCGATGAACCCGCCGGTCTTCTCGACGGTATCGCCGTCGGGAAACGCCGGGACCGTGCCCGGCATCCGCGCCGGTCTGCGCGGCACCTCGGCCAGCGGTTCGTTCGGTCGACCGTCGATCGCCAGCCCGGTGCCGCAGCCCACTCCGCCTCCGACGTTGAACGCGACCATCGAATCGCCGTCGCCGCCCTCGCCGCCGTCGCCGTCGATGCCGCCGCCGCCGATGCCGTCCCCGCCTCCGGTGATCGCGTCACCGCCGGATACGCCGCCCCCCCCTCCGCCCGCGGCGCCGCCGTCGCCGCCCGAGGGTACGCCGCCCTCGATGCGCGGCGCCCCACCCGGCGCGCCCTCCGAGGACGACCAGGGCGGAACGCCACCCCCGGTGCCACCACCAGCTCCGACGCCCCCGGCGCAACCGATGCCAGGGCCAGAGGGCGAGCCCTCGTAAGAGAACTCAGACCGGGTGGTCTTCGCCACGGGATCCTTGCAAATCCCGCACGACGCACCTAATTTGCAAGGATGGTGCCGCGCAGGGCCCTGAAGATGGTCCGTTTCCATGGTCGCTGAGTCTTGCGCCGGCCCTTGAGTCCCCCGACCTGCCCTCATCCCAGACCGAGCTTCTTCACCTTCTCGCAGAACGTCGAGCGCGCGATCGACAGCGCCTTGGCGGCGCGGCGGCGGCTGCCCCCGTTTTCGCGCAGGGACCACGAGTAGACGTCGCGTTCGATCTCGGCGAAGGTGCGGCCGCGCAGCTGCAGGCTATCGCCGGGCGGCCGCGGCGCCTCGACCGGGCCGGGCAAGGCGCCGTCGACCTCGGCCAGGCGCAGGCGCAGCGCCGGCTCGCCGGCCGGGAAGCTGGCCGGCTCGGTCAGCTCCAGCGCGGCGACGTCGATCCGGTGCTGGGTCAGGATCGCGGCGCGCCGGACGGCGTTGCGCAGCTCCCGGATGTTCCCGGGCCACTGGGCGTTCTCCAGCGCGACCAGCGCGGCCGGTTCGATCTCGCGCGCCCCCAGCTCGGGCGCCAGCTCGCGCAGGAAGTGGCGAACCAGTAGCCCGATGTCGCCGCGCCGGCTGCGCAGCGGCGGCAGCGGCAGCTCGAACCCGGCTAGCCGGTAGTAGAGATCGGCGCGAAAGCTTCCGCGTCGCGCCTCCAGCCCCAGGTCGCGCAGGGTCATCGCCACCACGCGTACCGCGACCCCCGACTCGCCCGCGCCGCCCACCCGCCGGATGCGCCCGGTCTCCAGCACGCGCAGCAGCTTGGGTTGCAGGTCCAGCGGCAGCTCGCCGATCTCGTCCAGGACCAGCGTGCCGCCCGACGCCTCCTCGAACCAGCCGCGCCGGCGCGCGGCCGCGCCGGTGAAAGCGCCGCGCTCGTGGCCGAAGAGCTCGCTCTCCGCCAGCTCGCGCGGCAGCGCCCCGCAGTTCACGGTCACCAGCGGCCCCTCGGGGCGCGGCCCCAGCTCATGCAGCGCCCGGGCGAGCAGCTCCTTGCCGGTGCCGCTCTCCCCGGTCACCAGCACCGGCGTGCCGGTGGGCGCCACCAGCCGGGCGCGCGCGAGCACGCTCCTCAGCTCGGGGGCGTCGCCGACGATCGCGTCCAGCGCCGGACTTTTGCTGCCGACCATGCGCTGAGTTGTCGGATGCTTCTCACCCGAGTTGCGTCCCTGATCCACGTTTCAGGGGCAGTGCCCGATCCACTCCTCGCCGTGGGTGCCGATCTCCTTCTTCCAGATCGGGGCGCGCCGCTTGAGGCGATCGATGGCGGCCTCGCAAGCGTCGAAGGCCTCCGCCCGGTGGGGCGCCGCGGCGGCGATGACCACCGCGGTCTCGCCCACCAGCAGCGAACCGACCCGGTGGTGGATGGCGACGTGCACGCCGGGCCATTCACGCTCGATCTCCTCGGCGATCTCGGTCAGCACCTGCTCGGCCATCTCGACGTAGGCCTCGTACTCCAGGCGGACCACCTCGCCGTGGCGGCCGTGGCGACGCACCACGCCGGTGAAGGTGACGATGCCCCCGCGCTCCACCCCCTCGACCTCTGCCACCACCGCGCCCAGGGACAGCGCCCGGCCCAGCACGGCGATCTTGCGCCGCGCCGGCGGCGCCGGCCCCGCGTCGTTGGCGGCCCCGCCGCCCGCGGCGTCCGCGCCGCCCGCGACCGGCGGCAGCAGCGCCAGCTCATCGCCCTCGGCCAGCGCGTGCGTGCCGACCGCCATCTGGCGGTTGACGGCCGTCTGGACCTGCGGCAGCAGGCCGGCGATGCCCGGGTGGCGCGCCGCGATCGTCGCCAGCCCCTCAGCGACGGTGGCGCCCGCGGGCAGCTCGATGCTCTCCTGCTCGCAACGCAACCGTTCGCGCAGGATGGCGAAGTACAGCACCGAAACGCGCATCGTCGTGGACGTCCTTTACGCTGTGCGCCCGGAGTTATCAACAGCTAAAGTCAAGTAATGCTCGACGTGTAGGAATTTTGCGCGCGTCTGTCACGCTTGATAGGCTTTCGCCGCTTCGACCGAGGGAGCATGCTCAAAGAGAGGCCAACTTGAAGCGTCACTCCCGCCCGGGCGACCCGCGCCCGGTCACGCCCACCCTCACCTCCACCACCCTCGCCCAGCTGAGCCTGCCATTCCAGCAGGCGCTCGAGCGCGCATCCGCCTCGGAAGCCACCCTGCCTCCGGGCGCCTTGCCGCTCAGCCGGTCGCGCCGTGCCCTGCGCCCGGCCGAGGCCGCGCGCCGGGTCCGGATCGCCCGCACGCCCGAAGACGAGGCCGACGAGGTCGCGGAGGCGCTCGGCCTCTACCTGCCGCCCGGCAAGATGCTGGAGCTGCACCTGACCAACAACCACTACAGCATGATCTCGGTGCGCCGGAAGCCCGACGGCTACCGCCTGCGGCTGCACCGCATGTTCGTGGGTGCGGAGCCGCGCATCGTGCGCGCGCTGGCTCGCTACGTCGTGCACAACGACCGGCGCGCCTCGACCCTGCTGGGCGAGTACATCGAACAGAACCAGCACATCATCCGCCAGCAGATCCGGCGCCCGCGGCGCATCCGGATCCGCGCCGCCGGCCGGCACCACGACCTGGCCGCGATCTTCGATCGCCTCAACGCCGAGCGCTTCGAGGGCAAGCTCGACGCCCGCATCACCTGGGGCCCGATCAGCGCGCGGCGGCGGCGGCGGCGCTCGATCAAGATGGGCAGCTTCGCGGTCGAAGACCGCATCATCCGCATCCACCCCGCGCTGGACCAGCCCAACGTCCCCGAGTACTTCGTGGCCTGGATCGTCTTTCACGAGATGCTGCACGGCAAGCACGAGGTCCACCGCAAGGACGGCCGCCGCCGATTTCACACCCGCGAGTTCCTGGCCGAGGAGCGCACCTTCTCCGACTACGAGCGCGCCCACGCCTGGGAAAAGGCGAATCTGGATAAGCTGCTGCGCGGTTAGCGCTGGATCTCCCTACGCTCGACGGCGGGTCGTCCGGTGATCCGATTCTTTCCCTTGAGCGGACCTTTAGCGGCGTCCTAATCCTGATCGACATTTCGAACTGCAACCCCATGAGAGGTTGCAGAACGCCGTAGTGCCTCGCGTAGCTCTCGCTCGATCTGCGGCGTCCGACAATGACAGCCAGCCGCATCGCCATCGACCCCGGCCTGAACGATCAGGGGGACCTGCTCGGGCCAATCCGCGGGCAGCTCCCAGTCCCCGAGCAAGGTCTCGATCAGCGGCAGGACATCCTTGACCGTGAAGGGCCCAGAGGCCACGACGATCCATTGCGCGGCCATCGACCAGTCGTGAGCCCCCGCCTCGAAGGCCGGCAAGAGCTCGACGGCCCTTTCGGCGCGAAAGATCATCACCTGACGCCGCAACAACCCCCGGCGCAGCGACAGGGTCGCCACTGGCCTTGCGCGACCAAGGTCGCCCGCGAACCAGCAAGGACCGAGGCCGCACAAGGCTTCGGCCAGCACCGTCTGGATCAGAGGCGGCATCCCCCCGTCCACGGGCTCGGGCTCCACTTGCCAGGTGACAAGCAATGTGGGCGCCGCGTCGGATCCCCTCGCGGCGATCTGCCAGTTGCGGGAGTCGAAGCGCCTTCTCAGCTCGATGGTCCTGGAGCTCATCGCCGGTCGAGAACGCTACCAGGTTCCGGAGGCGCCGCCGCCTCCCGAGCGACCTCCGCCGCCCCGAAAACTAGCAGACCACATCCAAGAAGACATGGGCGAAGGGAGTCGTTTCGACGCGGCTGCGTCGCCAGTCTGTTGCGATTCTTTCACCTGGGTGCGTGACGGGCGTCCTTACAGTGCTCGCGTCACTCTTTCAGGAGGAGCCGATGAAACCGTCCATCTCTGTGCATGCTCTGGTATCCATTCTGGCCGGCAGCATCGGCCCCATCGTCGCGGGCTGCTCCCCGCCGCCCGCAAACGAGGCCGCGAGCATCGTGGGCGAGTCCTCGTCAGCTGTCCGCAACTTCTGCGGCAATGGGCGCTGCGATCACGGCGAGACCTGCTCGACCTGTTCGCAGGACTGTGGCGCCTGTTCCGGCTCGGGCGGGGCAGGGGTAGGGGGGGCGAGCGGAACCGGCGGTTCGGGAGCGGGCGGCTCGACGAGCATCTGCGGCTCCACCGGCGCACCGCCCGCGAACTATGCCCACGTGGTGATCTTCGCCTTCGAGAACCGCACCTGGTCCAACGTGGGGCTGGGGTTCTCGGCCAGCACCATGCCGTACCTGCACTCGCTGGCCGCGCAGTGCTCGTTCTTCAGCGACTGGACCGAGACCAACACTTCACAGAACAGCCTGACCCAGTACATCGGCGAGACCAGCGGCGTCAGCAACACCAGCACGGTGAACGACTGCAACCCCTCGCCATCCTGCCAATCCACCGACAACAACATCTTCCGCCAGGTGCGCCTCGCGGGCGGAACCGCCCGGAACTACGTCGAGGGCGCCACCACCGGCTGTTCGGCCAGCGGCAACGCCGCCAAGCACATCCCCGGCCTCTACTATTTCGGAACCTACACGGATGGCACCGGCTCGCACAACGACCACGACTTCTGCAACACCGAAGTCAGGCCCTACAGCGAGTTCGACGCCAACAACCTGCCGACCTATGCGTTCATCACGCCCAACCTGTGCAACGACGGCCACGATTGCGGTGACAGCGTCGTCGACGCCTGGGCCAGCACCAACATCCAGAGTGTCCTCAACAGCAGCGCCTACCAGGCGGGAACCGTCGCGGTCTTCGTCTGGTACGACGAGGATCACCCGGTTCCCAACCTCGAGATCGCGCGGACCTCGCACAAAGGGAACATCACTCAGACCGGAGTGGGGACACACGCCGCCTTGCTCAAGACGATCGAAGACCTGCTCGGTCTTCCGTTCATGAACCAGGGACAGCTGCCCGGCGCGACGGATCTGCGGTCCTTGCTGGGCATGTGAGGGGCGAGTCGCCCCGCCCCCTATCCGGGTGGGGCGCCCTCCAGGGCGTGGCGCACGCGGGCTTGCACGCGGGTGGTCGGGTTGGTCATCTTGGCCAGCCAGGCTTGCCGGCCGCGGGCGTCGGCGAAGATCTGCTGCGAGTGGTCGTTCTCGTCCAGGTACTCGAAGTAGCCGCCCGCGGTCAGTTCCTCGGGGAAGTCGAGCCGCTTGAGGTAGTCGTGGGGCCCGGGGCCGCCGTGGAACCAGGACGGAAAGACGAAGTTGGAGACCATCACCTGGCGGGTCTCGGGGCCGATGCGCACCGAGATGGGATAGGCGTCGGCCTCCACCGGGTCGCAGAGCTCGCGCGCCAGGCGGCGCCCCGACGGGCCGCGCACGTAGGCGTTGCAGGTCGGGTCGCCGAAGGTCTCGATCACCTCGTGCGAGGTGGTGGTGCCGTCGATGGCTTCGCCCGCGGGCCGCGCCGCGGGCGGCAGCACCTCGGCGTAGTCGACGCCGCCCGAGGTCTGGGTGTGAAAGCCGAGCGCGCCGGTCAGGTGCAGCTTCTTCTTGAAGGTCAGGATCTTGCGGGTCTCGGTCGGGTTGACGCCCGCCAGGCTGTCGAGCGCGACGCAGGTCCAGACGTCGTCGCCCCAGACCGGCGCCACGTCGCGCCGCATCTGCAGATTGACGGCAGCCGCGATGAAGGCCAGCACGTCCAGAGGTACACAGCCCTCCTCGGCCAGCAGAGCGAATTCGGGCATCAGTGCGCCTCCGCCGCGTAGTTGCTGACCGTCAGGCCGCGCGCCGATTGCTGTTCGATCCAGGCGCTGGTCGCCGCGACCCGGCGGGCGGCCAGATCCTTGTCGGTCGCGGTGGCCTGCTGCTGGACGCTCTCGTCGTGCACGTAGCCGGTCACGCAGGTGACCTCCTCGGCGTAGTGGCTGCTGAGGAGAACGGTGAGCGCGCCCTGGCTGTCGTCGTTGGCCAGCGCGCGCTGCACCGCCGGCACCAGCGCCGCGAACGATCCAGTCTTCCAGGTGGCGGGCGCCGCGCAATCGTACGCGCCGGCGGTGAAGGGCAGGGGCGGGCCGAGGGGTTTCTCGGGGGGGAGGGTGTGGGCGCAGGACAGCCAGGCGAGCGCGAGGATGGTTGTCACCATCGTCCGCAAGCTCCGAACACCGAGCCGGCCATTCGTCTTCATGCGTGTTCCCCGAGAGGCAAACCCTCCAACGCAGACCGCGCGCGATCTTCCCGCCGCCCGACTACGGCGTCGTCGGACGGAATTCGTCGGCACCGCAATCGGACGCCCCGCCCAGCGGCCGCGGATCTCCCTCGAAATCGTAGGAGGTCAAATTCCCGGCCGTCAGCTTGTTGATGCAAGGCGAGCCCGATATCAGGTGGTAGGTGGAGTCGAGCATCGGATCGACGGGCTGGCCGTTGGCGAGGCCGCAGCAAGATGCGGGGACGGTGCAGTTGCCGAGGAAGTCCAGCGAATTGCCCCAGAGGATCAGCCCAGCCAGCCTGGCTCGGGACGGGGTGCTCGCGGTGTCTCCGCACACCACGGCCCCGGTGGCGTTGCCGACGATGGTGTCGTTGAACAGCGACGCCGGCCCCGCCGCCGGAATGGTGCCGATGAAGATGCCCGACCAGACGATGAGACTGTTCGGAATCATGGCCTGCGTGCCGCCGGCGATCACCGAGTTGGTGATGGCGAACGAGGTGTTGTCGAGGAAGATGCCGCCCCGATTGCCCGCAGCGACCACGCGGTCGAGGTGAAGCTCGCCGCCCGTGGCGTTAATGCCGGCCGTGTCGCCGCCGCTCACCTCCAGATCGCGCAGGTACAGTGTGCCTGCGCCGAGGGTGATGCCCTCGAAGGCGCCACCGTGAATGACCGCGCCATCCTTGCCGACCACGGTCAAGGTGCGGTTGGCGTTGAACGTCCAGAACGTCAACGGATCCGTACCGCGCATGACCACCAGGTTCTTGAGCGGAGCGGGTCCCGCGTCGGCGCCGGTTCCGCCATCACGCGGCGGGGGACGCCCGTTTGCGGAATCGATCGCCGGTTGTGAATTGCAGAACGGAAGGGTTTTCGAGCCCGAAGAGGGCATCGTGTCCGAGCAGCTGGTCTTCTTCACGTACACCGTCTCGTCATCGGTCGCGCAGTGCTTGCCGACGTGAGACATGCAGACCTCGGGGCCGATGCCCATGCACTCGAAATCGACTTTGCAGCCGCGGCAGATCTGGTTGTCGCAGATCGGCGCGTTGGGGTTGTGGCAGTCGCGGGGGAGCACGCACTGCACGCACTTCTTCGCCATCGTGTCGCAGACGTGGGCGGCGCCGGCGTCGCCCGCGCAGTCGTTGTCGTTCAGGCAGCCGACGCACATGCCGCGCGTTGTGTCGCAGACCGGCGTGCCGCCGTCGCCGGCGC
>DASRQZ010000089.1:0-25914 GCA_035696125.1 Polyangia bacterium
CGTGATGCTCGACGGGTCCGGCCTGCAGGCGACCGCCAAGGGCGCGCGCGTGCGCTTCGCCGGCGGCAAACCGCAGGTGACCGACGGCCCGTTCAGCGAGACCAAGGAGCTGGTCGCCGGCTACTGGCTGATCCAGGTCAAATCCAAGGCCGAGGCGGTCGAGTGGGCCAAGCGGGTGCCCTTCGTCGACGGTGAGATCGAGATCAGGCAGATGTTCGAGCTGACCGACTTCCCGCCCAGCGAGGCCCTCGACCAGCATCTCGAGATCGGCAAGCGGCTGGGCAAGGCGTAGCCGCGCCCCGGGGCGCCGCCCTTGCACATACGACGGAAGATGCTTTGATCAGGCGGTGAAAGCGTCCCCGTCGCCGTCGCCGTCGCCGTCGCCCTCGCCGTCGCCGTCACCCTCTTCCGAGACCCAGCGCGCCATCGACGCCGTGTGGCGGATCGAAGCGCCCAGGCTGATCGCTGGTCTGGCCCGCATGGTCCGCGACGTCGGTCGCGCCGAGGAACTGGCGCAGGAAGCTCTGGTCGCGGCCCTCGAGCGCTGGCCCACGTCGGGTGTGCCGGACAACCCCGGCGCGTGGCTGATGACCACGGCGAAGAACCGGGCGCTCGATCAGCTGCGCCGGGATCGACTGCTGGTGCGCAAACACAAGGAGCTGGGACACGAGATCGAGCTGGAGGCAGAAGCGGCGGCCCCCGATCTGGACGCCGCGCTGGACGATGACGTGGGCGATGACCTGTTGCGCTTGCTGTTCGTGGCCTGCCACCCCGTTCTGTCGACGGAGGCGCGGGTCGCGCTGACCCTGCGCCTGCTGGGCGGGCTGACCACCGAGGAGATCGCGCGCGCCTTTCTCACGCCGGAGCCGACCATCAGCCAGCGCATCGTGCGCGCCAAGCGCACGCTGGCCGATTCGAAGGTCCCCTTCGAGGTGCCGCGCGCCGCCGATCTGGCCGGGCGATTGTCGTCGGTGCTCGAGGTCATCTACCTGATCTTCAACGAGGGTTACACGGCGACCGCGGGCGACGACTGGATGCGGCCCGAGCTGTGTCAGGACGCCTTGCGCCTGGGACGGATCCTGGCGGGGCTGCAGCCCAACGAGCCGGAGGTGCACGGCCTGGTGGCCCTGATGGAGATCCAGGCCTCGCGCTCGGCCGCGCGCATAGGGCCCACCGGCGAAGCGATCCGCCTGCTGGAGCAGAACCGCGCGCGCTGGGACCAGCTCCTGATTCGCCGCGGCTTGAACGCGCTGGCGCGCGCCCAGGCGCTGGGCGGCGCGCAGGGTCCCTACGCGCTGCAGGCCGCGATCGCCGCCTGCCATGCGCGCGCGCGCACCGGCGAGGAGACTGACTGGGTGCGCATCGCCGACCTTTACCAGGCCCTGGCCCAGGTGACGCCGTCACCGGTGGTCGAGCTCAACCGCGCCGTCGCCGTGTCGATGGCCTACGGCGCGCAGGCCGGATTGGACGTGGTCGACGAGCTCACCGACGAACCGTCGCTGGCGTCGTACCACCTCCTGCCCACGGTGCGCGGCGATCTGCTGGAGAAGGTCGGCCGGCGAGACGAGGCGCGCGCGGAGTTCGAGCGCGCGGCCACCCTGACCAAGAATGCCAGGGAGCGCGCGTTGCTGCTGGAGAGGGCGGCGGCCTGCAAAGGATGAAACGCCAAGACGCCAAGACGGCAAGAGAATGTCAACGTCTTGGCGACATGGCGTTTGGTCCTTCCCTCACAAATTCCCGCCTGCCGTGTGGCCGCCCTTCACCGGGTTGAACATCGCAACCGGGCGCACCTCGAACGAGCCTTGGCTGCTACTGGCTTTGCCCAGCTCACCGGCGGCCTCCAGCGCCTCCTCGATTGTCATGCAGTCGACGATGAAGAAGCCCAGCAGCTGCTCCTTGGTCTCGGCGAAGGGGCCGTCGAGCACCACGGTCTGGCGGCCCTTGCGCAAGGTGCGGGCGGTCCTGGTGGGCATCAGGCGGGCGACCGGGCCGAGCTTGCCCGCGCGGGCCAGCTTCTCTTGCACCGCCACGAGCTTGGCGATGGCGGCGGCGTCCTCTTCCTTGGTCCAGGCGCCGACCGTCTGTTCCGAGTCGTAGCAAAAGATGGCGTACAGCATGGGCGGGGTTCCTCTCGTCCGGGGTTCTGTCCAGGCGACGAACGAGTATGCCCGCGGTCGACCCCAGGTCCGGGGGAAAAAACTTTCGTCGCGTGTCGATCCGACCATCCCTGGTTCGTCGGCAGGGGGAAGGGCATGAAAGCCAATCTCAAAAACCCAGACCGGAGGCCGACCATGGACACCACTTTCAACACTGTTGCCAACATCGCCACCACCAGCCCCATCACCAGCACCCGCGCCGCCACGACCGGCCGCGCCGCGGTCTGGACCGGGCGCATCATGAGCGGCCTCATCGCCGCCCTCCTGATGCTCGACGCGGCCGTCAAGCTGGTGCGACTCGAGCCGGTGGTGAAAGGGACCGTCGAGCTCGGCTACCCGATCGCCAGCATCGTCCCCATCGGCATCATCCTGCTGTCCTGCGTTGTCCTGTACCTGGTCCCGCGCACCGCGGTCCTGGGCGCGGTGCTGCTGACCGGCTACCTGGGCGGCGCCATCGCCACCCACGTCCGGGTCGGCCACCCGCTGCTGAGCCACACCCTGTTCCCGATCTACGTCGCCGCCTTCATCTGGGGCGGGCTTTACCTGCGCGACCGGCGCGCCCGCGCCCTGCTGGCGCGCCGGGCGGCCTGAGCGCATGACCTCGCCTGGTTCGTCCCACGCGGCGGCGACCGCTCCCAACCTCACCCAGGTTCGGGGCTGTTCGCCGCCGCGACCTGTTCGGCGATGGCCAGCGTCATCTCGATCTCGATCGGCTTGACCAGGTGCTGATCGAACCCCGCCGCCGCCGTCCGATCGCGGTCGGAGTCCTGACCGTAGCCGGTGACCGCGATCAGGGTCAGCGGTCGCGATTCCTGGCGAGCGCGCAGCTCGCGTGCCAGCTCGAACCCGTCGATGATCGGCAACCCCAGGTCCAGGAAGGCCAGCTCGGGCCGAAACTCCTGCGCCGCCGCCAGCGCGGCCGGCCCGTCGCCGGCGATGCGCACGTCGTGGCCGCGCATGCTCAGCGCCGCCGCCAGCATCTCGGCCGCGTCGGCGTTGTCGTCGACCACCAGGACGCGGCAGCGCCGGCGCGAACCCGCCGGTCCGTCGAGTGGGATGGCCGGCGACCGCTCGGGCGTGCGTACCGCGGTGTCGAGCTCGTGGTCCAGCGGCAGGATCACGGTGAACAAGCTGCCCTGCCCGGGCCCCGCGCTCTCGGCGGCCACCGTCCCGCCGTGCAGCGACACCAGGCTGTGCACCAGCGCCAGCCCCAAACCCAGCCCACCCTGCGCGCGGTCCAGGGTGTGGTGGCCCTGGGTGAATAGATTGAAGACCACCGGCACCAGCTCGGGCCCCATGCCGATGCCGTTGTCGCGCACGGTCAGCACCACCTGCTCCCCCTCGACGCGCGCGGCGACGTCTATGCGCCCGCCCGGGTTGGTGTACTTGCCGGCGTTGGTGAGCAGATTCGAGATCACCTGCGACAACCGATGCGGGTCGGCGCGCACCGGCAAGCCCACCGCGGGCACCGAGACCACCAGCTGATGCCGGCGCCGCTCGATGAGCGGGCTCACCACCTCGACCGCCTCGGCCACGCACTCCGCCAGCTCCAGGCGGCGGCGGCGCAGCTCGATCTTGCCGCGGGTGATGCGCGAGACGTCGAGCAGATCGTCGACCAGCCGGGTCATGTGCTGCACCTGGCGGCCGATCACCGTGCGCTCCTTGTCGAACGCGCCGCCCTTCAGATTCATGAGGTCGAGCGACGTCGAGATGGGCGCCAGTGGATTGCGCAGCTCGTGGCCCAGCATGGCCAGAAACTCGTCCTTGGCGACGTTGGCCGACTCGGCCTGCCCGCGCGCCCGCTCGGCGTGCGCGCGCGCCGCTTTCTCCGAATCGAACAGCAGCGCGCGATCCAGCGCGAGCCCGCACTGCGAGCCCAGGCTCAGGATGCGGGCGCGCTGCTCACCGTTGAAGCGCTGTCGTTCGGTGAAGGTCAGCACCAGCACGCCCAGCACGCGGTCGCGGCCGCCGAGCGGAACCGCGGCGCGCGACTGCCCGCTCTGCACCAGCGCCGGCGACACGCCCGGGAAGTGGCGCAGATACTGGTCGCGCGTCGGTATGAAGATCGGCTGGTTGCGGCGAAACGCCACGGCGGCGGGCAGCTCCGATGCCACCGGCATGCCGCCGTAGGCGCTGATGCTCTCGTCGCTGTATCCGGTGGCCTCCTTCATGCGCAGCTCGCGGCCGTCCTCCGACACCAGCATCACACCGCCCGAGGCTGCGCCCAGCGCGCGCACGCCGACGCGCACGGCGACGTCGACCACCTCGTCGACGGTGGCCGCCTGCGCCAGCTCGCCGATCATGCGCGCCGACCGCCGCAGATCCTCCTCGGCGGCGCGGCGCCGCTGCTCGACCGCCTCGATGAAACGGCCCAGCACCGCGATCACCACCACGAAGATCAAGATGGTGGAGATGACCAGCAGCGCGACCCCCAGCGCCGGATCGAACAGCCCGCGCTGGGCGCCGCGCACCGCGATGCGGCCGAACAGGATCGGCACCACCACGCTGAGCACGATCAGCGGGCGGGCCAGAAATCCAGCGACGTCGCGCCCGACGATCAGGCGGGTCACGCCGATGTCGGTGCGCAGCGACAGCGTCCCCACGCTGAGCAGGATCAGGCACGCCGCCGTGTAGGGCGAGATGCGGATGAAAGGCGTCGGCTGGTACAGCACGCTGACGCCGTACGCGTACCCGATGAGGGAGAACAGGCTGGTGGCGAGCACCAGCAGGGCCAGCACGTGGCAGACCAGCGCCCGCGAGCGCGACACCGTCCCCGCACCAGCCAGCCCCGCGCCCACCGCGACCAGGCCGATCGCGGCGATGGGCGACATGCGGTTGGGAAAGCGCGCGCTCTCGGGGATGATCGCGTCGTGAGCCAGCAACTGGTCGATCCGGAAGTCGAGTCCGCTCAGGTATTGCAGCAAGGTCAGGCCGCCGATCGCGATCGCGACCCCTGCGGCAACGTCGGCGACCAGGCTGGCGCGTGGCCTCAGCGCGCGCAGGAGCAAGCCGACCGCCGCGGCCGCCAGGCCGACGGCGGTGTTGGTCTTCATGAGCGGCCCGACCCAGGCCGCGCTACCGGCGGCATGGGACAACCAGACGCCCAGAAAGGTCAGGCTGACGGCCAGGGTCGCGATCGCCGTGCCCGCGGTCCAGGCGTTCACGCGGCGGGTGCCGGTCTGCGTCGTCCGGGTCAGCGACGGGGTGGACGGCGCGAGCTCCGACCACGACGAAGAAGGCGGCGGCCGGGGCGGGCTCGGGGACGGAGACGTCGATATCGTCATGGCGGGAAGCGCAGCGTTAATGTCAGATATTGCGTACGGTCGAGCCCCGGGCAAGCCCTGGACATTGCGAGACGAATGCCGAGAGGCCTCAACCGGCGGCCGGCGGGCGGCCGCCGGTATAGGCGGCGGCGGCGCGTCCCAGCTCACCTGCCACGCTGGCGCGCAGGTCGGCGGGTTCGAGGACCTCGGCCTGGTCGCCGAATCCCAGCACCCAGCTCACCAGCTCGACGGTCCCACGCACGTCCAGGGTCATCTCGACGCCGCCGCCCGCGACGCGCCGGAAGCGCTGGCTGGGGTGCCACTGGCGCCGCTGCACGTAGCGGGCGACCTTGTCGCGGAACCGGATGCGCACCCGGGTCGGTTCGCCGCGGATCAGGCCAAAGGCGCCCTCGGTCAGTTGCTCGGGGCGATAGTCGCCCGGGTAATCGAAGCGGTCGCCGCGGCGCCATTGCACCTCGCGAAATCCATCGAGCGCGAAGGTCCGGATGGTCTGGTGGTGCTGGCTGAAGCCGGCCAGGTACAGGCCCTTCTTGTAGACCAGCAGCGTGTAGGGTTCCAGGATGAAGGTCTTGCGCCCGCCCGACACCCCTTCGTGGGTCACCCGCAAGCGCTCCTCGCGCAAGAGCGCGGTGATGATGTCGTTGACGTCCTCGATGCGCCCCTCGTACAGGTGGCGGGCCTCGTTGACGTCGAACACTTTGCGGTCGAGGTTGCGCACCGCCAGCGATTCCTTGCTCCGCAGCGTCGCCTCCAGCTTGCGGAACACGTCGTCCAGGTCCTCCTGGAACCCGGTGCCAGCCAGGAAGTCGAACACCCGGCGCGAAAGAAAGAGCGCGACCATCTGACCGGTGCTGAGCGTGATGGTCTGACGGCGCGCGCTGGGCATGATGCGCCAGACCTTGCGCGCGCCCGCCATCTCTTCGTACAGCGGCTCACCGGCGCGCTGCAGGGCCTGGATGTAGCGGAGGGCGGTGCGCGGGCTTTGTCCGAAGCGCTCGGCGATGTCGTAGATCGACGTCCCCTCGGCGCGGTCGAGCAGGGCCCGCACCTCGTGCAGGCGAGCGGCGGGCGCGTAGCGGGCGGGCGGCGGGCGGCGCGGCATGGCGAGTGAAGATACGCCAGTCGAGCTCCTGGGGAGCTGACCGGTCTGGCGGGGCTTCCCGCCGGGTCCACTTTTGTCATACCCCCGCCGTACGCTGCTTCCATCTCACGCAACGGAGGCAGCGACCATGGACAACGGCAAGGACAGTCAGAAAGAGAAGGCGATCGCGGTGGCGGTCGGCGACATCGAAAAGCAGTTCGGCAAGGGCGCCATCATGCGCCTCGGCGCGGGTGAGGCGCACCTGGATGTGCCGGTGATCTCGACCGGCTCGCTGGGCGTCGACATCGCGCTGGGCATCGGCGGGCTGCCGCGCGGCCGCATCGTCGAGATCTTCGGGCCGGAGTCGTCGGGCAAGACCACGCTGGCGCTGCACGTCGTGGCCGAGGCGCAGCGCGCGGGGGGAGTGTGCGCCTTCATCGACGCCGAGCACGCGCTGGACGTGTCCTACGCGCGCAAGCTCGGGGTCAAGACCGAAGATCTCTTGCTATCACAGCCCGATCACGGCGAGCAGGCGCTGGAGATCACCGACATGCTGGTACGCTCGGAGGCGGTCGACGTGATCGTCGTCGACTCGGTGGCGGCGCTGGTGCCCAAGGCCGAGCTCGAGGGAGAGATGGGAGACTCGCACATGGGCCTGCAGGCGCGGCTGATGAGCCAGGCGCTGCGCAAGCTGACCGGGGCGTGCGCGCGCGGCGAGTGCATGGTGATCTTCATCAACCAGCTGCGCATGAAGATCGGCGTCATGTTCGGCAACCCGGAGACCACCACCGGCGGCAACGCGCTGAAGTTCTACGCCTCGGTGCGGCTGGACGTGCGTCGCATCGGCGCGCTCAAGGAGGGCGAGCAGGTGGTGGGCAACCGCACCCGCATCAAGGTGGTCAAGAACAAGATGGCGGCGCCCTTCCGCGAGGTGGAGCTAGACCTGGGCTACGGCCAGGGCATCTCGCGCACCGGTGAAGCGATCGATCTCGGCGTCGAGGCGGGGTTGCTGGAGAAGAGCGGCGCCTGGATCGCCTACGGCGGCGAGCGGCTGGGTAACGGCCGCGAGGCGGCGCGGCAGTTTCTGCTCGAGCATCCGGAGGTGCTGCGGGAGATCCGGGGCAAGTTGCTGGCGCGGGCGGGGATCGGGGTGAACGGAAACGGATCGATCACGGCGACGCCGACGCCGACGCCGACGCCGACGCCGACGGAGAGGGACAAGGACAAGGACAGGGCGGGAGATGGGACGGTGTCTCTGGAAGACCGGCGGGCAGCCAGGAAGGTGGCCTAGTCATGGTGCAGGTGGAGTTGCAGGGGATGCACGCCAACGACAACGGGGTCGGCGAAGAGCGGCCGACCGTGCGGGTGCCGGTCGGGCGACCGGAGCAGGCGTACGCCCATCAAGGGAACCTGATCTTGCCGCTGCGCTTTGCACGGTTGATGCCGGGGTGGCAGGTGGCGCGCGCGGGGTCCGGGGCGGCGGAGGCGCCGACGGCCCCGGCACAGCGACGGACGGCGCCCGGCCGGAGACCACCACCGGCGCCTTTGTCGCGGCCCGCTCGCCGCCGTGCGCCGGCCTCCCGATGAAGCGCAGCGCGGAGAATCGGCACCGTGGGAGGAAAAAAGCGAGCGCTCGAGCCCAGGGATATCCGCTGCGCAGGCTGCGGTAGCCTGCTGGCCAAGCTGGAACGCGGCACCCTGAATCTGCAGCGCGGGGATCTACAAGCCAGCTTCGACGGCAGCTTTCACGCCTCGATCGTCTGTTATCGCGCCCGGTGCAAGAAGCTGAACGTGGTGCAGGTGGGTGGGTAAACCAGATAACGAGCTGGGGGGTCGGGCGGGGGAAGAGGGAATGTTGTGAGCGACCCGGCGGGCGGAGGACGGGAGGGGAGTAACCGAGCGCTAGACGCCAGATCGATCGGTCCCGAGAGCGCCAGACGCCGGGGCCGGAAAGGCCGGCGTCCATGCTCCGTTGGTTTGCGCATCCATTCACGGCTCTGTTGATGTTCACCGTCGATCTCTCCACCTCCACCGTGCTCGCCGCGCCCACCTGCGCGCGCTCGGACCTGGCCATCGCGGGCTTTCCGCTCGGCGGCGTCGCCGGGCGCGACTGGGTGATCACCAACTACGTCGATCTCGACCCGGGCAGCCCGGGGGTCACCGACTATGCGGGCGGGCGCGGGCCGGCGGCCCGTACCTACGACGGTCACGACGGCATCGACGTCGACGTGCCCTCCTTCCGCGACATGGACAGCGACGCGGCCGTGGTTTACGCCGTGGCGCCCGGCGTCGTCGAGGAGGTCATTCAGGATCAACCCGACCGCCATCTCCGCTGCGCCGGGCGCTGGAACCTCATCGCCGTGCGACACGCCAACGGATTCCGGGTGCTGTACGGACACCTCAAGACCGGCTCGGCGCGGGTGGTCGCCGGCCAGGCGGTGGCCGCCGGTGCGCCGCTGGCGGTGGTCGGCAGCTCGGGCTGTTCGACGCAGCCTCACCTGCACCTGGAGGTGCGGGACTGCGGCGGCGCGGCCGTCGATACGCTCGCCGAGCCCACGCTCTGGATCGCTCCCCCACCCTACGACCCTGCCTCCGGCGTCCTGGATCTGGTCGTGTCCCCGGGCGCCGGGCTCACGGTGGCTCAGATCAAGGATCCGGCGCGCGATCCCGCGGTCATCGCCGCACCCACCGTGCTGGGGGTGGGCCTGTCGGCTGCGGTGCGCGGAGGTGACGCGGTTTCGGTCGCGCTGCGCAGCCCGCGCGGTCGCACCACGACGCGCAGCTTCACCATCGCGCCCGGCGCCCGCTTCGGCCACTGGTACCTGGGTTTCACCTTTCTGCTGGCGGCCACGCCTGGCACCTGGACAGTCGCGGCGCGCATCAACGGCGCGGGTGAGACCAGCCGCCACTTCGACGTCCCCCCGCCGGGGGTCAGCCCGCGCCCGGCGACTGCTCGGGCGGCGCCATGTTCACGACGCTCCAGTACAACCCCAGCTGGCGGGTCGCGGCCACGAACTGCTCGTAGTCGACCGGCTTTCTGACGTAGCTATTGACGTGATTGTCGTACGCCGCGACCCGATCCTGCTCCTCCGCCGACGAGGTGAGGATCACCACCGGCTGGTGCTTGGTGATCGGTGAGGCCCGCACCTGCTTCAAGACCTCGATCCCGCCCAGGCGCGGCAGCTTCAGGTCGAGCAACACCACGGCCGGCAGCTCCTCGGCGCGGCGGCCGGCGTGACTGCCGCGCGCGAACAGGTAGTCCAGCGCCTCGACACCGTCGCTGACGCGCACGATCGGATTGGCGATCTTGGCCTCCCGGAAGGCCATGATGGTGAGCTCGGCGTCGTCGTCGTTGTCCTCGACCAGCAGGATCGCGTCTGATCTCATGGTTCGCCCCCGAGCACAGAGAAGAACCCCCTGCCGTGGGAGCAGACTAGCACATGCCCTATTCGCCGAGCACGAACCGGATCTTGAAACCCCGCACGCGCACCGGCACCGGCGTACCGTCCTTTTCCCCGGGGCTGAAGCGACACTCTTTCACCGCGGTGATCGCCGCCGCGGTCAGCCCGTAGCCGAGGCCGCTCACCACGCTGACCTCGCGCACGCGCCCGTTGTCGCCGACGACCAGATCCAGGACCACCGTGCCCTCGATGGCGGCGGCCTTGGCCTCGTCGGTGTAGCGACCGGCGCAACGTCCCTGGGGCAGCGGCATGGTGGTGACCTCGTAGGCCGGGACCGGCGGCGCCAGCGCCGGCGCCGCCCCGGGCGCGACGTCGCGACGGGCGGGCGCGCGCACCGAGTTGCCGACCGGCATCGCGGGACCGCTGCCGGCCTGCGACGTCGATTCCATGGTGACCCCGAACACCGGCGTGGTCGACGGGCCGCTGCCGGGCGTCGGTTCGGGCGGCGGCGACTCGGGCGGAGGTGGCGTCGCCGGCGCCGGGGTCGCCGGCGTGGGTCGCGGGCGGGCCCGCTCGTGGGGGACCACCTGGGGCGGCGGCGGCGCGGGCGACGGCGGCTCGGGTGGGGGCTCGGGCGGCGGCGGCGACACCACCCGGATCGCGACCGTCGCCGGGCGCGCACGCGGCTCGACGCGCGCGGGCGGCAGGCGCGCCATACCGTAAGCGAAGGCCAGGTGACCGGCCACCGACAACACGGCACAAACGATGAGGCGCCCGTCGCGCATCGCGGCCCGGCTCACCGCCCTTCGGTCGGCGCGGTCAGCGCCGACGGGTCGATCTGGATCGCGAACGAGGCGACGCCCAGCGACTTCACCACATCGAGCACCCAGACCACGCGCCCGTGCGACACCGCCTTGTCGCCGGCGATGATGGCCTGGGTCTTCGGATCGGCCTGCACGGAGGCCCGCACCGCCGCGCGCAGCCCGTCGGGCGTGGTGGGGCGGCCGTTCAGATACAGCGCGCCGTCGCGGGTCAGGGTCACCGCCAGGGTGGTGGGGTTGACCGAGGTGCTCTGCGCGGCGCGCGGCAGCTCGACCTCGATGGCCTGCTTGGCGATCAGGTTGGCGGTCAGCATGAAGATGATCAGCAGGACCAGCATGATGTCGACCAGCGGGGTGACGTTGATATCGGTGATGATCCCGCGCCGGCGCGCCGCGGCCGCCATCAGGCCGGCCCCGTCTGTCGCGGCGCCGGCGCCGCGGAGGCCGGCAGCGACGCGTCCGGCGTCTTGAGGATGGCCAGGATCTCGTGCGACAGCTCCTCGGCCCCCGAGGTCGCGCGCTCGACGTGACGGGTGAACACGTTGAACATCGCGACCGCCGGCAGCGCGACGATGAGGCCGATGCCGGTCGCCACCAGCGCCTCGGCGATGCCGGCCATCACCGCCTGCGTTCCCTGCATCGAGCTGCCGGCCAGATCATGGAAGGCGCGGATGATGCCCAGCACCGTGCCGAACAGGCCGATGAACGGCGCGTTGTTGCCCAGCGTGCCCAGGAACGCCAGGCGCGCCTCGTATCGCCCGCGCTCGCGCTCGATCGCGCTCTCCTTGCGTTCCTCGACCGCGGCCGGTCCGTCGCCGGCGTGGGCCAGGCAGGCGCGCACGACGGCGGCTTCCATCGAGCGCGCGCCGCCCAGCTGCGCCAGCGCCGCGCCCGCGCCGGTGCGGCGCAGGGCGGCCAGCGTGTCGCGCAGCACCGCGCGCGGCGGACGCTCCTGCAGATAGAACCACAGCCGCTCCAGCATCACCGCCACCGCCGCCAGGCTGAGCCCGAGCAAGAGGTAGAGCACCCAGGCCGAGCCCGCGCGCAGCATGATGTCCAGCACCCGCGTATCGATGGCACTTCCGGTGTTCATGTCGCTTTCACTCCTCGTCTCCTCGTCGCCTGATTGCCTGATCCCTTGGATTCACAGCCGCCCGCGCAGACCCACGGTGGGCAACACGTATCGGATGACCGTACCCGGCGTGACCTCCTCCGGCAGCAAGGCCACGTTGGTGATGTCGACGTAAAAGTCCAGCAGCCACTTCTTCCAGACCGCACGCTTGTCGACACGCAGGTCGAATCGCAAGTAGCCCGTACCGCGCCCGCCGTTGTAACCGTTGCCGGGCGGCAGGGTGGGATCGTCGTTGATCGTCGTCGGCTTGCCGCTCTGGTATTGCCAGCGCACGCCGATATCCCAGCTGCGGCGCAACGGCAGCCCGGCGACCAGGTTCACGAGGTGGATGCGGTCGAAATCGTACGCGGCCCAACGCCCGTCGCGGTAACGCTCGGAGCGCGACAGAGTGTACGACAGCCAGCCGAACACGCCGGTCTTGGACTGGCGGCGGATCAGCACCTCGAGGCCGTAGGCGCGACCGGTTTGTGGCTTGGTGAGGCGATCGATGAACTCCTGGCCGTCCATCGGGGGCGTGATGATGCTGGTCGGGAGCAGTCCCGCGTTGCCAGCCGTCCCCACCGTCGCGTTGTTGACCGACAGATCGAAGAGCGTCGGATCCATGTAATTGAAGAATCCCTCGAAGGAGAGCTGAAAGCGCTGCGCGAAGGGGATCTCGGCGCCCAGGCTGGTCTGGTAAGAGCGCAACAGCCCGTACTTGAGCGGCATCATGTCCAGCCCGGGCAGCGGCAAGACGAAGCGTGGCGGCTGGTGATAGATGCCGGCGCTGGCCTTGAGCCAGATCCCGCTGTCGTCGGTACCCGGCTTCACGTCGGGCAGATCGCGGTCATGCAGCTTGTAGCGGAGGGTCAGGCGCGGGTCGACACCCGACCTGGTCGCCGTGTTGTCGCTGTACCCGTCGGCGCGCACGCCGGGACGGATCAGCCAGCGCGGCGTGGGCCGCCACAGCGCCTCGAGGTAGGCCGACCCGATCTCCATCCTGCCGAGCGTCGAGGTGATCATCGACAGCGGGTTGGTGGCGGCCATGGCCCCGGCGCCCTGGGTGACGTCGCGAACCGTGCCCAGCACGCCGCCCGAGACGGTGAGCCCGTCGTCGCGCTTCCAGCGCAGCGTCAGCGAGGGTTCGGCCGTGAGCAGCGAGAAGTCGGTGCCCATGCTGAGCGTCGTGTCGTAGCCGAGCACGGCGCGCGCCGTCGCCTCGACGCCGCCAAAGCCGTGGTGCAGGCGCAGGTCGGCGCGGTGGAAGGCCAGCACCAGCGACGGAGACAGCGGCGGGTTGGCGACGTTGGGATCGGCGTTCGCGGGCACGGTGTCAAGCTCGTCGCGCGCGCCGAAGAAGAACACCGTCCATCCGTCGCGCGCGTTGCCGCCGTCCAGACGCAGCTGGTAGTCCCAGTACGCCAGCGAGACCTGGTCGGTTGCCAGGCCGAGCAGGAAGCCCGGGTAGCCGTAGCGACCGGCGGCGGTCACCGTGACCCCGAGGGGCTTGATGGGCCCGCGCACGAAGCCGCCGACCTGCAACAAGTTCGCGTCGAAGTCCAGCAAGTGCTCGTCGGGGCGCGCGCGCGCGGTGCGTCCGTCGATGATGCCGCCGGTGTAATTGCCGTAGGGCGCGGGCGCGCCGCCGGGGAAGAACTGGATCTCGTCGATGAACTCGGGGTGAATGACGCTGGCCCCGACCAGCAGGTGGTACAGGAGCGGCACGCGGGTACCGTCGAGCAGGAAGCCGGTCGAGCTGGGGCTGGCGCCGCGCACTATCGGGTAGGGCAGCAGTGACACGACCGAGGCCACGCCGGGCAGGGTCTGCACGACGCGGAAGGGATCGCCGAAGGTGCCGGGGATCTGTCTTATCTCCGCGCCGCGCAGGCTGATGCGCGACACCTCCTCGCGGCGCTGCTCACCCACGACCACGATCTCGTAGGGGTCGTAGCGGTCCCGCTCGACGAAGTAGCTGACCGCCAGCTCTTGCCTGGCGGACAGTGTCTCGTGCTGGGCGAAGGGGTTGTGTGACGGGGCGTTCACGGTGATGTCGGCCGGGCCCGGCGGCAACGGCAGGCGGAAACGGCCGCGCGCGTCGGCGTCGACGGCGTAGTGGCGCCCGCCCACCAGCGCGCTCACGGTCGCCCCGGTCACCGGCGCGCGCGTGCCGAGCTCGATCAAGCGGCCGCGCAGCACCGACGTGCGCGCCGGACCTTCATCGGCGGGCGCGGCGGACGGCGATGCGGGCGGCGGCGGCAAGAACGTATGCGTGAAGGTGATCGCGACCGGCACCGGCGACCCGCCGAAGCGACCGGGCGCGAAGCGGAACCCGCGCGCGGCGGCGGCCACCGCGTCGTCGAACGGTGGCTGCGGCGGCGTCTTGAGGTCGACCTTCTGAACGGCGCCGTTCACGTCGACCAGCAACTGGACGGTGACCACCACCGGCCGCGCCGGCGTGGGCGCGCCCGCCGGGTACGGAACGTTGGTGTCTGCGAGCGCGCGCGGCGGCTCGAACGTCGCGCCCCCGTCACCCGTGCCCGCATCGGTGGTCACCCCCGGACCCGCGGGTGACGGTCCCGGCGGCGGCGTCAGCGGACCCCCGGTCCCTGTGGTCGCCGCCCCATCCGGCCCCGTGGCTACTTCTCCCGGGCCGGCGTCGACGGCACCCTGCGCCCGGGCCGCGCCCGCGACCAGCCACGCGGCTCCGCCCGCCGCGGCCATCAGCAACGCGCGTCGCACAAGGTGTCGCGCGCGCCCGAACGTCACCGCCACGTGATTCCCCACGCGGCGGTCGCGCCCAGGTGCGGCCACCACTGGCGGCGCACGATGGCCAGCCCGGTGTCGGGGTCGACCTGCCCCGTGTCGGCCACGCAGCCGGTCCATTGACCCGTCGTCTCGACCATGAGGCTGGTCGACGCGCGCGGTCCGATCACGATCGACCACTCCGCGCGCGCCAGCCCGGCAACCCCGACACCGCTGCAGGCGGGCAGCGGGGGACTGGCGGTCGGAAAAGTGTAGGACGTCGAGAGCGTGCTCGGCAGCGGCGCGACGTCCGCGCGCCCGGTGTTCGCCTCGACGATGCCGCCGAAGCCCAACCCGATTGCCAGCGCCAGGTGGGGCGTGACGTGCCAGGTCGGATCGAGCGTGCCCGCGAACCGCAACCCGGCCAGCCCGCCGCCCGTCGACGAGGCCAGCTGATACTGGAACGACGCCATCACCGACCAATCAGCGTCGAGGCGCAGGCCGAGCCGCGCCATGGCACCCAGCAACCGCCCGCTGGGCGCGCCTTGCAGACCGTGGAGGCGCCCGTAGGACAGCCCGAGGCCGAAGCGAAAGCCGCTCCGTTGCCACGCATCTTTGTCGGCCTCGGTCGGCAAGGACAGCCGTGGCTCCCCCTCGTCATCGCTCTCCGCCGGCTTCGCCGCCGCCGCTGGCGTCCACATCGGCATCGGCATCGGCGGCGTCGTCGTCCTCGGCGTCGGCGGCGTCGCCGGCGCCGCGCCTGGCGTCGTCGTCGGTGCGGCCGGCACCGTCTCGCTGGCGCCGCCATCACCCGGGCTCGGCTCCTGGGCGCGCGCGCCCACCGCGTTGCCCAGCGCCGCGACCACCACCAGCGATGCGAGCCGCCAATGCCTCAATTCCGGCACGGCCACCATGCCGGCGGCGTCGCCGTGAAGTCCCAGTCGGGCACGGGGCAGGCGACGTTCTCGCGGCAGCCCCGCAACGTGTAATGCGTCAGCCCCAAGCATCTGTCGGTCCGCCGCCCTGAAACGACGAGCTGGATCAGGCTCGACTGGTTCTGGGCGTCGAAGGTCGGGAGATGCGCGCACGCCGTGGTGCGCCCGAAGAAGTCAGGGGCGTCCGGGGGCGGCTCGCGGTAGCGGACGCTGCTGTCGGTGGCGCGCTGCACGCAGGACACTTCCTGCACCGACCTGTGATCTTGAACGGCGATTGATACCTGCCGATCCAGCGGCTGACCGGGTACAGGATCGATACACGAGCTCTCGACAGGCAGTTGCCCTTTTGCCGACGCCGCGATGGCGTCGGCAACCGAAAATCCGCCGGCGCCCACGATGGAGAAGCTGCCCGGTGGGTCGTTACAGCCGTTGCGCGGGTAAAAGCCGCTGATGAGGTACGTGCCCTCGAGGTACGCGACCCGCTCGTCGGGCGCCGTCATGGTGACGAAGCTGGCGCCGTACACGATATCGGGGGAGTCGACCAGGTCCGGCATCGGAGGTCCCTGAGGGCCGCCGCTGCGCGTGCGCCGAGGCGTCGCCAGCTCCAGGGTGCCACTGCCATCACGATCGTCGTAGACCACGAACGTGCCATAGGCGATGCGTCCGGTCCCGCTGGTCACCATCACCTCAGCGGACGGTAGGCTGAACAAGGACATCGTCGCTGGCGTGCCGACCGTCACGGGCGTGTTGCCGGCGACCAGCGCCGGCGTGAACGCGAACGGATCGCGGCAGCCGGCGGTGACCACGGCTGCGATCTTGGCGGCGTCGTCACGGGGGTCAGGTGGAAGGAAGCAGAACGGCTCTTGCTGCCACTGCGCGCCCCACACCAGCGCCACTTGCAGCGACCGCGGCCCGGTCTCGCCCGACGGCAACAGCGGCGTGAGATCACCGGTCACGCTAAAGTTGAAGGTCACGAGTGGAGGGGCCGCGCCGCCGAAGCCCTGCACCTTGCCGCACCCCGCGAGCGCGCCCGCCAGGGTGCAAGCCGCGACCCTGGCCGAGATGCGCGCCCAGGCGCGCGTCACGGCTGCCACCCCGCACCCAGCAGGGACGTCCAACCCCAGCGCGCCCCGCCGTCGAGCACCGCCAGCGACGGACCGCCGCTGATCAAGAGCAGCCAGGGTCCAGCCACGTGCAGGGCCAGCGCCGCTTCCAGGTCACCGGCCGGCGCCGCCTGGAACGTCGAGGTGTCGAGGCCGGTCAGGTGCGCGCGCGCGGCCAGGTTGCGCACGCGCGACTCGTGTACGATCGTCGGCCCCAGGCCCAACCGCAGCGCGACGCGCGCGCGCCCGACCCGCTGCTGGAGCGCGCCGATGACGCGCAGCTTGATGTCGTCGTGCGACACCGTCCAGTCGAGCGAGTACTCGGTCGCCGTCGACCACGACGCGCGCACGCCCCACGCCAGGTGGCCGCTGCCCACGCTGACGCCCGCACCCGCGCCGGTCGAGAGGCCGGTTCCGAGCGCCACCGGGAGCGCCAGCGCCAGGCCCGCGTCGAGGGTGACGGCTCCGCCTTCGCGTACCCTGAACAGGGCTTCTTCGGCGGGTGGCGGCGGCGCGGCGTGCGCCTGCCCGGACAGAACCCCCACGATGATCGCCATCACGATCGGCCCCCCACACACCAGCCGCGCCACGGCAGAGCCGAAGCCCGATCGGACGCCCGACGGTAGACGAAGGCAATGCACTCCCCCGGTCTGACACCCGTGGCGCCGAAATGATTGCCCGGCGCGTGCCGAGCAATCACTTGTCCCCGTCGGGTGTCATATAGAGCACGAGGCGGATCGGGCCTCAGGCGTGGATGTGTCCCCTTCTCGATCCATAGCGCTGCTGCCAGGGCCCGCGGGTGACCGCGCGCTGGTGGCGCGTCTTGTGGCAGGCGAGGAGCAGGCGTTCCGGGATTGTTACGAGCTGCACGCGCCGCGGACGCTGTCGCTGCTGGTGCGCATGCTGCGCGACCGAGCGCACGCCGAGGAGATCCTGCAGGAGACGTTCGTGGCCGTGTTCAAGAAGATCGGCCAGTACCGCGGCGAGGCACGCTTGCCGACCTGGATCAGCGGCATCGCCGTACGGCGCGCGCTGAATGCCATGCGTGACCAGTCCCGGCGCCTGCCCACGCTGCCGGCCGCCGACAGCGGGGAGGTGGCTGGCGACGCCGACGCCGGCGACGAATCGGCGCTGTCGCGCCGCGATCTGGCGCGCCGGCTGCTGATCCTGATTGATCAGCTGAGCGATGAAAAGCGCGTCGCGATCCTGCTTTACGCCGAAGGCTACACGGCGGCCGAGATCGGGACGCTGACCCAGGCGCCGCGCGCCACGGTGCTGGCCCGCATCGCCCGCGGTCGCGCCGAGCTGCTGTCGCTGGCCGAGCGCGCCGGCGTGGACCTGTGGGAGGACGACGCCGACGACTCCGACGACGCCTCGCAGGCGGACGACGCCGGGCAGGCCGGCGCAGCCGCCAGGCGGGGACCGCGGGAGCTGACCCGTGGTTGATTGCGGCGCCGCCCGCGCCGCCCTGCTCGCGTGCGAGCCCGGCACGCGGCCCGCGCCGGCGATCGAGGCGCACCTGGCCGATTGCGTGGCCTGCCGGCCGTGGCGGCGCCGCTTGCGCGCGCTCGACGGTGCTCTCGGCGCGCTGCCGCTCGCGTTGACGCCGGCGCCGGCCGAAGGGGTCGCGCCGCCGCCCTTCGAGCGCATCGCGCGGCCGGCAGCCGCCGCCGCGCGTGGACGGCGACGCCTGCGCGCCCTGCGCCGCGCGTTGCCGCTGACGCTCGCTGCGGCCTGTGCGGCGGGATTCACGGTCGGCATCACCCGGCTCAGCCACCACACCAGGGAAGCGGTGGCGCGCGCGGGCCAGGTCGTGGATGGGTCGCGCTCTGTCGCGCAGGCCCTGCTGGCCGATGGCGCGCGGGTGGCCGTCGCATCCGGGCGCGCCGTGGTCGCTCTGTCCGAGCCGCGGCGCGCTCAGATCCAGCTCGAGAGCGGCTCCGCGTTCGTCAGCGTCCCGCACCTGGGGGCCGACGCATCGTTCCTGCTCACCACCGAAGAGGCCGAAGTGCGTGTGCGCGGAACGCGCTTCGACGTCGAACGCGGCGCGCACGGCACGCGCGTCAGCGTGAGCGAGGGCGTCGTCGAAGTGCAGCCGCGCGACACCGGCGTCCCGCCCTTCCTGCTCGGGCGCGGCGAGGCGCGTCTGGTCGAGGGGCGCGCGGCGCGGCGGCAAGCGGCGCGCGCTGCGGCGCTGGCGTCGATCGAGCAGCGCGAGGACTCGACCACCGCCGACCGGATCCAGGCCTGGCTGGCGACCGACCCTCCGGCCGAGGAAGCGGCCGAGGCGCACGCGCTGCTGGCCTGGAAGCTATCGCGCGACGGCGATCGCGCGAACGCCCTGCGCAGCTACCAACGCGCGCTGGCGCTGTTGCCCGCAGGGGTCGCGCCGCTGTGGGCCGACAACGCGTGCGCGCAACTGGCGCTGCTGGTCGAGCGCCAGGACGCGCGCGCGGGCGCCGCCGCGTGGCAGGGCTATCTGCAGCGCTTTCCCGCAGGCGTACACGCCGCGCTGGCGCACGCCCGCCTGGCGTCGGCGAACTCGGCCACACCGGGGCGTCGAAGGGGCAGTCCCTCGCGGTGACAGCCACGCTGCTGCCGCTGCTGGTGCTGGGTGCCGCGCTGCCGGCGCGCCTCGAGGTCAGGGTCACCGCCGCCGCTCCGGGTGGGGGCGCCGACCTCGAAGATGCGGGCCTGAGCGGCGCGCTGGCGCAGGCGCTGATCGACGCCGGCCTCCCGGCGACCCGGGCGCACGACAGCGGCGCGCCCTGCCACGAGGGCTGCCTGAGCGTGCGGGTGCAGCGGACCGCGGCGCGGCGCTTCGTGGTCGAGGTGCGTGCACCCGGCGATTCGGCGCGCGCGCAGTTGCAGCTGGCTGCGGGCGCATCTTCGTTCGATCTCGCCCACGCGCTGGCCATCGAGGTCGAGGTGCTGTCCGCACGCACGCACGCGCGTCGCCGCCGGCCGCCGCGCGCGGCGCCGGTGATGGCGGCGGCCGGCGAGACCCATACGGCGCCGGTGATCGCCGATGACGCGCCGGTTCCGGCCGCCGCGCCCGCGTCGCCCGAGGCCGCGCGCACCTCTGGGCCGGCGCCGGTGCGTTTCGCGGGCGACGACGACGCCACCCTGCCCCACTCGCCGATCGACGACGCCCCCGCGGTCCAGGCGGCCCCGCCCCCGCGCGCGCCCACCGTCGACGACGCGCGGCTGGGACTGGACGTCGCGGCGCTGGTGCTGGCCGCACCACCAGGCGACCACCACCTGCTCATGTATGGCTCAACCGTCGGCGCGCGCCTGCGCCTGGGCCAGAACGGGGACGTGCGTGCCGGCATCGCCTTCCTGCACCCGGAACGCCAATCGCGAGCCGGCATCAGGTACCAGCGCGAGCTGCAACCGATGGAGCTGGTGGTTGCGAGCTCGCTGCCGCGCCTGCGCGCGCTGCGCGTCGGCGTGGGCGCGCAGGCGACGCTGGCCAGCGGCGAAGAATCGGGCCGCGAACGCCCGTCGAGCTGGGCGTTCGGCCCGATCGGACGCCTCGAATACCGCCACGCCATCCGGAGCTTCGCGCTGCTGGCCGCGCTGCAGATCGCCATGCACCCGCCACGCTGGCATACCGGGCCGCGCGATCCGCTGCCACTGGCCGGCGTGCCACCGTTGACCATGAGCGCCGGGTTGGGCCTCGAGTTCACGATCTTCTAGGCAGGCTCCAGGCTTCAGGCTTTCAGGCTACGCTTCAGGAAAGCGTCGGAGGTCTCGGTGCAGTCGAGTCCGTTCCGGACCTGAAGCCCGGAGCCTGAAGCCCGGAGCCTGGCCGCGTGCGACTCGAAATGTCGCCGAAACAACGCGTTCTTCGATCTCTGGGTAATCTACCCGGGTCTTGCGATCAGTCTTGCGATGTCCCTTGTCGCGCGTTGTAGACCGGGCGGCCGCTGGCGGCGAAGTCGCGGAACATCGCCAGGGTCTGGTCGCGCAGCACGCCGTCGGTGACCGCGACGCCGCGGCGGGTGAGCTCGCCGGCCCAGTCGGGGTGGATCGGCCCCTCGTCGAAGCCGGTGATCTGCTCGAGCTCCGGGCCGCTGCCCGCGATGACCAGCGCGCGCACGCCCGACCAGATGACCGCGCCGCCGCACATCGCGCACGGACACCAGTTGACCACCAGCTGATGTGGCGGCTGGCCCGCGGCGCCCAGGTCGTGCGTGCCGACCACGTTCTGCGCCAGCGACAGCGCCATCACCTCGGCGTGCGCCGACGAGCAGCGCATTGGTACGACCCGGTTGACGCCGATCGCCACCAGGCGCCCGTGCCGGTCGTCGAAGACCGCAGCGGCGAACGGGCCGCCGGTGTCGTGCTGGAAGTTCCGGCGCGCGAGCTCGATCACCAGACGCATGCGCTCTTCGAGGGTCGCGAAGTGCCGCGTGCCCTGCGCGGCCAGCTCCTCCGCGGCCCAGTCGGGCAGCGTCAGGTCGAATCGTGCGGACAGGATCGCATCACTCATGACCGGGTCAATATACGCTCGCCGCGCGGGCCGGAGCCGCCTTGGTGAGCGCGGGCCCCCGCCTGGAGCTGTGCGGGATCAGCAAGGGCTACCCCGGCGTGAAGGCCAACGACCACGTCGACCTCCGCGTCATGCCCGGCGAGATCCACGCCGTGCTGGGCGAGAACGGCGCCGGAAAGTCGACCTTGATGAAGATCATCTACGGCGCGGTCCACCCCGACGCCGGCGAGATCCGCTGGAACGGGTTGCCGGTGCGCATCACCAGCCCGCGGCAAGCGCGCGCGCTGGGTATCGCCATGGTGTTCCAGCACTTCGCGCTCTTCGACACCATGACCGTCGCCGAGAACGTCTGGCTGGGCCTGGACGACACCTTCTCGCGCCGCGACCTCGACGCGCGGATCGGCGCGCTCGTGCGCGCCCACGACCTGGATACCGATCCCGAGCGCTTCGCCACCCGCCGGGTCAGCGAGCTGTCGGTGGGCGAGCGGCAGCGGGTCGAGATCCTGCGCGCGCTGCTGACCGATCCGCGCCTCCTGATCCTCGACGAGCCGACCTCGGTGCTGACCCCGCAGGCGGCCGAGACCCTGTTCGCGACCCTGCGCCGGCTGGCCGCGGGCGGCTGCTCGATCCTCTACATCAGCCACAAGCTCGACGAGGTGCGCGCGCTGTGCACCCGCTGCACGGTCATGCGCGCCGGCCGGATCACCGGCGTGGTCGACCCGCGCCTGGAGACCAACCAGTCGCTGTCCGAGCGGATGCTGGGGGCGGCGGCACCGGCCCTTTGGCCCGCCGACGATCTGGTGCGCGAGGCCGCGGACGCCGGCGCGCCGCCCGCGCGCAAGGCGGCGCCAGCCCTGGAGGTGCGCGCGCTGTCGCGGCGCGCGCCGACGGGCGTCGCGCTGGACGACATCGCGCTCACCCTGCGCGCCGGCGAGATCCTCGGCGTGGCCGGCATCTCCGGCAGTGGTCAGGACGAGCTCGCCAACGTGCTGTCGGGCGAGGAGCGGCACGGCGTCCGCGGACAGATCCTGCTCGCCGGGCGCGAGGTGTCGGCGGCGCCCCCGCGGGCGCGCCGCGCGCTGGGGCTGCGCTCGATCCCGGCCGAGCGCATCGGGCGCGGCGCGGTGCCGTCGCTGTCGCTGGCCACGAACACCCTGCTCACCCGGCGCGAGCCCATCGCGCGCGCCGGTATCCTGCGCTGGGGCGCGGCGCGCCGCCTGGCCGCGCGGCTGATCGAGCGTTTCGCCGTGCGCGCGCGCGGGCCCGACGACGCGGCCGCCAGCTTGTCGGGCGGAAATCTCCAGAAGTTCATCGTCGGCCGCGAGATCGACGCTCAACCAAGCGTGCTGCTGGTGGCGCAGCCGACCTGGGGCCTCGACGTCGGCGCCGCCACCCAGATCCGGCGTGACCTGCGCAGGCTGGCCGCGCGGGGCGTGGCGCTGCTGGTGGTCAGCGAGGACCTCGAGGAGCTGTTCGAGCTGGCCGACGACCTGGTGGTCATGGCGCGCGGCCGCCTGTCGCCGCGGGTGCCGGTGCGCGCGACCAGCGTCGCGCAGATCGGACTGTGGATGAGCGGCCTTTACCCCGGCGGCCCGGCGTCGGCGACGGGCGGGCCGTCACCGGCCAGCGCGGACGCGCCCCCCGGCGAGCTCGAGGAGGTCCCGGCGCGTGGCTGACCAGCTGGCGAGCCCGATGTCTGGCCCCCGCCTGGCGGCGCGCCCGCTGCCGTCGAGCTTGCTGGCGCTGGCCTCGCCGCTGGCCGCGCTGGCGATCACGGTGGCCGCCGGCGCGCTGCTGTTCGCGGCGCAGGGCCAGGCACCGGCGCGCGCGCTGGGCATGTTCTTCGTCGAGCCGCTGCGCGACGCGCGCGGGTGGAGCGAGCTGGCGGTCAAGGGCACGCCCCTGGCGCTGATCGCGCTCGGACTGGCGGTCGCCTTCCGCGGCAACGTTTGGAACATCGGCGCCGAGGGACAGTTCATCCTGGGCGCGATCGCCGCCACCGCCGTCGCCCTGCGCGCGGGCGCCGGCACCGGGCGCTGGATCGTCGTGCCGATCCTGCTGGCCGGTGTCGCCGGCGGCATGGCCTGGGCCGGTCTCACGGCCTGGCTGCGCGATCGGTTCAACGCCAACGAGATCCTGGTCAGCCTGATGCTGGTCTATGTCGCCGAGCTCCTGCTCGGCTACCTGGTCTACGGCCCCTGGAAGGACCCGGAGGGGTTCAACTTCCCGCAGACCATCACCTTCGCTGCCGGCACCGAGATCCCACGCCTGGCCCCGGGCTACCGCGCGCACGCCGGGCTGGTGGCGGCGCTGGCGGCGGCGCCGCTCTGCTGGCTGTTCCTGTCGCGTACCTACGCCGGGTTCCAGCTGGCGGTGTGCGGCAGCGCAGAGCGGGCCGCGCGCTACGCCGGCTTCTCGTCGCGGCGCGCGCTGTGGACGGCGCTGCTGGTGTCGGGCGGGCTGGCTGGCCTCGCGGGCGCCTTCGAGGTCGCGGGCCCCCTCGGCCAGCTGACGCCGCACCTGCCGGTCGGCTACGGCTTCGCCGCCATCATCGTCGCCTTCGTGGGCCGTCTGCACCCGCTGGGCGTGCTGCTGTCGTCGGCGCTGATGAGCCTGTTCTACATCGGCGGCGAGCTGGCGCAGTCTCGCCTCGGGTTACCAAAGGCCCTGACCGGGGTCTTCCAGGGTCTGTTGCTGTTCGCGCTGCTGGGCTGCGACGCCGTCGCCCAGCGCCTGCGCGTGACGGGCGGAGGGCGGGACTGATGGAGTCGCTGGCGTTGATGATCGCGGCCTCGGTCAACGCGGGCACCATCCTGGCGCTGGCGGCGCTGGGCCTGCTGATCAATGAACGCGCCGGCGTGGTCAACCTGGGCGCCGAGGGCATGATGCTGATCGGCGCGCTGGCCGCCTACGCCACGGCGGCGCACGGCCACGGCGCGCTGCTGTCGTTCGCGGCCGGCGCCGGCAGCGCGTCGCTGGCGGCCGCGCTGTTCGGCGCCTGCGTGATCGGCCTGGGCACCAACCAGTACGCCACCGGACTAGCGCTGAGCCTGTTCGGCGCTGGCTTCACCGCCTTCGCCGGCAGCGGCTACACCGACAAGCAGATCGCCGCGCTGGCGACGCCCGGCATCCCGCAGCTGGCGGCGCTGCCGTTCGTCGGGCCCGCGCTGTTCGGCTACCACGCCGCGGTCTATCTCGCGGTGGCGCTGGCGGCGGGCCTGGGCTGGTTCTTCTTCCGCTCGCGCGTCGGGCTGGTGGTGCGCGCCGTTGGCGAATCGCCGGAATCGGCGCACGCGCTCGGCTACCCGGTGCGGCGGGTGCGCTTCTATGCCGTGCTGGCGGGAGGCGCGCTGTGCGGCCTGGCGGGAGCGTACGTGTCGCTGGTCTACGCCCACCTCTGGGTGGAGGGCCTGATCGCCGGCAAGGGATGGATCGCGCTGGCGCTCACCACCTTTGCCACCTGGCGGCCGGCCCGCGTGCTGCTGGGCGCCTATCTGTTCGGGGGCGTCACCATGCTGCAGTTCACGCTGCAGTCGCGCGGCGTCGAGATCGAAGGGCACTTGCTGAACATGTCGCCCTACCTGGCGACGATCCTGGTTCTGGTGCTGATCTCGCGCAACCGGACATGGATACGCGCCAACATGCCGGCCTCGCTTGGCAAGCCATTTCAACCCAGCCAGTGAAGACACCAGAGCGAGAACGAAAAATAGGAGAGACACCGATGCCCACACCGCCCGTTGCCATGACCCGCCGACGCTTCGCCACCACCGCCGCCGCCCTGGGCGCCATCGCGGCCGGCGGCCTGTTGCTGCTGGCCGCCCCACTCCGCTCGCGCGCCGCGCCTGCGCCGGCCGGCACGGGAGCGGCCAAAGGCGGACCGCTCAAGATCGCCTTCGCCTACGTCGGTCCCGTCGGCGACGCCGGTTGGACCTTCGCGCACGACAGGGGCCGCAAGGCGATCGAGGCCGAGTTCGGCGCCAAGGTGGCCACCAGCTTCGTCGAGAACGTGCCCGAGGCCGCCGACGCGGAACGGGTCTTGCGCGACATGGTGGCGCAGGGCAACCAGCTGATCTTCGGCACGACCTTCGGCTACATGGTGCCGATGCTCAAGGTCGCCGGCGAGGCCAAGAACGTGAAGTTCGAGCACGCGACCGGCTACAAGACCGCGCCCAACCTGCGCACCTACGACTCGCGCACCTACGAGGGCGCCTACCTGGCCGGCGTGGTCGCGGGCGGAATGACCAGGAGCAATGTGCTGGGCGTGGTCGCGTCCATCCCGATCCCCGAGGTGATCCGCAACATCGACTCGTTCACCCTGGGCGCGCAGAGCGTGAACCCCAAGGTGGAAACCCGGGTGGTCTGGGTCAACAAATGGTTCGACCCACCCAAGGAGGCCGAGGGCGCGCAGGCGCTGCTCAACGATGGGGCCGACGTGCTGATGCAAAACACTGACTCGTCGGCGGTGCTGCAGACCGCCGAGAAGGCCGGCAAGCTCGGCTTCGGCTGGGACTCCGACATGCAGAAGTACGGCCCCAAGTCCCACCTCGGCTCGGCGATCATCAACTGGGCCCCTTACTACAAGAAGGCGGTCGCCGACGCCCTGGGCGGCACCTGGACCACCGGGCAGATCTGGTGGGGCGTCAAGGAGGGCGCGATCGATCTGGTCTCCATCTCCAGCAAGGTCCCGGACGCGCTGAAGGCCAAGGTCGACGCCGTCAAGAAGGGTTTGAAAGACGGCAGCTTCGCCATCTGGAAGGGCCCGATCGTCGACCAGAGCGGCAAGGA
>DASRQZ010000090.1:0-13567 GCA_035696125.1 Polyangia bacterium
CCTCCCCCAAGCCCCCCGCCCCACGACGGAGAGAGCGGAGCCGCAACAGCGAGCGACCGGAGGCGTAAGCCCTTTCGTTCCTACGGCCAGCCGTCGATGCCGATCAGCCGCCGCGCCACCAGCAACGCCGCGACCCCCCACAACCCCGCGATCACATCATCCCCCATGACCCCGAATCCGCCCCGGAGCCGCCGCTCGGCCAGGCGCGCCGGCCAGGGCTTGAACTGATCGAACAGCCGGAACAGCACCACCCCGGCGCACAGGCCGGTCCAGGTCGTGGGTGCGGCGGTCCAGGTCACGAAGACCCCGGCGACCTCGTCGATGCAGACGATCTGTGGATCCTTGACCGCCAGCTGGCGCTCGACGACACCCGCGGCCCAGATGCCGATCACCGTCAGCACCAGGGCCGCCGCCGCGACCGCAGGCCACCCGAAAGGCCGCACCACCAGGTAAAGGGGGATGGCGCCCAGCGTGCCGGCCAGTCCCGGCGCCAGCGGGACGTGCCCGCAGCCGAACCAGACCGCGAGCGTGTGCGCGACGCGAGTCTTCATGGCGACGGCGCTACTCCCAGAGACGTTCGCGCGCGACCAGATCGAAGACCTCGCGGAGAATCTCGATCCCGTTGCGCGCCGTGGCGGCGTCGATGGTCAGGGCGGGCTGCAGGCGAAAGCTGGCGGCGTACGACATGGTGAGCAGGCCGCGGCGCACGCACTCCATGAAGATACGCTCGGTGATCCGGCGCGGCAGCGGCTCCTTGGTCGCGCGGTCCTTGACCAGCTCGATGCGCAGGAACAGGCCGGCACCCTGCACGAAGCCCACGAAGGGGTAGCGGTCGGGAAAGGCCTCCAGCTCGCGCAGCATCACCTGACCGACGTCGCGCGCGTTGTCGACCAACCGCTCCTCGTCGATGATCCGTAGCGCCGCCGCGCCGGCCGCTGCCGCCAGCGGGTTGCCGCCGTAGCTCGACGACGATCCCGAGGGGGCTCCCCACGGGCGCGCCTGCGCTATCTCGTCGGTGGTGAGGAGCCCCGACAGCGGAAATCCGCCGCCGAACGCCTTGCCGATGGTGACGATGTCGGGCTTGACCCCGGTGTGGTCGACGCCCCAGCGCCGGCCCGTGCGCCCGAGGCCGGTGATCATCTCGTCGGCGATCAGCAGCGCGCCCTGCTCGTCGGCGATCGACTTCACGGCCGGCAGGAACTCCCTGGGCGGGACCACGTTGCCGGCGGTACCCTGCATCGGCTCGACCACCACCGCTGCGATCGCGCCCGCCGACGCGCGCCTGAGCTGCTGGCGTCCGATCTCGGCGCAGGCGATGCCGCAGCTCGGGTAGTTGAGTCCGACCGGACAGCGGTAGCAGTCGGCGTAGGGGATGAGATGCGACCCGCTGACCATGGGCCCGAGGCCGTGCTTGAACGTCGAACCCATCAAGGACAGCGCGCCCATGGTCTTGCCGTGGAAGCCGC
Organism: Polyangia bacterium; assembly: GCA_035696125.1. Lineage (GTDB taxonomy): Bacteria > Myxococcota_A > Polyangia > Fen-1088 > Fen-1088 > DASRQZ01. Next base: position 1,467 of record DASRQZ010000090.1, read on the forward strand.
CCCAGAAGCTGACCATCTCGTACTTGCCGGTGTGGCACTTGGCCAGGCGCAGCGCGCTCTCCACCGCCTCGGCGCCGCCCGAGTAAAGCTGCAATCGGTGAACCCCGGGCGCCGGCGGACGCGCCGCCAGCCGCTCGGCGAGCTCGACGCGGGCGCGCGAGGTGAACGACCCGACCGAGACCTGGGCCACCTGCTCTTGCACCGCCTGGACGTAGGTCGGGTGCGAGTGACCGAGGGCGTTGACGTTGATGCCGCCGATGAAGTCGAGGTAGGTGTTGCCGTCGACGTCGGTAACCGCGCTGCCCTGCGCGTGGTCGACGACGATGCCGGCCATGACCGCGTAGCTCTGCAGGCCGGGCGCGGCGTGGGCGTCCTCGCGCGCGCGCAGCGCGCTGCTCTCCGGACCGGGCACGGACGTGCGCAGGACAGCCTTCTGGTCCTTGGGCTGCAACGCGCCTTATCCCCCCGTGATGGGGGTTTCGCGCTTGGTGACGATGCCGTCGCTGGCGGCGGCTTCGTCCGGCGGCGCGACGGGCTGGCGCGCGCGCAGCGATTGGATGATCGTACCCAGGCGCTGCACGACCGAAACGTTGGACACGCCGGCCACGATCGCGATGGCCAGGATGATCGGCGCCTCGCGCAGCGACAGCGTGGGGGTGTCGGCCAGCAGCACCTTGGTGACCGAGGTGAGACCCGACGCGACCAGCAGATACACCGCGCGCTCGCTGCGCCGCATGGCGCCGCGCGGCGCGGGCACACGCACCGCTTCGGCCTTGGCGGTGCTGTAGCTGACCATGAACGACCCGATGGTCGCCGCCAGCGTCAACAACAGCACGCTCCAGGTGTCGCGGTAGTAGAACATCAGGCCCGCGAGGAAAAAGAACTCGCTGTAGCGATCGACGGCGGCGTCGAACACCTCGCCGGCGTCCGACGACACGCCGGTGCGGCGGGCTAGGACACCGTCGACGATGTCCGAGAGGGCCGCGAACGTCGCCAGCATGCAGCCCAGGCCGAACCAGCCGAAGGCGACCGCCACGCCCGCGCCCAGCGCCGGCAGCAGCGAGAAGGCGGTCACCATGTTGGGTGTGACCCGCAGCGCGATCAGCAGATTCACCGGCGGATCGATCAGCCAGTAGGCGCCCTCCATGACCCGTTTGCCCAGGAAGATGCTGCCACCGTCGGCGTCGATGCGCTCGGTGCGCTTGCGCCCCCGCAGCAGCATGCGGCCGAGGTAAGACACCACGACCAGCCCCGCGAACGCCCACATCCCGAGCGCAAAATAGATGTCCCGCATGATCACGGCCCGACGGTCCGCCGCTCGATCATGTCGCTGAGGTCGTGCCCGGAGATCGAGCTCGGACCGCCGAGTGGCAGCTCGCGGCAGCCTTCCCGCGCCGACGCGTAGGCGGTCGTGATCAACTGCACGCACAGGAAGGCCTCGCGCGCCTCCTTGCCGACGAAGTCGCGCCGATCGATCGCGCTCTTGAAATCGTCGAACAGGGAGTTGAACCAGGTGACGTGGCTGGAGTCCATCCAGTCCGACGCGATCTCGCTGCGTTCGAAGTCCCAGCGGGCGCTGACGCCGTCGCCGCCCCTGCGCGCCTCGGCCCCGTCGGGCGGGACCTGCGTCGCGATCTCGATGGCGTCGTCCTCGACACGCACCGCGCCGCGGTCGCCGTGGATGGTGTAGATCACCTTGCGCACGCCGGCCGTCCAGCTGAGGTGGGCCGAGGCCACGCCGGTCGGGAACTTGAGGCTGCAGCTGAAGTCGTCCTCGGTGTCGAACGGCGCCATCGCCGTCGCGCGCGCCGAGATCGACGTCGGGTAGCTCTTCAGCCACTCGAACGCGAGATAAAAAGTGTGACTGCCGTGATCCATCGCGATGCCACCGCCCGAGTAGCGGCGCTCGCGCCGCCAGTTGGGCCGCCACTCCGCGCAGCCGTGCGCGTGGGTGTTGCGGAAGGTCTGCAGCGTCACCAGGTGAACCTTGCCGATGCGGCCCGCCTCCAGCGCGGCGCGCACGGTCTTGATCACCGGGGCGTGCTTGTAGTTGTGGCAGGGGTAGAGCACGCGCTCCGCCTCGGCGGCGTGGCGCAGCATCGAGCGCGCTTCGTCGATCGAGGTGGCCAGCGGCTTTTCGCACAGCACGTGCAAGCCGCGATCGAGCGCGGCGTGCGCGATGGCGGCGTGGTCGACGGGCGGGACCGCGATGTCGACGAAGTCGAGCCGGTGATCCTGCGCCGTCCCGGTCTCGGCGGCCAGCAGCGCCGCATAGTTGTCGTAGATGCGCGCGCCCGGCAGGTGCTCGCGGGCCAACGCCCGGCGCTTCTTGGAGATGTCGGCGACCGCGACGATCTCGACGTCGCGCGGGTCGCGGGCCCGCTCGACGTAGCCGGCCGCGTGCCCCTTCTCCATGATGAACCCGTAACCGATGATGGCGCCGCGGAGAGGAGGTTTCATTTCAATCTTGTCGAGTGTGTGAACGATCCGACATTGGGGGTTCGACTCGGTGCCGCCATTTAAATCCCGTTTCCGGTACCAAGGTCAAGCAACCTCGGCGACAGAATGGAAAAGCCGGTACCCCACCGCGCCGCCCGCCCGGTCGCCGCGCTGGCGACACGACCGAAAACGTAGTCACTTCGGGCGCTTCGACAAGCCCCACCGGGTGGGCCGCGCGCTCGCTTCGGCGTTGACTCACGCCGGTCATGAGAATAGCTTGCGCAGCGATGATTGGTGAAGCCCTCGCGGCGGTCGATCCGCAAACCTACGAGCTGTGTCGCGCGGAAGAGCGGCGGCAGGCCGAGAAGATCCGTCTCATCCCTTCCGAAAACTACGTATCGAAGGCGGTGCTCGAGGCATCGGCATCGGTCTTCACCAACAAGTACAGCGAGGGCTACCCCGGCAAGCGCTACTACGAGGGTCAGCAGAACGTCGACCCGCTCGAGGAGCTGGCCATCGGCCGCGCCAAGGCGCTGTTCGGCGCCGCGCACGCCAACGTGCAGCCCTACTCGGGCTCGCCTGCCAACATGGCGGTCTACCTCGCCTTCCTCAAGCCGGGCGACAAGGTGATGGGCCTGGCGCTGCCGATGGGCGGCCACCTGACCCACGGCTGGAACGTCTCGATCACCGGGCGCTATTTCACCTCGGTGCAGTACGGGGTGCGCCAGGACAACGGGCTCATCGACTACGACGAGGTGCGGGACCTGGCCAAGAAGGAAAAGCCCCAGCTGCTGTGGGCCGGCGGGACCGCCTATTCGCGCATCTGGGACTTCGAGACCATGGCGTCGATCGCGCATGAGGTCGGCGCGCGCTTCGCGGCCGATATCGCGCACATCGCCGGGTTGATCGCGGGTGGAGTCCACCCCTCGCCAGTGCCTCACGCCGACGTGGTCACCACCACGACGCACAAGACCCTGCGTGGTCCGCGCGGGGGCATGATCCTGTCGCGCACCGAATACGCGCAGGCCATCGACCGCGCCGTGTTCCCCGGACTGCAAGGGGGCCCGCACGTGCACAACACCGCGGCGCTGGCGGTCGCCCTGCACGAGGCCGCGCAGCCGGAATTCAAGGACTACGCGCGCCGCGTGGTCGCCAACGCGCGCACCATCGCCGGGGAGCTGGTCCAGCGCGGCTATCAGGTGGTGTCCCGAGGAACCGACAATCACCTGATCCTGGTGGATCTCTCCAACAAGAACGTCTCTGGCAAGGTGGCGGCGCGCGCGCTCGACCGAGCCGGCATCGAGCTCAACTACAACTCGGTCCCCTACGACACCCGCAAGCCCTTCGACCCGTCGGGGATCCGCCTCGGTTCGCCCTCGGTGTCCAGCCGAGGGATGGGCGAGCCGGAGATGCGGCAGATCGCCGCCTGGATGGATCGGGTCATCACCGACCCCAGCGACCAGAACGCCGACAAGGTGCTGGGTGAGGTGCGAGAGCTGACCCGAAAGTTCCCGGCCCCGGGCATCTCGCGCTGATGCCCCACGGTCCAAGCGCCGATCGAGTCATGGTCACCTGTCGTCTTGATTCCTCTCGGGTTGATTCCTCTCGGGTTCGTTCCTCTCGGGTTCGTTCCTCGCGGGTTCGTTCCTCGCGCGGTCATTCCTCACGGGGTCATTCACTCACGAGGTCATCGATCCACCTGTGGGTGCTGGCCGCCCTGATGCTGACCGGCGCCGCCAGCGCGCGCGGCGAGGTCATCGAGCTGGTCGACAAGACCAAGATGACCGGCAAGATCATCCACTACTACGATGGGGTCTACTCCATCGAGACCCCCAACGCCCAGATCGTCAAGCTGCCGCGCGAGAAGATCCGCGCCATCAGCTTTCAGCTGCCGCCGGCGCGCGCCGAGTTCGCGACTCCCGAGAAGACCTTCGACCGCTGGCGCAAGGCGATGAACGAGGGATCGACCGAGAAGATCATCGACTGTTACGCGCTGATGTACCAGGGCATGCTGGCCACCCAGATGGGGCTCGGCCAGGGCAGCGATGGTCTCAAGAAGATGCAGAAGGAGTTCGAGGGCACCAAGTTCGAGATCAAGGGCGCATCGACCAAGGGCGACACCGCGATGCTCAAGGTGCGCCGCCAGAAAGGCGAGGACACCGACACCGGCGAGATCGCCTTCGTGAAGGAGAACGGCGAGTGGAAGATGCTGCCGCCGCAGTAGCGGGCATTTCGCAGGTTAGATGCGACGGATAGCCGCCGGGATTGCGGGCGCGTTCCTTCTGGTTTGCGTCGCGGCGAGTGATGCCGCGGCGGGGGGCAGGAGCGCCTTTGATCCGTTCCGGACCGATGCCGCCGCAGCGGGCGCGGCGCTGAGTCCGTTTCGCGTCGCGCAGGGCGGCGCGGCCACGACGACGACGCCGCCGACGACGACGCCGCCGACGCCGACGCCGACGGGAGAATCCGCGCCTGCGGCGACCTCTGCAACCAAGAGCTGTCAAAGTGACGAGGATTGTCCCGCGGAGAACTTTTGCTCCGAACGTGGCGTCTGTCAGGTCATCCAGACCCGGACCAACATCCTCTACCTCTATTACCACGAGGGCTCCTTCACCGAGCTCCTCGGGCTCTACTGGTCCAAGCGCGGGCCGGCGGGCTATCGGGTGCTGGCGCCCTTTTACTGGCATTTCTGGTCAGCCAAGAGCGAGACCCATGTGATCGTGCCGGGGCTGCCGATCTCCTGGAGCTGGCAGCCCGACGCGACCTCGTTCGGGGTCTGGCCGCTGTTCTACAAGTCGACCAAGTTCGGTTGGGCCGCGCCGCTGCTGGGGTCATTCACCATCGCGGATCCCGATCACCAGCGGGCGTTCGGCGCGCTGCTTTACCTCTACTGGTGGAAGCGCTCGCCGGCGCGCGACCGCGACGTGATCGTGCCCATCCTCTATTCGTCGCGCTCGCCCAGGAACGCTTTCACCTGGGCGTTCCCGCTCAATTTCTACTGGCGCGACAAGGAGGACCGGAACCTCCTGGTCCTGCCGCTGCTGTACTGGAACACGCACAAGAATGGCGGGTCGCTCTATTCATTGGCCGGCTACCGCACACGCCAGGGGCCGGAGACCTCGGGTTCGCTGCTCTGGCTCTACTGGTACGGGGCGAATCAGCGCGACAAGACCTCCTATGACGTGGTGTTCCCGTTGCTGTGGAGCTTCCACTCCCCAGGCTCCAACACCACCGTCGCCGGGCCTTTCCTGCACCTGCGCCGGCAAAAGTGGTACTTCGACACGGCGTTCCCGCTGTGGTGGAGCGGCGGCGACGCCAGCAAAGGCGACGCGTTCCGGACCCTGCTGCCCTTCTTCTTCTGGCAAGGCTCCGAGCACGGCAAGAAGTCGTTCTGGGTGTCGCCGATCGGCGGCTACAGCCGCGACGACGTCGAGGGATCGCGCACGCTGGCGTTACTGCCGACGCTGACCTTCATCCGGCACGATCGCGACAGCGCCCTGCACGTCGTGACCCCGTTGTTCATCCGTTACCGGAACGACGTCAGCGGCTCCACCACCAAGCTGATCGGGCCGCTCTACCTGCGCGACGACCCGAAAGGGACGACCTCGACGCTGTTTCCGCTGTACTGGCGTTTCCGCGACGCCGCCTCGGGCGCGACCGCGACCGCGCTGTTGCCGTTCTTCGCGCGCCGGTCGGGCCCTGCCGAGACCGGCACCTACCTGGGCATCTTTCCGCTCTGGGCCTACAAGCGGTCGTTCCATGACGGCAGCCGCAGCGGCTGGAGCGCCGGGCTCTTCCCGTTCGCCTTCTTCGGGCAGCGGGGGCAAGACGGCCACGGCGTGGTCTTTCCGCTGTTCTGGCGCTTCAAGAGCGGCGACACCGCCACCACCGTCGCGCTGCCGCTCTTCTATCACCACGGCGATCGCGACTCTTCGTCGACCGGCATCTTCCTGCCGCTCTACTTCTTCGGCCACGACGCCGACAGCCGTTACCGGATCCAGTTCCCCCTCTACTGGCACTTCGCCAACGACCGCGAGGGCTGGTCGACCACGGTGACGCCCCTCGGGTACCACCACCGCAACCGCGACGGTTGGAGCGGCGGGCTGCCCCCTCTGTTCTTCGTCGGCGGCGGTCCGGGCCACTCGCACGTCGCGCTGGTGCCGATCTTCTGGCGCTTCCACGACGACGCCCAGCAGAAGACCACCACGGTGCTGCTCACCTACTTGCACCGCAGCCATGGCGGCGAGACCACCGACGCCCTGTTCCCGCTGTTTCACTACCGGCGCGGCGCGCGCCCCGGCGGCGCCGACGAGACCAGCTTCACCCTCTTCCCGCTGGTCCATTACCGTCGCGACGCCGATTCGTGGCTGCTGGCGACCCCGCTCGGTGTGTCGTGGAAGTCCTGGAAGGCGGACCAGACGCGGCGCGCGGCCGGATTCCTCGGCCCCTACGTCTGGTACCAAGGCGAGAACATCTCCGCACGCGGCATCCCCCTGCTGTACTTCGACGCCCGCAATCGCGCGACCGGCGAGCACCTGCGACAGATCGGCCCCTGGTGGCAGGTCGAGGGTCCGGGGCACGTGGCCAAGGTGCTGTTCCCGTTTTACGGCCGCTACGACGACGCCAGCGAGCACGACACCTACGTCTTTCCGACCTACTTCCGCCAGCGCAAGTCCGACGGATACGCCGTCGACAGCTTCCTGCCGCTGTTCTGGCACGCCCGCAAAGGGGCGCGCGCGACCACCATGGTCGGGCTCTGGTACCGGCACCGCGATCCGGACGCCGGGGTGCTGGACACCGGGCTGGCACCGCTCTACTTTTACGCCAAGAACAGCGAGCGCAGCCTGCTGATCGTGCCGCCCTTGCTGCTGTTCCGGCGCGCCGACTTCAAGGAGCAGACCGTGCGGCTCACGGCCGGCCTGGTCTATCACTCCAGCGACCGCGAATCGCACACGACGGTGGTGTTTCCGCTCTGGTGGTCGGGACACGACAAGGCGCGCAGCCACCGCGTGCTGTTCCCGGTCTACTGGCACTTCGCCGACCAGGAGAAGCAGACCGAGCTCAATATCGCCGGTCCACTCTTCTGGACCGCGAACGGGACCTGGCGAACGCGCGGCCTTCTGACGGCCTGGCATTCGCACGACCAGAAGAGCGGCGCCAGCTCGACGGCGTTGCTGCCGCTGTTTTACGAGGCCCACGGCGCGGAACGCTTCCGCTTGTTCACGCCGCTGGCCGGGTACAGCTCCAGCGCCGGGGCGCGCACCTGGTACTTGCTGACGCTATTCTCCAGCGAAGATCTCGAGACTCGCAGCAGCGGGTTCCTGCCGCTGTGGTTCAGCCACGAGAACAAGGCCAAGGAAACCAGGACCCGGATCATCCCCCCGTTGCTCTTCGTCTCGCGCAAGACGCCGCAGAGCGCGCTGACCACCTTCCTGGCTCTGTTCTGGCGCCACCGCGACATCGCCGCGTCGACCACCCTGGCGTTGCCGCTGTACTACGACTTCAACGACTTTCACGAGAGCCGCACCACCGTGCTGGTGCCGCTGTTCCTGCGCCACCACCGCGAATCCGACGACACGACCTACTGGCTCGCGCCGCTCTTCTACCGGCGCAGCAACCCCACCGAGTCGACCACGGTAGCGTTCCCTCTGTACTGGGACTTCAAGAGCGGCGGCAACCGCACGACGATGTTCATCCCCTTCTTCGCCCACTGGCGGCGCCCGACCTACGCGGCGACCTGGGTCTTCCCCACCTACTACTATCGCGAGGGGTTGGGCCCCCACGGCCCCGACGGCACCTACCGCCGCATCATCGTTCCCTTCTTCGAGTCGGCGGTCAAACGCCGCGGCGACTATATGTGGGAGGTGCTGGGCGGCCTGTTCGGCCACGAACGGGTCGGTCGCAACCGTTACTTGAAGATCTTCTTCCTCACCTTCGAGAGCAAGGCGCCCGCCCGAACCCAGACGTCCTGGTACAGCCAGCCCCAGCGCCCCCCGCGCCGCGAACCGAACCGCAGCCTGAGCGCCAACGTCTGGTAGGGCCCTCCGGGCGGCAAACCCGTGGCCGCAATCCTGATCGTGATCGGACCCCTGATCGTTGACGTGCACGTGAACGAGAACGCTACCGTGGGCGTGATCGAAATGCCCGATCACGTCGACGGTAGCGTTCCCGTGCACGTGCACGTCTACGATCACGGGTCCGGCCACGTCCACGTCAACGTCAACGTCAACGTTGACGTTGACGGGAACGTTAGAAGATCGTGCGCACTTCCCTGGCTGGGTAGGCGCTCCAGGGTGTGCAGCGGGGGGTCGGGTTCACCGTGACCGGCTGGATCGAGGTCTGGGCGCCCGTGCAATCGGGCAGCACGCTCGACTTCACATAGATCCCGCTGACCCCGTTGCCGGGATGCTGGTTGTCCTGCTGGGAACCGTCGAGCGTGAAGCTGTTCGGACCGCTGACGGTCACCAGCCAGCGGCCCTGGGCGGCCAGGACGTCCGACCGGCTGATCACGATGTCGTCGCCGCTGACCAGCCCGTGCGGGGCCGTCGTGGTGACGGCGATCGGGGTCGCGTTGCTGACGGCGACGATGCGCTGGTGTGGGCACTCGTTGCCGATGCCGTCGTGGTCGATGCAGACGCGCAGCACCCGCGACACCTGCTCATTGCCCAGCTTGTCGGCAGCGCGTACCGCCATGCAGGCCCAGCCGTCCCGGATGTTGTTGGCGTAGTCATCGAACTGGTTGCCCACGCACTGCAATCCGGTCGGGATGACCGGCGCCGGCGCCCAGATGGCCGGCTCCTTGGCAAAGGTATAGGGGATCGCGATCGACAGGTCCGTGGTGAAGCACAGCGCGTCCGGAGGTTCGGTGGCGGTCCCTGGGCCGCACGGCAGCGTCGCATCGGCGGCGATGGAGGGGTCGTGCGTCATGTCCGCCTGCCCGGACGGGGGCACCGGGACCAGGTTGATGAGCAACGCGTCCTTCGACGACATGGGGGTCGTGGTCGGGACCAGCAACGGGTTGATCTTGTCGCATATGCCGTCGTTGTCGCTGTCGACCACCAGCGGCTGGCTGGTGTCACTCAGGACCAGCAGCTCGACGCGCGCCGGATCGACCAGGGACACCGGGATGACGTCGGCGCCGCCCGAGAAGGGCGAGTTGCCGCGATCCTCGACGCGCGCGCGCACGTCGAAGAGCTGGGCCACCTTCTCGCCGTCGCCGACGGCGTCGCTGCCCAGGGGGTCGAACTCCCAGCTGCACAGCCAGTCGCCCCCGCTCTTCTCTCGCATGCGGAGGTGTGGCGGCGGGTCCAGATCGGCCAGCGGCGCCGTGTTGTCCAGCGCCACCGTGTAGCCTATTGACGACTCGTTGCCAAGCAGGTCCGACGCCCGAAATGACACCGTCGGGTACAGGTCGTGGACATCGAGGAGGCGAGTGTCGAACTGGTGGCTGTAGCGTCCCGGCGATGACGAGTCGGGGTCGAGCTTCACCGTGAAGCTCTCGCTGCCGTGGGCGACGACGGCGACCACCGACGCGTCCAGCACGTGGGCCGGGTCGGTGATCGTCGCCGAGATGGTGATCAGCGAACCGATGATGGTGCCCACCGCCGGCAACGTGTCGGTGATGGTGGGGCCCTGGTTGTCGATCACGAGGCGCACCGTGGCGCTGGTCCTGGTCCCGTTGGAGTTGCTGGCGGTGACCGCGAACAGCTGCTCTCCGTCGAGCGCTGGCATGTAGGCGTTGAAGTCGATCAACGTCGTCCACTGATTGGCCGGGTTGCCGGTCGGGCCGCTCGGCGTCAAGTCGTGGTTACCCACCGACATCTTCACATCGGAGATGGGCGCGAAGATCGCATCGGTGATGGTGACCTGGGCGGCGATGGATCCCTTGTAGGCGCTGCCCGCGACCGGCTTGGTGATCACGATGGTCGGACCCGAATCGGTGCGGATGCCGCGGGTCGCTGTCCCCTTGGCGCCGCCGAGGGTTGTCGCGGTCAGGCGCAGCTCGTAGGCGCCGCTCGCGAGGCCGCTGACGTCGACCGGCGTCTCGGCGTAGGCGTAGCTGGTGTCGTTGCCGACGGTGCCGATCCTGCTGGTCAGGGTCAAAGGGGTGGTCGAGATCTTCTTGGCGTTGGCGCCGGTCGACCAGAGCTCGGCGACCACCGTGTCCAGGTTGTCGGACGCCGTCCCCGACGGCACGGTCACGGTCACCGTCACCTGGGGCACGAAGCGCTGCGCGGCCGGCACGATGTCGTCCTGCCCGGGCTGGTCGATCGAGACCACCACGACCACGCCGGTGCTCGCGCTGTCGGCCGTGCCCGCGTCGCCGCGATCGGCGCCGGTGCCGGAATCAGCGCCGCTACCATCCGAGCGGGTATCGTTGCGGGACAGGTCCTGAGCCTGGATGTCGGGGATGCCCGAGTCGGTGCGCTGGAAAGGGGTTCCATCGATCCCCTTGCCGCCGCATCCGGCGCCAAGGAGCGCGACCAGCCAGAGGTAACGCCATCGGGGCAATGAGATCGACCATGCGCGGGAGGAGCACATTTCCCCCGTCGATCGTCAAAAGCGGCGATCTACTTGAGGGAACCTGGCTTCTCCGGGATGGCGGTCACCACCTCCGGGGCGGGCGAAAAGTCGATCACCCAGAAGTGGGTTCCGTCCGGGCCATCCTCCTGGCGTGGGGTCGGCTTGGCCGGCTGCCGGAGCGCAATGTCGAGCTCGACATCGCGATGTCGCTGATGCACCGCGATCTGCTGCACCGGGCTGGCGAAGAAGCGGGTGTCCAGAGTGCGGCTGTTGTTGCGCATGTGGATGCGGCAGTTGCGCAGGGTGACCGTCACGCCGGTCTTGCCGGCGCCGCCACCCACTTCCAGCTCGACCCGGCCGGTGGTCTGCACGAAGACCCGCGATCCCTCGGTCGTGACCTGAAAGCCAGTCCACACCAACCGCGGGGGTCCGCCCTTGGGCCCGGCCGCCAGCGGTGACGCGGCCCCACCAGGCACCACAGCGAAGACCGGGCGTGCGCTGGCGCTGTCCGTCGCCGCGGGCAGCGGCGCCGCCTCGGCGGCCAGCAACGCGGCCGCCAGTGCTCCGACGATCGATACCAGGGTAGTCACCGTCTCATTGTACCGACCCGCGCGCGCCCCCGAAAGCGCTAACCGTGGCGCTGGTCAGATAGGGACAAACGCCATGACGCCAGGGGACGCCAAGATCGGACCTGCGTCCCGGCAACGTCGTCTTGGCGTTTCCTTTCGTCTGCTTGCTGCTTGGCGTTTTCCCGACTGTGAACAAATTCCGCCGGCGGGCCTACAGACCGGCGATCTTCACAGAGGGTCGGACACCGCTCGCGGATCCGGCGTCTCGCCGAGCAGCCGCGCGCGGATCTCGCCGACCAGGAAGATCGAGCCGGCGACCACCACCAGACCGCCGCCGAACCGCTCGCCCAGCTGCCGGCGCGCCTCCGCCAGCGCGGCGCCGGGGTCGTCGCGCACCACGACCGGTGGCGGCGCGGCACCGGCCCCGCCGATCGCCGCGATCGCCGCGATTCCGGCCGCCAGGTCGGCGGGCAGCCGGGCGCGCCGGCTCTGCGAGCGCGTGGCGACGACCAGCGAGAAGAGCGGCAGCAATGGGCGCAGTAGCCCGTCGAGATCCTTGTCGGCGACCACCGA
>DASRQZ010000091.1:0-58877 GCA_035696125.1 Polyangia bacterium
GGTCTCGGTGGTCGCCGTGGCGCTGATCTTCTCCAGCGTCGAGGAGGGCATCGAATTCGAGACCGTGCGCGGGTTGCAGGTCGCGCGCGGGCTGTTCTTGCAAGAGGTGCAAGAAGTGTCGGCGCGCGCGGGCAAGATCGGCGACGACCCGGAGTTGCTGCGCGCGGCCGCCACCGCCCCCGGGCACGCGGGCGAGCGCCTGGGTGAGCTGTCGCTGGGCGGCGCGTCGGCGCTGCTGGAGGTGACCGACGCTGCCGGCGACGTCATCGCCCGCTGCGCGCGCGGCGTCTGCGACGATCTGGCCGCCGGCCGGCGGGCCGGCGCCTTGCAGCCGGCGGACCGGTCGCCGGTCATCCTGCGCGCGCTGGCCTACGAGCGCACGGTCAGCATCGAGAGCGCGGGTGACCGGCTGGTGGTGCGCGCCGCCCTGCCGCTGGCCGATCAGGCGCTGCGCCTGCTGGGCGCGCTCGTGGTCTCCGTGCCCGTGGACGGCCAGGTGGCCGACCGGCTGAAGGCGGCGCTGGGCGCCGGCCGCGACGTCATCGTCTATCGCAACGGCGAGCCCAGCACATCCACGTTCATGGCGGTGACCGGCGCGCGCCTGGTCGGACCGCGCGTCCCGGCAGAGGTGCTGCGCCAGAACCTGGCCTCGGTGACGCCGGTGTTCGCGCTCGAGGTCGCCGGCCACTCCTACTCGGTGGCCTTCGGCCAGATCCAGGACGTGAACGCGCAGCGGGTCGGCCTGCTGGGGGTCGCCGTCGACCGCGAGCCGCTGGCGGCGGCGCGCCGGCGCGCCAGCACGACGCTGGTGCTGGGCGCGATCCTGGCCCTGCTGCTGGCCATCGCGCTCGCGAACCTGCTGGCCCGGCGCCTGACCCGGCCGCTGCAAGACCTGCACGCGGGTGCGTTGTCGATCGCGCGCGGCGATCTCGACACCAAGATCACCGTCGACAGCCAGGACGAGCTCGGCGACGTGGCGCAGGCCTTCCGGGTCATGACGCGCAGCTTGAAGGAGAACCAGGAGGGCCTGGCGGCGCGCGTGCGCGAGCTGGTCACCGTGCACCAGGTCGGGCGCGCGGTCAGCTCGGTCGTCGATCTCGATCAGGTGCTGCGCTCGGTGGTCGGCGAGGCGCTGACCGTGCTCAACGGCAAGACCGCGGCCATCGCGCTGCTGGTCGACCCGGTGCCGGGCGGCGATGGCATCGTGCAACCCGAGCCGCGGGGCCGGCCGGCCGACGGCGACGGTGAGCCCACCAACCCGGGCGAGCTGCGCCAGGCGGCGCGCCCGCCGTTCCCGCGCCGATTCACCGTGCGCGCCGTGGCCGGCGAGCCGGTCGGGCGCAAGCTGGCGCCGATGGCCGAGGCCGTTGCCGCGCTGGGCTGGCCGCGGCGGACCACGGCGGTCGAGGCCGATCCGCAGCTCACCGCGGCGGCGCTGGCGTCGGGCCTGACCGGGCCCATGATCGCGGCGCCGCTGTCGCTCAAGGAGCGCATGGTCGGGGTGATCCTGGTCGGTCGCCTCGGTGAGGCGCGCTTCGAGGAGGCTGACCTGCGCCTGCTGGTCACCTTCGCCGATCAGACCGCGACCGCGATCGAGAACGCGCGCCTTTACTCCGAGGTGCGCGCGTTCTCCGAAAACCTCGAGCAGAAAGTGCACGAGCGCACCGCCGAGCTGGAGCACGCCAAGGGCGAGATCGAGTACGCGCTGCGCGAGCTGGGCGCCGCGCAGGGGGCGCTGCTGCACTCCGAGCGCATGGCGGCGCTGGGTATGCTGGTGGCCGGCATCGCGCACGAGGTCAACTCGCCGGCGGCGGCGGTCCAGGGTCTGGTCGACGCGCTCCAGGACACGGTGCGGCGGCTGGGACAGTGCGCGCACGATCTGTACGCGTCCGAGTTGCCGGCGCGGTCGGTGCACCGCTACTTCGAGTACATCGACGGCCTGCTGCCCGAGATGACCACGGCGTCGCTGTCGTCGTCGATCGACGCGCGCCAGCGCGCGCGCCGGCTGAAGGTCGAGTTCGCGGGATTACCCGGCGGCGACGTCGCCGCGGCTCTGCTGGCGGAGATCGGCGAGCTCGGCGAGCGTTCGGCGAGCGAGTTGCGCGCGATCGCCGCCGGCAAGAGCCTGGAGCCGCTGGCCGGCTACCTGCGCGAGATCGCTTTCCTGGCGCGCTCGGCGGGCACCATCCGCACCGCGATCGGTTCGATCCGCCGCATCGTCGGTGCGCTGAAACGCTACTCGCGCCTCGACGAGGCGCCGCTGGAACGCGTCGACGTGCACGCGGGCATCGAAGACACGCTGGTCATCCTCGCGCATCAGTTGAAGTCCGAGGACAACGGGGTTAATGTGAAACGTTCTTACGGAAAGCTTCCGCCGATCACCGCTTATGTAGGAGAGCTGAACCAAGTGTGGACAAATCTCATCCACAACGCGGTTCAGGCCACGGGACGCCGGGGCGAGATACTGATCGAGACCACGGTTGAGAACGGGGACGTGCAAGTTGCCATTCAGGACGCAGGACCCGGAATCCCAGCCGACGTGTTGCCGAGAATCTTCGAGCCATTCTTTACGACCAAGGGCAAGGGAGAGGGAACTGGATTAGGACTCAGTATCTCTCATAGGATTGTGGAGAAGCACGGGGGGACAATTCGAGTGAAGAGCGAGCCTGGCTGCACCCGATTCGAGGTGCGCATTCCGATAGAGGGTCCATTGTACGCGCGCGGAGCTGCGGGGCACCATCGCCCCGAGGGCCCGGCGTGAACCCGCATCAGTTGCCGATGCGCGAACACATTCTCTGCGTCGACGACGAGGAGGGTATCCTCGCGGCGCTGCGCCAGCAGCTGTCGGCGCGCTTTGGCGGCGAGTGCGACATCGCGGTGGCCAAGAACGCGCGCGAGGCGCTGGAGCTGATTGACGATCTCCAGCAGGACGGCGAACAGCTGGCGGTGGTGATCGCCGACCAGATCATGCCGGGCATGAAGGGCGTCGAGCTGCTGGAAGAAGTTCACAAGCGCAGCCCGCGTACGGTGAAGATCCTGCTCACCGGACAGGCCGGCCTGGACGCGGTGGTCTACGCCATCAACCGAGCCGGCCTCGACCAGTACATCCCCAAGCCGTGGGACGAGCCCGATCTGCGGCTCACGATCCAGAACTTCCTGTCGCGTTTCCGCCTCGAGCGCGAACGGCAAGAGCTGCTGAGCGAGCTCAAGAGCAAGAACGCCGAGCTGGCGACCTTGAACTCGTCGCTGGAGGAGAAGGTGCAGGTGCGCACGCGCGAGCTGGAGGCGTTGAACGCGCGCCTGGCCGAGCTGGCGATCACCGACGGGCTGACGGGATTGCACAACCACCGGCACTTCCGCGAGCGGTTGTCGCTGGAGATGGAGCGCAGCAACCGAACCGGACTGCCGCTGTCGGTGCTGATGATCGATGTCGACCACTTCAAGTTCTACAACGATCGCCACGGTCACCTGGCCGGCGACAACGCCCTGCGCGGGGTCTCCAAGATTCTCGAGCACGGGCGGCGCGCCAACGACGTCGTGGCCCGCTACGGGGGCGAGGAGTTCGCGATCATCCTGCTCGACGTCGGCAAGGCGGCGGCGCGTGACGTCGGCGAGCGCATCGCCGCCCAGGTCGCCGAGTTTCCGTTCGAGTTCAGCAGCACCCAGCCCTCGGGGCGACTGACCATCTCGGTGGGGGTCGCGTCTTTCCCCGACGACGGCGCCGAGCCAGCCATGGTCCTGGCGGCCGCCGACCGCGCGCTGTTCGCGGCCAAGAACGCGGGACGCAACACGGTCCGCGTCGCCGGGCAGTAGGGGCCGGCGGTCCGCGCGGACACCTCATGAAGATCGCGATCCTGGGCGCCGGCGCTTGGGGCACCGTCCTCGGGCTCATGCAGTCCGAGGCGGGGCACCCGGTGACGCTGTGGGCCCGCTCGGCGACGGCGGCGGCCGAGATCGAGTCGCGGCGCGAGAACCATTGCTACCTGCCCGGCCGGCGGCTGCCCCCCGGGCTGACGGTCACCGCCGACATCGAACGCGCCGTACGCGGTGCCGAGCTGGTCGTGCTGGCCGTTCCGTCGGCGACGGTGCGCGAGGTGGTGGGGGGCGCGCGCCCCGCGCTGGCCGAGGGCGCGATCATCTGCTGCGCCTCCAAGGGGCTGGAACCGGACAGCGGGCTGACCATGGATCGGGTGATCGCCGACGAGTCGCGCAGCATCGCGGTGGCGTTGCTCTCGGGGCCCAGCTTCGCGGTCGAGATCGCCAGCGGCCTGCCCGCGGCGGTGGTGGTGGCGGCGGCCGATCCCGCGACGGCCGCCAAGGTGCAGGCGTGCTTCTCCAGCGAGCGCTT
Organism: Polyangia bacterium; assembly: GCA_035696125.1. Taxonomy (GTDB): domain Bacteria; phylum Myxococcota_A; class Polyangia; order Fen-1088; family Fen-1088; genus DASRQZ01. The sequence continues at coordinate 4,349 of DASRQZ010000091.1, forward strand.
TCGCGTCTACACCTCCGACGACCTGATCGGGGTGGCGATCGGCGGCGCGCTGAAGAACGTCATGGCGATCGCCGTCGGGTTCGCCGACGGGCTGGGGTTTGGCAACAACGCGCGCGCCGCGCTGATCACCCGCGGGCTCAACGAGCTCGGCCGGCTGGCGTCGCGGATGGGCGGCCACCCCTTGACGCTGGCCGGGCTGGCCGGCCTGGGGGATCTGGTGCTGACCTGCACCGGCGAGCTGTCACGCAACCGCCAGGTGGGCCTGGCGCTGGCCCGCGGCGAGGCGCTGCCCGCGATCCTCGGCCGCCTGGGGCACGTCGCCGAGGGCATCGGCACCGCGCGCACCGCGCGCGACCTGGCGGCCAAGCTGGGAATCGACATGCCGATCACCCGCCTGGTCGCCGAGGTCCTGCACGAAGGCAAGTCCCCGCGCGAGGGCGTCGCCGAGCTGCTGGCCAGGGAGTCCAAAGCCGAACGAGGCTGAGCCCCCCATCCCGTTGACGTTTACGTTGACGTCAACGTTGACGTCGCCTGCTCCTGTGATCGTGGCCGTGCACCTGAACGGGAACGCCACCGTGTGCGTGATCGGTCACGTCCACGGTGGGGTTCAGGTGCACGTGCACGTCAACGATCAGGGGATCCCCCAACGTCAACGTAAACGTAAACGTCAACGTCGACGGGAGTAGGACCTGGCCGGCCCCCCTCACCCTCTCGTCGCCGCCAGCACGAGCCGCTTGCCCAGCATCTGGCGGAACAGGGGCGCCTCGCGGGCCGCGTCCCACAGCTCGAGGTCGACCGCGGTGCGCGAGCCGAGGCGGACGTGGACGGCGCCGTCCTTCACGCGCGCGAGCACCCGGTGCACCGGTTGGTGGTGGCTGCGGTCGAAAGAGTCGGCGATGCGCAAGATGGTCGACAGCTTGCGCACCAGCTGTCCCTCGGACATCGACAGCCCTTCCATCAGCGGGTGGCCCGGCTCGGGCGCGCTGCCGCGGTGGAAACGGGCGATGCGCGCCACCAGCTCGCGCTGGCGGTCGGCCAGCCCCGGGATGTCGGCGTTCTGAACCAGGTAGTAGGTGTGCTTGTGGTGGCGCTGGTAGCTGACGGCGTTGCCGACGTCGTGGAGCAGGCTGGCCGCCTCCAGCAGCGGGCGCGCCGACGCGGGCAGCCGGTGCAGCTCGGCCAGCTCGTCGAACATCTCCAGCGCCATGCGAGCGACCTGCAGGGCATGTCGCTCGTCGAAGTAGAAGCGGCGCCCGAGCGCGACGGCCGCCTCGGCGAGCGGCAGGTTGTCCTCGCCGCTACGCCGCCGGCGCATCAGGTCGACCAGCACGCCGTCGCGCAGGCCCTCGTCGACGGCGATCACCGATTTCAGCCCCAGGCGGTGGGCCAGCGCCTCCAGCACCACGGCGCCGGCGACGATGATGTCGGCGCGCCGGGGGTCGAACATCTCGCGCCGCCCCTCGACGCCCATGGCGCAGAGCTCGTCGACGGCCAGTGTCAGTTGCCGCCGGGTCGCGTGCCCGGTGCCCTCGGCGGCCGCGAAGCCGACCACGGCGCGGATGGTTCCCGAGCTGCCGATGGCCAGCAGGGGCGCGCCCGGGATGCGGCGCGGGAGCGTCTCGGCGACGGTCTCGGCGGCGTACTGGCGCATCATGCGCAGGTGTTTGGGCTTGACCGAGCCGCTGGCGTCGAAGATCTCGGACAGGCGCACGGCGCCCAGCGACAAGCTCCACAGGGCCACCGGGCGCTCGCCGCGCGCGCTGGCTATCTCGGTCGAGCCGCCCCCGATGTCGATGACCAGCGACGAGGTGTGATCGGGCTTGCCGCGCAGCACTCCCAGGCAGGTCAGGCGCGCCTCCTCCCGGCCCGAGACCACCTCCAGCTCCAGCCCGGCCTCGCGCCGCACGCGCGCCAGGATTTCGTCTTTGTTGTGCGCCTCGCGCACCGCGCTGGTCGCCACCGCGCGCACCCGCGCCCGGTAGCGCCGGCACAGGGCGGCGTAACGTCGCAGGGTCGACAGCACCCGGTCGCTGACCTCGCGCGAGATGAGCCGCGTCTTGAATACCCCTTCGCCGGGCCGCACCGGGTCGCGCTCCTCGTGCAGCGACTCCAGGGAGCCGTCGGGTAGGGGGCGCGCCAGTTTGAGACGGACCGCGTTGGTACCGACGTCGATGGCGGCCAGGACGTGGCCGTCAAGGTCGGGAGTATCCCTGGAGCGGGCGCGCGGTGCGCGGGGGCGGGAACCCGAGCGGGCGCGCGGCGAAGACTCCTTGTTCTTACGCCGGGTTGTGTTGCGGTTCACCTTCGGTCCTGGGCACGGCCGTGCTCGAAGCCACAGGAAGCTACCTCCAAAACTGGCCAAATGGCGGGCCAAATGTTGAGTTGGTGAATGAAGTTACTAAAATGTTGCAGTACTGTAACCGTCCTGGTGTCAGGGACTGTGGGACATAAACGAATGGTCATGAACGACGTGGCGCTGGATCTCGAGCCGACCCTTCCTCCGGATCTGGCCTCTCCAGTTGCCACGGAAAGCGCCGGCGATGACGCCAGCCTGTTCATCAACCGCGAGCTGTCCTGGCTCAGGTTCAACCAACGGGTCCTGGGCGAGGCGCACGACGCATCGCTGCCACTTTACGAGCGCCTCAAATTCCTGACCATCGTCACCTCCAACCTCGACGAGTTCTTCATGGTCCGGGTCGCCGGGCTCAAACAGCAGCTGGCGCTGGGCGTGGTCGAGGCGCCCGCGGACGGCTCGCTGCCCGCCGAGCAGCTGGCGGCGATCTCGGCCGAGGGTCACGCCATGGTGGGCGAGGTCTACCGCGTCTGGCACGACGAGATCCTGGCCGGCCTGACCGGGATGGGCGTTCAGATCGTGCAGCCCGACGCCATGACCGCCGAGCAGCGCGCCGCCGCGCGCGACCACTACTCCTCGGTGGTGTTCCCCGCGCTGACGCCGCTGGCGGTCGATCCCGGCCACCCCTTCCCGCACCTGCGCAGCAAGTCGCTGAACATCGCCGTCACCGTGCGCAAGCAAGGCGGGCGGCGCCGCTCGGGCGTCAAAGGGACGTCCATCGCCGTCGTGCAGGTGCCGAGCGTGCTCGGCCGGCTGGTGCCGTTGCCGTCGTCGAGCGGCCGCGCCTATATCTTCCTCGAGACCTTGATCGCCATGCACCTCGCGGATCTGTTCCCCGGGTTCACCGTGAGCAAGACCGCGGTGTTCCGGGTGACCCGCAACTGGGACCTCCTGCTCGACGAGGAAGATTCGGAGGATCTGTTATCGACGATCCAGGACGAGCTGCGCCGCCGCGACCGCGGCGCGGCGGTGCGCCTGGAGATCGACTCCGGCGCGCCCGCCGACCTGGTCAAGACGCTGACCTCGTTCCTCAAGCTGGGCCCGCAGGACGTGTACCCGATCCCCGGCCCGCTGCAGCTCAACGACGCCGCGGTGCTGATCGACCAGGACCCGCGCCCGGAGACCCGCTTCGAGGTGCTGAGCCCCACGATCCCGCAGGCGCTGAAAGAGGCCGACTCGATGGTGGAGGTGATCTCCAAGCGAGACGTGTTGCTGCACCACCCCTACGAATCGTTCGACTCTGTGGTGCGCTTCATCCAGGAGGCGGCCGACGACCCGGGGGTGCTGGCGATCAAGCAGACGCTATACCGCACCAGCGGCGACAGCCCGATCGTGCGCGCGCTCTACCGCGCCGCCGAGAACGGCAAGCAGGTGACCGTGCTGGTCGAGATCAAGGCGCGCTTCGACGAGGCCAACAACATCAACTGGGCGCGCCGCCTGGAAGAGAACGGCGTCCACGTGGTGTTCGGGCTCATCGGGCTCAAGACCCACTGCAAGGCGGCGCTGGTGGTGCGGCGCGAGGGGGCCGGCATCCGGCGCTACGTGCACCTGGGCACCGGCAACTACAACCCGCACACCGCGCGCCAGTACACCGATCTGTCGTTGTTCACCGCGCGCCCCGAGGTCGCGGACGACGTCACCGCGCTGTTCAACATGCTGACCGGCTACGCCGAGGCGCCGGCCTGGAAGAAGCTGGCGGTCGCCCCCTTCACCCTGCAGGACCGCGTCGTCGAGCTCATCGATCGTGAGGCGGCGCGCGCGCGCGCCGGCGAGCCGGCGCGCATCATCGCCAAGATGAATTCGCTGGTCGATCCGCTGGTCATCCGACGCCTGTACGCCGCCAGCCAGGCCGGCGTGGAAATAGATCTGCTGGTGCGCGGGATCTGCTGCCTGCGTCCCGGCATCCGGGGCCTGTCCGAGACCATCCGGGTCACCAGCATCGTGGATCGCTTCCTCGAGCACAGCCGGATCTTCGCGTTCGGCGCCGGTGAACGGGCCGAGGTCTACCTGGCGTCGGCCGACTGGATGCCGCGCAATTTCATCCGCCGCATCGAGGTGATGTTCCCCGTCGAGGCGCCCGAGCTGCGCGCGCGCCTGCTCAACGAGGTGCTGGCGACCCACCTGCAGGACAACGTCAAGGCCCACCGCCTGACCGAGGACGGCAGCTACGTCCGGGTGCTGGCCGGCGAGGCGCCGGTGCGCAGCCAGATGGTGTTGCTGGAAGCGGCCCGCCGCGCCTCCCAGACGCGGGTCATCGAGCCGGTGATCCGCCACGCCGCCGCGCCGGTGCCGATCCCGATACTGGCCGCGGCCGCGGTGTAGCACGGGCCTCACGCTGGCTCATCTCGTCAGCCGAGCCAGGCCGGCGCCGGCGCGGCGCCGTGGAATCCGCGCAGGCGCATCCGGTTGCGGTTGTCGAGCAGCAGCCGGTCATCGTCGTCCAGCAGGCCCAGGAAGCGGAGCGCGTTGCGCCCCATGATCGCCTCGCGGGTCGGCGCGCCCAGCCAGGAGTCGAGCCGGGCTTCGAACGCCTCGGCCATCGCCGCGCCGCCCGGATCGAAGCGGCTCAGCCACCAGTCGCTGCCGTACATCAGCCGCGCCGGCAAGCGCGGGAAGCGCGCGCACAGGGTCTGCAGATATCCGCCGAAGCGGGCGGCGTAGGCCGGGTCATAGACCAGCGGCGAGCCCGAGAGATCGGCGTAGACCTGCGGATGGGCCTGGATGATCTCGGCGGCCTGGCGCATCCAGGCGCTGGGCGCGGTGATCCCCGCGGCGCCCGCGGCGCCGGTGTCGTGGCCGAAGTGGCCGAAGTTGAGGCGCAGCGTGGGGAACTCCCGCAGCACCGGCGCCCAGCGCATGGGCGCGGCCAGCTCGCCGTAGCCGAGCGCGAACTGGTTGCTCGGGCTGGCGTGAGTGGTGATGGGCACTTCCTCGGCGGCGCAGTAGGCGTAAAGAGCGCGCAGCGCGCCGTCGAGCGCCTGCCCGCGCGCGCGGTCGCCGCCGAACCCTGCGTTGCCGATAGGCAGAAAGCCGACCGTCGGGTAAATCTTGACGCCGACGAAGCCGCTGCGCTCTATTGCGCGGCGCACGATCGCCAGCGCGCCGCCCTGCTGCACCTCGCGCAGCGGATCGAAGGCGACGAAGGGGTGAAAGAGCGCGCCCGCGCGCCCGACCCGCCCGCGCATGGCCAGCCGCGCCAGCAGCGCGTGGGGCGCCAGCTGTGCGCCAAGCGGGCTTGCGGGGTGGTCGTCCGACCAGGCGTCGTAATCGACCAGCAGGGGCGTGAACAGCGCCACCCGCGGATGGCTGGTGGCCAGCGTCGCCGCCAGGCGCGCCCGGCCGTGGCCAACCAGGTGCAAGGTTCCCGCCAGCGACGTCAGCTGGTCGCGCAGCCCGGCCGGGTCCAGCCCCAGCAGGCCGGCGATCTGGTCGGCCAGCTCCCGGATCGGGCCGGCCGGCAGCGCGAGGGGGGCGACCGGTTCGATCATGCCCGGCTGCGCCAGCAACGACTGCAGCAACGCCGCCTCGTCCCCGGCGGTGGGCGCTGCCGCATTGAGCCAGCCGTGGATCGTCCCCACGACCTTGCGCAAGATCTGCTCGGGCCACGGGCTGACCGAGCGGCTGAGCTCGGCCAGGCCCGGCACCGTGCGCGCGATGAAGCCGGTGATCGGCAGATCCGACGCGTTGAAGTCGTGGCAATGCACGTCGACCACGATGGGCTGGTCGAAGCGCGGCGCCGGGGCCGCAGGCCGCGCGCGCGGCAGGCAGGAGGCCGACCACGCCGCGGCCGCCCCGGCGATGATCGCGCGTCGGGTCGGACCGCGGGGCGGGGCGGGGCGGCTCGCGCGGAGGCTGCGGCGACTCATCGAGGACCGGGTGAGGGTACACCGTCCGCGGGCGGCGAGCGCCCCCACGCAGGCCTCCGAGTCGGGAAGCACGCCCCACGCGGGCAGGTGCTAGTCTCGCGCGCAGGAGGGACTGCGATGCGCATCGGATTCATCGGACTTGGGATCATGGGTAGTCGAATGGCGGCCAACCTGCGCGCCAAGGGGCACGAGGTTGTGGTGTACAACCGCACGCGCGCGCGCGCCGACGCGCTGCTGGCGGCCGGCGCGACCTGGGCCGAGTCGCCGCGCGCGCTGGCGGCGACGCCGGGCCTGGAGCTCATCTGCACCTGCGTCGCCGACCCGCCGGCCATGGAGGAGATCGCCTTTGGCGCGCAGGGCTTCGTCGCCAATCTGGCGGCGGGCACGCGGGTGGTCGATTTCTCGACTCAGTTTCCAGCGCTGATTCGCCGCCTGGCCGCCGCCGTCGCCGAACGAGGCGGCGCGCTGCTGGAGGCGCCGATGACCGGGTCCAGGAACGCCGCGCAGGCCGGCACGCTGCTGCTGATGTGCGGCGGCGACCGGGCGCTGTTCGATGCCCTGCAGCCGGTGCTGGCGGCGGTCAGCGCCAAGGCGATCTACGTCGGCGCCATCGGTCAGGCGACCCAGGTCAAGCTGATCGGCAACGTGTTCATCGCCCACATGCTCGAGGCGCTGAGCGAAGGCGCGGCGCTGGCGGCGCGCTCCGACATCCCCCTGGCCAAGGTGCTCGAGGTGGTCCAGAGCTCGGGCTATGCCTCGCCGTACTGGGACTTCAAGGGCAAGGCGCTGATCGAGCGCGACTTCACCACCCACTTCAGCATCGACCTCATGCACAAGGACCTGACGCTGGCGCTGGCGACGGCGCACGACAAGCGGGTGTCGATGCCGGGCACGGCGGCGATCCGCGAGGTCTATCAGCTGGCCCGTGTGCAGGGGCGCGGCGGCCAGGACATCATGGCGACCGCGACGGTGATCGACCCCGATCTCAACCGACCTGGCGGGTGAGATCTTCGATCGCGGGCGAAGCGGCGCTCGCGCGCACCAGCCGCGGCCCCGAGCGAGACAGGAGAAGGGCGCCTGTTCAGGTCGGGCGCACGCCGATGTAGACGATGTGCGCCCGCCCGCCGCGCCCGCCGCCACGCTGGGAGGCGACCCGGAAGCCCTGCTGGCGCAACCGCGTTTCGTACGAGAGGTCAGGCTCTTCGGACCACACGGCCAGCACACCCCCGGCACGCAGCGCCGACCAGGCGGACTCGACGGCCCTGTCGCCATAGAGGGGATGGCGCGCGCCGGCACGGCCGGGCCGGGGACCCTCGTAGAGATCGAGGAGGATGGCGTCGAGGTCGCCCGCGCGCGCGCCCGCGATGACCCGGGCCACGTCGTCGATCACCACGCGAACCCGGCGATCGGCGACCGCCGCCCGGGTGAGCGGCGCCAGCGCGCCCTGGCACCAGCCGACCACGGCGGGGTTGAGCTCGACGACGGTGATCTCGGCCGCCGGCGGCAACCGGTCGAGGCCGGCGCGCAGGGTGTATCCCATTCCCAGTCCGCCGAGGAGCACACGCGGCCGCGGTCGACGCACCATCGCGTCGCAGGCCAGGCGCGCCAGGTCGTCCTCCGACCGGTGCGCCGCGCTGGTCATCAGCACCCGCCCGCCGACGGTGATCAGGAAGTCGCGATCGCCACGCTGGCGCAGCTCGAGCCGGCCGTCGGGGGTCTCGATGCGTTCCAGCGTGAGCCAGGGTTTCAAGGGGCGTGGTTATATCCGATCGGGCAGGTGGAGGTGAGCCGTGCACGTGAGGTGAGGTTGACGTTGACGTTGACGTTGACGTCGCCTGTTCCCGTGATCGTTGACGTGACCGTGCACCTGAACCCCACCGTGCACGTGACCGATCACGCACACGGTGGCGGTCCCGTTCAGGTGCACGTCAACGATCACGGGAACAGGCGACGTCAACGTTGACGTCAACGTTGACGTAAAGGCCTATGCTCGTACACCTGACCCCTCGAACCGTGCGGTCAGCGGCGCCTGCGGCGGGCCAGCAGCAGCCCCGCAAGCACGGCCCACGCGACGCCGGCGGCCGACCGTTGCGGTACGATCGCGCAGCCGCCGCCCCTGGTCGCGGGGTGACCGGAGCCGCCCGCGCCTCCGCCGCCCGCGCCTCCGCCGCCCGCGGTCCCGCGGGCATCCGTGCCTCCGTCGCTGCCGCCGGTCGCCGCATCGCTGCCGCCGTCGCCGGGCGCCGCGGCCGGATCCGCCGAGCAGACCGCGGCCGGCCAGAGTCTCAGCATCACCTCCTGATCGCAGATCGTCTGGCACGCGTCCTTGAGGCACGCGACGATCGCGCTCACCCGGTCGTAGGACATCAACGCCTGCCAGCTGGCGCCTTCGTCGGTGGAGACGCCCAGGGCGTAACCATCGGCGAAGTTGTCGGTCGCCGCGTAGACGTCGTTCCCGCGCGCGGCCAGCCCGCCCAGGTGCGGCTGTGGCAGCGCGGCCAGCGAGAAGGTCACCCCGCCGTCGTACGACCGATGGAGCAGGGGGTTCATGGCGGCGTCCTGGCCGCCGATCAGGATGGTGCCCGCCGCGGTGCGCGCGTACGAGGTGAAGTGATTGTTCGCGCCCGGATCCAGCGAGACGGCGACGGTCTGGCCGCCGTCGCGGGTCAGCGCCAGCTTCTCCTGGGACGTGCCCTTCCACAACAAGAGCACCCGCTGCGCGTCGTCGAGATCGACGGCGATGATGCGCAGCGTGCCGGCCCCCAGCGTGGCCAGCAGGTCGACGCTCTGCCAGTGCGCGCCATCGTCGTTCGAGCGCGCCAGCGCGGGCGCGCCGGTGGCCACCAGCGAGGTGGTGGCGTAGATGGTGTGGGGATCCGAGCGCGCGATCTCGATGCCGTCGATCGCGTTGCGCACGCCGCTGTCGTAGAGCGCGACGTCGAAGGTCGCGCCGCCGTCGTGCGACGCGTAGACCGCGTAGTTGAAGGTGGTGTAGTCGAAGCCGGCCGCCAGCACCCGGTCGGGATTGCCGGGATCGGGAAAGAAGTCGGTGAGGCCCTTGCCCAAGACCACTCCGGTCGCCGCCTGCCAGCCGCAAGCGTTGTCGTCGGAGCGGATCAGCGTCTGGTTGGCCAGCGCGTAGAGGCGGTTGCGCGGCGCCGGACCGTATTGATAGAGATAGCCCAGGCTATTGGCGGTCTGCTCGCACGACCAGAGCCAGGACCGGCCGCCGTCCGATGACGTCACCAGACCGAAATTGGTCACCAGGGTGATCTCGCCCGGACGCGCGGCCGGCACCAGGATGCCCTCCGAGGCGGGGAAGGCGCCGTTGGCGCGCGCCGCGCGCGGCGCCAGCGCCAGCGCCAGCGCGCCGGCCAGCAAGCAGCCGCAGCCACCGGCCAGCCAGCGGGCGAAGCGGGGTCTCCTGGCGCGGACCACGCCGCGCAGGCCGGCGCATGACCAGACCGACCAGCGGCGCCAGCACCAGCGCCAGCACCAAGCCAGGCCAGCCCGCTGGCGACCCCGGCGCAGTGACGCAGGAAAAACCACCGTTAACCAGAGAACCGACGACTCAGGCGCGCTTCAACTGCGAGATGTCGCGCACGGCGCCTCTCGCCGCGCTGGTGGCCATCAGGGCATAGGCCTGCAGGGCCTGCGAGACGGTGCGGTCGCGGTTGGGGCGCCAGGCGTCCTTGCCGCGGGCCACCATGGCGGCCCGCCGCTTGTCGAGGGCGGCGTCGCTGATCACCAGGTCGATACGGCGCGCCGGGATGTCGATGCGGATCTTGTCGCCCTCCTCGATGAGGGCGATCGCGCCGCCCTCGGCCGCCTCGGGCGAGGCGTGCCCGATGCTGAGACCCGAGGTGCCGCCGCTGAAACGCCCGTCGGTCACCAGCGCGCAGGCCTTGCCGAGGCCCTTGCCCTTGAGGAACGACGTCGGGTACAGCATCTCCTGCATGCCGGGCCCACCCTTCGGCCCCTCGTACACGATGACCACCACGTCGCCGGCCACGATCTGGTCAGCGCTGATGGCGTCGCAGGCGCTGTCCTGCGAGTGGAAGACGCGCGCGCGCCCCTCGAACTTCCAGATCGAAGTGTCGACGCCCGCGGTCTTCACGATGCAGCCGTCGGCGGCGATGTTCCCGTACAGCACGGCCAGGCCACCGTCCGTGCTGTAGGCGTGCGGCACGTCGCGGATGCAGCCCTTGTCGCGGTCGTCGTCGGTGGAGGCGAAGTACTTGTCCTGCGAGAAGGCGACCCGTGTCGGCACGCCGCCGGGCGCCGCCAGCGCGCGCTGCTTGGCGTCCGCCGTGGTGGTGGGGCGGCGCAAGTCCTCGGCGTCGATCGCCTCACCCAGGGTCGGCGCGTGCACGGTGCGCGCGCCGCGGTGGATGAGGCCCGCGCGGTCGAGCTCGCCCAGGATGGTGAACACCCCGCCGGCGCGGTGCACGTCCTCGACATGGTAGTGCGACGAGGGCGCGACCTTGCAGATGTTGGGCACCTTGCGCGACAGGCGATCGATGTCCGACATCGTGAAGTCGACGCCCGCCTCCTGCGCCATGGCCAGCAGGTGCAGCACGGTGTTGGTCGACCCGCCCATGGCGATGTCGAGCGTGATCGAGTTCTCGAACGCTTCGAAGGTGGCGATGCTGCGCGGGAGCACCGTGGCGTCGCCGTCCAGGTAGTAGCGGCGCGCCATCTCGACGATCCGGCGGGCCGCCGCGTCGAACAGCTCCGCGCGGCGCGCGTGGGTCGCCAGCAGCGTGCCGTTGCCAGGCAGCGCCAGGCCCAGCGCCTCGTTGAGGCAGTTCATGCTGTTGGCGGTGAACATGCCCGAACAGGAGCCGCAGGTCGGGCAAGCCGAGCGCTCCAGCTCGCCGAGCTCGGCGTCGCTGACCCTGGAGTCGCTGGACGCGATCATCGAATCGATGAGGTCCAGCTTGCGCACCAGCGGCTTACCGTCGCGCCCGTGGGTGCCGACCAGCTTGCCCGCTTCCATGGGACCGCCCGACACGAAGATGGTCGGGACGTTGAGGCGCAGCGCCGCCAGCAGCATGCCGGGCGTGATCTTGTCGCAGTTCGAGATGCAGATGATGGCGTCGGCGCAGTGCGCGTTCACCATGTACTCGACGCTGTCGGCGATCAGCTCCCGGCTGGGCAGCGAGTACAGCATGCCGCCGTGCCCCATGGCAATGCCGTCATCGACCGCGATGGTGTTGAATTCCACGCCCCAGCCGCCTGTGGCGTCGACCACACCTTTTGCCCGCTGTCCCACGTCGTGAAGGTGGACGTGGCCGGGCACGAACTGGGTGAAGCTGTTGGCGATGGCGATGATCGGCTTGCCGAAGTCGGCGTCGGTCATGCCGGTCGCGCGCCACAGTGACCGGGCGCCTGCCATGTTGCGGCCGTGCGTCGACGTACGGCTGCGGTATCCAGCGCTCATGACTGGTTACGCTAGCACGGCCCCCCTTCGCGGGGCCTGTCAGCTCCAACAAAATCCGGACGGTAGCGCCGGAATCGAGATATATTCCGCGAATATTGGCGGGCTGCCTTTTTCCGGCCGTTTCCCCCGGGCGGCAGGGCGTCTGCGGTACAACCCTCGCGTAGGAGCTGAGTCTATGAAGTCACTTCGGCGAACGACGCTCGCCCTCCCTATCTTGATCTCGGCCGGTGTCGCCTCGGGCGTGCTCACCGCCGGATGCGCCGGTGTGAAACAGATGGGCAACACCAATGGCGGGACCGGCGGCACCATGGTTGCGCCATCGATCCCCGGCCTGGTCTCCATCGACGTCTTGCCGGGGCCGCAGTCGGTCAATCTCATGGCGTCCGGCAGCTCGCTGAGCGCCACGGCGACCTACACGGCGACCGGTCATTTCATGGACGGCCACACCGACGACGTGACCACCAAGGTCGGCTGGCCCAGCCAGTTTCGATCGCTGCGGGTGAACGCCGGCGTCGCGACCGTCACCGCGCCCGGCGTGTACACCATCACCGCCGCCAGCGGCTCGGTGATGGGGACCGCGATGTTGACCGCGTCTTTCAGCGGCGACCGCGTCGCGCCCGGTTTCGATCCGAACGCGGCAGCCGTGCTCGACGGCGCGCCGGTTCAGCCCGCGGCGGTGATCGCCTACCCGCTCGACAAGGCGATCTTCCCGCCGAACCTGAGCCCGCTCACCGTGCACATCACGCGCGGCGCCGCGGCGCAGAGCCAGGCGCGCATCAACTTCTCGTCGGAGAACTTGGTCAACGTCAATTACTACGCTCCCTGCCAGGGTGCCGCCGGCAATGGCTGTTACGTTGATTTGCCGCTGGAGATCACCCAGCTGTTCGTCGCGGTCAGCGAGAGCCACGACGTCAAGCTGACGGCGCGGGTCGGTGCGCCTGGCCAGCCCATGAACGAGAGCGCGCCCATCAACGTCGCCTGGGCCAACGTGCCGCTGTCGGGCGGCCTCTATTACTGGACGACGATGGCGCCCGGTATCGTCCCGGGGTACATCCCGCCCCCCAACGCCGACAACAGCCCCGGGACCAGGGGCACCGGCATCCTGCGCTACGACTTCGGCCAGGACGGCGCGGCGGCCCCGCAGCTGGTTTACACCGACAGGGGGCGGGCGCCGCTGTTCCAGGGCTCGCCGCCCGCCACGGCCGACAACGCGCAGTGCATCGGCTGCCACGCCATCAGCAACGATGGCAAGACCATGGCGCTGACCATCGGGGGCTCGGGCGCCTCGGACTTCGCTTTACTCGACCTGACGACCTTGACCATGTCGATCCTGGATCCGACGCAGTCGCCGGGCTCGACCAGCCTGGACGATATCAACTACTACAAGAAGTTCCGCAAGAGCGGCGTGGCCACCATGACCACCTTCGGGCCCAACGGCGACGTCATGGTCAACATGTACAAGTCGCAGCTGCGCCTGCAGGGCGCCAACGCGTCGCTGCCGTTTCAGGGCATGGTCGTGCCGTCCTGGGCCGAGTACAAGAGCGACCCCTTCTGGAGCCAGAGCGGCAAGTTCCTGGCCTTCACCTCCTTCGCGGTCCCCGACATCGGGACCTACAACCCCACCGGGCTCAACGGCGACATGAAGCGGGGCGGCCAGATCATGATCGCCACCGCCGAGGCCACCCAGATCCACGACGACGCGCGCGTGCTGGTTCGGCGGGAGGCCAACGTCACCAAGTACTACCCGGCGATCAGCAACGACGACAAGCTGGTGGTCTACAACCAGAGCAACTGCACCGGTGACACCGACCTTTACACCAACCCGGTCACCATGGAGGGGGTCTACGGCGCGCAGACCTGCGACGGCTACGACGACTCGTCGGCCAGCTTGTGGCTGACCAGCCCCGAAGGGGCGCAGCCGGTGCGGCTCGACACCGCGAACGGCTCCCTACCCACCAACGACAACTCCTGGGCGCGCTGGAGCCCCGACAACGGCACCTTCCGCGGACAGCGGCTGTACTGGGTGGCCTTCTCGTCGCGTCGACCGTACGGCTTGCAGGTGAACCTGGGGACGCCGCTCAGCACCAAGCCGCAGATCTGGTTCGCCGCCATCCTGATCGGCGGCGAGCTGTTCGGCGATCCCAGCTACCCGCCGGTGTGGTTGCCCAACCAGAACCTGACCGTGCCGGGCGGTCTGCTCAATCAGGTGCCGACCGGCAACCACGTCCCGCAGTGGGTCAAGGTCGCGGTCCCTATCCCCGGCTGAGAGCCTGCGAACGAATTCCGTCGCCAGGGGCGGCAAGGGCCTCGGGCCTCCGGCGTCAGGCCTGGAAGAGGCAATGAAGTCGGTGCCCGGATGGCAGGTCGAATTGTCGAGTTGTCCACAGGCTTGATCCTCGGTTTGTGGACACCCCAAAAAAGCCCGAGGCCCGAGGCCCGAGGCCCGAGGTCTGCCCGATTCCGGTCCGGGAACGGCTATCTCAGCGCCAACCTGACCGGTTCGAACGATCGCCGGTGCACGGCGCAGGCGCCCAGGCGCGCCAGCGCCGCGACGTGGCTCTTGACCGGGTAGCCCTTGTGGCGGGCAAAGCCGTAGCCGGGGAACTGGCGGTCGAGCTCCAGCATGCGGGCGTCCCGGGCCGTCTTGGCCAGGATCGACGCTGCGGCGATCGACACGCTGCGGGCGTCGCCGCCGTTGATCCGCTGCTGCGGGCAGGGCAGGTCGGTCAGCTTGCGCCCGTCAATCAAGAGATGCTCGGGCGCGGGCGACAGCGCCTCGATCGCGCGCCGCATGGCCAGCAGGCCAGCCCAGTAAATGTTGAGACTGTCGATCTCTTCGACCTCGGCGAAGGCGACCGCCCACGCCAGAGAGCTCTGTTTGATGATCGGAACCAGGCGCTCGCGTTCGGCGGCGTCGAGTTTCTTCGAGTCGTCGACGCCGGGCAGGCGCGCGCCCGGCGGCAGGATCACCGCCGCCGCGGCGACCGGGCCTGCGAGCGGGCTCATCCCGGCCTCGTCGACGCCGCCGATGCGGGTCAGGCCGCGCGACCACAGGGTGGTCTCGAAGCGCAGCAGGAAACGCACGTGCTGGCCGTCGGCGCGATTGCGGCGCCGCCGGCGATCGATCGCGTCGAGCAACGCGCGCGCCCCCGGCCGCGCGTCGGCGCGCAGCGCGTCCTCGACCGCCGCCGGCAGCGGTCGCCCGCGCTCGACATGGCGCTCGCGTAAAGTCGCGAGGGGAGGCAGGACACCGCGCGGCACGGACAGAAATTGCCACCAGCGCCGCCCGAGGGCAAGCGGGTAACGAAACGCCAGGACGCAAGATGCCCGGACGTCCTGGCGTCCTGGCGTCCTGGCGTTTTCTCTTGTCCCTCGTAGCTACGCTTGGCTAGCGCGCGACCAGGAAGCCCAGCCCCGCCGCCAGCAGACACCCGACCAGCGTCACCCCCACGTTCAGCGCCGCCAACCCGGTTGCCCCGGTCCTCAGGAATTGCATCGTCTCGTAGTTGAACGCCGAGTAGGTCGTGAACCCGCCCATCACGCCGGTGCTCAGGATGACGCGGGCGTCGGGCGAGAGCGTTCCCTTCATCAGCCCGAGCTGCATGATGACGACGATCAGGAACGACCCGATCAGGTTGACCCCGATGGTCCCGTAGGGGAATCCGCCGCCCGTGAGGCGCTGCGCTCCCAGGCCGAAGAGGTAGCGCGCGCCGGTGCCCGCGGCGCCGCCCAGGCAGACCAGCAGAAAGCGCATCACGCGCGCCAGCTTCGCAGAGCCGCGGGCCGCCGACAAGCTGCGGGCCGCGCGGCGTCCTGGACGGCGGTTAGCGGCGCCCGCCGCGCGCGGGGCCGCGCCAGCGCGATCGACCGCCGCCGCCGTGCGCCGGCGGCGCGCGGGGACGATCCGAGCCATGGCCAGCGTCGCTCGCCGGCATCGCGCCGCCGGCGGCGCGGAATGGGTGCTCGGCGACCACCTGCAGCGGCTGCTTGGTCAGCCGCTCGATGTCGCGCAGGTAGGCGCGCTCTTCACGGTCGCAGAAGGACAGGGCGACACCGCGCGCGCCGGCGCGCGCCGTGCGGCCGATGCGGTGCACGTAACTCTCGGGCTCGTTGGGCAGCTCGAAGTTGATCACGTGGGTGATGCCGTCGACGTCGATGCCGCGCGCCGCGATATCGGTCGCCACCAGCACGCGGGTCTGACCGCTGCGGAAGCTCTCCAGCGCCGCCTGGCGCGCGCCCTGCGACTTGTTGCCGTGGATGGCCTGCGCGCGGACCTGGATGCGCGCCAGCTGCTCGGTGACCCGGTTGGCGCCGTGCTTGGTGCGGGTGAAGATCAGCGTGCGGCTCATCTTCGGGTCTTTCAGCATCTCGGCCAGCAAGTGGCGCTTGTTCTCGCGGTCGACGAACAGCACCCACTGGTCGACCTTCTCGACGGTGGTGGCGGGCGCCGCGACCTCGACCTTGACCGGGTTCTTCAGCATCGAATCGGCCAGCGCCGCGATGTCGCGCGGCATGGTGGCAGAGAACAGCAGCGTCTGCCGCTGCGCCGGCAGCGTGGCCACGATCTGACGGATGTCGCGGATGAAGCCCATGTCGAGCATGCGGTCGGCCTCGTCGAGCACCAGCACCTCGAGGCCCGACAGCTTGGCGTGCCCCTGGCCCATCAGGTCGAGCAGCCGTCCCGGCGTGGCGATGAGCACGTCGATCCCGCGTGCCAGCGCGGCGACCTGAGGGTTCTGGCCCACGCCGCCGAAGACCACGGCGCGGGTGAGGCCCAGGTGGCGCCCGTAGGTGCCGAAGCTCTCGCCGATCTGCAGCGCCAGCTCGCGCGTCGGCGCCAGCACCAGCACGCGTGCTCCCTTGCGGGGCGCCGGGCGCCGCTGGTTGGCCAGGCGCTGCAGGATCGGCAGCGCGAACGCCGCGGTCTTCCCGGTGCCGGTCTGGGCGCATCCCAGCAGGTCACGCCCGTCGAGCAGCGGCGGGATGGCCGCGGCCTGGATCGGCGTGGGAATGGTGTAGTTTTCGGCGCGCAGCGCGCGCTCGATTGGCTCGATGAGAGCCAGCTCGGAGAACGACGTCATGGATCGGACCTCTTTCAGTTGTGTGCTGTCCCTACAGAAGACTTCCGGTCAGCAAGACAACTGGCCCGTAATCGACAGGCGCCGCGGCGCGCTCAACGAAACGACTCGTGAGAAAGGACAAACGTTCCGGTAGGTGATGCGCGGAAACGCGCCGAAAGTCAAGGAATCGGCTGGCCGCTCCCCGGGGTCCGGGACCTCCCAACGTCCCCGATCTGATCGGCGCGGCGGCACGGTTCGCGAGATCTATTGCTATGTTTTCCTCTGGCGTTGGTAAGGTAGCCCCCATATGCAGGCAGCTTTGCGAAACCCACGCGGCGCGCGCGCGCGGACGCTGGCATGGATGATGGCGCTGGGTTCTTGCGGAGGCTCGACCGGTCACGGGGCCGCGGCGCAGTCCGGCCACCCCGCGGATCAGCTGAGCGCGTCGCCGGCCGCCGCCCCCGCCGCGTCCGGGACGCCAGCCGCGGGCGCGCGCGTGCCGGCACGCGTCGTGTCCGAAGCCGAGGCCTTGCGACCGCGCGACGACCTGCCGCCCGCGTTACGCGCGCTGGCGGTGGTCGACGGGAAAGAGCGATGGGTCCACGCCGCGCTCGCCGAGGCGGCCGGCTTCACCATCGTCGATCTCGGCGATGACTGGACGCCGTACATCTTCGCCGAGCAGACCTCGGCCGAGGGAGCGCCGCTGCCCAATCGGTACCGCCGCGTGTTCCTGGGTCTGGCCAACGACCAGCTCGACGAGGACGGCGAGACGCTGCCGCCGGGCGAGAAGAACTACCTCGAGCTGTATGGCATCCCACCCTCCATGTCGGTGTTGCGCGCCCGCTTCCTCCAGGACGCCGAGCACCCCTGTCACGACGAGGAGAGCGTCGAGGCGCTGGAGGCGGTCGAGACCGTCTCGTACGTCGCGCCCGAGGCCGTGAGGCGCGAAGAGCACCGGCTGGCGCGCATGCGCGTCGAGCTGGAGGTCGCGCGCCGCAAGGCCAAGGTCGCGACCTGGGAGGAGCTGGCCGAGAAACAGCCGGCGCAAGCCGCCAAGGTCAAGTTGCTGGCCAAGCGCGCCGCCGAGAAGCCGGCCATGGCGGCCGTCGAGCGGCGCCTGACCTGCGAGGGACTGCTGGGCACCGGCAAGCAGAAGCACCAGACCGGCATCTACGACGATGCCATGCGCCTGGCGGTGCGCCGCTTTCAGCAGAAGCACATGATCTACGAATCGAACTACCTGCGCAAAAAGACCGTCGACGCGCTGGCCAAGCCGCTCATCGACAACGACTACGAGGGCGTGGTGCGCGCCATCCGCGAGCGCGTGGTCTCGGCGGCGGCCGTCGTCGAGGACGGGTCGACCGGCACGCAGAAGAGCCCGGTGCGCGACCTCGTCGATGAGTACAGCCAGGCCGCGATCCAGCAGCTCGGCTTGACCACCGGCGAAGCGGCGCTGGCGTTCTTCAAGCGCCACTCCGCCGAAGAGCTGCGTACGCTGCGCGCCGTGGTCAAGCTGGGACCGCGGCCGGACTACTACGGCGCCGCCATGGACCTGTCCATCGTGGTCGACCGCGGCGACGTCTGGTACGACTTCCCGGTCGAGCCCGACGGCCACTGGAAGCAGCAGCCGCGCAAACACTACCCGCACCTGATTCTGTTCGCGCGCTGGAACGGCCAGCAGATCCCGCTGGCGCGCTGGCGCACCACCATCGGCGGCTGGCGCGCCGAGCAGGCCAGCGACGGCTACGAGTACTACCGCTACAAGATGTCGGACATCGGCCCGCGCGTGATCCGCCAGGTGGTGTCGGGGCCGGTCTGGATCGCGCCCCAGTCGACGCCGATCCGCAGCCTGGTCAAGCCCAAGATGATCAACAACGCCTGGATGAAGGTGGTGAACTACGACGAGCTCGGGCCGGGCTTTCTTTCGGCCTACGGGCTCATCGCCGGCTACTTCGTGATCCCCGGGCAGAACGGGCGGCCCGATTTCGACAACGGCGTGCGCGCGCACGGGTCGTCGGACTACCTGTCGATCTACAGCTCCAACGGCTTCTCCCACGGTTGCCACCGGCTGCCCAACCACCTGGCCATCCGCCTGTACTCGTTCATCCTGCGCCATCGCAAGATGCATGTCGCCGGCGATCAGCCGATGGGATTCACGCGCCAGTTCCTGTTCGGCGAGTCGGTCTTCGAGATGCGCCTGCCGTCGCGCGGCTACGCCTACTATCTGGATCCGCCGCTGCCGGTCAACGTGCTCGAGGGGCAGATCATGGGCGAACAGAAAAAGCCGATCATCGGATACGTGCCCAAGCCGGGCGTGAAGTACCCGGGCCCGCCGCCGCCCGCGCCCGACAGCCCGGAGGCCAAGGCCGGCGGCGGCGCCGCCTCGGCCCCCGCCGGTGGTGGAGCGGAGCCATGAGCGCCAGGAGCTGGCGGCGCTGGTTCGCGTTGTGCGCGGCGTTCCTGGCCAGCGGCGTGTTCCTGTGTGGCTGGGACTTCATCGAAGCGGCCGAGCCCGCGGCTGCTCTGGCGCCCGACGGCGGCGCGGCGGACGCCGGCGCGCCCAGGCCGATGAGCGACAAGGTGCGCATCACCTTCACGGTGGTGCCGAGTCAGACCAAGGCGATGGTCTACTGGGGCCGCCGGCGCCTGGGCATGATCGCGCCGCGCCAGCCGCTGGTGGTCGAGCGCCCGCGCGACAGCGGTCCACTGGACGTGATCGTGCGCGCCCAGGGCTACCTCCCCGTGCAGACGCGCGCGTACACCTTCGGTGACAGCAAGGTCGGGGTGAAGCTGTGGACGCCCGATCAAAAGAAGAGCCTGCTCGGCTATCGCGAGGCGCCGCCCGACGCGGGCGCGCCGCCGCCGGCCGCGACGACGGAGACGCGGCCGCCGGACGCGGGGTTCTTCTTCCGCTGACGGCCGCGCCTGTGCTGCCAGCTGGTTGCGCTCGCGTCGGCGTCAGCCGCTGCGCGCGTGTGTGTCCGCATCAGCGCGAGCGTCACATCGACGATCGCAGGTTCCGACTCGAGCGCGCCCCTCTCTGGACGCGCGCAGCCGGATCGGTTATCAAGATTCTGAGCGGCATGAAGAAAGCGCGCGTTCTCATCCTCTTCGATACCGATGCCGAACCGCCGGTGCAGCAGGAGTGGAAGCGCCAGATCGAATCCGGTGACGAGGCCGAGTTCGACGTCGCGCGTACGTTGATCGAAGGCGGCCACCAGGTGCGGCTCTTCGGTTTTCGCGACAGCCTGGATCACCTGGTCGCCGGCCTGCGCGCCGAGCCGTGCGACGTCGTGTTCAATCTGGCCGAGCGATTTCGCGGCTTGTCCGCGCTGGACTACAGCGTGGCGGCGCTGCTCGAGATGCTCGACATGCCCTACACCGGTGCGTCGTCGGAGGGGCTGATGCTGGCGCGCGACAAGGCGCTGACCAAGAAGGTGCTGGCGTATCAGGGACTGCGCATCCCGCACTTCATGGTGTGCCGGCACGGCGTCGAGGTGCAGCGCCCCAGTGACCTGCGCTATCCGCTGATCGTCAAGCCGCTCGACGAGGATGCGTCGGTCGGCATCTCGCAGGCCTCGGTGGTGCGCGACGACGACGCCATGAAGGAACGCGTGACCTTCATCCACGAGCGTTTTCAGACCGACGCCATCGTCGAGGAGTTCATCGCGGGCCGCGAGCTTTACATCGGCGTCATGGGCAACGAGAAGCCGATCGCTTTCCCACCCATCGAGATGGTGTTCGGCAACGAGCCCAACGTCGAGAGCCGCATCGCCACCTTCAAGGCCAAGTGGAGCGTGAAGTACCGCGAGAGCCGCGGCATCCAGAACATGATCGCGCAGGACCTGACCAAGGAGGTGCGCGGGCGTCTGGCCGAGGTCGCTGTGCGCACCTACGAGGCGGCCGGGCTGCGCGACTACGGCCGCATCGACGTCCGGCTCGCGCACGACGATGAGATCTATGTGGTCGAAGCGAACCCCAACCCCTATCTCGCAGACGGCGAGGATCTGGCCTGGGCGGCCGAAGAAGGAGGCTATCTTTATGGTGACTTCATCGAGCGGATCGCGGAGATGGCGCTGGGGCGCGGGCGAGCGGCGCGCAAGAGCGCCTGAGCGGGGGGGCGGCGCCTGGGCGCGTCTCACGCTGGTCGCGGTCGCCGCGCTCGCGCTGGGCGCCGGGTGCAGCAGCACCGGACCCAAGAATCTCGACCGATTCCTGGGCACCTGGCGGTTCGACTCTGGCACGGCGGGCGGAACGTGCCTGGGGATGCCGATCTCGAACGACGTCACCGGCCAGTCCTTCACGCTGGCCAAGGGAACCTCGTCGGACATCTTGTCGACCTTCGGCAGCTGCCTGGTGACCCTGTCGGTGGACGGCACGCGCGCGAGCGCGTCTCCCGCCGGCCAGATGTGCATGTTCACCATCCCGGTCGCGGGCCAACCCTTCACCGCCAACGTCGTGATCGTGACCTGGACCAACGACACCACCGACGGCACGCACCTGACAGTGTCGGCCATGGGCACCGGCAGCGGCGGCCTGGCCGACGGCTGCCCGGTCACCCTGACCGGCGCGGCGACCAAGACCAGCGGCGCCGACGCCGCTTCCGGCGGCTAGTGAGGCGCCTGGTCAGACCGCGGGCCAGGCCCGCGGTCAGATGATCTGGATCTCGGGGTTCAGCACGCTGGTCAAGAAGGTCGCGCGCTGGTCCTGCGGCAGGCCGGTCAGGTCGCGGATGAAGTCGAAGACCGAGTCGTTGACGTCCTCGAACAGCACGGCGAAGCCTTTGTAGGCGGTGGTCCGGATCACGTGGCCGCGCGCGCGGCAGGTGTTCCCACGGTTGAGCGAGAAGACGATGGAGATCTTGCGGTCGACGTCGACCTTGGCCGTCGACTTGAAGAAACAGCCGCCACGCGAGATGTCCTGTAGCTCGCCGCCGACCTCGATGCCGCGATCGGAGAACAGCAGCCTCACCGGGAGCCCCAGACCGAAACGCGGGTATTGACGCTGCTCCCCACCATCCATGAGGTCAGCATGCCACAACCGGGGACGCGTGGTATCAGTTAACCCGCATGAGCCCGCCGCGTAACCCCCAGCCTGCTGGGTCGACCGGAGATCCAGCATCGTCTGTGCCGGGGGCGCGCGTGCCAGCGGCGCGCGTGTCTGCAGCCGGCGCGGCGCCAACGTCCTGGACTCTGGTCTCGCCGGATCGGGTGGCGCCCTCACTGTTCGCGCGCAGGAAGTACTGGGCCGAGCGCTTCGGGATCGCGCCGGTGCTGCCGACCTCACGCGCGGAGATGGACGCGCTCGGGTGGGACAGCTGCGACGTGGTCCTGGTGACCGGGGATGCCTACATCGACCATCCCTCGTTCGGCGCGGCCCTGATCGGACGCCTGCTGGAGGCGCAGGGCTTCCGCGTCGGCATCATCGCCCAGCCGGCCTGGACCAGCGCCGACCCCTTCGCCGCGCTGGGACGGCCGAACGTCATGTTCGGGATCACCGCCGGCAACATGGACTCGATGGTCAACCGCTATACCTCGGACCGCCGCCGGCGCTCGGACGACGCCTACTCGCCGGGTGGCGCGGGCGGCCTGCGTCCCGACCGCGCCGTGATCGTCTACGCGCGCCGCTGCCGCGAGGCCTTCGGCGACGTCCCGGTGGTGATCGGGGGCATCGAGAGCAGCTTGCGCCGCATCGCCCACTACGACTACTGGTCCGATCAGGTCCACCGGTCGGTCCTGGTCGACGCGCGCGCCGATCTGCTGGTCTACGGCAACGCCGAGCGCGCCATCGTCGAGATCGCCCATCGCCTGGGCGCGGGCGAGGCGCCTGCGTCCATCACCGACCTGCGCGGCACCGCGTTCCTGCGCGCGCCCGCGCCGATCGAAGGCTGGACGGAGATCGATTCGCGCGCGGTGGACACGCCCGGCGTCGTCGATCGGCCCCGGGATCCCTACGCCTTCGAGGAACCGCCCCCGGGCGCCGTGCCCGGGGCGGCGGCCGCCGCCGACGACGTGCTGGTGCCGCTCGGCCGCGCGCGTCCCCGGCTCGACCGCGCGCGCACGGTCATCCGCATGCCCAGCTTCGAACAGGTCAGCGACGATCCGGTGCTGTACGCCCACGCCTCGCGCTTGCTGCACGTCGAGTCCAACCCCGGTAACGCGCGCGCGCTGGTGCAGGGCCACGGCGCGCGTGACGTCTGGATCAACCCGCCGCCGCTGCCGCTCACCACCGCGGAGATGGACGCCGTGTACGAGCTGCCCTACACCCGGCGCCCCCATCCGCGCTACGGCGACGCGCGCATCCCCGCCTACGAGATGATCCGTTTCTCGATCACCATCATGCGCGGCTGCTTCGGCGGCTGCAGCTTTTGCTCGATCACCGAGCACGAGGGGCGGGTCATCCAGAACCGCTCCGAGGGGTCGGTGTTGCGCGAGATCGAGCGCGTGCGCGACACTGTGCCCGGCTTCACCGGCGTGATCTCCGACCTGGGCGGCCCGACCGCCAACATGTACCGCCTGGCGTGCAAGAGCCCGGAAGTCGAGGCCGCTTGCCGCCGGCCGTCGTGTGTCTTCCCGGGCATCTGCCCCAACCTGGGCACCAGCCACGCGCCCTTGATCCAGCTCTATCGCAAGGCGCGCGCGCTGCCCGGCGTGAAGAAGGTGCTGGTCGCGTCGGGGCTGCGCTACGACCTGGCCGCGACCTCGCCAGAGTATGTACGCGAGCTGGCGACCCATCACGTGGGCGGCTACCTCAAGATCGCGCCCGAGCACACCGAGGCCGGCCCGCTCGACAAGATGATGAAGCCGGGCATCGGCTCCTACGACCGGTTCAAGCAGCTGTTCGATCGCTACTCCAGGGAAGCCGGCAAGGAGCAGTACCTGATTCCGTACTTCATCGCCGCGCACCCCGGCACCACCGACGCCGACATGCTGGCGCTGGCGCTGTGGCTGAAGAAGAACGACTTCCGCGCCGACCAGGTGCAGGCGTTCCTGCCCTCGCCCATGGCCAGCGCGACCGCGATGTACCACAGCGGAAAGAACCCGCTGCACCGCGTGCGCCGCGAGAAGGGCGTGGGGGACGTCATCGTCCCCAAGGGTCTGAATGTGCGCCGCTTGCACAAGGCCTTCCTGCGCTACCACGACCCCGACAACTGGCCGGTGCTGCGCGAGGCCCTGCGCCGCATGGGGCGCGCCGACCTGATCGGCATGGGTCGCCACCAGCTGGTGCCGCTTTATCAGCCACGCTCCTGGGTCGCGCCCGCGCGCCCGGGTCTACGCGCCGGCGGCGACAGCGCCGCGCGCCGCGCACGCCGCCCCGGCCCCCGCAGCTTCCTGACCCAGCACACCGGATTGCCGCCGCGCGGAAGGTAATCTTCTGGATCCGCCGCCTTTGGCGTTTTACCGGTTCACGAGTAAATTTCGGCTCAAAGCATGCTTCACGCCACCGACGACCTGCGCATCGAGCGCATCCGGCCGCTGATCCCGCCCGCGATCTTGATGGAGAACCTGCCGCTCAGCGAGGCGGCCTCGACCACGGTGGCGGAGGCGCGCGAGGCCATCACCCGCTGTCTGCGCGACGAGGACGATCGCCTGGTGGTGGTCGTGGGTCCGTGCTCGATCCACGACGTGGGCGCGGCGCGGGAATACGGCCAGCGCCTGCGCGCGCTGCGCGATTCGTCGCTGGCCGACGCGCTGTGCGTGGTCATGCGCGTCTACTTCGAGAAGCCGCGCACCACCGTGGGCTGGAAGGGTCTGATCAACGACCCGCGCATCGACGGTACCTTCGCGGTCAACGAGGGCCTGCAGCTGGCGCGCGGCCTGCTGCTGTGGCTGGCCGAGCTGGGGCTGCCGGCCGGGTGCGAATTCCTGGACACCATCACGCCGCAGTATGTCGCCGACCTGGTGAGCTGGGGCGCCATCGGCGCGCGCACCACCGAGAGCCAGGTGCACCGCGAGCTGGCGTCGGGCCTGTCGGTCCCGGTCGGGTTCAAGAACGGCACCGACGGCAACATCCAGATCGCGATCGACGCGGTCCACGCCGCCAGCCACCCGCACCAGTTCCTGTCGGTCACCAAGCAGGGGCTGTCGGCCATCGTGGCCACGCGCGGCAACCCCGACTGCCACGTCATCCTGCGCGGCTCCAGTCAGGGCCCCAACTACGAGCCCGGGCCGCTGGGCAAGGCCATCGACACCCTGGCCAAGGCCGGGTTACCGCCGCGGGTGATGGTCGATTGCAGCCACGGCAACAGCCGTAAAGACCCGACGCGCCAGCCCGCGGTGGCACGCGATCTCGCCGATCAGATCCGGGCCGGTTCGCGCGCGATCTCGGGCGTCATGATCGAGAGCCACCTGGTGGGCGGCCGGCAGGACCGCCAGCCCGGCAAGCCGCTGGTCTACGGTCAGAGCATCACCGACGCTTGCCTGGCCTGGGAAGCGACCGTGCCGGTGCTGGAGGACCTGGCCGCCGCCGTGCGCGCTCGCCGCGAGGCGCGGCCGGCCGCGGCGAGGGCAGCGCGACCTTGAGCCCGTGGCGTTCGTGCCAGGCGGCGATCGAGAGCTTGGGATACTCGCGGTAGCGCGGCCCCTTGCCCAGGCCGTCGAGCGGCACCCACTTCGGCTTCCAGCGCGTCATCATGAACACGTGCTCGGGCGCGACGGGCAGCGGGGTGTCGATGACGCCGGCGTTTGGCCACACGCCTTCAGGCCAGCGGTCGTCGGTCACGTAGACGTGGGTGCCGCAGAAGGTGCAGAACCAGCGCTCGCCCTCGCTGATCTCGGTGGGCTGGCCGGGGCGGCGGATGCGCGCGTGGTAGCGCCGCAGGTGGCGCGCGCCGGTCACCTTCAAGGTGGCGCGCTGGCCCATGACGTTGCAGCCGAACGCGCCCCCGGCGGTCTTGCGGCAGATCGAACAGAAGCAGTACATGTACGGCACCGGTGTCTCGGACTGCACGCGAAACCGGACCTTTTCGCACTGACAGGACCCTTCGAGCCACATGCCGGGAATGTAGCCGGTTAGACTGCTGCGCACCAAGATGTCCGACGCGCCCCCGCCCGCCGACGCCACGCCGCCGCCGGTGATCGCCACGCTGCTGGTGAGTTGCCGGGATCGCACCGGCCTGGTGGCGGCGCTATCCGACTTCGTGTTTCGCAACCAGGGCAACATCCTCGACGCCGACCAGCACGCCGATCGCGAGACCGGCCTTTTCTCCATGCGCCTGGCCTGGGACCTGGGCTCCTTCCGGCTGGCGCGCGCCGAGATCGCCGGCGCGCTCGCCGAGCTGGCGGTGCGCTTCGAGCTCAGCTGGGAGATCAGCTACTCGGACCAGCGCACCCGCGTCGCCATCTTCGCCAGCAAGACCCCGCACTGCCTCTACGACCTGTTGCTCTCGCACCAGCTCGGCGAGCTGCGCGGCGATCTGGCCCTGATCATCGCCAACCACGCCGACCTGGCGCCGGTGGCGGGTCACTTCGGCGTCCCGTTCGTGCATCTGCCGGTCGACCCGCGCGACAAGGCGCCGGCCGAGGCGCGGCAGCAGAGCCTCCTCGATGCGAACGGTATCGGCCTGGTGGTGCTCGCGCGCTACATGCAGATCCTCTCGCCGCCGTTCGTCGCGCGCTGGCCGGGCCGGATCATCAACATCCACCACTCCTTCTTGCCCGCCTTCGTCGGCTCCAGGCCCTACCACCAGGCCAAGGAGCGCGGAGTCAAGGTGATCGGCGCCACCGCCCACTACGTGACCTCCGATCTCGACCAGGGCCCGATCATCGAGCAAGACGTCTGCCGCGTCAGCCACCGCGACGACGTGCAGGATCTGGTGCAGAAAGGCCGCGAGCTCGAACGCCAGGTCCTGACCCGCGCCGTACGCTCGCACCTGGAGCGCCGCGTGCTGATCTCGGGCAACCGGACGATCGTCTTCGGGTAGGCGGGAATCGGGCCAGGTCCCGAGTAGAATGATCAGGCGAGGGTCAAACGATGTCGAAGAGGCTACCCAAGGTCTCCACTAAGAGCCGGTCAGCTGTCCGCGCCTCGCGCGCCAAGAAGGCCGATAAGGCATTGGTCTTCACCAAGGCGGACCTCGACCGACAGCGCAGGGCCGTTCAACGTTTCCTCGCCCTTCCGACGGTCACCGTGGGTGACGCGAAGGCCTCCGAGACTGGCTTCATCCAGAAGAAACCTTCCTTCCTCGCTTCAGGTCCAAGCGCTCGACAGGTTTAGCCCCTTAGCGACCTCACCTCGGCCGGCACCGTTCGGCCCCGTATGCGCGCGCGCGCGATCTCGAATGCCAGCTTTTCGTCGAGCTCGGGGTCGTGGATCTCGTGGATCGCCTCCAGGGCGAGCTCGCGCCAGTGGGCCTCATCGGTCTCGATCGCGAACCGCAAGAGCGCAGAGGTGGTGGTGAAGAGCCGGTGCGCCTTCAGATAAAGGGTAATCGCCGCGATCTTCCAGTGGGCCCACCCCGCCTGCTTGACAAGGCGCAAGGCCAACAGCTCGGCGACCCGGTCTCCGAACTGCTCGGTGAGGTGGGCTTCGACTCCGATCGGCGGGGGGTAGCCAATCGCGGTCCGCTTGAATCGGTTGGGAATGTAGTCGAGGTAGTCGAGTGCCGCTTTGAAGTCCGTTCCCTTGGGGCTGGCCCAATCGAGGACCACCTGGGCCAGGAGGCGTGCCACCCGATCGCGGTGTGAGGCCGCAAGCTTGCGAAGCCGTTCGGCCTGCGACGGATCGACCTGCGCATCACGGCGTAGATCCAGCTCGAAGTTCAGGTACGGCTGTCCCGAGCTCTCCACGGCGAGGTCGAAGTCTTGGTTCATTGGCCTGTCTCCGCTGGGTGTCGCTCGATGGGTTTTGGGTATGGCCGGAGCGGTGAGCGCCTGCTGATGGGCGGCTCTGCTCCAGAGAGTGACGGCGACCGCGAGGATCGGCCCCGCGCGATGACGCAGGCGTCGATTCACGGTGCGATCTCCCACCAATTCCACTTCGAGGGATCGGGCTTTCGCAAGGTGTTGGTGGCGCAATGAACCTCGCCCAGGTTGACGTGGTACTCCGCCCAGTCGTCGATGAACCTCACCTCGAGTCCCAGCGAGGTCAGCTTGCCCCTCAGATCTTCCGCGAACAGATCCATTCCGCCCACCACTGGTCCAAACGGTTTGGGGACAATGCAATGTTTGTTGATCACCAGCATGTTGACCATACCCGCGGTGAGCGCGTCGGCCAGAAAGCGTATCTCGTCATTGGGCATGAAGACGATCGGCACTTCGATCAAATCGTCAGGGTCAAGCGAGATCTCGAGTTGGAGCATTCTCTCGATCGCCGCGAGCCGTTTCATCACCTTGCCGTTGAAGGTTCGCAAGTCGGATGCGCTCAACGACAGCTCGGCGATGCCCCGCTCCAGGAAGTGATTCACAGAGATCTCGGCGGAGATTCCCTGGAAGTCGCGGCCGATCAACATCTTGCTCGATCCATGGCCGGCAGCAGCAGCCCACCTGAGCAAATCGAAGGCTCGTTTCGGACTGGCCAGCAACAGCTTGAAGCCCTTGGCGCCGGGGGCAGGCACGAATGAGATGATCTCGTCGACGTGACCGACGGTGAGCCAGCCGGTGTCGATGCGGATCGGCGCCTGAACCCGCTGGGCGTCCAGAAGACTCATGACCTCGGGAGCGAACCGTTCGCCCGGGCGGCCCGGCCCGAAGTAAATGCGCCCCCAGGGATAATTGTGCCCGTCCCGCGACTTCACAGGGGGCGTCACTTCGAGGTTGCCGTTCGAGTCGAAGGTGCTTTCCTCAGTCGAGAGCGGCGCCGGCTCCTCGTAGCCGAAATCGGGTTTGAGCAGGGTCCTGGGGAACACGCTCAGCGCGCGGTCGCGCTTGGCGCGCATGACCACCGGCATGTGGCGCCTGGGCACGAAGGTGTAGCCGATCTCCATGCAGTCCTGCATCCACAGGTCGTGGTCCTGACGGAATTGCTGCAGGGAGCAGCCGGCGCTGGCCACCGCCTTCGAGAGCTCGGCGCGGAACCGGCGGTTGAAGCCGCCGGCGTCGACCACGAAGACCTTGTCGGCTGGTTCGAGGTGGCTGGGCATCATCCAGGGCGCGACCCGCATCGTGCCTGTCTGCTCCGCGACCAGGCCGTCGCCGTCTTCGATCAGCCAGGTGATCGCCACCAGGCCGTCCCAGCCGCCGTCCTCGCCCGCGAAAAACAGCGCTTCGATGCCCAGCTCCTTCTCGGTGAACCCGAGGTCGGGGAGCTGGTAGCGCGCACCCATCGTCGGTCCGATGACTTCCCTGCCGCCGCTGCGGGCGTCGAAGATGCGAACGCGCCTGGCCATGATCGGGGAGACCTCGAGGACACCCTGCCACGACCCCGGGACGGTGCCCGGGCCGTGCCGGCGAATGACGATGGGGGCCAGCTCGCTGCTGTCGTTGCCGCCGTTCACCTTGCCGTCGCGGTTGTCGGGCACGCCCCGGTCGTCGTCATCGTCGTTGTTGCACGCGAAGATGGTGCCGCGCTTGCCGCGCCCGAGCTCCCAGCGGGCCAGGCCCATCCAGTCGTCGTCGACCTGGCCGTCGCGGTCGGCGTCGAAATGCATGCGAAACCTCGGCGGCGGCGGTTCCACCTCGCCGATCAGCGCGGCCAGCGGTGCGTCGACGTTCTCTCCGATCTCCACCTCAGGGTCTCCTCATGGTGATTTCGACGCGGCGGATTCGCAGCGCGGCCTTGTCGCAGGCTACCGTGGCGCGCCAGGTGAGGCTGAGCCGTTCCTGGTCGGGTTCGATGAACACCGTTTCGAGCCGCACGGGCGGCGTCAGGGTCTGGCCCGCCATCCACACCGCCGCCTTCGGCGCGTGGGCTGGAAGCGCAAAGCGGAGCGGACCGTGGCGGCTGACCCCGTGGAGCTCGACCGGCTCGCCGCCCGCCAGAAAGCGGTCGAAGACCAGGTCCGGTGAGGCGGCATTGAGGAAGCGCCGGTCGAAATCCCGCGGCAGATAGGGAGCGCGGGTCCGGACCCAGACCTGGTCATAGGTGCCCGCGAAGTCGCGGCGCGGCCGCCACGAGGGCGCCACGAACCCGAAGCAGGCCGGGGCGGGGCGATCGCCGGCCCGCTGCACGGGGAAACGGGGATCTTCCAGGTTGGGCAGCTTGGTTCCGGTCATCTCGCGCGGCGCTCGCCGGCCCGCGAAGCCGGTCCCGACCGGGTTGCGCTCTTCGGCGGCCAGGACGGCGCCCCGGTCATCGTTGTGCACGCCCCCGAACGCGCGCTCGTAGCGCAGCGGCATCGACTGGAAGGGTTCGGGTCTGGTGCAGCCGGCGCCGCGGTCGCGCCAGCGGCGATCGCCGATCACCCTCACCACCTTGCGCCGCTCGGCGACCGCCAGCGCCACCAGCAGCTCCGCGACCGGCCCGCGCTCGCTCCAGGCCTCGCCCACCATCGCCACGTCGGTGGACGGCTTGCCAGGGTGGGCGTCCGAGGCGGCGCGCAGGCTGGAGCTGTCCGGTGCCGCCCAGAATTGATCCTGCAACAGCGCCGGCAGCTGAACGGGAGCGATCTCGACGCGGGGGAAGATCGTGAAGGTGCCCTTGACGACCACCTGCAAGGTATCGACGCCGTCCGGGTCGGGGAGCACCGCCAGGAAGGGAACGAAGGGGCTGTGGTTCTGAAGTTGCAGCATCTGTCGCCAGGCTGCGCGACCGCGAGGACGCCGGCCCGGTCCAGACCTATCGGCTACCGCCCGCGAAAGTTGTCTGGGAAGTCGACTCCTGGAACACCGAACGATTTGAAAGCTGGGCCACCGCGCGGAAAGGGGCCTCTGGCTTCGGGCCTCGGACCTCCAGTGAAGAGTTCTCCAGAGGTCTGAGGCCCGAGGCCCTTAACCGGGTGATGACGGCTCATTCGAACCGTTCGGTGTTCTAGGTCGGCTGGCCGGAGGCAGGAACCAGGATCTCGCCCCCGTCGAGCCAGCCGATCTTGCCGAATCCCGCCACCAGCCGCACCGCCTCGACGGTCATTTCCCAGATCTGGAAGTCCGGCGTCTGCGAGTTCGCGGCGGCCCGTGGCAGGCGCGCGGCGTAGCGGGCGCGGGCGTCGGCCTCCGCCTCGGAGGGGACCCGCGCAAAGCGGCCCAGCAGCGAGATGCGGGTACCGGCCTGCGGGTCGCCCGACTCCTCGTCACTGGCCGCGATGAACAATGACGCGCGCCCGTCGGCGACCAGGTTCTGGGTGTGGGCCGCCAGCGCGCTGATGAGGATCAGGGGAGCGCCGGCGCGCGACAGCGCGTACGGCGTCAGCGATCCATAGGGATAGCCCGCGCGATGGACCGAGATCGTCGACAGCACGCCCTGCTGCTGGCGCTGCAGCAGGGCGCGCGCCTGACTGGCCAGATCGTCTGTGCCCGTGGTCGTCATGGTCTCATCGTCCTCCCCGGCGGTACCGTCGGCCTGCATCATAGCGACCTCGGCCGCGCGCCGCCCGCCGAACGGCCGCGATCTTGACCGATTGTTTACCTAGCGAGGGAGTAACTGAAACAACGATGCGACTACGCTGACGTCAGATGTCGGCAATCAGCACGGTCTGGGCGAGGACGGTCGGGTGATTCGCAGCTCGCTTTTACAGCTGGCCCCGCCGTCGCGCCCGGCGGAGGCGGTCACGCCGTTGGAGCTGGTGCTGGCCGAGCAGCAGCGCCTGACCGCGGTCGAGCGCTTCGCGCGCGCCCACGAGCGCGGGCTGCCGGCGACCGGCGACGGGCACACCTACCGGGACTTGATTCCCCTCACTCGTCCCGCGCCCGGCCAGCAGTATGCCTTCGAGGTCGACATGGACCTGTGCACCGGCTGCAAGGCCTGCGTCACCGGCTGCCACAACCTGAACGGGCTCGACGACACGGAGGTGTGGCGCTCCGTCGGCCTGCTGCACGGTGGCACCAGCGCTGCGCCCGTGCAGCAGACGGTCACCACCGCCTGTCACCACTGCCTGGACCCGGCGTGCATGAACGGCTGCCCGGTCAAGGCGTACGAGAAGGATCCGGTCACCGGGATCGTCAAGCACCTCGACGACCAGTGCATCGGTTGCCAGTACTGCGTCTTCATGTGTCCCTACGACGCGCCCAAGTTCAACAAGGAGCGCGGCATCGTCCGCAAGTGCGACATGTGCAGCGATCGCCTGGCCCATGACGAGGCGCCGGCCTGCGTACAGTCCTGTCCCAACGAGGCCATCCGCATCACCCTGGTGCAGCGCGAGGAGGTCGTGCAGGCCACCGAGGCCAACAACTTCCTGCCCGGCGCGCCCACCCCCCACGACACTCTGCCGACGACGGTCTACAAGACCGCGCGGGTGTTCCCGCGCAACATGCTCCCTGCGAACTTCTACTCGGTCAGCCCCGAGCACGCCCACTTGCCGCTGGTGGTGATGCTGACCCTGACCCAGCTCGCGGTCGGCGCCTTTATCGCCAACATGATTCTGGGACGCCTGCTGGGCACGCTGGCGACGCGCGGGGTCGGCTTCACCAACGTGCTGTTCGCGCTGGCGCTGGCGCTGGGCGCGATGGGGGCCAGCAGCCTGCACCTCGGGCGCCCGCAATATGCGTTCCGCGCGGTGCTGGGGCTGCGCAGGTCGTGGATGAGCCGGGAGATCGTCGCGCTGGGCGCCTTCGCCTTCGCCGGACTGGCGTACGCCGGCTGCGTGGCGCTGGGCCTGGTCGCCTGGGCGCCGCGCGCCGCCGCGGTGGCCGCCGGGGCCGGGATCGCGGGCGTGGTCTGCTCGGTCATGGTCTATGCGGCGACCAAGCGCGAGCATTGGCGCGGCTCGCTGACCGGCCTCAAGTTCGGGCTCACCACCCTGGTGCTGGGCCTGGCGACGGTCTTGATGGTGACGACGGTCGCCGCGCTGGTCGCAGGCGGCGCCGGCGCGGCGCCGTTCTCGTCGACGCCGCTGTTCCGGCAGCTGGGCGCGGCGCTGGGGATCAGCACGCTGGTCAAGCTGGGCTTCGAGCTGTCGATCCTGCGCCACGTGCGCGATCCGCACCACTCGGTGCTCAAGCGCAGCGCGCTCCTGATGTTGCGCGATCTGCGCCGGGTGACCCTGGCGCGCTTCGTGTGCGGCGCGCTCGGCGGCCTGGCCCTGCCGGCCCTGGCGCTGGGGATCGTGGCGCGCGCGGTCGGCGCGCCGCCACCGCTCGTGGGCGTCCTCACCATCGCCATCTTCCTGCTCTGCCTGGCCGGCGAGCTGTGCGAGCGCTACCTGTTCTTCGCCGCTGCGCCGCCGTCGAAGATGCCCGGAGGGCTCACCTAGTGCCTCCGCGGCGCCTTGGTTTGGCGGCGCTACGCCAGGGCGCGGCCCAGATCATGCGGCAATGGTCGGGACCACTGACCCGCGACCTGATGCTGACGCCCGGGCGCTTCGGACTCGGCCGCGTGCCGGCGCGTCTCGAGCCTGACCAGACCACCACCATGGTGTGCGGGTTCTGCTCGACCGGGTGTGGTCTCGACGTTCACCTGCGCAAGGGAGTGGCGGTGAACCTGTCGCCGGCCGCGGACTATCCGGTCAACGTCGGCATGGCTTGCCCCAAGGGGTGGGAGGGGTTGACGCCGCTGCGCGCCCCCGACCGCGCGGTCGAGCCCCTGCTACGCGAACGCACCGGCGACGGCGGCGCGCGCGGGCGCAGCCGCCCCATCAGCTGGGGCGTGGCGCTCGAGACCATGGCGGCGCGCTTCAAGGCCATCCAGGCCAGGCACGGGGCGGCGTCGGTGGCGTTCCTCAGCACCGGACAGATCGTCACCGAGGAGATGGCGCTCCTGGGCGCGCTGGCCAAGTTCGGCATGGGGATGGTGCACGGCGACGGCAACACCCGCCAGTGCATGGCGACGTCCGCCACCGCCTACAAACAGAGCTTCGGCTTTGACGCGCCGCCGTTCACCTACCGCGACTTCGAGGAGTCCGACGTCATCGTCCTGGTCGGATCCAACCTGTGCATCGCCCATCCCATCATGTGGGAGCGGATTCACCGCAACCCGCACGATCCCGCGATCCTGGTCGTCGATCCACGCAAGACCGAGACCGCGATGGCGGCGCGCGCGCACTATGCGCTGCGCTCCAAGTCGGATCTGACGTTGTTCTACGGCCTGACCAACCAGCTGATCCGGCGCGGCTGGATCGACCGCCCGTTCATCGACGCGCACACAAGCGGCTTCGACGAGCTGAGCGCCCACGTCGCGCAGTTTCCCCTCGAGCGGGTCAGCGAGGTGACCGGTTTGCGCGCCGACGAGATCGTCTCGTTCGCCGAGCGCATCCACGGCGGCAAGCGCGTCTCCTTCTGGTGGACCATGGGCGTCAACCAGAGCCACGAGGCGGTGCGGCTGGCGCAGGCGATCATCAACCTGGCGCTGATCACCGGCAACATCGGCCGGCCGGGCACGGGCGCCAACTCGATCACCGGGCAGTGCAACGCGATGGGGTCGCGCATCTTCAGCAACACCACCAACCTGCTGGGTGGCCACGCCTTCACCAGCGCCGACGATCGCGCCAAGATCGCCGGCATTCTCGACATCCCCGTGGAGCGGATCCCGCGCGAGAACAGCCTGGCTTACGATCAGATCTTCGAGTCGATCCTGGCCGGGCGCATCCGCGGACTGTGGGTCATCGCGACCAACCCGGCGCACTCCTGGATCAACCAGGAGGACGCGCGCGAGATCCTGGGTCGACTCGACTTCCTGGTCGTGCAGGACATGTACACCTCGACCGAGACCGCCACCATGGCCGATCTCCTGCTTCCGGCGGCGGGGTGGGGCGAAAAAGAGGGCACGTTCATCAACTCGGAGCGCCGCATCGGCCTGGCCAAGAAGGTGGCGCGGGCACCCGGGCAGGCGCTGGCCGACTTCCACATCTTCCGGCTGGTCGCCGACGCCTGGGGCTGCGCCGACCTGTTCAAGCGCTGGACCGATCCCGAGGCGGTGTTTCAGATCCTGAAGGAGATCAGCCGCGGGCAGCCCTGCGACATCACCGGCATCCAGGACTACCGCATGCTCGACGGCGCCGGTGGCATCCAGTGGCCTTTTCCCGAGGGCGCCGATCGCGGCCCTGACGGCAGCGCGCGCAGCGAGCGCCGGCTGTTCGAGGACGGGCGCTTCTTCCATGCCGACGGCAAGGCGCGCATGCCCTTCGAGGCCATCCGGCCCTTGCCCGAGCCGACTTCGAACCGGTATCCGTTCACACTGCTGACCGGGCGCGGCAGCTCCAGCCAGTGGCACACCCAGACCCGCACCAGCAAGTCAGCGGTGCTGCGTCGGCTGTACCCGCGCGACGTGTACGTCGAGGTCAGCCCGGTCGACGCGCGCGCGCTGGGCATCGAGCCCAACGAGGTGGTGGCGGTGGTGTCACGGCGCGCGACGATCCAGGCGCGCGCCTTCGTCACCCACTCGGTAAAACCGGGCGAGGTGTTCGTCCCGATGCACTACCCCCAGGTCAACAAGCTCACCTTTGCGGCCTTCGATCCCTACTCGAGACAACCGTCGTACAAGGCCTGCGCGGTGGCGCTGCGCAGGCTGGTGAGCGTGAACTGACGCGGGCTCGCCAATCCCGGGAACCTGGTGGATGACCGCAATGGGCACCGCCAAGCTGTACCTGGACAGCCAGCTCTTCGACGATTGACCGGCTCCGGCGCCTCCCCTGCGATGGCGATCGACAGCCTGGCGGAATCGAGCCATCTTGGTGCAAGATGGTTCGCTGTCCGACTTGCGGCATCCGCCTGGGAGAGGTCGCCAGAAGGTGTCCCCGCCACGGCGAGGCGACCACCCCTCCGCCGCCCGAAGATGCCCCGGCCCTGATCCCCACGCCCGAGCTGTCTGGCTACCAGGTCGGGCGCTGCCTGGGGCAGGGGGGATTCGGCGCGGTGTTCGAGGCGCGGCGGCTATCGGACGGCGTGCGCGTGGCGATCAAGGTCGCGCGCAGCGATCAGCCGTCCGCCGCCGCGCGCCTGGCGCTCGAGGGCCAGGCCCTGGCCGCCATCGGAGCGCCGGTGGTCCCGCGGCTGTGGGCCAGCGGTCATCTCGAGCACGGCCCGCCTTACCTGGTCCTCGAATACCTGGATTGGCCCACGCTGGCGGAGCGGATGGCGCAGCAGCTTGGACCGCTGCCCGGAGATCTGTTCGCGTCGCTTGCTCCCGCCATCGTGCAGCTGGTCGAGATCTCGCACCAGCGGGGATTCCTTCACTGCGACCTCAAGCCGGAGAACATCTTCGTCGGGTGCGCGCGCGACGATGACGACGCGGCGATCGGGGCGCGGCTGTTCGACTTCGGTCTGGCACGGCCCTTTTTCCACCCAGCCGCGATGCGGGCGACCGTCGAGCCGATCGCCGACGACGAGACCGCCGGAACGCCCGAATACATGGCGCCGGAACAGTGCGACGGGCGCGGCGCCGTCGACGGCCGGACCGACGTCTATGCGTTGGGCGTGATCCTCTACGAGATGTGTGACGGCGCCCCTCCCTTCTGGGGCCGCGCCGCCGAGGTGCAGCAGAGCCAGCGCGCGCGCAGGCCGGCGTTGCTATCGCGTACGGCCAGCGTCGCGCCGGCGCTCGAGGAGGTGATCATGCGCTGCCTGGCCAAGGATCCAGCGCGGCGGTTTCCCAGCGTCACGGAGATGCGCGCCGCGCTGGCGGCCGCGCTTCCCGCCTCGGCCGCCAAGCGCACGGCGGCCCGATCAGAGACAGCCGCGGTCGCCGCACCCGGGGAGCCGCCCGCGGAGGTCGCGCCGACCAGGGCGGCTCCCGCGCGGCCCGCCCCGCCGGCGCGCGAGCGCGCGTCGGTGGCCCTGGTGACGTTCGCGCTCACCGGCAGCGCCGAGGCGCTGCGGACGACGCTGGCGTCAGTGGGCGCGCACCTGGCGCACGCCGCCGGCGCCCAGTATGCGGTGGTGTTCGGGCGCGAGTTTGGTGACAACCCGACCCGCGCGGCTGCGCAGGCGGCGCGACTCTTCGTCGATCGAGGACTGTGCCTGCGCGCGCTGGTCGACCTGGCCACGGTGGCGATAGAGACGCGCTCCGATGGCAGTCGCCGCTACCAGGGCGCCCGGTTCCGCCGCCGCGGTCAGTACCCGGACGATGGGGATCCCGGGGGCGTGCTGCTGTCGGCGGCGGCGGCGGACGTGCTGCCCAACCTGCTGGTGGCACCTCTGCCGGGCGTCGAGGCCCGATTCCTGGTCCGCCCCGGCGACGACAGTCAGGAAGGGACCAGCATGCGCGCCGAGGCGGCTCTGGTCGGACGCGACAGTGTCCTGGCCGAGCTGCTCGATGCGGCGCGCTGGGCGACCACGGTGAGAGAACCGACCATCACCACCCTCATCGGCGACCCCGGCTATGGCAAGAGCCACCTGGCGGCGGTGCTGGTTCAGCGGCTGCAATCGACCACGCCCCGCCCGGACGTGCTGATCGTGCGCGGGCAGGAGGCGTTCGGGCTGCTCGGCGAACAAACGACACGGGAGATCTTGCGACGTGGATTGGGGTTGGCCCTGGGCGCGCCGATCGCACCTGACGATCTTGGTCGCGGCCTGCTGGCCGAACGGTTGGGCGCGACGGTGGCCAGGGAGGTGTGGGCCGGTGTCGCCGTGGTGATGGGCTGGGCGTCTCCCGATCACCCGGACATCGGCGCCGTCGCGGCGGCGCCGGGCGCTTTGCGATCGGCGGCGGCGCGCGCGGCGGGCGAGCTTCTGCGCGCCCAGAGCCGGCGCACGCCGCTGGCCGTCATCATCGACGACGCCCAGTTTCTCGACGAGACGGCGCTGGACGCGCTCGAGTTCGCAGCCCTGCAAGAGGCGGCCTGCCCGTTGTGGATCTGCGTGCTGGCGCGACCCGCCTTCGCCGATCGGCGCAGCGGATGGGGTGGCCGCGCGGCGCGCCGGCAAGAGATCCGCTTGCCGGTCCTGGACAGCGCCGCGGCGTCGGAGCTGGCGCGAAGGCTGTTGCTGCCCATGACCAACATCCCGGCCACCATCCCGGCCAAGTTGGCAGAGCGCACCGAAGGCGTGCCGCTGTTGCTGGTCGAGCTCGTGAGAGGTCTCAAGCGCGGCGGCCTGGTGCGAAAATCCGACAAGACCAACACCTGGTTCCTGGCCACCGAAGAGCTGGAGCAGCTCCCCGATCTGCCGCTGGTCGAGTGGCTGGCCAGCTCGGAGACCAAGTCGCTGCCTCCCGAGTTGGCGGCGCACGCGCGCATCGCCTCCGTGCTGGGCCCCGAGTTTGCGGCCAGCGAGCTCGAGGGTGTCATGCACGTCCTCGAGCGCGGCGGGGTGACGCTGGAGACCCAGCTCGACGCCGGCATCGGCATCGAGCGGCTGACGGCGTCGGGGTTGCTGGTGACCCGCCCGAACCTGCGCATCGGGTTCCGGCACGCGCTGCTGCGCGAGACGATCTATCGCACCGTGCCGACCGACAGGTGCGAGCAGATTCATCGCGCCGCCCACGAGTATTTCCTGGCCGCGCCCGGGCGGCCGGACGAGGATCGACTGCCGCGCGTGGCCCTGCACGCGGCCCGCTCCGGTCTGCATGCCGAGGCGGCGGCGATCTATCTCGAGCTCGCCCGGCGCGCGCGCAGGCGCCATGCCTATCTCGACGCCGAGCTGCTGTACGGCAGCGCGGTCGAGAACCTGGCCGGCGACGATCGCGACGATGGCGGCGGCGTGCCGAGCACCGAGGCGGTCCAGGGCCGGGGCCTGATGCGCTTTCGATTGGGGCGGCTCGAGGATGGGCTCAAGGATCTCACCGGCGCGCGCGAGCGTGCCCACGCCGCCGCGGACCGAGCCAAGGAGGTGGAGCTGTTGCTCGACGAGAGCATGGTCCTCGACTGGCTCAACGACTACGGCCGTTCGGCGGCGCTGACCGCGCACGCCGAGCAGGTCTACCGCGACAGCCTGACGCGCGGCGAGCGTTCGCCCCTGCTCGACGCCCGCATCGCTTACGCCCAGGGACGCACGCTGCACCGCCAGGAAAAGGAGACCGAGGCCGCACCCTTTTTTGCGACCAGCGCGCGCCTGGCCGAGCCGCTCGGCGCGGAGGGATACGAGACCATGATGCAGGCCCGGAACCTGCTTGGTTGGGCCTACGCCATGACCGGCCGCTACGAGGACTCGGAGCGCACGTTCGGCCGGAACATCGATCTGTGCGAGTCGGCGGGCGACATGTTCAACCTCACGGTCGCGCTGCAGAACCGCGGGATCCTCTCCATGCTGGTCACGCGCCTCGACCGCATGCTCGGCGACTACCGCCGCATGATCTCGATCGCGCGCGAGAACGCCTTCGGGTTGGCCGAGATGGTCGCCCAGAAGGATATCGGCGAGGTGTTTCTCATGGGCGGCAACTTCGCGGACGCCGAGCGGGAGACCCGCCGCGCCATCGACGTCAGCCGCCGCGCGGTCGGCGATCGCTCGCGGGCCACGGTGTCGGCCGAGCTGTTGCTGGCCCGGCTGCTGGTCTTTCAGGGCCGCACCGACGACGCGACGGCGCTGTCCGCCGCCATCCGGCGGCGACAGAGCGAGGCGCGCGCCGACGGGCTCACCGAGAGCGACTTCGGTCCCGGCGAAGCGCTGATGCACCGGATGGTCGATCTCGCCTGCGCGCCCCCCGGCGTTTCCAGCGACGCAGAGATCGATCGCGATTGGGCCGGCCTGATGGTGGATGCGCGCGCTATCACCCAGCAACCCCAGGACACCGTGGAGATGCTGGAGATCTGGGGTTTGACCGCGCTGCGGGCCGGACGGACCGACCAGGCGGTGCAGCGACTTGCCGAGGCGCTTGATCTGGCCCGCAACAGCGCCGCGGTTGTCGCTGGGCGGGTGCAGGCTCACCTGAGCCTGGCCGAGGCCGCCGCGCGGTCCAGCGACAGGAAGACGGGTTAGCGGGTCAGAACCCGATGCCCACGCTCAGCACGAACCCGTGGCTGAAGCGGGCGGGGCCGGCGACGGTCGCGACGTTGGGCTCCGACTCTTCGCTGAAGGTGTTGATGAGGTAACCGACCTCGCCGCGGATCTGCACCGACGACAGACGCCCCAGCAGGAAGCCCACGGTGGGCTGGAACGACACGCCGCCCGATCCGCGTCCGCCCAGCGTCAGCGAGGACAGGCGGACGGCGCCGCCGACGTAGGGGGCGAAATCCTCGCGGCTGAGCGGGTAGTAGCCGCCCAGGCTCACGCTCCACAGCGTGCTGGCCTCCTTGTGTCCGTAGTCGACCGCGATGTCGGCCAGCCAGCTGCGCGCGTCGTAGAGCCAGAAAACCCCCAGCCCCGGCACCGGGCGGAACTCGCCGTCAGCGGTGTTGAAGGGCATGAGCGTCAGGATGTGCAGGCCGAAGCTCTTGTTGGCGGCGCGGCGATTCAGGGTCTGCATCTCCTTGTCGGTGACCGTGTCGATCTCCGCGCTCTCGCGCACCGGCCGGCCCGTGACCATCGCGTGCACCAGTCGCTGCAGCACCGGATCCAGCTCTTCGGGGCCGCCGCTGATCGGGATGCTGTCCCAGTAGATGACCTGCCCGGTCTGCGCCGCGTAAACGGTCAAACGCACGCGCGCCGCCGTGCCGATGTGAGTGATGCGCAACACCACGGCCTGGCCAGCGCCCACCGCCAGCGCTTCGTGCGACGCCTGTACGGCGGTCGGTTCGTCCTGGCTCGGCACGCCGGCCGGCGTGAGCACGGTGTATTGACCCGTGCGCTGCAGGTGATCCTTCAGGATGTCGCGCGACGCCTCCAGCACCTGCGGCGCCACGTTGCTGCCCGATGAGGGCAGTAGAGCGACCGTCTCGGCGGCGTGGGCGACGCCCGCGTACAGCGCGATCGAGACAGCAGCGAACGTGGCGAGGTGGGTCGTCGTTCGGATCGTCATCATGAGCTCCTCATCGTGCAAGAGAAGGACCAGCCACGACCCGGCGTTGGTCGCCTGCGCTGCCATGGTGTACCGATACATCTCGGACAAAGATGTCCGGATGTTGACATCGCTGGCCGGCGCAGTCGACAGCGCGCGCGATCACGGCGCGGGCGCGGCGGGCGCCGGTGAAGGTGAAGGTGAAGGTGGGGAAGCCGCGCCGTGCAGCGGCGCGGGCGGCGCGGGCGGCGCGGGGGGCGCGCGCCACCCACCGCCCCGTCCGGGCGACGGCGACAGCCACGGGTCGGCGGGCGGCTGATAGAGCGGCGGCGGGTTCGGCGTCGGTTCCAGCGTGCGCCTCATGAGCTGGCTCTTGGCATCGTCACACCTCGAGACGCGCTGGAACCCGACGATACCCGAGGCCACGAACAGCGCTGCGACGGCGGCGGGCGCCATGACGCTGCTGTCGCTGCTCGGTCTGCCGCCTGCGAGCGCCGCGACGGTGCCGATACCCTCGAGCCCGCCCAGCACCAGATCGGTGACCGGGGCGAGACGGCTCGAGGTGCAATCGAAGTAGGCGAGGCGGCCGTGGTTGGGCGGCGGTCCGTCGACGAAGAGGAGCGAGCAGCCGGCGAGCAGCGGCACGACGCAGGCGACTCCCAGCAGCAAGGGAGACGCCGTCCACCGGCGGCGAAGCTTCGTGGAGCGGTTCGGCGTCACCGCGCGTGGGCGTAGGCGGGGGGGCACGGCAGTCATGGCAGGCGGGTCAGCAGCAAGGTAGATGCCAGCGCGGCAGATACCACACGGGATTGAAGGTCCGGCGGCAGCGCGCCGGAGCGCGCCGGCAGCAGCGCGCGTCGGGAGTTTCGTGCCCCAGGTGTCGTTCCAGGTGGGAGGGTGTTAGATTCAAACCCGTGGCTCAAGTGGTCTCCATCGCGCCAGCAGCCCGGCGCGAGACGTCGCATGCTGCGGGGACTCGCCCGGTACCGGGGGTGATCTGGCCTGCGCACCAGGGCGCGCTCGACGCGTCAATCGAGGCCGTGGCTCCGGTGGCGGCGCTGCGGGCGGTGGTCGACGTCGCGTTCTGGCCGCATCCCGCCGATGCCGAAGAGGTGATAGCGACGCTGCGCGCCGAGCGCGCGGCGTCGCGCGCTGGGTTCAACCATCCCCATACCGCCGCCGGCTGCGTCTTCTGCCGGCGGGCGGCCGCCGGCTATCGCTGAAGTCGCAGTGTCCGCCTCCGCTTCGCCTCGCACGGATGCCGACGCGATTTTCTGTCGTGGCCTGCGCAAGGTCTTCGCCGGCCGACGCGGTTTGCGACGCTCGGGCGGCGGCGACGTGGTCGCGGTCGACGGCGTCGATCTGACGGTCGCGCGCGGCGAGTGCTTCGGCCTGCTGGGACCGAACGGCGCCGGCAAGACCACCACCGTCGAGATCCTCGAGGGCCTGACCGAGCCCACCGCCGGCGAGGTCCGACTGTGCGGCCTGTCCTGGCGCAGCCACGAGATGGAGCTGCGCGCGCGCATCGGAGTGGCGCTGCAAGAGACCCGGCTCGCGGAACGGCTGTCGGTCAGCGAGACGATGGACCTGTTTCGCAGCTTCTACCGGCGCCCGCGATCGCTGGAAGATCTGCTGGGCATGGTGCAGCTGCACGAAAAGCGCGACGCCTGGGTCGGCAAGCTGTCGGGCGGCCAGCGCCAGCGACTGGCGCTGGCCTGCGGCCTGGCGGGTGATCCCGAGGTCCTGTTCCTGGACGAACCGACGACCGGGCTGGATCCGCAGTCGCGGCGTCAGGTGTGGGAGCTGGTGGCCGGCTATCGGGCGCGTGGCGGCACGGTGTTGCTCACGACCCATTACATGGAAGAGGCCGAGCGCCTGTGCGACCGCGTGGCCATCGTCGACCACGGGCGCATCATCCGCGAAGGCTCGCCGCGCGCGCTCATCGCCACGCTGGGCGCGGCCCACGTCGTCGAGTTGGAGCTCGAGCCGGACGCGCCGGACGCGTCGGACGCGTCGGGCGCGTCGGGCATGCTGGCCGACCAGATGCTGCGCGACGTGCCCGGGGTCAGCGCCGTGCGCCGCGACGGCGACGCCTGGTCGATCACCATCACCGAGCCGCACCTGGTGCTGCCGGCGCTGCTGGCGCGGCTGGCCGCCGGACGGCAGCGGCTGGCGCGCCTGGGCACGCGGCACGCTACCCTGGAGGACGTGTTCGTCGCGCTGACCGGGAGGCACCTGCGTGACGGGTGAGGCGGGGCAGGGCGGCGCGCCGCCCCCGCGCGCGCGTCGCTGGTGGTGGCGCTGGTCGGGAAGCGCGCTGGCGCAGCTGACGCTGGCGCGCGTGCGCGAGACGGTGCGCGAGCCCGGGACGATGTTCTGGATCTTTGGTTTTCCGATCCTGCTGTCGGTCGGCCTGGGCCTGGCGTTTCGCAACCGGCTGCCGGAGGCGCCGGCGGTCGGCGTGCTCGACGCGCCGGGCGCCGCCGCACTGCTCGACGCGCTTCGCGCCGCCCACCTGACAGCCGAGCGTCTCGCGCCCGATGCGGCGCGCCTGCGGTTGCGCTCGGGCAAGATCGCGCTGCTGGTGATCGGCGCGGAGCCCTCTGCGCCGGGCGGGCGGGCGCCGGCCGGCGCGGTCGAGGCGCCGACGATCACTTATCGGTTCGATCCGACCCGGCCGGAGGCGCTGGCGGCGCGCGCGGTCGCGGACGGCGCCTTGCAGGCGGCGGCGGGCCGCCGGGACGCGCGCGCCGTGCGCGACCAGCTGGTCACCGAGCCGGGGACCCGCTACATCGACTTCCTGATCCCGGGGCTCATCGGCATGAATCTGATGTCGGGGTCGATGTGGGGCCTGGGCTGGACGATCGTCAACATGCGGGTGCGCAAGCTGCTCAAGCGCTTGCTGGCCGCGCCGATGCGGCGTCGGGACTTCCTGCTGGCGCAGTGCCTGGCGCGACTCCTGTCGGTGCCGCTCGAGGTGGGTGCGCTGGTGCTGTTCGCCAGCCTCGCGTTCCAGGTCTCGGTCGCGGGCAGCTGGCTGGCGCTGGCCGCGGTCTCACTGGCCGGCGCGCTGTCGTTCGCGGCCATCGCGATCCTGGCCGCCAGCCGCGCCGAGACCACGCAGGCGGCGAACGGGATCATGAACGTGGTGACCTTGCCGATGTTCGTGGTGTCGGGCGTCTTCTTTTCGTCGACGCACTTCCCCGACGGGATGCAGCCCTTCATCGCGCTCCTGCCACTGACCGCGCTCAACGACGGGCTACGGGCGGTGATGATCGACGGCGCCTCGCTGGCGGCGGTCGCGCGCCCGCTGGCGGTGCTGGCCTGCTGGGGCATCGCGGGCTTCGTCGCGGGATTGCGGATCTTCCGCTGGGCCTGACGCGAACCTGGGCCCGGGCGAATCTGGCCCGGCCGCGACCTGGCTGCGCCGCTCCGGCGCGGCCGCTTTCTCGCGTATAGTGGGGGGGTTACCCATGAGCCTGAGCGAAACTGCACGAGATACCTCCCGGTCGGGGATGGCCCTGCCCCTGGACGCCGACATCTTGCGCCTGACCCACAAGCTGCGCGATGTCGGCCGCGAGCTGGACCACCGCTACCTCGACAAGTCCGAGCTGGTCCGCATGCTGCTCATCACCCTGGTCGCGGGCGAGCACATGCTGATCGTCGGCCCGCCCGGCACCGCCAAGTCGGCGCTGGTCCGTCAGCTGGCGCGTCTCATCGACGCCCGCTACTTCGAATATCTCTTGACGCGCTTCTCCGAGCCCAACGAGATCTTCGGTCCGGTCGACATCAAGGCCTTCCGCGAAGGCAGTTACGTGCGCCGGGTCGAGGCCATGCTGCCCGAGGCGGAGATCGTGTTCCTCGACGAGATCTTCAAGTCCAACTCGGCGATCCTGAACTCGCTGCTCAGCATCCTCAACGAGCGGCAGTTCTTCACCGGCAGCGCCAGCATCAAGGTGCCGCTGTGCTCGCTGTACGGCGCCACCAACGAGGTGCCCAACGACGACGCGCTGGGCGCGATCTTCGACCGCTTCCTGGTGCGCACGCTGTCCGAGAACCTGGACAGCTTCCACTTCCACGGCCTGGTCGAGCGCGGCATCCGCGGTGAGATCGCCGAGATCGCCGGCGGTGGGGCCATCCAGCCCAAGCCGCTGGTGGCGTTG
This sequence comes from Polyangia bacterium, assembly GCA_035696125.1. Classification (GTDB taxonomy): domain Bacteria; phylum Myxococcota_A; class Polyangia; order Fen-1088; family Fen-1088; genus DASRQZ01. The sequence goes on from DASRQZ010000091.1 coordinate 49,069, forward strand.
TCCGACATCCGCAAGCTGCAGGCGCGGCTGGGCCAGTTCCTGCAATTCCCGGAGGAGTTTCTGGCTCGCTACAAGGGCTTCATCTTCCAGATCCGGTCGGAGGGCGTCAGCATCAGCGACCGGCGCGTGGTCAAGCTGCTCAAGCTGTTCGCCGCCAGCGCGATCCTCGACGGTCGGGCCGCCGCCAACGACGGCGACTTCTTCATCCTCAAACACGTCTGGAACAGCGTCGACCAGATAGCCCTGCTGGAGGACATCGTCGGCCCCACGCTGGAGAAGCACCACCGCGAGCACCCGGAGGACCGGCGTACGGGCGCGATCGCCACCGACCTCGACGGTATCCTGGCCGAGCTCGGGGTCATCCGCGGCATCTTGCTGGGCGGCGAGCCGCTGTCCGATGTGCAGCTTTTCTCTCAGCTGCGCAACCTGCAAGAGATCCGCGCGGCGCTGCAGGCGCTGGGCACCGACACCGCCAAGCAGATGGCGGGCGAGGTCGACAAGCTGCTCGAGGGCGTGTTCGAGTCGTCGAAGTGGAACGGATGACGGCGCCGCGCCCGCGCGAACGGGGCGGGGCGACGGCGGGACCGGCGGGCGGCGCCAGGAGGACGAGGACGGGGTCACCGGGCAAGGGTCCGGGCCCCGCCGACGGCCCGCGCCAGCGGCGCGCCTTCTCGACGCTGGGCGGTCCGGTCGAGCTCGGCGGTGACGCGCCCGAGGCGCGCCGCCTGGGCAAATTGCTGGCCGTCGATCCCGGACTGGCGCGCGCGCTGACCCACGGCTTTCACAGCTACGCCGGCCGCATGCACCCGACCATCGCGCGCGGGGCGGTCAGCGCCTGGAGCCGCCCGGGCGATCTGGTTGTCGATCCCTTCTGCGGCAGCGGCACGGTGCTGGTCGAGGCGATGGGGCTGGGGCGGCGCGCGATCGGCGTCGACGCCAGCCCGCTGGGCGTCGCCATCGCGCGCGTGCGCACCACCGTGCTGGGCGAGGCGGGCCGCGCGCGCCTCACCGCCGAGGCCGAACGGATCGCCGCCGAGTCGGGCGAGCACGCGCGCAAGCGCCGCCGCCCCGACAGCCCGCCGTGGGCCAAGCGCGAGTTCGAGCGATTTCACCCGCACGTCGCGCTCGAGCTCCTGGGTCTGCGCGCGCTGGTCATGGCCACCAAGGAGGACGACGTGGGCCGGGCGCTGCGCCTGTGCCTGTCGTCGATCCTGGTCAAGGTCATGAAGGCCGGCCCCGAGGCGCCGCGCGACGGCGCCGAGAAGCGCATCGCGCGCGGCATGCCGTCGCGGCTGTTCACCGACCGCGCCGGCGAGCTGGCGCGCGGTCTGGCGGCGCTGGAGCGACGCGTGCCGGCCGGCACGCCGGCGCCCGACTGCCGGCTGGGCGACGCCCGCGATCTGAGCACGATCGCCTCCGGCGCCGCCGCGCTGGTGCTGTCGTCGCCCCCCTATGCCGGCACCTACGACTATGCCGCCCAGCACGACGTGCGCTTCACCTGGCTCGAGCTGCCGCGTCGCGGGCTGCTCGATACCCAGCTGGGCGCGCGCGCCGCCGGCCTGGGCGCCGAGCCGTCGGCCTGGCGCGCCGGGCAGCGGCGCTGGATCGGCGAGATCGCGCGCGTGCTGGCGCCCGGCGGACACGCCATGCTGGTGGTCGGCGACGGCGTGGTCGGGCGCTCCCCCGAGGACGCACCCGACGCCGTCGCCAGCGCCGCCAGCCCGCTGGGCCTCGAGCCGATCGCGCGCGCCTCCCAGACTCGCCCGGTGATCGACAACCGCCTGCAGGAGATCTTCGCCAAGCGCCCGAGGCGCGAGCATCTGCTGCTGCTGCGCAAGGCCTGACAGCGGCGCGCCCGATCCGATCTCCTCCGGTCCCCTCTGGTCCGGCCCGGGGGGCCCGCCTACCTCACTTCAGCGACGGAAAATCCTCTTCCTTGGCCAGCTCGTGACCGACCAGCAGGTCGATGATCGAGGTCACCGCGATCTCCAGATTTGCGATGCGCTGCTCGAGGCTGACCGCGGCGCGCGACGTGTTGCTCGGGGTGGCCGGCGCGTTTGGCGATCCGTAGGCGCGGTCGATGGCGCGGTCGATCCCCGCGGGCGATGCCAGCATGAAGCGCGCGTCGCAGTGGGTGGTCACCCGCACATGGTCGAGCACTTCCTCGCGGGTGGGGTCAGAGGTGGCCACCACCACCGTGCGCGCCTCCATGCGGAAAGGGACGACCCGGTTGGCGCGGGCGTACTCGGGCGGGATCTTCTTGACCGCGTCGTCCTGCAAGATCACCGCGTCCAGGTCCACGATCCCCACCTCCAGCTGCTGGCTGAGCACGCTGATGAGCTCGGTCTCGTTGAGGACCCCGCTGCGTACCAGATAGATGCCGAGGGGCAAGCCCGACCCGCGCTGCGCGCGCAGCGCGGCCAGGACCTGCTCCTCGCTGACAAGTCCCGCACCCACCAGGAGCTCGCCCAGCATCATTTTCGCCATGGCGGACATGGTACCATCGGTGAGCACCCATGTCGGAGCCGGAGATCGCCACCATCAAGCCCCTGGCAATCAAAGGCGTGCGCATCGTGTGGCCGCGGTTGGTCGCCTACCGCCTGGATCGCCTGGCCGTGCTGGAAGGACGCGACCTCTTGATGTCGTTCTCGCTCGACGACGACAAGCCGCGCGTGCGCGAAGTGCGCGCCCTCGGCTACAAGCCGCAATCCCTGCGGCTGTCACCCAGCCGCCGCTTCTTGTTGATCGGCAACGAGACCGGGAACTGGTACGAGGTGCGCGACGCCGACAAGCTGGAGCCGGTGGCGCGCACTTCCGGCCCCGAGCGGTTTGCCTGCGCGTTCGCGTCGCTGTCCGAGATGGACGTGCTGGTGAGCGCGCCGCGCGCCGGGGTGATCGAAATCATGAGCTTGCCCGACGGAGCTCTCCTGTCGCGCGTGCGGCGCGAGGCGGGCCGGACCTTCGTCGCCGCCGCGCTGATCCCCGTGGGGGACGGCGATCGGGTGGCGCTGGTCGGCCACCCCACGATGTCGCCCTTCTGGTCTCACATGGTGGTCGCGACCTCGGTCCTGCAGGCGGGCGGCGCGCCGATGAACGAGTTGCTGGACCGCGCGGCGGCGGCGCGCGGCTGCTCCGATCTGGCGGTGGGACCCTCGGGCTGGGACGACGTCCTGGTCTACGAAGGCAACAGCGGCCCGCCGCCCGCCGGCGATCGGCGCACCTTGACCGTGCGCCGGCTGGCCGGGGGTGAAGTGCTGGAGCAGATCCCCTGCGATCGGGTGCTGAGCGTCAAGAACCCGATCATCGGCACCTCGCTGGCCGTCGCGATCGGCTTCGAGGAGGGGGTGCAGCTCTTGCCGCGCAAGGACCTCGGCGCCGAGCCGCGCTTCCTGAGCGCCAAGGCGCTGTCGTTCGATCCCGACGCGGGCCGACTGGCGCGCGTGACGCTGGAGTGTGAGGTCGAGCTGGTCGAGCTGGCGCGCGTGTAATTCCAGAAGATAGGCTAGGCTAGCGGGATGCCCCCGCCGGCGGATCTGGCCGACAACGAGCTGCGACGGCAACTCGCCACGCTGTCGCTGTCGCACGTGCACCCGTCGGGCGCGATGGAGGCGATCGCCGCCGCGTCGTGGTGGAACATGCTGGCGCGCCTGGGGCTGCGTCTGCCGCTGGTGGTGGTCCACGACTTCGGGCTCCTGCTGTCGCGCAATCGCGAGGGCAGCCGGCGCGAAGTGGCGGCGGCGGCACAGGCGCCGGCCCTGGCGCGCTACCGGGCGCTGCTGGCGGCGCTGGGCTCGTCGGAGGTGATCCAGGACCTGGGCACGGCGCCCTTGCGCGACGAGACGGTGGCTGTGATCCTGGCGCGCCTGCTGTCCGACGTCTACCTGCGCTGGAACGGGCGGCCGCGCGCCTCGACCGACATTCACGAGCTGCCCATGAGCTCGCCGGCCTACGACGGCGACCGCGCCGCGCAGGCGCGCGAGCTGGACCCGGCCTGGTGCCTGCCGTTCTTGCAGCGCCTCTGCGAGCACGAGCGCGCCGTGATGGCGCGCCTCGACCAGATCGACGCCGGCGTGCTGCGCTTGCTGGGGCTGTTTTCGTTCCAGGCCGGGGTCTCCGACCTGGCCGACCTGTACCAGGTGGTCAGCACCTCGGGTGCGGCCGACATCGTCGACTTCTCGCTGCAGCTCCTGCCGTCGCTGCTGGAGACCAAGCGGCGGCCCGCGGCGCAGCGCTTCTCGATCGACGGATACGCGTCGGTCGAGCGGCGCGGCAACCTGGACGGCCTCTTGCCTGGCGAGCTGGCGCACGACGACGAGATCTTCACGCAGAAGGCGCTGTGCGACGATCTGCTCTACTACGGGCATGAGCGCCAGCAAGAGACCGGGCGCAAGCTGCACTACATGCTGATCGACGCCAGCGCATCGATGCGCGGCGCGCGCCAGGTGTTTGCGCGCGGCCTGGCGCTGGCGCTGTCCAAGAAGTTTTCGCTGCTGGGCGGCGAGGTCTGGGTGCGCTTCTTCGACAGCCGGTTGCACGAACGCCTCGACGTCGGCAGCTCGGCGCGCCGTGAGCTGCCGCGCCTGCTGTCGTTCCGCTCCGAGCGCGGGCGCAACTACGCGCGGGTGTTCGCCGAGCTGGCGGTCGAGATCGGGCGCCTGCGGCGCGAGCAGGGGCGCGACGTCGCGCTGACCTTCATCACCCACGCCGAGTGTCACATCCCCACGGCCACCGTCGAGGCCCTGGCGCGCGACGCCTACCTCTACGGGATATTCATCTTGCCGTCCAAGCCGATCGACCTCGAATACCTGACCAAGCTGCACCGCTACCAGGTGGTGACCGCCGAGTCGTTGTCGCGCGCGGCGGAGAAACGCCGGCGCGCGCTGGAGATCGTCGAGGACGTCGCCGGTGGTTAGTCACTAGGGATCCCACCGCTGATGGCGACCCGCGACGAGATCGACACCAAGGACCGCGCCGACCGCGCGCTGCGCGCCGGGCGCGCGCGCGAGGCGCTGGGCCTATACGCCACGCTGCTGGCCAAGGTGTCGGTGTTCGAGCCCGGCCTTTACGAGAGCTGGCTGGAGGGAGCGCTGGCCGCCTACCAGACCATGGGGCGCAACCGCGAGGCCGGGTACGTGCTGCTGGGCCTGCGCCGTTTCGCCGAGGCGCAGCGCCTGTTCCCCGTCGAGGAGCGGCCGCTGGAGTGGGCCCTGTGCGCGTCGCGCCAGGGCCGCCACGGCGAGGCGGCGCGGGTCCTGGCCGAGGCCGGCCACCCCGCGCTGGCCGCGGTCGAGCTAGAGACCGCCGGCGCGCACACCGCAGCCCGGCTGGAGTGGGAGCGGGTGGTGCGTGACCCGCGCCTGGCCGGCATTCCGTACGAGACCGCGCTGGCGCACTTCAACCTCGGCGAGGCGCTGCTGCGCACCAACGACCGCGGCGCCGCCGATCGCGAGCTCACCATCACCCAGCGCCTGCTGGAGCTGCTGGCCGACGACTTCGAGAGTCGCGGCGAGCGCGAGCGCGCCTTCGATTGCTACAGCATCCTCTTGCGCCTGGGCAAGGACACCGGGTCGTTCGAGAATGTCGCCGAGGGCTACCTGAACGGAATCCGCATCCTGGCCAGCGACGACCAGAAGTTCTACGTGCTGCAGTACTACGACGATTTCCTGTCGTACGCCGTCGAACAGCAAGAGTGGTACGCGGCCGCCCAGCTGGCGCGCGAGGCGGCCGATTACAGCGTCAAGGCCGGGTTGGTCTACGACCGCTACTACCTGACCCGCGCCGCCGAGCTGTGGGCCGAGGCCGCGCGCCAGAACGAGGCGGCGGGCGGACCGACTGATCTGTCCGAGAACGCCCTGCACGCCGGCATCGACGCGGCCAGCGCGCTCGGCGATCTGCCGCTGTGCGGGCGGCTTTACGGTGCGCTGGCCGCGCTGCCGCTGGCGGCCAAGAAGCGCACCCGCTATCGGGCGCTGGCGGTCCGTTACACCGGCCCCGCCATCGAGCTGCCGGCGGCCGTCCCCTTCCCCGAGTATCTGCGCCGCCCCGGAGCCTATCAGGACATCTGGCGCCAGGACCTGGTGGAGTGGGAGCTGGACGGCGATCCGACCGCCGTGCTGGCGCGGCTGGTGGTCGAGCGCACCGACCACGTCCGCTTCTCGCGCCTGGCGCTGCGCGCGCTGCTACTCTGCAGCTCGCCCGGGTTCTCGCGCGACGATCCGCGCGCCGCCGCCGATCTGGCGCTGGCGCTGGGCAAGATCCAGGTCTACGAAGTCCTGCGGCCCCTCGAGCGCTTGTACGAGCACTCCTCGCCCCAGGTGCGCGCCGCGGTCATGGGTGGGGTCGGGCAGGTCTATTGCAAACGCAGCTTCAGCCTGGTGCGCAAGGGCCTGGCCGACCCGGCGGCGCCGGTCCACATCGAAGCCCTGCGCGCGCTGCGCGGCCTGCGCTTCCGCGACGGCTTCGATCCGCTGACCCAGATCTTCCGTGATTTCACCGACGAGAACATCCGCATCGCCGCGGTCGAGACCATCGGCGAGCTCGGATCGCTGGAGGCCGGCCTCTTCCTGCTGGACACCCTGCGCCACGAGACCGGTGCGCTGCGCGGCGCCGCCCACAAATGCCTGGTCAACTTCGCCGGCGACGACATCACCGCGACCGTGCGCCAGTACCTGGACCTGGAGGTGGGCGAAAACCGCGAGGCCTTGCAGCGCGTCCTGCGTTCGCTGAACGCCAGCAACTGAGCCCTGATCACCGTCTCCGGTACCGCCGCAGTCCCCAGAAGGTCAGCGCCACGATCAGCACGATGGGCGCGATGGCCCAGGGATCCCGCCGCGCCACCAGATTGCCGGCCAGCCAGAAGACCGCGAACAGCGCGGCCATGAACATCACCAGCCAGCGCAGCCGCTTTTCGGAGCTGGCGACCTTGTCGTGAGCCTCGCGCTTGACCCGCTCGATCTCGGCGCGGACCCAGTCGACGTCGATCGGCTCGCCGCGTTGCTGGCGCTGCAGCTGCTCCTCGAGATAGGCGTGGCGGTCGCGCGGTGGTTCGTCGGCCATGGAGTGTGGGCATGAGCATAACCCGCCCCGGGCCCGGTGGTCACAGCTCGCCGGCGCGCGCCCAGTCGCCGGCGATGGTGCGTGCGACCCGCGCCGCCAGCGTGGCGTCGTCGAGCAGGACGCCGATCTCGCGGTTGTCGTCGAGCGAGGCCGCGGTCAAGTTCACCGACCCGACGTACAGACGCGCGCCGTCGGCGACGATGGCCTTGGCGTGCACGGTGGGGGCGAGCAGTGCGCGCACGGCCGCGCCCGCCTCGACCAGATGGATGACCGCCGCCTGGGTGGTCGTCGAGCGACCGGTCCCGGGCACGACGGCGCTGACCGCGACGCCGCGCGCGACCGCGCCGGCGATGGCCGCCACCGCCTGCGGGTCGGAGAGCTCCTCGATCTCGACGGCCAGGGAGTGGTGCGCGCCGCCGATGAGCTCCAGCAGGCGGGCGCGTGCGTTGATCGGCGAGGCGATCAGCCGGCTCGCCGCGAGCGGCGGCGCGCTGGCCGTGCCCAGGCGGTCGGCGGCCAGGATCGCGGCGACCGCGCCGACGTCGGCCGGTGCGTCATCTGCGATCAGATACTCGCGGTTGCCGCGCAGGCCCGCGCGCGTCAGGTTTAGGCTGGCGATCAGCGCGCGCCGTCCGTCGGCGACCATGGCCTTGGTGTGGGTCAGCGCGAAGCGCGGGCTGGCCCAGGCAACGGCGACCCCCGCCGCCGCCAGCCGGTCGAACGTCGGCTGATTGGCACCGTCGGCGCCGAACGGGTGGGGCTCCAGGATGACCTGCACCTCGCGCCCATCACGGCGCAGGTCGACCAGCGCCTGGATGGCTTCGTCGTCGGTCAACAGATACACCTCGACGGCCAGCGACCGCTGCGCGCCGCGCAGGAACGCCAGCACCGGCGCGGGCCCGTCGTCGGGCTCGACCAGCAAGGTGGCCCCGCCGCCCGCGGCCGCAGCCGGCTGGCTCCGGGTCGATTCACTGGTGGTGTTGGGGACGCAGCCGGCAGCCAGCACCGCGGCGGCGACGGCGCCGGCGGCGACCTTGATGGCGGGAACGGGGGAGAGTGGGGACACCTCCGGTTATCGTCGCGCGCGCGATCCGGTTGCGGGCCCGCGGTCAGACTCGGACTGGCGACACGATCCGCGCGGCCGCTTTTTTAGTTGCTGCGCCCAAGGGCGTCGACAAGGATCGCCGTATGGGCGTGCGGCATAGCGGACTGACGGGTCTTCATCATAGTGGTCACGTCAACCAAGGTGCGACGAAAGCAAGACAGCCGGCCCACCACCGGCAAGTCGCCCCTTCAGGGCGCGAGGTCGGGGGCCCCCGTTCCGATGCATCCTCCTGGAAGTACCTGGAACTTCTTCCGCTCCCCGGTGGGTTGACGGTCATCCTGCTACAGCAGGCCATGCCCGGTGTTCGCGCCGTCGACGCGAATACCTGGGTGATCCCGCTGAATGCTGCCTGCAAACACTATGAGATCACGGGGTCATTGCGACGCATGGCCGCATTCTTGGGACATATCGCCCACGAATCGGGCAACCTGCGCCATCTGGAGGAGAACCTGAACTACAAAGATCCCCACCGGATAAATCAGACATTCGGCGCCATCAAGACAGACAAGGAGGCGGAAGCCTACGCCCATAACCCGGAGGGTCTGGCCAACAAGGTCTACGCGGACAGGGCCGGGAACGGAGACACGGCCAGCGGGGACGGCTGGAAATACCGCGGGCGGGGCCTCATCCAGTTGACGGGCAAGGCCAACTACGCGGCATTCGGCCAGGACATAAACGTGGACGTCGTCAAAAATCCCGAACTGGTTGCGACTCCGCAGTACGCCGCGCTGTCGGCGGCATGGTACTGGAAGAAGCACCGGCTCAATAGACTGGCGGACGCCGAGATGTATCAGGCGGTGTCGAAGGGCATAAACAAGTCGCTAGCCAGTTTTCCCGAACGTGAAAAGAAGCGCAAATGGGCGCTGAATGCTCTCTGTCGCGCAGTCATGACGGATCTAGCGTCCTCCCTGGCGCATGGCGGGTTTGGCGGCCTATGGTGAAGCCCTACTGTTTGATGCCCATCGTCGTCAGCAGCTTCTTGACCTCGGCCACTGTCTTGAACTTGGCCTTGGAACCCTTGGTCCACTTGCCCTGCTTATTGAGACGAACCAGCTCGGCCGTTTGAAACTTCTCGTTCAAGTCCGTCACGGGCTCCACGACGGCACCTGATCCAGTCTCTTTGATTCGGTAAAACTGGGCGCTGTAAGACATCCCATTGACCATCCCGCCCTTGGCCTCCCAGCGACACAGAACGGCCAGATCGCGGCCTCCCCCCTTGACCGTGCGTGCGAAGAAGACGGCCAGCAGCTCTGGCGCGCCCCCCTCCTCTTCGCAGCTGGGGAATTTCAGGTGATCGTAAAGGCCGGGAGACTTCTCGATCAAGAGGTGCCCGACCAGTGAACTGTCCTCGGCGTTCACGAACCCGATCAGGGTGACCCTGCCGCCCGCGATATCAGTCGACCGGACGATCTTCTGAGCGAGATCAGCTGAGGGTCCTAGCACCCGGGCCATCAAATCCTCGTCCCCTTCGGACGGGGTTCGCGCGACGCGATCCGCGCGAGCAACACCGACCTGGAGCGCCACAGCCAGTCCAAGACCCAGCCGTATCCACCTTGCGTGGGTAGGCGCGACCCGCTTCGGGCGCATCGTCGAACTCGACATCGCCGGAGTCTACACCAGCGACACGCGTGGCTGGCGCGCGGACCAG
>DASRQZ010000092.1:0-17095 GCA_035696125.1 Polyangia bacterium
ATCGGCTCGGCTTCCGAGGTGCGCTACTTGATCGGCCTTGCGGTGCGCCTCGGATTCGCCACCGAAACCGAGGGCGGGCGACTGCAAACCGGCTACAGCCGTGTGATCAGGGCTGTGCAGACACTCGTAACTTCTCTCAACTTACCCGAGGCCCGAGGCCCGAGGCCCGAGGCCCGAGGGCCCTTAACCGAACGGCATCGGGCTAACGGGCTGGCCCGGGTCGCTCGGGAGTACCCCTGAAAAGTCCTGGAATTTTCATGACGAGCTGGTAAGGTCCCTCCTGATGTGGGCCGGTGAGGGATCACGGCGCCCGACGTTGCTGATCGTGGACGACGATCGCGATATCCGGGAGGTCCTCGGTGAGATGCTCACCGATGAAGGCTTCAACATCGAAGCCGCGTGGAACGGCGCCGAGGCGCTCAAGCGCCTGCACGAGGGTTTCCGTCCCAACCTCATCATCCTCGACCTGATGATGCCGGTGATGGATGGCCTCGCCTTCCGCGAACACCTCAAGCTCAGCCCGGACCTCGCGTCGATTCCGGTCATCGGCGTGACCGCCGCCAGCTCCGCCCAGGTGGACTTCGTGTGCCTGCGCAAGCCACTGCGCTTCGACGCGCTGGTCGAACGTATTCAAACCACGCTGTCGTAGGCCTGGGGCAGCCCGCGCGCCGATCCGGAACGCGCCGCCGCTCTTTTCACATGGAGCGGCTGGGTGTCCGCGTATAGACTGCGCGCGGACTGAAACGGAACCCATGGGCGTCTTCGATCTATTCAGCAAGGACGGGCGGCAGCAGCGCGCGCGCGACAAGAACATCAGCCGTGCCGTGAACAAGTATGCGCAGTCGCCCGACCGCATGAAGGCGCTGCAGGCGCTGCGCGACGACGGCTCGCCCGAGGCGCTTTACGGAATGCTGCGCCGCTTCGGCATGATGTACGACAAGACCATCGAGGACGAGCAGGAGAAGGACTGGGTCTTCGAGGTGCTGCTCGAGAAGGGGGCGGCCATCGTCCCCCCCATCAAGAAGTACCTGTTCACGGCCGACTCGGTGTCGTGGCCGCTGCGCCTGCTGGACCGCGTCGCCGGCAAGGAAGAAGAGCTGGAGGTGATCAAGGCGGTGCTGGAGCGCCACGAGCCGGGCTACGAGCGTGACCCGACCAAGAAGATCCAGCTGCTCAACCACCTGGCCGCGGTCAAGGACGAACGCGTGCCGCCCTTGATCGTTCCCTATCTCGCCGACATGGACGAGGGGGTCCGCTACTCGGCGGTCGAGGCGCTGCTGCGACACAAGAACGAGGAGGCGGCGCGCGAGCCGCTATTGCAGCACTTCATCTCGGAAGCCGAGGACAGCCTGCGCATCAGGCTACAGATCGCCGAGGGGTTCGCCGAGCTCGGCTGGCTGGTCAAGGGCCATCGCGGGGAGGTCGAGAAGAAGCTGCCCGAGCAATTCCAGCTCGATCGCGAAGGGCACATCAAGAAAAAGCCCGAAGCGGCGCGACGAGAGACCTGAGCATGCCCAAACGCACCGACATCAAGACCGTCATGCTGATCGGGTCGGGCCCGATCGTGATCGGTCAGGCTTGCGAGTTCGACTACTCCGGAACCCAGGGGGTAAAGGCCCTCAAGGAAGAGGGCTACCGGGTCGTGCTGGTGAACTCCAACCCGGCGACCATCATGACCGATCCCGAGATCGCCGACCGCACCTACGTCGAGCCGCTGACCGTCGAGGTGCTGACCGCCGTGATCGAGCGCGAGCGCCCCGACGCGCTGCTGCCGACGCTGGGCGGACAGACCGCGCTCAACCTGGCCATCGAGCTCGACAAGGCCGGCGTGCTGAAGAAGTACGGCGTGCGCCTGATCGGCGCGCAGATCGCGGCCATCGAGAAGGCCGAGGACCGTGAGCTGTTCAAGAAGGCGATGCAGAAGATCGGCCTTTCCGTGCCGCTGTCGGGCTACGCGCACTCGCTGGCCGAGGCCAAGACCATCCAGGGTGAGATCGCGGCGGCGACCGGTGTCGGCTACCCGATGATCCTGCGCCCGTCGTTCACGCTCGGCGGCTCGGGCGCCGCCATCGCCTGGAACGGCGAGGAGTTCGACGCCAAGGTGCAGTGGGGCCTGTCGCAGAGCCCACGCGGCGAGGTGCTGATCGAGCAGTCGGTGCTGGGCTGGAAGGAGTACGAGCTGGAGGTGATGCGCGACCGCAACGACAACGCGGTCATCATCTGTTCGATCGAGAACTTCGACCCGATGGGCGTGCACACCGGCGATTCGATCACCATCGCGCCGGCCATGACCCTGACCGACAAGGAGTACCAGATCATGCGCGACGCCGCCCTGGCGGTGATCCGCGAGATCGGCGTCGAGACCGGCGGGTCGAACATCCAGTTCGCCGTCAACCCGGCCAACGGCGCGATGATCGTCATCGAGATGAATCCGCGCGTGTCGCGCAGCTCGGCGCTGGCGTCCAAGGCGACCGGGTTCCCCATCGCCAAGATCGCCACCAAGCTGGCCATCGGCTACACGCTGGACGAGGTGCCCAACGACATCACCCGCGAGACGCCGGCCTGCTTCGAGCCGACCATCGACTACGTGGTGACCAAGATGCCGCGCTTCGCCTTCGAGAAGTTCCCGGGCGCCGACAGCGAGCTCGGCCCGCAGATGAAGTCGGTGGGCGAGGTGATGGCGATCGGCCGCACCTTCAAGGAATCGCTGGGCAAGGCGCTGCGCTCGCTGGAGATCGGGCGCGCGGGGTTCGATCTCGAACGCCCGCCCGGCCTGGAGGAGCTCAAGCGGCTGATCGTACGCCCCGGGCCGGATCGGCTGTGGCAGCTGGCCGAGGCGATGCGCGCCGGCCTGAGCGACGAAGAGGCGTTCGCGCTCACCAAGATCGACCCCTGGTTCCTGACCCACGTGCACGAGATGGTCGACGAGGACGAGGCGGCGCGTCGCGACGGCGCGCGCGGGCTGGACGATCCGGTGGCGCTCGAGCGGCGCAAACGCATGGGCATGTCCGACCGGCGGCTGATGGCGCTGGCCGGGACCTCGGAAGAGGCGGTGCGCCAGGCGCGCATCAAGCACGGCATCCGCCCGGTCTTCAAGCGCGTCGATACCTGCGCCGCCGAGTTCGAGGCGCAGACGCCCTACCTTTACTCGACCTACGAGCGACCACAGGAGGAGGAGACGGTCGGGGGCGTCGCGGGCAAGAGCTCGGTCGAGAACGAAGCCCGCCCCACCGGCAAGAAGAAGATCGCCATCCTGGGCGGCGGCCCCAACCGCATCGGCCAGGGCATCGAGTTCGACTACTGCTGTGTCCACGCCGTCCAGGCTCTGCGCGAGGACGGCTACGAGACCATCATGATCAACTGCAACCCGGAGACGGTGTCGACCGACTACGACACCTCGGACCGTCTCTACTTCGAGCCGCTGACCCGCGAGGACGTGCTGGAGATCCTCGACGTCGAGAAGCCCGAGGGGGTGATCGTGCAATTCGGCGGGCAGACGCCGCTGCGCCTGGCGGTGCCGCTGATGAACGCCGGGATCAAGGTGCTGGGCACCAGCGCCGACGCCATCGACCGCGCCGAGGACCGCCAGCGCTTCGGCGAGCTGCTGCGCAAGCTGGACCTGCGCGCGCCGGCCTGGGGCACGGCCCACGGTCTGGACGAGGCGCGCCAGATCGCCGACCGCATCGGCTATCCGGTCATGGTGCGCCCGTCGTACGTTCTCGGCGGCCGCGCCATGGAGATCGTGCACGATCCGTCGGGGCTGGAGCACTTCGTGTTCACGGCCATGGAGGCGTCGCGGCGCGAGAGCCTGTCGTCGCGCGCCGGTGAAAAGGACGCGCCCATCCTGATCGACCAGTTCCTGCCCGACGCCATCGAGATCGACGTCGACGTGGTGGCCGACGAGACCGATCAGATCATCGGCGGGGTCATGGAGCACATCGAGGAGGCCGGCGTGCATTCGGGCGACTCGGCCTGCAGCCTGCCGCCCTTCTCGCTGCCCGCCGACACTGTCGAGGCGGTCAAGACCCAGGCGCGCGCGCTGGCCAAGGAGCTGGGCGTGCGCGGCCTGATGAACGTGCAGTTCGCCGTGCCGCGCGACGGCCGCGGCATCTTCATCCTGGAGGTCAACCCGCGCGCGTCCCGCACGGTGCCGTTCGTGTCCAAGGTCACCGGCGTCCCGCTGGCCAAGATCGCCGCGCGCATCGCGGTCGGCAAGACCCTGCGCGAGATGAAGGTCCGCGAGGTGACGCCGACCCACGTCGCGGTCAAGGAGGCGGTCTTCCCGTTCGCCAAGTTCGCCGGCGTCGACACCATCCTGGGCCCGGAGATGCGCTCGACGGGCGAGGTGATGGGCATCGACAAGAGCTTCGCGGCCGCCTTCGGCAAGAGCCAGATCGGCGCCGGAACCCGCCTGCCGCTGTCGGGCCGGGTCTTCCTGTCGCTGCAGAACAGCGACAAGCCGGGGTCGGTCGCGATCGCCGAGGGGCTGCGCAAGCTCGGCTATCTGCTGTGCGCCACGGGCGGCACCCACGCGTTCCTGACCAAGGCGGGCATCGAGGTCGAGCGGGTCAACAAGATCCGGGAAGGGCGCCCTCACTGCGTCGACCGGATCCTCGACGGCGACATCCACTTGGTGGTCAACACCACGGCGGGCGCGCAGGCGATCAAGGACTCGTTTCCCATCCGGCGCACGGCGCTCGTGCGCGGAATCCCATACTACACGACGCTGTCGGCGGCGCGCGCGGCGGTCGCGGCCCTGGGTGAGCTGCGCGCGGGGCGGATGGGTGTGAGGTCGCTGCAGGAGTACCAGCATGGCTAAGTTCCCCATGACGCCACGCGGACAGCAGACCTTGCGCGAAGAGCTCAAGCGGCTGCGCGAGGTCGAGCGTCCCAAGAACGTGCAAGACATCGAGGAAGCTCGAGCCCACGGCGACTTGCGCGAGAACGCCGAGTTCCACGCCGCCAAGGAGAAGCAGTCCTTCATCGAGGGGCGCTCGCGCGAGATCGAGGCGGTGCTGGCGCAGGCCGAGGTGATCGATCCCGGCAAGCTGTCGGGCACGCGCGTGGTCTTCGGCGCCACGGTCAAGCTGAGCGACACCGAGACCGGCGAGGAGACGACCTACACCATCGTCGGCGACTACGAAGGGGACATCAAGCTCGGGCGCATCGCGATCTCGGCTCCGCTGGCGCGCGCGATGATCGGACGCGAGGTGGGCGACAACATCACCCTCCGCACCGGCAAGGGCTCGCGCGAGTACCAGATCCACGCCGTGCACTTCGAAGCGCAAGGCGGCTAGCAGCCCGTGGCGCCCCGATCGATTGCGGCGCTCGTCGCCCCGCCCCGGATGGGTTAGCTTTCTCAGATGCGCCTCCCCTCCCTGCTCGCGCTTGTCACAGTTGCTCTCGCCACCGCCGTCGCCACCGCGGCGCCCAGGAAGAAGGCCACCGCCGCCGAGAAGGAGGCCGAGGCGTTCCTCGAGACCATCACCTCCCTGCTGATACCGGTGAGCACGGTCGCCGCCGAGGCCGACTGGGCCGCCGCCACCGACGTCACCCCCGAGCATACCGGGTTGCGCACCGGCGCCGACAAGGCGCTGGCCACGCTGTCAGGGTCGACGGTGATCATCACCCGCGCCAAGGCGTTCCTGGCAAGGAAGAAGGACCTCGACGAGATCACCGTGCGCCAGCTGGAGAAGCTGCTGCTGGGCGCCGCCGAGAACCCGGGCACGATCCCCGAGGTGGTGGGCAAGCGAGTCGAGGCCGAGGCGCGCCAATCGAACATCCTCGACGGCTACACCTTCTGTCTGCAGCCCAAGCCGGGGGCGGCGGGCGGCTGCGCGGTCACCGGCACCGCCAACCAGATCGACGACGTGCTGCGCAAGTCGCGCGACCTGGCCGAGCGCCAGCGCATCTGGATCGCGTCCAAGGAGATCGGCCGCCCGCTCAAACCCGGCCTGGTCGAGCTGCGCGAGCTGCGCAACCAGGTGGCCAAGGAGATGGGCTATTCGTCCTACTTCGCGCTGCAGGTCGCCGACTACGGCATGACCGTCGACGAGATGATGAAGCTGCTCGACGCCACGCTCGAGACCACGCGGCCGCTTTACGACCAGCTGCACTGCTGGGCCAAGAACACGCTGGCGGCGCGCTTCAAGCGGCCCGCGCCCAGGCTGATCCCGGCGCACTGGATCGGCAACCGCTGGGCCCAGCAGTGGCCGGGCCTGATCGAGGAGGCCAACCTCGATCCTCTGTTCAAGGGATCGTCTGCGGAGACCATCGTGAAGAGCGCCGAGAACTTCTACGTCTCGCTCGGCTTTCCGCGCCTGCCGGAGTCCTTCTGGAAGAAATCGGATCTGTACCCGGTGGCGCCCGGGTCGGCGCGCAAGAAGAACAGCCACGCTTCGGCCTGGCACCTGGACCGCGCCGCCGACGTGCGCTCGCTGATGAGCGTCGAGCCCGACGAGCAGTGGTTCGCGACCGCGCACCACGAGCTGGGCCACATCTATTACTACATCTCGTACAGCACGCCGGCCGTGCCCATGCTGCTGCGCGAAGGCGCGAACCGCGCCTTTCACGAGGCCGTCGGCGAGCTCGCCAAGCTGGCCAGCCAGGAGACGCCCTATCTCATCAAGGTCGGCGTCATGCCGCGCGGCAAGGAGCCCGACGCCACCTCCTGGCTGCTGGAGTCGGCGCTGGAGTCGATCGTCTTCCTGCCGTTCTCGGCCGGGACCATGAGCCACTTCGAGCGCGACCTGTACGAGACCAACCTGGCGCCCGCCGACTGGCAGAAGAAGTGGTGGGAGTACGCCACCCAGTACCAGGGCATCGTACCGCCCGCGCCGCGCGCCGACGACCTGTGCGACGCCTGCACCAAGACCCACATCAATGACGACGCCGCCCAGTACTACGATTACGCGCTCGCCAGCCTGATCAAGTTCCAGCTCCACGATCACATCTGCACGCGCATCCTCCAGCAGGACGTGCGCGCCTGTGACTACTCGGGCAGCCAGCCGGTCGGCGACTTCCTGCGCGGCATCTTGAAGCTGGGGGCGACGCGCGACTGGCGCGCCGTGATCAAGGACGCGACCGGTGAGCCGATCTCGCCGCGCGCGATGATGGCCTTCTACCAGCCGCTGGTCGACGAGCTCGGCAAGCGCAACGCCGGAAAGGATTGCGGTCGATGAAGGCGCTCAAGCAGTTCTTCTGGTTCCTGATGTTCCTGGTCATGCTGGCCGCGGCGGCGGCCGGCGGCTACGCGGTCTACCTGGAGCGAGAGGACCGCGAGGAGATCGAGAAGCTGCGCAAGGAGGTGGCCTCTTTCGACCCACGCTTCGACAAGTTCAGGACCGCCGTCGGCGACCTCAGCAAGGGCTTCACCTCGCTGGTGCGGGACGAGGTCGACCTGACGCGCCCCGGATGGCAGCCGATCGACAAGGGCTTTTACCTGATCGACGTCGCGATCACGCCCGCCGACAAAGACAAGGACAAGGACAAGGCCGTGCGGGTGCGCGGCAAGATCATCAACGTCACCTCGGTGATCCACGAGTCGGCCGTCTTCAAGCTGACCGTCGACAAGAGCACGGCCACCATCAACATCGCGCGCGCCGCGCCGGCCGCGGCCATGCCCTTCGAGGTCACCCTGACCGGCGTCGCTCCCGCGGCGGCGCAGAAGGCCGTCATCCAGCTCGAGAGCTCGACCATCTCTTTCGCGAGCACCACCGGCAAGTCGCCGGGCAGCAAGGAAGCGTTCGACCCGGACAAGATCCTGCGCGGCGCCGGCAACTAGAACGCGCGCTCGCCGCGAACCGAGGGCCCAGGGCGGGTCCGGCGAAAGACGAGAATTCCGGGGCGCGGGCGGGGTATGGTCCGGCCTGCATGAACGGCATGAAGGACCGCGAGATCTCGCCGCTGCTCGCCGCCGCCCAGGCGTTCGACGCCGAGCTCGAGCGCTTCGGGTACCTGGTCGAGTCCGCGCGCAAGGGACCGCTCGGGTCGCAGAAGGCGCTGGAGCGGGCGGCGGAAACGTTGAAGGAGATCGCCGACTGCGAGGAGCAGATGCAGGCGCGGGCGCGCGTCTTGATGGCGGCGCTGGGCGCGGCGCGTGAGCAGCAGGAGGCCCAGGTGGCGCTGGTGTCGCAGCGCGCCGAGGAGGTCCGCGAGCGCACGTCGGTCTATGGCGAGCTCCTGCGCCAGTTTCAGGCGCTGGGTCAGGACGCCGCCGACCTCAACGCGATGGCGCAGCGGCTGTCGGCCAAAAAACGTGACGCCGGCGCGACCGCGTCCGATATGGCCAAGGATCCGGAGCTGGCTGCCGGCTTGCACGAGCTGTCCGACCGCATGGCCAGCGTGGCCGCGGGCGCTCAGGACCTGGCGACGGCCGCGCGTGACGCCGACTTCGAGGATGTCTCGCGCCAGGCTGACAGCCTGCGCCAGCAGCTGCTGGCCGCGCGCAACAAGGTGGTGCTGCTGCACGGCAGCCTGGCGAGCAACTGATCCTCTGATGCCCTGGCAACCATCATGACCCGCTCCCACGCCATCGCCATCGTCACCGCGGTGGTCGCTTGCGGCGGGGCGGCCGCCTACGCCGTCGCGCCGCGGCCGGTGCCACCCACCCACGACAGCGGCGGGCAACGGTTGACCAACCCCGCGCACCCTTCGCAGGGGCTGCCGCCCGCCGCGCTCCCCGACCCCGCCCCGGCGCCCGCCCGCTCGCCCGAGGGCAGCTTGCCCATGGCGCCGTCGGCGCGCGCGCGGGCGTTGCTGCGCGATCAGAGCGCCGGCGACAAGCAGCGCGGCGTGGCGCTGGGCCTGTTCGCCGAGGACGTGAGCTTCTCGTACGCCAGTCAGCTGGCCGAGGTAGTGGCGCTGGGCGCGACCCATGTGTCGCTGATCGTGCCGGTCTATCAAACCGACGTGCGCGCCTCCGACATCGCGCTGCACACCCGCTTCTCGCCAACGCTGGGGCTGCTGGCCGACACCATCCGCCTGGCGCGCCGTGATGGGCTCGAGGTGATGGTGTTCCCGATCCTGCGCCTGACGACGGCCCGCCCGGGCGAATGGCGCGGGACGCTGGCGCCGTCCGATCCCGGCGAGTGGTTTCGCCGTTACGCCGACCTGCTCGGCGACCTGGCGGCGGTGGCGAACCTGACCGGGGCCACCCGCTTCGTGGTCGGCAGTGAGCTGTCGTCGCTGGACGGAGCCCTCGACCGCTGGCGGCCGCTGCTGGAACGGATCCGCGCGCTGTTCAAGGGCACGCTGGTCTACTCCGCCAACTGGGACCACTTCCGCGAGGCGCGCCTGCTCGATCTGGTCGATGAGGACGGCGTCACCGGTTATTTCAACCTGCGCGCCGACGAGGCCGCTCCCGCCGACGAACCGGCGCTGGAGCAGGGCTGGCGGCGCGTGGCCGAGGATCTCGCCGCCTGGCACGCCGGTCGACGCCACCCCCTGGTGCTGACCGAGCTCGGCTACCGCTCGCGTGCCGGCTGCACCGCCGCGCCCTGGGAAGAAAGCGCCGGGGGCAAGGTCGATCTCGACGAGCAGCGTCGCGCCTTCGAATCATTTCGTCGGGTCTGGACGGCGTCGACTTTGCTCGACGGCGTCTACGTCTGGAACTGGTACGGCTTCGGCGGCCCGACCAGCATGAGCTACACGCCGCGCGGCAAGCCGGCCGAGGTCGAGGTCAAGCTCCTGCTCAAGGACCTTTAGAGTCATCAGTCATCAGTCATCAGTTGACAGCAGGGACGGCCGGACGACCTTCGCCCTGCGACAACACCCCGGTTTGCGTTTCGCCGCCTCCAACTGGAAGCGGTCCCCCTATTCCTGACGACTGATGACTGAAGACTGACGACTGAATGGGTGCGCGAGACGCCGGCGGCGATCTCCGTTACGATGGACGAGGCGCCGGCTGCGCCCCCTGTGACTAGCAAACCCCAGAGCCGCCCTGGCGGTACCGAGCCCGAGCGCCCGCGCACCCGCCCACGCTGGAACGAGCGGGGCCGCGCGATCGCAGCCGTCGTATTGCTGGCCGGCGCCATCGTCTGCGCCAACCTGACGGCTTCGCGACTGGCCCGGCGCGTCGACCTCACCGGCGATCACATCTACACGCTGTCAGAGGCGTCACGCGCCCTGGTGCGCGGGCTGCCCGATCCGCTCACGGTCAAGGCCTACTTCTCCGCCGACCTGCCGCCCGCGCAGGCGGCGGTGGCCCGCTATGCCAGCGAGCTGCTCGAGGAGTACCGGCTGGCGTCGGGCGGACAGCTCCACTATCAGATCGAGGATCCGGCCAGCGACCCCCGCATCGACGAGCAGGCCGGCCGCTGTCGCGTCGGCAAGCTGGCGATCCAGACCCGCCACACCGGCAAGCTCGAGGTTGCGCAGCGGTTCCTGGGCCTGTGTCTCTGGTACGACGGGCGGAGCCGCGCGCTGGCTCCCCTCGATCCCGGAGCGGCGCTGGAATACCAGATCAGCGCGCTCATCAAGGTCATGTCGCAGCGACGGCGCAAGGTCGCGTTCACGGTCGGCCACGGTGAACGAGATCTGGGCACCGCGTACTCGTTCGTGAAGCGCCTCCTGGATCACGAGGTGGACGTCATCACCCTGGATCCTTCGACCGCTGTGGTCGGCGACGACGTCGACCTGCTGGTGATCGCAGGACCTCGGCGACCCTTCGACGAGCGCGCGCGGCGTGCGATCGAGGCCTCCGTGGCCAGCGCGCGGCCGGCCCTGTTCTTGATCGACGGGATGAGCAGCCCCGGCGACGGTGATGACGGCGTTTCCGCCGCGCGCGCGCCGCAGGCGATCACCACCGGGCTCGAGCCGCTGCTGTCCGCCTATGGCTTTCGCGTCGGGCGCGACGTGGTCTTCGATCGGCGCAACGTCCCGGGCCCCCTGCCCGCGCCGCCGGGTGGCGGCGCGCGCGCGCCGGCCCTGGTCAACTTCCCCGCGTTCGTCGCCGTCCAGACCGATCGCACCGGTGGCGGCGACCCCTCGTCGATCTTGACCGGGATCGACGCGCTGGTGTTCCCCTTCGCGAGCTCGCTCCAGATCTCCGGAGCGGGCGCGGCCGGCGGCGCGCGCGGATGGACCCTGGCGCGCACCTCTGGCGAGGCCTGGACCGAGACCGGGGCCTTCGGGCTCACGCCCGACAGCGCTCCCACTGCCACGGGGGCGCGCCGCTCGGTCGCGCTGGCCGGCGCCTACCAGGGTCCGCCGCTCGCGACCAGGAGTGGCGCCGGCGCGACCGCCGCGCCGCGGTCGCTGCGCCTGGTGGTCGTCGCCGACTCCGACTTCGTGTCCGACCGTTACATGGAGCTGCTGCGCGCCTGGCCGATCTACGCCGGCGGCCCGGAGCTGCTGCTCAACGCGGTCGGCTGGGCGCTGGAGGACGACGCGCTGACCGCGCTGCGCGCCCGGGTGCTGCGCGCTCGCCCGCTGGACGTCGATGCCGGCGCGGCCGGGGCTGGCGCGCTGATCCTGCTGGCCAACGTCGCCGGGGTGCCGCTGGCGGTGTGCGCCGCCGGGCTGCTGCGCTGGCGATGGCGGACCAGTGCGCGGCGGCGCCAGCGTTTGCCGCGCGCCGGAGGCGGCTCGCCGTGAGGGCGCGCCTGGCCCTGGCGGGCGTCGCGTTCCTGGCCGCGGCGGCCGGCGCCGGGGCCGTCCTGCGCCGGCCGCCGCCGGGCACCCCCGCGCCCCACGCCAACCCTTTCCACCTGGGCGGGTTCGATTCCCTGGCCGTCGAGAAGAACGGCGCGCGCACGACGCTGCGCAAGCGAGCCGACGGTTTCTGGGTCGTGGCGCCGATCACCTACGCGGCCGATCCGAGCGCGGCGACGGCCGCCTTCGCCGCCCTCGAGAAGCTGGACCCGGGCGCGATCGTCACCCGGCGCCCGCAACGTTACGCCGAGCTCGAGGTCGACGTCGAAGGCGAAGGCGACAACGGCGAGGGAGATGGCAAGCCCAGGGGACTGGGAGTGACCGTCTTCGCCGACGCCGCCGCCGGCCACGGCGCGTCCGGAGGCGCGGCGATTCTCTCGCTGGTCATCGGCAAGACCGTCGACGGTGGCACCATGGTGCGCGTCCGCGGCGGCGCGGGCGCCGACGCGGTCTGGCAGGTCAACGGCGACCTGCGCGCGATCCTGGACAAGGGCACCAGCGACTGGCGCGACCGCAGCGTCACCACCTTCCCCGCCGGCGAGGCGCGTGAGATCGCGATCGACGTCGACGATGACGCGCACATCGTGGTGCGCAAGACAGACGCGGGTGACGCCGGCACGCCCGGCTGGCGCGTGGTGCAGTCCAGCGAGGAGATTGCCGCCATCGATGACCAGGTGCCCAGGGAGATCGTCGCCACCCTGGCCGCGCTCAAGGCCAGCGACTTCGCCGACGGCGTCACGCCGGCCGCGGCCGGGCTGGCGCCACCGCGGTTGACCGTCGCCGTCACCTTGCAAGGCGGCGAGAAAGATCTGCTCTTGATCGGCGGCGACGCCGGCGCCGACGCGGTCTTCGTGAAGACGCCAGACAACGCCCAGATCTTTCACGTCGCGCGCTTCGACATCGAACGCATCGCGCACCGGCCCATCCAGTTCCGCCGCAAAGTGCTATGCGATCTGCCGGAGGCCGACGTCGATACCATCTCGATCACGCGCGCCGCCGACTCATTCACCCTGGTCAGGGACGCGCGCGGCTGGCGCGCGAGCGCGCCGCGCGGGCTCAACGTCGACCCGGACAAGGTCGCCGCCTTCCCCACCATATTCCGCGGCTGGCGCGCGCCGCGCATCGCCGAGGACGCGCGCGATCGCGCCGCCTTCACCGCCCCGACGGTGACCATCACGGGGCGAACCCGATCCGCGCGCTGCGCCATCGCCGCCGTGCCGCACCCGCGCCAGCCAGACGCCTACCTGGCGCGCGCGCTGCCGGGACCCGAGATCTACGTCGTCCCGGGCTGGATGATCGATCGGGTCGCCGTCAAGCTGGACACAATCCGCGCGCGTTGACGCGCCGATCGTCGCGCCCGCTCGGCGGCGTGATCATTGTCGCGCGTCATTTGCGAGCGCGGTAATTACCACCAGCTCGAATTGCGTCACATTGCGCGATCATTGAATCAACGCGGCAATTAATGGTCGCCGACGCGCAACGTTGATCAATCATGAATTCGTCGCAGTCTGATCACGCCAGAAACCTGGCGCAAAAGAAACGCAAACATCGCTGGATGGAAATATCGATGATCGATGTAGGATGATCCGAGCCCCAGGACTGCAGCGACCCAGCTTGGTTCACGCCAGTTCACTCATGGTCCCTTGAGGGCAAAGCGGCTACCCTCCGCGCAGACGTCCCAGGTGTGCGCGGCGGCCCGACCCCACGATCCACCCACGCCAAGGAGGCAGCAGCATGAGCACTTCGACGCATTCACCGACCAGAACAGCGGCGACAACGGTCAATTGGGCATTGGCTCTGATGGCGTCAATCGTGCCGGCGTTGGCGGCGTGCGAACAATCGCAGGACGCCGCGGGCGAAACCGCTCAGGCGTTCGGGCAGCACCGCACCAGCAGCGGGGGCACCGTCGCCTTCTCGGCGCTCGACATGACCCAGGTCTACGGCAACGGATCGGGATCGCACCAGACCATCAGTACGACCGGCAACGTGGATCCCAACAATCCCTTCTTCCTGAGCCTGGGCACCAACGGCCGCAGCTGCGTCGACTGCCACCAGCCGGCGCAGGCCTGGGGCATCACGCCCGCCGAGGTGACCCAGCGCTTCGGCAGCACCGGCACCGCCCCGATCTTCCGCCTCAACGACGGCGCCAACGCGCCCAACCTGCCGGTCGGCACCGTGGCGCAGCGACGCAGCGCCTATAGCCTGCTGATGAACAGGGGTGTGATCCGCGTCGGCATCGGCATCCCGGCCAACGCCGAGTTCGAGCTGACCTTCGTCGAGGATCCCTACCACTTCGCCAGCGCGACCGAGCTGTCGCTATTCCGGCGTCCGCTGCCGTCGACCAACCTCAAGTTCCTGGCGACGGTGATGTGGGACGGGCGCGAGAGCGTGCCCGGCAACAGCGTGCGACAGAACCTGCTCAACCAGTCCAACGACGCGACGCTGGGCCACGCGCAAGCGGCGGTGGCGCTGACCGACGCGCAGCGCGCCGCGATCGTCGACTTCGAGGTCGCGCTCTTGACCGCCCAGGTCACCGACACCCGCGCGGGCAGCCTGACCGCAGGAGGAGCGACCGGAGGCCCGGTGGCGCTGTCCAACCAGGCCTTCCACATCGGCATCAACGACGTGCTGGGCGCCGACCCGACCGGCGCGGCGTTCTCGAACCACGTGTTCAGCGCCTACGACGCCTGGGCGAGCGAGACCGGCACCAGCACGCAGGCGCTGGCGCGCGCGTCGATCGCGCGCGGGCAGAACATCTTCAACACCCGCCAGTTCAACATCGCGGGCGTGCGCGGCGTCAACGACGCGCTGGGCGTGCCCAACCTCACCGGTACCTGCACCACCTGCCACGACACCCCCAACGCCGGCAACCACTCGGTCTCACTGCCGCTCGACCTGGGCTTGACCGACCCCAACACCTTCAACACTGACACCACGCCGCGCTACACGCTGCGCAACAAGACCACCGGCGAGATCATCCGCACCTCTGACCCCGGCCGCGCGCTCATCGACGGCAAGTGGGCGCACGTGGCGACGTTCAAGGGTCCGATCCTGCGCGGCCTGGCCCCACGCGGCCCGTACTTCCACAACGGGTTCGCGGCCACGCTGAGCGACGTCGTGAAGTTCTACGACACCCGCTTCCACATCGGCCTCGACGCGCAGCAGGCCACCGACCTGGCGGCGTTCCTCGCGGCGCTGTAGTCGGCGGTTCGATCAAAAATTAAACGCCAGGACGCCATGACGCCAGGTCCGGTCCGGACCCTGGCGTCTTGGCGTTTGTCGCCATCCCCGCCCTACTTGCTGGCGCCCGACAAGCTCAGGCTCTGCAGGATCGCGCCGGCGCCGGCGAAGGCGGCCGGGGGGACGGTCCAGCTGAACGTCATCTGCTTGGCGGAGGCGTCGCTGGCGAAGGTCACGTAGGTCGGCAGGGGCGCGCGCGCCCCCGCGGCCAGCGCCTTGGCGCGTGGCTCTTCGGACATCGAGGCCACCAGACCCACGAAGCGTCCGAGGTCGACGTAGACCAGCGAGTCCTTGCCCTTGGCGCCGACCACCGCGTCGGTGAGGTCTCCGTCAGCCTCCGCCACTGGCGCGCCGGTCACGGGCGCGCGGGCGTCCCCGACCGCGCGCGCGAGGTCGGCCATCTTGCTCCTGGCTTCCTTGCCGACGCCCATCACCACCAGCGCGCGCGTCCCGGCCACGCCGGCGTAGACCTCCATGGTCGTGCCGCCGAACACCTTTTTCACCGCGTCACGCGTCGCCGCGGGCGTCGCCTTGCCGTCGAAGCTCAGACTGTAGTGCAAGGTCTTGAGCTTGCCGACGGTTTCCTTCTTCAGCTTGATGTCGATCCAGCGCCGCTGATCGGCGGGCAGCTGGACGTTCAAGAACGCCAGCGAGGCGGCCGTGTCGAAGTGCGCCAGCGCCGCGCTCAGCTTGGCCGCGCTGGCGGCGTCCTTGAGCGGGTAGATGACCTGCGCCGACAGCGCCGGCTGCAACCAGCCGATGCCCGACCACGATCCCTCGAAGGCGTCCGTGGCCGTGTCCATGAACTGCACCGCCGCCGCCGCGCCCTTGTCGTGACCGTCGAGCAAGCGCTGGCGCTGGCGCGCGATCTGAGCCTTCAGAAACGGGCCGTAGCTGGAGGCGCCCAGCATGACCGCGTCGTCGCTCCGGCGCAGCAGCACGGGATCGATCGCGAACGGGCGGGCGTCGGCGGTCAGCCTCTCGAGGGGCGTCCCTGGCAGCGGGTGGACGCGCAGGTTGGCGATGAGGCCGTGCCCCTCGGTGATGCTGAGGCCGATCTCGATGGTCCCGGTGTCGGCCGCGTAGCCGGCGATGTCCTCCAGCATGTCGAGCGAATGATCGACCCCGGGCACGCCGGCGCCCGCGGCGCCCGTGTCGGCCGCCGCTGGCTTGCCGCCCACCTTGCTCGCCTTGCCGCCGCCCTTGCCCGACTTGCTGGCCGCGCCTGCCTTCTCCGCTTCCAGCAGCTGCGCGGCGCGCGCCATGCGCGCCATCGCCACCATCGTGTTGAGCGCGGTCTTGACGTTGGTGCCGTAGGCGCGCGCGATCGCCTCGGGGTAAATGATGCCGGTCAGGTCCTCGCCGGCGCCGGAACGGCGCGCTTCGAGCGCCAGCATCGCCCCCCGACCCAGCGCATCGACCGAATCGCTGAGCACGATGACCTGGGCGCTTTGCCATACCCATCCGCGCCCGCCCGTGCCGTTGTCGATCTGCATGACCTCGCCCCTCCGCCCCACCACCGACCCGAGCGCGTTGATGACCACGCGCGCCTGCTCCACCCCTTTGGCCGGGATCGCCATCACCAGGCCGGCGACCTCCTTGCCGCCGGTCGCGATGACGGCGATGCCCGCGGGGCTGGCGGTGTCCAGGTTCTGGCCCACCTGGGCTGGCAGCCCCGCCTGGGTCAGCAGCGCCTCCTTGACGCCGGCGGCGTCCAGCGGCAGCGGCACCGCGCGTGATACCAGCGCCACGCCCCCCGACAGCGTGCGGTCGAGCGACGGCATGCTGATCGACGCCAGCAGCAGCGGGCGCGCTTCGTTGGCGGGGAACAGCCGCAGCGGCGCGCCGAGGGGCGGCGCCGCCACCGCTGGTGCGGACTTCGTGGGCGCGGCCGCGGTCGCCGCGGCGGGGTTCTGCGCCGGCGGCGGCGGCGACTGGGCACAACCCAGAGCGCACACGAGCGCGGCGGCCAGACACGGGGTCAGCAGGCCAGGCGAACGCATGGCGGGAGGATACACCAAGCGGATATCATCGCGTCGGGCGTAGACGGGCTTGCCCGTCGGAGCCCATCGCGGGGGGCCGGGACCCCTGACGAGTCCCCGCGAATCTCGTTCGCGAGTCGGTCCGGCGCCGTCTTTCCCGTCGGCGTCGGCGTCGGCGTCAGCGTGGGCGACCCGAACGGGGACAGAGCCAGAATCGCCGA
>DASRQZ010000093.1:0-2719 GCA_035696125.1 Polyangia bacterium
AATCAACTCGAGGAGAAGCTCCCATGCGACAGATGGCTATCTGGATCGATCACCAGGAGGCGCGCGTCTTCCACGTGACGGACGCGACCTTCGAGGAGCTCACCGTGTCCGCGCCTGCCCAGCATCTTCATCGCCACCCCAAGAGCCAGGAAACCAAGATCCGCAATCATCCCCAGGATGAATCGCGCTTCTTCGAAGATGTGGTGCGCGCGCTGACCGGCGCCGAGGAGATCTTGATCGTGGGCCCCTCGGTCACCAAGCTCCGTTTCTTACGATACGCGCAGCAGCACGTGCCTGGCGTCGCGGCGCGGGTCGTCGGCCTGGAGACGGCTGACCACCCCACCGATCGGCAGCTGGTCGCTCACATGCGTGAGTACTTCCACAGCGAGCGTCCGCGCCTCGTCGTCGCGCCCGCCTGACCGCAACCTCTGGCTCACTGGAGAAATGATATGTCTTCGCTCTGGAATCTGCCTCGGGTCGCGATGCTCGGTCTTCTGCTCGTCGCGGCGCCTTTCGCGCTTCATCGTCGATCCGACGCCGCCGAACCGGCGAAGACACCTGCGGTCCGGTTGATCGCCCCCGAGAATCTGAGCGCCGCCACCCGCGCAGAGGTCCAGAGTCGCATGGCGCGCCACGGAAACGTGATGTCCAATCTCGTCAGGGCGGTGATATTGCTGGACCGACCCACCATTGCGGTCCTCGCGCTCCGCATCGCCGACGAAGAAGTCGTGGCTCGGGTCGAAGCCAGCGGTTCGAAAAAGTGGGAATCGCGGTTGCCCAAGGGGTTCTTCGCGGAACAGGACGCCTTGCGCGCCGCCGCCCGCGAACTCGCGACCACCGCCACGCGCGCTGGCTCGGATAGCGCCATGGCTGACGGTTTCGCCGCCGTCGCCCGCACCTGCGTCGCGTGTCATAGCGTTTACCTTCACGGGCGGGCAGACGAGGGCAAGTAACGCCGGACGACCTTGGCCAGTTCCAGGACTGTCACCGGCGCCAGCCCGAGCACGACCGGCAGCACGGCGTCCCGGAACGGCAGGTCGCCGATCTTGAACAGGCGCTGCGTCGCCGGGACCTGCATCAGCGCGAGCTGGAGGACCGCTGACAGCGCGATGACGGCCAGCAGCCGGAGGTTGGTGAACGGCCCGACCTCCCAGAGCAGCGACCGCCGACTGCGAAAGCCCAGGGACAGGAAGATCTGGCCGAAAACCAGCGTCGAGAACGCCAGGGCGCGCGCCTCCGCCAGTCCACGATCGGCGAGCGCCCACAGGAAGACCCCGAGCGTGGTCGCGGCGTGCAGCAGCCCCACCGCGACGATCAGCATCCATTCGGGACGACCGAGCATCGGTTCATCCGTCCGCCGCGGAGGTCGCCGGAGGATGTCGCGATCAGTCGGATCGACGACCAGCGCCAGCGCCGGCAAGCCGTCGGTGACCAGGTTGATCCAGAGGATCTGCAGGGGCAGCACCGGAAGCGGAAGGCCGGCGATCGCCGCGCCCAGCATCACCGCCACCTCGCCAACATTGCCGCTCATCAGATAGAGGAGGCTCTTGCGGATGTTCTCGAAGATGCCTCGCCCCTCGCGGACCGCGGCGACGATGCTGGCGAAATTGTCATCGGCCAGGACCATATCGGAGGCTTCCCTCGTCACCTCGGTGCCGCTCCTGCCCATGGCGATGCCGACGTGCGCCTCGCGCAGCGCGGGGGCATCGTTCACGCCGTCGCCGGTCATGGCCACGATCGCGCCGCGCGCCTTCCACGCACGCACGATCTTCAGCTTGTCTTCCGGCGTGGCGCGCGCGTGAACCACTTCGGCGGGATCTTCATCTCCGCCGAACAGGCCCAGCTCGCGGGCGATGGCTTGGGCGGTGGTCGGGTGGTCGCCGGTGATCATCACCGTGCGGATTCCCGCCAGGCGCGCCGCCGCGACGGCCTCGATGGCCTCGGTGCGTGGTGGATCGGCGATGCCGACCAGGCCGACGACCCGAAGACGCTCCTCGGCCGGTCCGTTCCCGACGGCGACGGCCAGGACACGCAGGCCCCGCGCCGCCATCTCGCCGGCCGCCGCAGACGCGCCGTCTGCGCCAGTGCTGGCGCGCGCCGAGATCACCTCGACCGCCCCCTTGACGTAGAGAACCCCGTCGGCGCGCCGGATCGACATCCGCTTGCGCTCGGGGTCGAACGGGTTGACCGCCTCGCGCGGGTTCGCGGCCTCGATCTGTTCTTTGAGGATCCCCCGCTCGGCCGCGGCCGCCAGGATGGCGACCTCGGTGGGATCTCCGGTGCCCGAACGACCGTCGGGGCCTAGCTCCGCGTCGCAGCAGGCCGCCGCGGCCGCCAGCACCGCGCGGTGGTCCGGGCCCCACAGCTCGCGCACCGCCATGACCCCGGTGGTGAGGGTGCCGGTCTTGTCGGTGCAAATCACCGTGACGCAGCCGAGCGTCTCGACCGCCGGCAGCTTGCGGACCAGCACATTCCGCGCCGCCATCCGCTGCACGCCGATGGCCAGCGCGATGGTCACGATCGCCGGCAACCCCTCGGGAACCGCCGCGACCGCCAGGGAAACCGCCGACATGAAGACCGCGAGCGGCCCCATTCCGTGGATCAGCCCCAGGACGGCCACCACCGCGACCACCCCGACGCATAGAACCAGCAAGGTTGCGCTCAGCTTCTTCAGGCGCTTTTGCAGCGGCGTCTCGGTCTCTTCCGCGGTGGCCAGGAG
>DASRQZ010000094.1:0-10757 GCA_035696125.1 Polyangia bacterium
ACCCCGCGCTCGCCTCCGGCACGCTTTGCACCGAGAACGGCGGCAAGCTGTGCAACGGGACTAGCACCTGCGTCCAGTGCCGCGACGTCGGCGACTGCGACGCCAGCCAGGACACCGTTTGCAACAAGATCCGCTGCGGGAGCTCGGCCTGCGTCTACATGCCGGAGCTCGTGGACACGGTGGTGCCCGACACCGTGACCGGCGATTGCCGCCGCAATGTGTGCGATGGCAGCGGGGGCGTGTCGTCGATCGCCGACGACAGCGACCAGCCGCCCAACGGCAACGAATGCGCGACCGCCGGTTGCCTGGGCGGCACAGTCTCGGTGGTCAACAAACCTCCTGGCACCTCGTGCTCGCAGAACAGCGGGACTGCCTGCGACGGCGCTGGCAACTGCATCTGAGATTCAGCATCGGGCGCACGTCAGGGGCGCGGGCTGGCCCGGGCCCAGATGGCGCAGTGGATCTCGGGCACCACGGCGTCCCGCTGGCAGGCGGCCAATCCGGACGCGCGCCTCCGGGAGAACCGGTGACCGCTCGAGGCATTCACCTCGATCCCACGACCGCCAGCACCTCGACGTGTGGCGTGTGCGGCAACATGTCGAACGGCGTCAGCGAGCGGGTGGCGTAGCCGCGCGTGGCCAGCCAGCCGAGGTCGCGCGCCAGCGTTCCCGGATCGCAGCTCAGGTAGGCGATAGCGCGCGGCGCCAGGCGCACCACCTCGGCCAGCACCGCGGGCGCGCACCCCTTGCGCGGGGGGTTCAGCGCCACCAGGTCGGCGCGTGCGATGCCGCGCAGGCCGGCGGCGGCATCGCCGGCCTGGAAGCGCACGTGCGGCGCCCGGTTGAGGGCGGCCGACGCGGTGGCGTCGGCGACGGCGGCGGGGTTCTCTTCGAGGCCGATCACCGCCCGCGCGCGCGGCGCCAGGGTTAGCGCGATCCCGCCCACGCCGGCGTAGGCGTCGACCACGACGTCAGTCGGTTCCACGCCCAGGGCGCCGGCGATCGCGGCGTAGGCCAACGCCGCGACGTCACGGTTGGCTTGCAGGAACGCGCGCGCCGATAGCTGCAGTCGCACGCCGCCGATCTCGTCGTCCAGGCTTGGGTCGCCGGTCAGGGTGACGTCGTCGGGGCCGTAGATCGCGTTGCCGCGCGAGGGGTTGATGTTGTGCACCACGCCGGTGACGGCCGGGTGGGCGGCGGCCAGCGCGGCCGCGACCGCCGGGCCGGAAGGCCAGGCCGGGCGCGCGGTCACCAGCGTGGCCAGCACGGCGCCGCGATGGTTGACGCGCAGCACGGCGTAGCGCAGGTCTCCGGTGGTGGTGCGCTCGTCGTAGGGGGTGACGTTCAGGCCCATCAGCACCTTGCGCAGGGTGCGCGCGACGTCGTCGAGCGGCGCCTCGGCGATGCGGCAGCCGCCCGCCAGATCGACGACGTCGTGGCTGCGCGGCGCATAGGCGCCCAGCACCAGCGGCGCCGCTGCCGGATCGCGGCCGCGCGCCGGCGCGCACACCAGCTTGCTGCGGTTGCGGTAGCCGAGCGGCCGCGGCGAGGCGACGCAGTCGGCGACCGGCACGGCGCACAGCGCAGGTTGCGCGGCGGCGATCGTGCGCACGCGACCGGCCTTCCAGCGCAGCTGTTCGGCGTAGTCGAGGTGCTGCAGCACGCAGCCGCCACAGGCGCCGAACGCGCGGCAGGCGGGCGCGCGCCGGTGCGGCGAAGGCGTGCTGACCTCCACCAGGCGCGCCCAGGCCTCGGCGCGGTGGGACGAGCGGTGCTCGACGGTGGCCAGCACCGATTCCCCCGGCAGCGCGCCGGGAACGTGCACGCGCGTGGCGTCGCCGCCGGCGGCGGCCACGCCCACGGCCGCGCCCTGGTCGTCCAGGTCGTCGCAGTCGATCGTGACCGCCGGCGAGGGGGCCGGGCCCGCGCCGGCGCCGCCGACGCCCGCCTTGCCGCGCGCGGACTGCCGGCTCAGGTCGCCCCCAGCGCCGCCGCGATCCTGGGCAGCGAGACGTCGTAGCGGTAGTTGATGCCGCGATGCCCATCGTCGAACTCCTGGTGTTCGAAGCGGACGCCGAGCGCGCTCAGCCGCCGCGCCAGGATGCGCGCGCCCAGGTCCAATCCCCATTCGTCGCGCGTGCCGGCGTCGATGAAGAGCAGGCTGAGCGCGCGCAGCGCGTCCGCGTGCGCCGCCACCAGCTCCACCGGGTCCCACGCCTTCCAGCGCCGCCAGACCGCCCAGTCGATCTCGCCGGTCTCGACGTCGAAGGGCAGTGCGATCCCGCGCGGGCGCGCCGGGTCGGGCGAGTAGCAGGCGCCCAGCGCCAGCAGCATGATGGTCGTGATGTCGTCGGGACGCTTGGCCTCGGTGGCATCGAAGTAGCGCAGGAACCCTTCGACCCCGCCGTGCTTGCGCAGCGTGCGCACCGTCCTGGCGATGTCGGGGATCACCGAAAGCTCGAAGTAGGCGTCGCCGGAGTGGCAGGCGACCGCCGAGAACAGCGCCGGGTGGCGCATGGCCAGCACCAGCGCGCCGAAGCCGCCCGAGGACTTGCCGCCGATGCCGCGCGCCGCGCGCGTCGCCAGGGTGCGAAAGCGGCGGTCGATGGCCGGCACCACCTCGGCGGTGAGATGGCTCTCGTAGGCGCCCGAGGACGGCGAATCCAGGTACTGTCCGCCGCCGAGGCGGGTGAATCCGTCGGGCGCGACCACGATCGCCTCGCCCATGATCCCCTGCGCCATCAGGCGGTCGAGCCGCGCGCCCAGCCCCGGCTGCCAGGGGCTGCCCTGGAACATCATCTCGCCGTTGCCGGTGAAGCCGGCCAGCCAGTAGATCACCGGGTAGCGGCGATCGGGTGCGCTCCCGTAAGACGGTGGCAGCCAGACCGCGACCCGCCGGCGCGCCGGATCGGCCAGCGGGTTGTCGCGCAGCACCTTGCTGTCCATGGTCTCGATGAGCAGCGTCCCCGGCATGCGCCTTCAGTCTATGCCAGCCGCTACCAGGGCGCTGAACTGTGAAGCCGGCGGTCGCGTGCGTCTGATGCGCGGAACCTTGCCGATTCGTCGCAGTTGACTACAATGACCCTTTCGAGATAGTCATCATGACCAGAAAGTTGTCGGTCGCCGCAGCCAAGGCGCGTCTTTCAGAGGTGATCCGCGAGGTGGAGCTCGATGGAGGGCCGATCATCATCGAGCGGCGCGGCCAGCCCGTCGCGGTCATCGAAAGGTATTCCGGCCAGAGCTCGCCAGGGGCTGATTGGTTCACGCGTCTCTACGGGCGCCTGGCCGACGTGGACGACTTCGATCGAATCATGAAGGACGTGGTGCGCTCCCGGGGCAAGAGCAGGACGCGCGCGGTGAATCTGGACGAAAATACCTGACAATGTACGTCTTCGATACCGACGTGCTGAGCGGGATTCTCAAGGGGCGTCTGCCGGAGGAGACGCGAGTTCGCATCGCGGCGCTCGATCGTGGAAAGCGTCACACGACCAGCATTACCGTTGGCGAGCTGTACTACGGCGCCCTCCGATCGGCGGCGACCACACGCTGGCTGAGCGCCATCGAGGATCTGCTGCCCGAATTCACCTGCCTGGACTTCGACGCCGCGGCGGCGCGTGGCTACGCCGAGGTCCGATCCTTCCTCGAGCGCTCTGGCCGGCGTCTGGATGATCCCGACCTTCGCATTGCCTCGATCTGCGCGGCTCGGGACCAGATACTCATCTCCGGGAATGAGCGCCACTTCGGCCGGATCCCCCGCCTGCGATACGAAAACTGGATGAAGCCTTAGCGAGAGGCGCGACAGGTTCACGACATTGTGCGCGTCAACTACCGTTCGCGCTGCATCTCCTCGGCGAACAGGGTGCGCATCAGCCTGGCGATGTCCTGGCGGGTGGTGGTGCCGGCCAGGGGCTTGAGCGCGCGCGCCAGCTCGGCGGCGCTGGCGAAGCGCTTGTCGGGATCCGGCGCCAGGGCGCGGGCCAGGATGGGCGCGATCTCGGCGCCAAATCCGTCGATGTTGAGGTGTTGAGCCGTCGCCGGCCCCACGGCCGCGCGCAGCAGCTGGTTGATCCCGGCCTCCCCGGCGTACAGCGGCTGGCCGCTCAAGCACCAGTAAAGGACCGCTCCCACCGAGAACAGATCGGCGCGCAGGTCCACCGGCTCGCCGCGCGCCTGCTCGGGGGCCATGAAGGCGGCGTTGCCCTTGATGACGCCCACCTCGGTCTGCGCGACGCGCCTCTCCGCTTTCACGATCCCGAAGTCAGATAGCTTGACCTCGCCGTGGTACGAGATGAGCACGTTTCCCTTCGAGACGTCGCGATGGACGATGTCGAGGGCGCGCCCGTCGGCGTCGGTCTTCTCGTGAGCGTACTCGAGCGCGCTCAGCACCTCGCCCATGATGTAGGCCGCGATCGGCTGATCCAGCGAACGGCCGAAGCGCGCGCGGAAACGCTGCTCGACCTTGTCGAGGTCGCGACCACGGATGTACTCGAGGACCAGAAAATAGTCTTGACCGGCGCGCCCAAAATCCAGGACCGGGACGATGTTGGCGTGTGACAGCTCGGACTGCAGGCGCGCCTCGTCGATGAATTGAGACACGACTTGATTGTCTTGCGACAGGGCGGCATGCAGGCGCTTGACCACCAGCTGGCGTTCGAATCCGGCCGCGCCGTGCAGGGTGGCGCGAAACACCTCCGCCATGCCGCCCTCGCCGATCTTGTCCAGCAAGGTGTAGCGCTTCTGTAGATCCGAGCCGGTGTCCACCTTGGGCGTCGGCTGCGCGGGCTGCGCCGTCGCGGTGGCGGCCGACGGCAGCCCCGAGCGGCGCGGCAAGGTGGCGCGATGCCGGCGATCCGCGGCCGCCGCGGCGGAATCGACGGCGGGATCGGTCGGGCGGTCGCTCGCCGCCATGGCGCGCGGCGATCTGGGCACGGGCGGCGTCGTCCGGTCGATGTCGGGCTGCTGGCCAGACCCCGTACCGCCGGACGAAGGCCGCCGACCCACCGCCAGCGCCAGACCCGCGAGGCACATCAGCGCGGCCACGCCGCCCAGCGCCAGCGGCAGGCGCCCGCGCGGAACGGGGACGGCGTCGTTGCCCACCGTCCACAGCCACAACCCCGGCGCGAGCGGCGTCGCCGCCGCCAGCAAGCGATCGCCGGTCAGCAGCGGCGCCGCTTCCTCGCGACCGACCAGGTCGGCCAGGAGCCCGTCCGCGTCGGGCGGGCCGCCGCTGACCAGGACCCGGTCCCCGCTGGTGAGCGCGAGCGCCGACCCGATCTGACGCGCGGCCACCGTCAGCGCCGCGACGTCGAGCATCTGGCCGACCAGCACCACGGCGTGCGCCGCGGCCGCCTTCTCGGGTTTGTCGACGCGGGCGGCGCCCACCAGGTAGACGCGCCCATCTCCCTTGACCAGCCCCGACGTGACGCCCTTGCTGCGGGCGGCGGCGACCAGGCTGTCCGCGCGCGGCAGCGGCCGCTCCGTGAACAGACTGGCCAGCGCACCATGTTCGTCGAAGAGCGCCGACACCTTGCCCTTTTCGCGATAGGGGCGCCACCCCTCCTCGGTCTCGAACAGATCCTGGAAGGTCGCCGCATCGACCTGGTTCGCGAAGCCCGCGCCGATCTCCGGGACGCGCGCCGCTTCGACCGCCGCCACCTCCTGCGGCCTGGTCAAGCCTTCCAGCGCCGCCCGGGCGCGCGCCAGCAGCGGCGGGGCCAGGCGCGCGACCACCGGGCGATCGTCGGGAGGTCGGCCGCGCGCGACCAGCGCTCCAGCCGCCAGGGTGGCACCGGCGAGCAGCAGCAGCGCCGCCAGGCCGGGCGAGCGCCTACGCCCCCCTTCATTCATCATACGAGCCGTAGGCCTGCCCGGTCTTGTTGAGATGCGGCTTCGGCGCCGCCGCCTCGGCGGTGAAACGAACCGTCGTCCCCCGGGCTGTGAGATCGATGCGCTGCGAGGCCGGCTTGATCTGCGGTCCCCAGAGGATCAGCTTGCGGCTGCCCACCGGCACGCCAGCCAGCTGGAACTCACCGTCGCGGTCCACCTTGGCGAAGTATCCGTTGGGTACGACCAGGACGTCGGCTCGCATGCCGCGGTGGATATTACAGAAGATCTCGACGTGGCCGGCCCGGGAAAGCGCCACCGGTGTAGAGGCGGTTCCGCCCTTGATGCTTCCGGCGTCGAAGGCGTTGCCCGCGGTCGGGGAAAAGACGTTGTGAAACACGGTGTCGAGGTTGGGAAACACCAGCTTGCTGCCGACCGGCACCACCAGGGTCCCCGGGGAGAACTGCTTGTCCTTTTGCTTGATCTCGACGGTGCGCGCGCGCTCCGGGCCCCCGGCACGCAATCCGTCCACGTAGACATAGACGTCGCGCGTGCCCGCGGGCAGCGTCACCTTCCCGTACACGGTGGCGACCTCGGGCAGGGCAGGCGGGTCCTCCGCGGCGGCTCCGGGCCGGGACGGCTGCGATGGCGGGACGGCGGTGGGTGACCCGGGCGGCACGCTGGGCAGGGCGGGACCGCCTTGCGGCGCTCCGCTGCGCAGCAACTGGAGGACCATGTCATAGCGCTGTTGATCCGCTTGCATGATGTTCAAGATGAGCTGCTTTTGCTCGTGCAGATCCTGCTGCAAGCGTGCGACGTCGGCCTGCAGACGAGCAAAGTCCGCGCCGCTCGGTCCGTCAGCGGCGACCGCGGTGCCCGGGGCGACGGCCCCGGACCCGATGGCCAAGATTGCCAGCAAGGACAGCGTTGCCAGCGTTGCCGGCGTTGTCTTGCTGGCGCGGATCGCCGGAACCCTGGATGTTTTAGCCTGCTGACTCATTGATCGCTCCCTTCAGTACGCCAGAACCAGGCTGCTTGTAAAAACATCGTCGCGCACCGCCGGCAGGCCTCCGTATTCGCCGTTGTGCAAGTACTCGGCCTTGACGATCGCATGCTCGTTGAGCACCAGGCGCATGGCAGCGGTGGCCCGCCAGACCTTGGTCAAGTACAGGCGTTCGGTGCCCAGCCAGACCCGGGCGTCGCGATATTCGGCACGACCCATGAGCCCGATGGTGGCGGAGATGGCCCAGTCCGCCTCGAGGTAACCCGCACCGGCCAGGTGCAGGCCGTAAACGTCCTCGACCTCGTTGCCGGGCGAGCGGCCGGTCAGCCACTGCGCCTTGACGTCGACGCGGCCGGCGTGCGCCAGCAGATCCGGCCCCACGAACCACATCAAGCCGTCGTTGAAGCGCGAGCGATCCTGCCCGCCGCAGCTGCCCGAGAGCCCGACCTCGAGCTCGAACGGGAGCGGCGGCGCCACCGATACCCGGGCGCTGCCGGTCTTCGCGGCGTTGCTGTCGAGCTCGTCGTAAAAGTGCCACTGCTCGACGGTGTTCGAGCCGTTGGTCAGCGCCGCCGCCAGCACCAGCCAGTCATTGGCGCCCAGCTTGCTCCGCACCTTGACGCCGAGGGCGGTCCCCGTCGTGTATCGGGCCACCAGCGACGGTGTGATGCCCTGTCGCCGGTTGGCCTTGCGGTCACGGTACTCGATGCCCAGCACCGACTCCATCTTGCCGACGAAGATCGACGTGCGTTGCGACTCCGTCGGCATCCATTCGACCTGGGCCAGGTCGATGTCGGTGGTGTCGCCGAGCGAGAAGTTGCTGCCGCCGCGCGGCGCCAGGTTGACGCTGGCGGTGGCGACGGCGCGCTGGGAAATGCCGGCCCGCATGGTCAGGTTCACTTCGTTGGCGATGAACCCGGGCGCGCCGCGCGAGTGGATTCCGTCGAAGCGATCGACGCCCGCCGCGCTGCCCAGATCGGCGACCTCGCCGCGGCTGTTGATGGCCGGTGCCAGGATGTCGCCCAGGAACACCCACTGGTAGCGCGACTCGTTGGCGCGCAGAGCGTGCCCGAAGTCTGGCAGGTAACCTGCGCCGTCGCCGGTCGGGACGAAGAAACCGATGTCGATGTATCCGCCCAGCACCAGCGCGGGCTGCCGGTTCAGGATCAGCTGCTCGGCGCGCGCCAGGCGTTCGTCGAGATCGGCGACCGGCGGGGGCGGCGCCGCCGGCTCGTCGTCTACCGGGCCTGCCAGCGCCAGCAGCGCCAGGAACCCGCCGACGGCGGCGATCAAGGCGTCCACCCGACGCACAGCTGGCCATAGCGCGGCGGCGGCAGGTGCAGCTCGGGCCGATCCGGCTTGCCGGTGAGCGTCTGCAGGAAGGCGACCAGATCGGCTCGGTCGCGGTCGGACAGCAGCAGCGGGTGCAGCTCGGGCGCCTGGTCGCCGCCCACGGGAGCGAAGCCGCCCTCGTTGTAGTGCCAGACCACGTCGTCGAGGGTCCGGTAGACGCCGTCGTGCATGTAGGGCGGCGTCAAGGCCACGTCGCGCAGGCTGGGCGTGCGCCAGGCGCCTTTCTGCAGCCGGGTGACGGCCACGTCAGAGGACGGCGCCACGAGCTCCTCCGGATAGTCGGTCAGATCGTGGAAGGGATCGTCGCTGAACGGACCCTTTCGCGAGAAGCGGTTCCTGGCGCTGGTCAGTTTCCTCAGGCCATCGTAGTAGCCCCAGGGCAGACATTTTTCGCCTCTGACGCAGTCGCAGGTCGCGCTGCCTTCCGGACAGTCGCTCTCGGTCGGCACGCCCTGGCCTTGTTGCGGGACGCCGATGTTGTGGAACTGCCCGTCCGACAGGAGCGGGGTGTTGTGACAGTCGATGCACGACGCGCGCGACACGAACAGCTTCAGTCCGCGCAGGGCGGCGGGTGGATACAGCGTCGGGGCGGCGTCGGTCCCACCGCCGCTTCCCGCGCCGGCGCCCGCGTCCGGGTCGCCCGCCAGCTCCGGCGCCGGCTTGGTCCCGGTGCGGCCGGCGACGAACTGGTCGAAGAGGGAGTCGCGACTGTGAAGCTCGTACTCGTAGGCGGCGATGATCTTGGCGACGTTGGTGTAGGCCGTGTCGATGGCGGACCTGGTCTCGGCATCGAGACAGTCGTAGGCGTTGCCGGCCACGCGCCTCATCAGGCAGGCCCCGTCGTCGCTGGGTTTTCCGCTGGCCGGGTACTGAGGCAGACAGAATGGAGCGGGCTGGCTGGGGTCGGTCTGATCCAGGGCGACCACGCAGCCCGGTGCCGTTGCGCACGCCGCCGCCGTCAGGGCGCTGCAGTCGGCCACCTGGGCCGGCAGGGGAAGGTCCTGGCCGACGACCTGCTGGTAGGCCGCCCGGTAGCTCTTGGCGACCGTCCAGAGGATCGCCAGGCGGTTTCCGTTCATCGATATCCTGGACTCCATGACCGCCGCCGCCTGGCCCCACAGCGAGTCGGCGCGCCCGTTCCAGTAGATCAGGCGGTAGTAGGCGGCGTTGACGGTTTGCTGTCCGTTCACGTCGTACCAGCCTGCGCCCACCGACACGTGACCGGGGCTCGAGGAAGTGTCGGTGCCCGCGTGGGCGGGGTTGTGGCAGCTCGCGCACGAGAGGCGCGTGGGCCTGCCGTACTCCGAGCGCGCCGAAGAGGTCGTCCGTTCCAGAGGGTCGACCCAGGTCGAGTTTCCCGACAGATCGCAGTCGAAGTAGAGCCTCCACCCCAGGTCGACCGCGTCCGGGTTGCCCACGAAGCGGTTCGACGGGTCGGGGCGCGGCGCCGGTGGCAGCGGCGAGAGCTTCTTGACCTGCGCCCACTCCCCCTCGGTGAAGAAACAGCCGCCCTGGTCGGCGCAAAACAGGTCGTTCATCTTTCCGCAGCCGGCCGCCACCACCACCGCGAGCAGGTACACCCGGTGAGGATTCGCGGATCGTGACAGCGGCAGCATCTCTTCCTCCGTAACGTAGGAAAGTCATAAAGTTCCAAACAAGTCGCAGCCCGGGCTCGGTCCCGACACCAAGGTGCTCGTGGCAACCCTTCCGCCCTGCCCATCAGCAACCGGCGCGCCATCCTGTTTTTCCCCGCCAAGGTCGGCAAGTCGCGGTGTCGGTGCCGGCGCGTGGCCGCGGGTCCCATGGGACGTCTCATGGGACGGGACGCCAATGCCGTTCGGTTAAGGGACCTCGGGCCTCGGGCTTCGGGCCTCGGGTAAGTTGAGAGAAGTTACGAGTGCCTGCAGAGCCCTGATCACACGGCTGTAGCCGGCTTGCAGTCGCCCGCCATGCCCGGACTCATCGGCCGTGGCGTCGCAAGAGTTTCCCCCGCAGTCCAGGTGCGACGCCCCCGAAGTCCGAAGTCCGACGCCTGAGGCCTGAGGCCTGAGGCCTGAGGCCCAGGCAGGACCCCTTAACCGAACTTCATTGGACGGGACGCCCCCGGTCAGCGATCCCGGCCCGGAGGTGGACGTGGACCTGCTCTGCTTTCTGGGGATTCGTCGACGAACGAGGTGTGTCATAGTTCGGCGCCAACGATGCCGTCGCTGCTCGACCTTGTCTTCCGCATGGCCCCGCGGCGCGGTCCTGTCGCGCTGGCCTTCGGTCTGGCGCTGGTCGTCGGCGCGCCCGCCGCTGACGCGGCCAAGCCCAGGGCCGCTGGTCCGGCCAGCGTCAAGGCGGTGCCGGCGCCTCGCCTGGACGTGAAGTCGTGGGAGCTGGCCAACGGGCTCAAGGTCCTGTTCCTGGCCGACCACAAGGCGCCGATCGCGACGGTGCAGGTCTTTTATCACGTGGGATCCAAGGACGAGCACGTGGGCATCCGGGGCGTCGCCCACATGTTCGAGCACATGATGTTCAAGGGCACCGAGCACGTCCCGCCCGAGGAGCACGCCCGCCTGCTCAAGGAGGTCGGCGGC
>DASRQZ010000095.1:0-24054 GCA_035696125.1 Polyangia bacterium
GTGTAGCGCATGCGGTACAGGGTCAGGACGTCGCGCACGGTGATGCTGCGGTTCCAGATGCCAACCTGGTCGACGTCGAAGGTGGCCGCCGGCGGGCTGGTGAGCATCGGATCGGTCTTGGCGCCGTTGCCGACGTCGTGCGCCGGCTTGCGGTTGTCGCTGTAATTGGTGGTGCTGGTGTCGAAGAACAGGTTGTAGTCGGCGTTGAAGGTACCGCCCATGATGCTGATCACCGTCGCCGGCGCCCGCATCAGCAAGTTCGAGCTGAACGCCACGGTGCCGCCGCCCATGTTCACCATCACGCCCGCGTTGTTGAGCCCGTCGATGGTGTTGTTGTTGATGCGCACGTTGGTCGGGCTGTAAAGCACGTAAAGACCGCCGATATCGGCCTCGCCGCCGACGAAGACGTTGTGGTGGATGTAGCCGCCCGTCGAGTCGACCCACAACCACTGATGGCCCGAGTCCAGAACCAGGTTGTAGCGGAACTCGCAGGCGACGCCACGCACCGGCCACGAGCTGCCCTGGATGACGTTGTGCTCGATGACGTTGGTCGGCGACGAGTTGAGCTCGAAGTTGGCGCCCTGGCTCCAGCCGCCGTAGTAGACGTGGTTGCTGTAGTTGCGCTTCACGATCGACCCGCTGGAGCTCTGGATGAAGATGCCGACGCGCGGCCCGATGAGCACGTTGCTGTCGGCGTCGCTGTCGCCGCCGACGATCCAGTTCTTGACGCCGCCGAACTCCGCCCAGCCGGCCCCGACGTTGTTGCCGGCGAAGGCCTTGGCGCCGGTCGATGAGCCGTCGAAGTGCACCACCGGGTACGACCCGCCCGAGGAGTCGGGGCCCTGGCCGAGCGGCATACGCATGTTGGAGCGGAACAGGTTGCGCCGCACCGAGGCGGTGGCGGCGCCGTTGAGGGAGAAGCTCAAGGTGTTGCTGTTGTCGAAGGTCGAGTCCTCGATCGCCACGCTTCCGGTCGAGGTGTAGGCCACGGCGGGCTGGCTGGTGGTGGTGCGGTTGCCGAGATCGAAGACGTCGACGAACTTCAGGGTCAGGTTGCCGGTGCCGGTGATGCGGTGCCCGTTGCCGTTCAGCCGCACGCGCGCGCCGGCCGTGCCGACCAGGGAATAGGTCCCGCTGACGTCGGCCGTGAGGTCGACGGTCTGTCCATACACCGGCGGGTCGGCGACCGTGACCAGCGCGGGCGGGCTGTCGAGCACCTCGGCCGGGCCGGTGTTGTAGATCGCGCGCGCCCAGACCCGGTGCGCGCCGGCCGCGACGCCGCTGGCGAAGCCCTTGAACACGTTGTACTCGGCGTTGGTGCCGTCAATCTCCAGCACGACCGCGTCGTCGACGAAGAACTGCACCTTGGACGCGTTGGTGCCTTTCCCGTCGACCGGCGTGTTGGGGTAGATGTTCGGGTCGTATCCGCTGGCCACCAGGCGCAGGGTCGCGGGCGCGATGAAGATCTCGCCCTTGGTCGGCGCCACCATGGCGGCATAGCGCCCGCCGTGCGACGACAGGTTGGGCCCGACGACCACCGCGGTGGTAGCGGTGGCGCTGCCCGCCGCGTTGGTCGCCGTCAGGGTGTAGACCGTCGTCGCCGCCACGCTGACGCTGGTCATGGTGCCGGTGACCGCGCCCACGCCCTTGTCGATCGACATCGTGGTCGCGTTCTGCACCTGCCACTTCAGCATGCTGGGGCCGGCCACCGTGAGGCTGGCCGGCGTGGCGGTGAAAGACAGGATCAATGGCTTGGGCGCCGCGCTGCCGACCATGACCACCGTGCTCCTGGTGGCCGCGCCCGCGCTGTTGGAAGCGGTCAGGGTGAAGATGGTGGTCGCCGTCACCGTGACCTGCTTGCTGGTGGTGCCAGTGACCACCCCGACGCCCGCGTCGATCGACAGCTGGGTCGCGCCGGTCACCGACCAGGACAGCGTCACCGAGCCGCCGCTATCCGCCAGAGTCGCGGGCGCCGCGCCAAAGGACGCGATCACCGGCCGTGCGCCCGCGTCGCCCGTGGGCGTGCCGGCGTCGCCCCGTCCGCCGGCGCCGGTCGTGCCCAGCCCGCCCTGACCCGCGCCGGGGCCGGTGTCGCCGCCACCGCCGCCCGGCTCGCCACCCCGCCCCCCGACGTCGCTGCCCGCGCGGTCTTTGATCGCCCCGGTACAGGCGGCGAACGCCGACAGAAGAAAAGACAAGAGCACCGGTGTCAGGAATCTCTTCATCTCACCCTCCTCGACTTCTCCACGGGGCCCAACCGTGTGGACTATCGGAAGTCTCCCATCAACCCTTAGCGCTCCCGTTCGTGCGCGGGCGGCCGCCGTCCCTGAACGCGCCGCGGCGGCGCGCATCGCATCCAGGACCGCACGGCCGGCGCGACCACGCCGGCGGCAGACACAAGACAAGCTCGCACTAAATAACACGGGTGCCGACCTTTCGGGGGCTCCTATCGGCGGGCGTCGATGCTCACATGACCGGCCGCCCCTCGTCAACCGAGGCCCGCGGTGGATGTGGGGCTGATGTCCACAATCGGGCGCAATTGAGAACGCCGCTGGACGCGCCGCTTCGACTCACGCGGCACGACCTGCGCGCGCGTGTGCGCGCCGGTGATCA
The DNA here is from genome assembly GCA_035696125.1 of Polyangia bacterium. Lineage (GTDB taxonomy): Bacteria > Myxococcota_A > Polyangia > Fen-1088 > Fen-1088 > DASRQZ01. The sequence goes on from DASRQZ010000095.1 coordinate 2,614, forward strand.
GACTGCGGCGATCGTCGACAGCTCGCTGTTTGCGCACTTTCGGCGAGGGTTAGAAATGTTTGCCAAATTGACGCATTTGCTTGCTGCGAGCTCATCGCTCTTGTTAGCCTGGTCGACAATGAAGTTGCGTTTTTTGATTGCAATCACGATCTCGACTGGCTGTACGGGAGTCGTCGGAGGACCTGGCAAAACCGGATCTGGTGGACCCTCCGACCCGACGGGCCCGGTCGGTGAAAAGCCGTCGGCGCAGACCTGTTCGACGACCGGAACGCCGCCCACGACGCGCGTGCGCCGACTCACCAAGGTCGAGATCCTGGCCTCGGCGAACCAGGCCCTGGGCCTGGACACGACCACGTCGCTGTCGAACCTGGACGCCGATTCGCAGATCAACGGCGGCTTCTCCAATAGCGACCAGCTCGTCGTCTCCGAGAGCTTCGCCAATAGCCTGAACCTGGCCGCGGACACCATTGCGACGCAGTTCAAACCCACGGTGACCAAGACCGCCTACCCCGCGAGCTGCTTCACGACCGACGCAGCGGCCGAGACCTGCGCGCAAACCTTCATCCAATCGTTTGCCAAGAAAGCGTACCGGCGCGAGATCGCGGCTGACGACGTGACCGCGCTGATGGCGGTCTACACGGCCGGCCGCGAGGTCGGCATCGACGGCAACGTCACCGACCGATTCTCGACCGGCCTCACCTGGATCGTGCGCGCCGTGGTGCAGTCGCCCGACTTCCTGTACCTGCCCGAGCTCGGCGATCCCGCGGTCGCCAACGGCGGCAAGACCACGCTGCTGGGCGAGGAGATCGCCAGCGCGCTCTCGTACTCGATCCTGGGCACGCCGCCCGATGACCAGCTGATGGCGGCGGCCGCCGCGGGCGCGCTGGCCACGCCCGAACAGCGCTCGGCGCAGGCCGCGCGGCTCATTGCCGCCCACCCGGACAACTGGAAGCAGCAGATGCGCATATTCGTCAACCAGTGGCTCGGTATCAACTTCAGCCGGCCCGAGTGGGAGAAGAACACGACCGCCTTCCCGACCTTCAACGCCTCCCTCAAGAGCGCGCTGCAGACCGAGAGCGGAATGCTGATCGACGACTGGGCCACGCTGGCCGACGGCCCGCGGCTGGACACGTTGTTGACCGCGCCCAGCACCTTCATCAACAGCGTCAACGCCCCGGTCTACGGCCTGACCGCCACCGGCACGACGTTCAAGAAGACCAGCCTCGATCCGGCGCAGCGGGCCGGCATCCTGACCTTGGCCGGATTCCTGGGCAGCACCTCGCACGTCGCCGAAACGTCGCCGGTCATGCGCGGCAAGACCATCTTGCAGAAGTTTCTGTGCCGGAACCCGCCGCCGCCCCCGCCGGTGATCCCGCCCCTGCCGCCGGCCGATCAGTCGGCCCCCACCACGACGCGCGCGCGCTTCGAAGCGCACATCTCGAACCCTGCGTGCTCGGGCTGCCACGCCGCCTTCCAGCCAATGGGCGCGGCCTTCGAGGAGTACGACGCGCTGGGCGAGTTCCGGACGATGCAGAACGGCTTCCCGATCGACAGCTCGGGCGCGCTGGTCGGCGCGACCGGCGGCGACAAGCCGGTGCGCGACGCCATCGAGCTCAGTCAGATCCTGAGCCAGAGCCAGGACGTCTACGATTGCGTATCGGCGCAGGCGTTCCGGTTCACCGTGGGACGGCTGGAGGGCGAGTACGATTCGTGCGGACTGGCCAAGGCCAGCCTGGCCTTCAGCACCACCGGGCACCTCGACGTGCGCGAGCTGATCGCCGGCATCGTGCGTTCGGACTCCTTCGTGGTGCGGACGGTGGCGCAGTGATCTTCCGAGGACAGGACGGAGGGAAGGGAATGTCTTTCAGCAGCAAGCGGACCCGCAGGACCTTCATGAAGACCATGGCGGGCATCGGCGCCGCCAGCCAGTTCTCTGGCCTGTTCCGCGAGCTGTGGGCCCAGACACCTGCCAAGCCGCCGCGCTTCTGCGTGCTGAGCAGCCCGCACGGCTACGCGCCCAAGTACTGGCGGCCCAAGGCGCTGGACGGGGTCGGCGCGCCGACCGAGACCGCGTTCACCTTTAACTTTCCCAGCTCGTCGCTGGCGCCGCTGGAGAAGCACAAGGATTCGATGGTGTTCATCGAAGGCCTGGACCTCACGACCGACACCCAGAACAGCGCTTTTTACACCGGCGGCCACAATTGCCTGTCGATCCTCACCGGGATGCACCCGCAGGGCGCGGAGAGCACGCCCGGCCAGTACCTGGCCTCGGGGCCGTCGATCGACTTCTCGATCGCCAAGCTGCTGGGCACGACGGAGTTCCTGTTCACGCCCATCGGCTACGGCGGCGGCAACAACGTCGTGGGCGCCTTCCGCGAGAACGGCACCGGGGTCACCGCGGAGTACAGCCTCAAGAACAGCCTCACCAACTGGTTCGGCTCGGTGGGCGCCGCGACCGACCCGAAGGCGGCCGCGAAGAAGAACGCGCAGCTGGCGGTGGTCGACTACCTCGGCAAGGAGGCGACGCGCCTGCGCAACCGCCTGGCCGGTTCCGAGCGCGCCAAGCTGGACGCGCACATGGACGGTCTGGCCAGCATCTCGAAGCGGCTCAACACCACGGTGTCGATCTCCTGCTCCAAGCCGACGCAGGCGCCCGACGGCGACAGGGTCGTTCCCTCCGGTGACAAGTACATCCCCATGGTGCTCGACTTCACCGCGCAGCTCTTCGCCTGCGATCTGACCCGCGTGGCCAACGTGCAGATCGACCCGTGCAACTCGGGCGCCGCACCCTGGCTGGCCACCCAGGACCCGGTGTTCAGCACGGCGTCGCTGCACAACGACATCGCGCACGGCTGGCGCCCCGAGGACGACCGCAGCAACAAGCTGCTGTCGATCATCACCAACTGGTACGCGCAGCAGGTCAGTTACTTCATCGACGTGCTCAAGGCCATCCCCGAGGGCAACGGCACGGTCTACGACAACACCATCATCCTGTGGGTCAACGAGCTCGGCGACCCCGCGCGCCACATGCACACCAACGTCCCCTTCGTGCTGGCGGGCGGCGGCGGCAGCTGGGCCAAGGGGCGCTACCTGGCCTACGGCGTGGGCCCGGAAGACGCCAACCCGACCGACCCGCACACCAGGTTGCTGACCAAGCTGATCAACCAGTTCGGCGCCGGTCTCACGGTCTTCGGGGACCCGAAGTACCCGGGCGAGATCGCCCGGCTCTAGCCCGGGCTGCACGAGCGTCGCGTCTCGCAAGGCCTACCCTCCCCCCGGCCCTCTCCCGGCCCTGTCCCGGGTTGCACGAGCGTCGCGTCTCGCAAGGCCTAGCCTCACCCCGGCCCTCTCCCGCGGACGGGCGAGGGTGACGCGTTCTTGAGCGGGACCGCGAATTCAGCGCGGCGACTTTTCGGGCTTCCCTCTCTCGATTCGGCTTTGTGGATCGATCACGATGCGGGACGGGGCGAGATCCTTTGCTCCTGGCGGCGGGCGCGGGCGAGGCGGGGGTAGCCGACTGTGATCAGGCGGTTCCACCCTTGTCGGTCCCAGGCGCGCGCGAACAGCCTCAGCAGCACCACGGTGAACGCGAAGTACAGCGGCGCGAAGATCTCCGCCGGGTGGGGCAACCGGTAGACCGCCACGTAGTAGACATAGAACTGGGTGACGAAGCAGGCCAACGAGCAGCGGCCGAACAGCGCGCTCCAGCGGTTGAACGCCTGCCCCCAGCGAACCCGGTCCAGGACCAGCACCACCCAGAACAGCAGCAGCGCCAGGCCGCCGTAAAAGAGCACGTAACCCGGCCCCGGCGGTAACTTCTCCGTCAGCGAAGCCATCTGCCGCAGGCCTGCCGCATCTTCGGCGGCGGCGGGCAGGCGCGCCACCGCGCGCAGAACCGCGCGCGCGACCACCGCCATCGCGATCGATCCCAGCCCGATGACCAGGACGCGCGCCCGCACCCGGTCACGAAAGGTCGGGTCGCCGATGCGCGCCGCCAGCACACTGCCCGCGCTGCTGCCCAGCATGTACAACCCGAACCAGGGCAAGAGCGGAAACTTGTATGCGAAGCCGTCGACCCTCCAGTCGGCGGTGAGGATGTCTTTCAGCCACCAGGTGTTGCTGTGCGCCGCCGGTGACCAGAACACGATCAGCAGCCAGGCCAGCATCAGGCACGACGCGCCCAGGCGCAGTCGAGCGCGAACGGTGAGACGATCGATCAGCAAGGAGCCGACGATCAGGCAGACGCCCAGCGTGTCGGTGATGAACAGAACGCGCCAGGTCTCGGCCCAAGCGGACCGGACCATGAAGGCCCCCATCAGCAGCGGATGGCCGACCAGCAACAGGAACAGTCCGCGATCGATCAGGCGGTCACGCGTGTCGGCAAAATGCTCTGAGTGCCGACAGTGGAGCACACCCAGCATCACCCCGCTCAGCGACACGAAGGCCGGCGAAGCCATGCGGGTGATCAGGATGAACAGGCGATGGCGCGGGTGCGCGCCGTAGAAGGCGTCGGCAAAGTGCGCGAGAAAGACCACCAGCATCGCCACCCCGCGCGCGGCATCGACCGCCGCAATGCGACCGTCGCCAGCGCCGACATGGCCCGGGCGAGCCGCTGCGAGGGTCCCAGAGGACGAGCGCACCTCGCCATTATCGACCCCCGATCGGAGACGCGTCAATTGCCGCAGATCGGAGGCGAACCGGGCCGCCGACGACGTGGTGCGTCCGGGCGAGGCCGGCTGCCACTTCTGGCAGGCACTTTCCAGACACCCATGAACCGCCTCGTTGTGGGACTATTCCAACAGGCGTTTGACGCAGCCGACCAATTCTTTTTGCGACGTTTGGCCTGTGTGGTCTCCGCTCTTTTTGTCTACCTTCAGGGAAGTATTGAACTGCCGAACGTAGATCAGTAATAGACGGACGAAGCCTCGCTTTCTCTTCCGCTGTTCCACCCGTCGTCAGAAGAGGAACCCGCCAAATGCCCAAGCACATCGCTTTGCGGGCGTTCGACCGCATCGGCCTCTGGGGCGCCATCCTGGGAGCGCGCAAGGCCGGCTTCTGGCCCTGGTCCGGCCTCACGGTGGTCCTGTACCATCGCGTGGTCGGCATCGACAACGTCGGTCCCCTCGACCCCGAGCTGGTCGACGCGACGCCGGAGGAGTTCGATCGACAGATGGCGTTCCTGCGCCGTCACTTCGTTCCGGTGGGCTTGCCCGAGGTGCTGTTGGCCGCGCGCGGCGAGGAGCGTCTGCCGCCCAACTCGGTGCTGGTCACGTTCGACGACGGCTACCGCGACAACTACGAGCACGCGCTGCCCATCCTGGTGCGCCACGGCCTCAAAGGCATCTTCTTCGTCTCGACCTCGTACATCACGGAGCGGCGCCTTTACTGGTGGGAACAGGTCAGCTACTTCGTCCGCCACGCGCGGCGCAGCCACGCCGCGCTGACCTACCCCGAACCGATCGAGCTCGATCTCAGCGGTGACGCCGGACGAGTCGCCGCGACGGGGCGGATCAACCGCGTGATCAAGGACCGCTTCGACCTGGACATCAATCGGCTGCTGGCCGACCTGGCGCGCGCCTGCGACGTGCCCTGGTCAGTCGAGCGCGAGCGCGAGCTGGCCGAGCCGACGCTGATGACCTGGGAGCAGGTGCGCGGCCTGGTCGACGCCGGCATGGCGGTGGGATCGCACACCTGCAACCATCTGGTGCTCGAAACCCTGCCCGAGCCGGTGCTCGAGCGCGAGCTGGTGGATTCGCGCCACGAGCTGGAGAGCCGCCTCGGCCAGGCCATCGAATCGATCGCCTATCCGGTCGGCCGCTCGATCTCCCGCTGGCGCCCGATCCGCGATGCGCTCCGCCGCGCCGGCTACCAGGTCGGATTCACGGCCACGCCGGGGATCAACCGCTTCCGGGGCGGCGACCTCTTCGATCTCAAACGCCTGCCTATCGACCGCGGCACCTCCGGGTTCGCGAACCGCGCACATTTGGCAGTGCCCTGGCTCGCGCGGTAGATGTCAGCGACCTTGACCGTGTCCGACGCCAGCCTCCATCCACACTCGCGCCCGCGCGCGCTCTCGACCACCATCGTCAGCGACGCCGCGGCGCTGGAGCGCTGGCGACCCGACTGGGACGCGTTGCTCGCGCGCAGCGCCACCAACCAGGTGACGCAGTCGCCGTTCTGGCTCCTGGCCTGGTGGCGCATCTTCGGCCCGCTCGAAGGCCGGCGCCTGGTCGCGGGGCTGTTCTTCGACGGCGAGCGCCTGGTCGGCGTGGCGCCGCTGCTGATGCGGGTGCACCGCTATCACCGCGTGCTGCCCTTCCGCCGGCTGGAACTGGTGGCCACCGGGGAGCCCGAGGCCGACGAGATCGTGTCGGAGTACCTGGGCCTGGTCATCGAGCGCGGCTATGAAGCTTCCGTCGCCGACGCCTTTGCCGAGGCCCTGACCGGCGGGCGATTCGGCGACTGGGACGAGCTGTTGCTATCGCTGCTGGACGGCGAGGCGCCGGCGTCGCCGCTGCTGCAGCCGGCGCTGGCGCGGCGCGGGCTGGGCGTGACCACCACCCACAGCGGCACCGCGCCGCTCATCAAGCTGCCCAAGGACTGGAACGCCTACCTGGCCGCGCTGTCGGGATCGGGTCGCTACATGGTCAAGCGCTCGATCAAGGACTTCGAGAAGTGGGCCGGCGCCGACGCGCGCGTCGAGCGCGCCACCGGCGCGGCCCAGCTGGAAGAGGGCAAGCAGATCCTGATGCGCCTGCACGAGACGCGCTGGAAGGCGGCCGGCCTGGACGGCGTGTTCGCCTCGCAGGCCTTCCGATCATTCCATGACGGCATCATGCGCGAGCTGCTGGAACGCGAGGCGCTGGACCTGACCTGGCTCAAGGTTGGCGGCCAGCCGATCGCGGTCAGCTACAGCATCATCTGGAACAACCGCGTCCAGTTCTATCAGGGCGGGCGCATGACCGAGGTGCCGCACGGGATCCGGCCCGGCATCGTGCTGCACGCCTACGCCATCAAGGCCGCGATCGCGGCCAGGCGCGAGGAGTACGACTTCCTGTCGGGCGCGAGCCAGTACAAGCTGCAGATGTCGACGGCGACGCGGCCGCTGATGAACCTGCGCGCCAGCCGCCCGCGCTACCGCGAGGACCTGCTGCGCTTCGCCGACCGCGGCGTCGATCTGCTGCGACAGACGCGGCGCCAGTTGCGCGACTTCGCCGCCAAGCGACGCGCGAGCCAACCCGCCGCCAGTCCCAGCCATCCGACGCCGGCCGCGCCCGATCCGGCGGCCAAGCCCGCTTGACCATGCGAGTCAGAGCGGGTACAAAAGCGGGCGCCGCAATGCTTCCTTCCAGCCCTTACATCCCCGGTGGTTCGTGAAGGTCGTTCTTTTCTGCGGGGGTCTGGGAACGCGCTTGCGGGACTACTCCGAGTCGATCCCCAAACCGCTGGTCGAGGTCGGCCCGCGGCCGATCATCTGGCACCTCATGAAGTACTACTCCCACTTCGGGCACAAGGACTTCATCCTCTGTCTCGGTCACGCCGGGGGACAGATCAAGACCTACTTTCGCAACTACGACGAGGCGATCTCCAATGACTTCGTGTTGACCCAGGGCGGCCGCCAGCTGGAGCTGCTCCAGCGCGACATCGACGACTGGCGCATCACCTTCTGCGACACCGGCCGGCATTCGAGCATCGGTGAACGACTGCGCCAGGTGAAGCCGCATCTGGAAGGCGAGACGATGTTCCTGGCCAACTACGCCGACGGCCTCAGCGACTTGAACCTGGACACCTACCTCGAGAACTTCGACAAGCGCGGCAAGAAGGCTTCCTTCGTCAGCGTCGCGGCGCCCCACACCTTCCACATCGTGCACGCCGACGCCGAGCAGCAGGTGACCAAGCTGGAGGCGGTCGGTCGATCGGTGGTGCGGGTCAACGGCGGCTTCTTCGCGTTCAAGACCGAGATATTCAACTACATCCGCGAGAAGGAAGATCTGGTGCTGGAGCCGTTCGATCGGCTGATGGCCGAGCGCCAGCTGCTCGCCTACCCTTACGACGGGTTCTGGCGGAACATGGACACCTTCAAGGACAAGATGGATCTCGACGACCTGCTGGCGCACGACAAGGCGCCCTGGCAAGTCTGGAAAAAGCGCTGAGCCGGCGAACCGGATCCGCACGGAGAACAACGGGCGCCGCGTGACATGCTGAAATTCCTGCGAGACCTGCGGAAGTACCGCGATCTGCTGTTCATGCTCACCTGGCGTGACATCCGCATCAAGTACAAGCAGTCGATCATGGGCTTCATGTGGGCGCTGTTGATGCCCATGCTGATCGTCGCCGCGGGGTTGATCGTCAAGCTGGGACTGGCCGGCGTGTCGGGGCGCGGCGTGCAGATGTCACAGCTGGCGACCGTGACCCTGAAGGCGCTGCCCTGGGCCTTCTTCGTGGGCGCGATTCGCTTCGCCACCAACAGCTTGACCAGCAACGTGAATCTGGTGACCAAGGTGGCCTTTCCGCGCGCGGTGTTCCCCCTGGCCGCCACGCTGTCGGCGTTGTTCGACTTCGCCATCGCGTCGGTGGTGGTGATCGTGGTGCTGACCATCGCGCGCGTCGGATTCAGCGTACATCTGCTGTGGGTGCCGCTGCTGCTCGCCCTGCTGTTCGTGCAGACGGCCGGCTTCGCGCTGTTGCTGTCGGCGGCCAACCTGTTCTTCCGCGACGTGAAGTACATCGTCGAGGTGATCATGACCTTCGCGATCTTCTTCACCCCGGTGTTCTACGAGGTCGAGCTGTTCGGCAAGTGGGGCCAGCTGCTGATGCTGAACCCGGTGGCCCCGATCCTGGAAGGCCTGAACGCGGCCGTGGTCCACCACCACGCCCCTGATCTCAAGTGGACCCTCTACGCCGCCGCGTGGGGGCTGGGGCTGATGACCATCGGACCGATGATCTTCCACCGTCTCGAGCCGCAGTTCGCGGAGAGCATCTAGGTGGTGCGCTGATGCCTGGCGAGGTCGTGGTCGAGGCCAACCACCTGTGGAAGAAGTTCAAGCGCGGCGAGATCTTCAGCTCGCTGCGCGATCTGATCCCGGCGCTGGTCAAGCGGACCGTGACGCGCGAACAGGCCGAGAAGCTCCAGGTGCGGGAGTTCTGGGCGCTCAAGGACGTTTGCTTTCAGGTGCGCCGCGGCGAGGCGTTCGGCATCATCGGCCACAACGGCGCCGGCAAGAGCACCCTGCTCAAGCACCTGTCCGGCATCATCCAACCGACGCGCGGGTCGCTCTCGGTCAAGGGCCGGCTGTCGGCGTTGATCGAGGTCGGCGCCGGGTTCCATCCCGATCTCACCGGGCGCGAGAACATCTACCTTTACGGCACCATCCTGGGCATGGACCGCGAGGAGATCCGGCGCAAGTTCGACGCCATCGTGGCCTTCTCCGAGCTCGAGGACTTCATCGATACTCCGGTCAAGCGCTACTCGTCGGGCATGTTCGCCCGCCTGGGGTTCTCGGTGTCGGCGCACGTCGAGCCCGAGGTGCTGATCATCGACGAGGTCCTGAGCGTCGGCGACTACCTGTTCCAGCGCAAAGGCCTGGAGAAGATGCGCCAGGTGATGGCGGGCGGCGCCACGGTGCTGTTCGTGTCGCACAACCTGCGCGCGATGACCGACCTGTGCCAGCGCGCCATCCTGATGGACCACGGCCAGGTGCTGATCGAAGGCACGACCGCCGAGGTGGTGCGCCGCTACATGGATCGCTCCAAGGAAGGGCCGGCCGACACCAGCGCGAAGGAAGCCTACATCTCGCGCATCAAGCTCTACGACGACAAGGGCAACGACCTGCAGTTCGAAGCCGGCCAGGAGGTGACGGTCGAGATCGACGTCACCGCCAATCAGCCCTGCCAGCGGCTGGCGGTGGTGATCGAGTGCGCCGACGATGAGCAGTACGACGTCTTCAACACCTCGACCCAGCGGCTGGGCGAGACGCCCTTCAACCTCGAGCCGGGCCAGACCGAGCGGGTGACCTTTCGCCTGACGTTGCACCTGGTGCCCGGAACCTTTCACCTGGGCTGCTACGTCTATCGCTACGACATCCAGAAGGACTACGACACCCGCACCCGCGCCGTCACCTTCTACGTGACCTCGCGCACCGACGTTCGGGGCGCCGCCCACCTGGAGCCCCGGGTGCTGAGCCAGACCCGCGTCGCGGGTTGACGGCCAGAGCCCCTCCCGGCGCAACCAGGAGGGCGGTGTTAAACGCAGGGTCGGGCTATGGGCTCCTGGCTCCAGGCCTTACGCCGGGCGTAAGGGGCAGTGCCAGTCGGATAAGGAAAAACGCCATGACGCCATGGACGCCATGGTCCGGATTTTCAAAAAGATCCGGACTTGGCGTCTTGGCGTCTTGGCGTTTAACCAAACTGCATGGGGCGTGAGGGGAGCGTAAGGGGGGCGTAAGGGGAAGGGCCCTTGACGCCGCCCTCCCGGCGCAAACTGCCGGCCTGCTGCGGCGCCGGGAAATCACGCACTTCCGGCTGCAAATTCGTATTCGCAATTGCTTTTGGGGAGTCTACAATTAGGAACCCCCCGTGTTGACCACCCGCGGCTTGATGGTGTCACTTCTCCTGGTGTCTGTGGGCGGTTGCGCGTCGTCGTCCAATGTGAAAACTCGGCCCGAAGACGGCGGCGGCGATTCGGGCGGCGGCGGCAACTGCGGGTGCGGCGGCGGCCCGGCCGGTGACGCCGGGTCGGGCCTGGCCGGAAGGAATGGCGCCGGCGGAACCGCGGGCGCCGATGCCAGCGGCGGCGGCGTGGGCGGGATCGGCGTGGGCACGGGCGGGCGCGGCGCGGGCGGGCGCGGCGCGGGCGGATGCGGCGGGTGCGCCGGACAAGGAGCCGGCGGGCGCGGCACCGGTGGGATCGTCGGCACCGGCGTCGGCGGCGCGACCGGCGCCGGCGGCACCACGGTCGCGGGACCGGTCGCCTTCCCGATCAAGCTGTCGGCCGACCGCAAGTACCTGGTCGATCAGAACAACGTCCCCTTCCTGGTGACCGGGGACGCACCCTGGTCGCTGATCGCCAAGCTCAACGCCACCGACGCCGCGACCTACCTGGAAGATCGCCGGGTGCGCGGCTTCAATCTGGTCATGGTGAACCTGATCGAGCACATGTACTCGGCCACGCCGCCCAGCACCAACGCCAACGGTGTGGCCCCGTTCAGCGGGGCCGCCTTCACCTCGACCCCCAACGAGGCTTACTTCACCTACGCCGACTCGGTGATCGCCCTGGCCCAGCAGAAGGGGATCGCGGTGCTGCTGACACCCGCGTATCTCGGGTACGAAGGCACCCAAGAGGGCTGGTACGACGACATGGTGACGGCCGGAACCGCGGCGATGACCAGCTGGGGCACTTATGTCGGTAACCGCTACAAGAACTTCGACAACATCATCTGGCTCGAGGGCGGAGACCGCTCGCCGCCCAACATCGGGCTCACCAACGCCGTCGCCAACGCCATCAAGGCGGTCGACACCCGACACCTGCACACGGCGCACTGGGCACCCGAGACCATGGCCAGCAGTCTCCGGGTCACCTGGCTCGACTTCAACACCGTCTACACCTATCAGCCGGTCTATCTGGCGACCACCGCGGCGACCAGCGTCGGCCTGCCCTTCATCATGATCGAGAGCACCTACGAGAATGAAGGCTCCGCGACGACTGCCCAGGTCCGAGCCGAGGCGTACTACCCACTGCTGACCGGCGGAGTCGGCCAGATCTTCGGCAACCGACCGATCTGGCTTTTTGCGAGCGGCTGGAACGGCGCGACCGGCATCAGCAGCCCTGGCAGCGTGAGCATGACCCAGCTGCAGAAGCTGTTCGCGCCGCGCGCCTGGACCACGCTGGTGCCTGCCCAGAGCGCGATCACTGCCGGCGCGGGCACCAACGGAGGGACCGACTACGCGGTGATGGCCAAGAGCGCCGACGGCAGGCTGGCGATAGCGTATTTGCCCACCAGCCGCGCGATCACTTTGAACCTCACCGGTATGCGCACGCCGATCACCGCGCGCTGGTACAACCCCAGCAACGGCGCGTTCACCGCCATCGCGTCGCCGGCCGCCACGGCCGGCGTCCAGTTGACGCCGCCGGCAGCCGGCGACTGGGCGCTGCTGCTCGAAGGCGCGCCGTAGCAGGTCGGCCGCCGCTCACCCCGCCCCCTCCAGCACCAGCACCCAGTCCGGATCGCCCACCGCGTTCTTGCGCGCGGGACGGAACTTCTGCCGGCCCTGCGCGGGCAGCACGCCTGGCGCCGCGTCGCTGAAGCGGCCGGTGGTCGGGTCGTACCAGCGCGCGCGCAGCGGCCCGTTGAGCCGCGCGAGATCGATGACCACGTCGCGCACGCGCGGTAGATAGGTGATCGCCAGGCGGCCGTCCCTGGTCGCCGCCAGCAGCGCGTAGTCGAGCGAACCATTGTCGCCCTGCCCGCCCACCAGGATCTGGTTCTCGCGATCGAACGCGAGCTCGCTCCAGTTACGCGACTCGAACAGCGCGCGCAGGTGGGTCATGCTGATCGCGCCGGGGCTGGCCAGCGACTTCTGCCAGGCGGGTGAAAACTTCCAGACCTCGTTGTGCCCGTAGATCTGCCCGGTCGCGCCGGTCAGCAACGCCGCGTAGGCCTGCGCGCGCATCGCGCGAGGCGTGCTCGGGTGATCGGGCGCGTCCTCGTAGGCGCTCTCGATCAGGACATGGGGCAGGTGGGTCGGGTGGCGATCGTCGGCAGCGCTCTTCTGATACACGGCGCGATAGGTGTAGGTGGTGTTCAGGTCCAGCCAGCCGGCGTCGACGGCGGCGGGCAGGTCGGCGCCCGAGGTCTCGGGCCCCCAGTGGGCGGCGTGCAGGTGGCGCGGGTCCTTCTCGCGGATGCCGGCGGCGACCGCGTTGACCAGCGCCACCCCCTCGGCGGGCGGCGTGAAATCGCCGCCCTCGAGCCAGACGACGTTGTCGAAGCTGGCGTAGCGCTGCCCGACGTAACGGCCGTAGCCGCGCATCACCGCCGGTCCGGCGGCGCGCATCTCGCGGTACCAGCCCTCGTCCTCTCCGTCATAGCCAAGGTAGGCCGGGCACAGCAGCACCACCATGCCGGCCTCGCCGGCGCGGCGGATGGTCTGATCGGCGCGGCGAAAGTAGGCGTCGTTGGGACGGGCAAAGTCGCCCGGCGCCAGGAACGGCGCCTGACCCGCGGCGTCGCGCGGCGCGTGGTCGGCGTACTTGTGCTCGACCAGGTTGACCATGACCAGGTTGATGCCGCGCGCGCGGCGGTCGGCCAGGTAGGCCGCCACCTCGTCGTCGCGCAGCTGGGCGATCAGCGACCAGGCCGCCTCGCCGTGGATCAAGAAGGGCGCCCCGGCGCCGTCCAGTAATCGGCGCCGATCGGCGGACAGGCGCAGCGGCAGCTGGAGCTTGCGCGCGCCGGCGTCGTAACTCGCCGGCGCGTAGGCGCGCGCCGAGCCCGAGCGCCAGAACAGCATGCCCAGCGCCACGAAGATCAGTGCCAGCGCCGTCCCCAGCGCCACCTTCAGCGACGGGGAGATCACGGCGCGCCGCCGAAGAACTGCGGCGTGCCCGGCCCCCAGGCAAAGGCGGCGCCCGCGCTGAGCAGCAAGGTGCGTCGCACCAGATCTTGTAGCAGCCGCGGCTCCTGGACGTTGCCGCGCTGAACGAAGAAGGTGCTGCCGCGCTGGTCGACCACGGTGTAGGCCAGCGAGGCGAAGAAGGGCTTCCGGCTCATGCGCGCGGTCAGCGCCGCCCCGGCCGTGATCTGGTCGAATAACCGGGTGCTGCCCAGGTCCGAGCCGACCTGGCGCGCGTAGAGGTAGGCGGCGAATCCGGTGACGAACAACGTCTGCCGGCGATCGAGCGGCAGCGCCAGGCGGGCCAGCAGCTGGTCGGTGATGGTGGCCTCGCCCAGGAACAGGTTGGCCGCAGGGGTGCGCGACAGGCTCACGGTCGCGAACCAGGGCGTGCCCCGCGCCATGGCCTGGTAGTTCAGCGACGCCAGCCCGGAGGGCGACAGGATCGCGTCGCCGCTAGGGCGAAACAGGATGAGCGGGCCACCCTGCAGCTCGCTGCTCCAGAACGCCGACAGTTGCCGCCGCCAGCCCAGCAGCAGCTGGCCGACCAGGTTGTGCCCCTCGGAGAAGGTGCCCACGTTCAGCTCCGTGGTGCTCGCGTACGAGTCGGACAGGCGCGCGTCGAGGTAGACGGTATCCAGCGCCGCCAGGCGCTCGGCACGCAGCTGTCCCGAGATCAGCGTGGTGGTCGGCAGCTCTTCCCGGCGGGGCAGAAAGTCGACGCGCCCGACGGTTACCGATTCCAGGAGCGCGAAGCGCGCGCTCGGCTCCCAGCGCACCGCCTCGCTGGCGGTGGTCGACAGGAACTGGCTGCTGCCCGCCACCGCCGCCGTGGTGGATGTCGCGCTGAGGTCGCCGGGATCGACCGCCGACACCCGCGACACCGCCGCGCTCGCCGACAAGCGCAGCTGCAGCGCGGCCACCGGCTGCCAGGTCGAGAGCCAGGTCAGCGCGTCGGTGGTGGTGTCGGTCCCGCGGCCTTCGAAGAAATGCGAGAACGAGAGCCGGTTACCCAGCGCGTGGGTCACGCGCGCGCCCGAATAGCGCAGCTGACTGCCCACGCCCGCGGTGACAAATTCGTCGCGCACGGTCGGCTGCCGGCGCACGCCGTTTTCGCTGACCCCCAGCGCCAGATCCGGGATCAGCTCGAACACCACCTCCGCGCGCGCGGCGCGCACGCCCGGCGCGACCAGCACGACCGCGATCGCCGCCGTGAGCCACGGGCGCCGGTTCCGCGCCCGCGCCGGCCTGCTGCGCGGGGTCTGTGCCCAGCCGCGCACGCGTGCTACCCGCCCTGACGGCGGTCCAGGCGGTTGCGCACCAGCCCCCGCACCGTGCGCGACGCCAGGCCCAGCCAGGTGACGTCTCGCCGGGTGCCGCGGCGGAGCACGTTCCAGAACAGCTGCGAGTCGCGCGCATAAAGGGCGCGCAGGAGAAAGTCGCTGTGCAGGTCGCGCAGCGCGTCCGCCGCCGCCGCCTGATCGGCGAACACGTAGCGATAGTCCCGGTAAACCCGGTCGGCGTCGTGGAAGAAGCGCGGCAGGTTGCGCGAAGCGCCGTCGGCCTGCACGCGCCGGATCAGCAACGGCTCGTCCACGCAGCCGATGGGGTACTGTGAGGTGAAGCGCAGGAACAGGTCCAGGTCCTCGCACACCTTCTTGGTCGGATCGAACAGGCCGCTCTCGAACAGCGCCTCGCGGTTCATGACCAGCGCCGACGGGAAGATCGGGCACGGGAAGACCACCAGATCCTCGAAGCGAACCTCGCTCTTGTGGGCCTCGGTCTCGCGCCCGTCGTCGTAGATGACCTTGAGGCCCGAGTGCACCGCGCGGTAGTCGGGGTGCTCGCGCAGGAACCCCATCTGTTTTTCCAGCTTGTCGGCACGCCAGGTATCGTCGCAGTCCAGGAAGGCGACGTGGGTCGCCGTGCTGCGCGCGATGCCGACGTTGCGCGCCACCGAGACGCCCCGGTTGCGCGGCAGGTGCACGACCCGGCACAACGCGCCCGCCTCGGCGGCGGCACGATCCAGCGCCTCGGCTTCTTCCGGCCTGGAGCCGTCGTCGATGATCAGCAGCTCGCGCGGCTGCAGCGTCTGCGCCTGCACCGACCGGATCGCGTCGACGACGAAGCGGGAGCCATTGTAGTAGGGAACGACGACCGATACTGTGTCGGGCACGCGGTGCTCCTTCATGAGCCCGCGGCGACAATAGCATGGTCGGTCCGGACAACGGGAGGAACACCTCGGAGGCGCCGTCGCCGTCCGTTTCATCCGCTTCGCCCGGTTCGCCGGTTTCCCCGGCTACCTCTGCTGTGCGGCCGAGCTCCGAGGGCCACGTCCCCGCCCTCGACGGCGTGCGCGGCCTGGCGATCCTGCTGGTCCTCCTGCACAACCTCAGCATCGAAGCGCCCGCGCCCGGGCTCGCCGCGCGGGCCTTCAACGTCGTCAGCACCGCCGGCTGGATCGGCGTCATCCTCTTTTTCGCCCTGTCCGGGTACCTCATCACTTCGATCCTTTTGCGATCGCGGGGGGCACCGCGCTACTTCCGCAACTTCTTCCTACGGCGGCTGCTGCGGATCTTCCCTCTCTATTACGCCACGCTGGCCGTCGTGCTGGTGATCGTCCCCCACCTGGTGCGGTTGCCGCCCCGGCTCGCGCCCGAGCTCGACCACCAGATCTGGTTCTGGACTTACCTGTCGAACTGGACCATCCCGTTCGGCCGCGGCATCGGCGGACTGGACCACTGCTGGTCGCTGGCGGTCGAGGAGCAGTTCTACCTGGTCTGGCCGCTGGTCGTGCGCGCGCTGTCGCCGCGCCGGCTGGGGGGGCTGGCCCTGGTGCTGGGCGGGTTCGCGCTGGCGTTCCGCGCGCTGGTGCGCGCCACCGGCGCGCTGGATCCCCTGGTGAACTACTACTGGACCACCGCCCGCGTCGACGCGCTGGCGTGGGGGGCGCTGATCGCCGTGGCGGCCTACGACGACACCATCCGCGCCCGCCTGGTACGCTGGCGAGACTTCTTGTTGAAAGCCTCCCTGGCCGGGCTGGCGCTGCTGACGCTGGCGACCCGCGGCTTGCCCCGCCATCACGCCGCCGTCGACACCATCGGCTATTCCCTGGTCGGCGCCTGGGCCGCGCTCACCGTGGCGCGCGCCGGCCAGATCGGCGGCGCACCCCGGCCGGCCGGCGACACCGACTGGGTGGCGCAACTGTTCCGGCACCCTGCCCTGCGCTGGTTCGGGCGCTACAGCTACGCCATCTACGTCTTTCACGGCATCTTGCATCACGTGATCCCGGGGTTGCTGCCCGCGTCGTGGCTGCGGCCTTCCGGAACCGTCGGCTACCTGATGACGGCGGTCGCATACCTGGCCGGGGTCGGCGGGCTGTCCGCAGGGCTGGCCTTCCTTTCGTACCACCTCTTCGAAAAGCACTTCCTGGCCCTGAAAACGCGCTTCCCCGCCGGATCTTCGGGGAGATCCGCCAGCGAGACCGTTTGAATAGCTGGACGGATCTGGTGCGACTGTTCGAGAATCAGCGGGAGGAACCATGGCTCTGGTCAAGTCGGCGCTGTTCGTCGGGGTACTGAGCGGATCGGTGGCGGTGGGCGCCGCAACGGCCCAGGCCCGGGACATCGCCGCCGGCACGGTGTTCGCGATGACCGAGGACCTGGTGCTGTCGGGCGCCGAGAACCTGGCGGCCGGCGCCGACAGCGGCGGTCGCTGCACCATCCAGGGCAACGGCCACACCATCCGCAGCGCCGACGGGTGGACCGGCTCTCTGAACATCAAGAACTGCGACGTCGATCACCTGGGCGCCGAAAACGCCGACGCCATCAACGTCCACGGCGGCGGCACCGACACCTTCACCATCACCGGTACCACCTTCGCGACCAGCGGCCAGCTGCTCTTCTTCCTGAGCGGCGCGCGCGGCATGGTCTTCCAGCGCAATCTGATCGCCGAGGACTCGGTGGTCAGCACCGTGGTATTGCTGGCCTCGTCGGCGCCCGCGATCTTCATCAAGGGCACGTCGGACGCCGACAAGCTGTTCCAGGGCAACGTGATGCGGCGCTCGCGGGTGGAGTTCAATAACACCAACCGCTGGACCATCGGCGGCACGGGGCCGGGCGAGGGAAACATCTTCGTCGGCACGCGCGCCGGCGCCGACCTGGAAGTGGTCGACACGATCAAGTTCATCGGCAACTACTCGCACACCACCATCCCGGAGAACGGCTGGAACCAGGTCAAGAACCTGACCGGCCGCGGCAGCAACGTGGTCGTCCAGCACAACGTGGTATGGGGCTACAACTGGTTGCTCGAGCTCACCATCACCGGCGAGGTCAGCTACAACCTCCTCATCGACAACATCGAGCGCGGGTGGACGATGGTGCGCGACAAGGCCGGCACCCTGATCCACCACAATGTCATGATCGCCACCAAGGCGATGCAGAACAACCCCGAAGGCGTCTTCGTCGTGGATCTGAGCGATGATCAGTCGTTGCCCGACCATTCCGAGGTGTTCAACAACACCTTCCAGGGCGGCGGGGTGTGCGTGCCGGCTATCCGCAGCTTGGTGGTGCTCAAGGGCGCCTACCTGACCAGCCTGCGCAGCAACGCCTTCGTCGACGCGCGGGTGGGCCTCGGCGCCGACGCGCTCATCTACGGTGGCCCCGAAGGGATGGACGGGGGCGCGCAGCCCCCCGGGCTGGGTTACAGCGACTACAATCTCTTTTACGTGCCCGACTCGCCGAGGAGGACCCTCTACACGGCCACGGTGACCGGCAAAGCGCCGGGCGAACCTGGCTACGGTGCGCACGACGTCGACGCCACTTCGATGCCCAGGAGCGACCGGTTCACGATCCCGCTGTTCAACGGCAAGGTCCCGCGCTCTTTCCCCTTCATGGAGAGCGAGGTCATCAGCCGCCAGACCACCGTCTGCCAGATCCTGGCCTACTACCGCCAGGTGTTCACCCCGGTGGCCAGCGCCGGGATGCTGGGCGCGGGCGACCCCGCCGATGGCGCCAACAACAGCATCGGCGCCATCGGCGTCGGTGCGGCCGACCCCGCCGATCTGTTCGGCCGCGCGCCGTCCTGCGATGCCACCGACATCGGAAATCCCGCGACCGATGCGTCGGTGTTCACCTGCAAGCCGGTGCCGGCCGGCGGCAGCGCCTCGCCCGACGATCTGATGGCCGCGCACGGGTTCCAGTGCGTGTGCGAGCTCGGCGCCGGCCGGCAAGACGCGACGCCGTTGATCCCGATCCTCGCGCTGGCCGGCGTGGCGCTGGCCGCGCGCCGGCACAGCCGCAGCCGCCTCTGAGTCCGGTACTGTGATACAAAAATGTCCGGCAGCGCCGTGACCTCGTCGATCTCCACTGACCCCCACCGCGACGCGCGGGCGACGGCGGCGGCGCCACCGCGGCCCGCGGGCGATCCTGCGGCCCGGGCGGGCGCGGCGAAACGGGTGGCGCTCATCAGCCCGTACGGAGGCGGCAACCTGGGCGACGCGGCCATCATGGAGTCGGCGATTCATGCCCTGCGTCGGCGCCGGCCGGGCGCCGAGATCGTGGGGCTGACCCTGAACCCGCGCGTGGTCGAAGAACGTCACGGCATCCGCGGCTTCCCGTGCGCCGGTGTGAAGCTGTCGAGCTACGGCGCCGCCGACGCGGACGGGCCGCGCCCCGACGATTCGGGACCGCTGGCGCGGCTGGTGACCGCGCTGCCGCCGCTGCGCAAGGCGCGCACGCTGGGCCGCAAGCTGCGCGGCGAGCTCGCTCACCGCCACAGCGCGCGCGCCTTCCTGGCCGGGTTCAGCGAGGTGGTGGTGGCGGGCGGCGGGCAGCTCGACGAGCTGTGGGGCGGGCCATTCGGCCACCCGTACGCGCTGTGGAAGTGGGGGCAGCTCGCGCGCGAGGTGGGCGCGCGCTACCTGATCCTCAGCGTGGGCGTGGGCACGTTGCGCTCGCGCCTGGGCCAGCTGTTCGCGCGGCGCGCGCTGGCGCTGGCCGAATCGTGCTCGTTTCGCGACCCGGGCTCGCGGCAACTGGCGTCTTTCGCCGACGTCAGCCGTGCCCAGGTGGTGCCCGATCTGGCCTACGCCGCGCCCATCGAGCGACCGGTCGAGGCCCCGCTCGCGGGCCGGCGGCCGGTGCTGGCCCTCTCGCCGCTGGCCTACGGCGACCCGCGCGTCTGGCCCGAGAAGGACGCGGCCCACTACCAGCACCACCTGGAATCGATGGCGTCGCTGTGCCGGCGCATGCTGGCGCTGGGCTGGGAGATCGTGCTCGTCTCGTCGGACAGCCCCGACGCGGTGACGGTGCGCGATGTGCTGGCCCAGATGGAGCCGCTGCTGCTGCCCGAGGAGCGGGCGCGAGTCAGCACGCCCGAGACGCGCACGCTGCCGGCGCTGGTGCGGGCGCTGGCGCCGGCCGACGTGGTGGTCGCGGCGCGCTTGCACGGCGTGATCATCTCGCACGTGCTGGGCAAGCCGGTGCTGGCCCTCTCTTACGAGCGCAAGGTGACCTCGCTGATGGACGGAATGGAACAGCAAACCCTCTGCTTGCCGATCCGCAGCCTGGATTCGGAGGTCGCCACCGCCAAGGTGCTGGGCATCCTGGAACGGCGCGAGGCCTGGGCCGCCGACGTGCGCGCCCGGGTCGCTGCCTACCGCCAGCAGGTCGAAGCGCAATACGACCGCTCGTTCGGAGCCGCGGACTCCGCGTCGTCGTGAACCCGCTGGTCAGCGTGGTCACGCCGTTCCACAACACGGCGGCGTACCTGGCCGAGTGCATCGAGAGCGTGCTGGCGCAGAGCTATCCGACCTTCGAGTACGTCCTGGTCGACAACCAGAGCACCGACGGCGGCGGCCAGATCGCCGAGCGCTACGCGCACAAGGACGCGCGCATCCGGTTCCTGAAGACTCCCGAGCTGCTCAAGCAGGTGCCGAACTACAACAACGCCCTGCGCCACATGTCGCCGGACGCCGTCTACTGCAAGCTGGTGCAGGCCGACGACTGGATCTTCCCCGAGTGCCTCAAGGAGATGGTGGCCCTGGCGGAAGCGCACCCGACGGTCGACGTGGTCAGCGCCTACGAGCTGCGCGGCAAGAACGTGTGCGGCAGCGGGGGGCTGCCCTACGAACAAAAAATCATCAGCGGACGCGAGGCCTGCCGGCTGCACATGCTGCGCAGCGTGTCCCTGTTCGGCACGCCGACCACCGTGATGGTCCGCGCGTCGGCGATCCGCGCGCGCGATCCGTTCTACGAAGAGGGGCGCTACTTCGAGGACACCGAGGTGATGTACGAGATCCTGCGCGAGCGCGACTTCGGCTTCGTGCACCAGGTGCTGACCTTCAACCGCGTGCGCGAGGAGTCGATCTGGGGCCAGTTCAAGCCGCTCGATCCGCTGCCGCTCGCCAACCTCACCATGGCCAGCCGCTACGGCCGCGTCTATCTGACCGACGAGGAGTTCCGGCGGCACTACACCCAGGTCCACGACGAATACTTCAAGATGCTGGCGCGCGCCTGGATGCGCCGCCCACCCGCCAACTTCTTCGACTTTCACCGCAAGGGCCTGGCCGACATCGGCGAAGAGCTGACCCAGGCCAAGCTGGCCCGCTACGCGATCTCCGCGCTGGTCGACGAGGTGCTGCCGACCCGGGTCGCGCTGAGCCTGGGCCGGCTACGGCGCGAGTGACCCCCGCCCGCCTCCGTTCCAATCCCCTCTCCCGTCCGCGCCGTCCGCGGGAGAGGGCCAGGGAGAGGGCAAACCTTGCGGAGGGAAGCGCGCACGCCTCCGTTCCGATCCCCTCTCCCGTCCGCGGGAGAGGGCCAGGGAGAG
>DASRQZ010000096.1:0-2515 GCA_035696125.1 Polyangia bacterium
ACCTCGCTATGACGAGGCCGTCCGGAAGTCGCGCTCGTGGATGCGCAGCAGCGCCATGAAGAACGCGACCCCGAGTGGTCCGATCAGCAGGCCGACGGTGCCGAAGGCGCCGAGGCCACCGATGAGCGCGAAGAACACCACCGCGCCGTGCATCTCCATCCCGGACTTGACCAGGTACGGCTTGACGATGTTGTCGACCAGCCCGACGACCAGGAGTCCCCACAGCGCCAGGAACAGCGCCATGTAGGGATGGCCGGTGACGTAGAGCAATCCCGCGGCCACCAGGCACACCGACGCCGCGCCCACCGCGGGAATGAAGGCGACGAGGAAGGTGGCGCCGGCGAAGAACAGCGGCTGGGGCACGCGTGCGATGAAGTACCCGATCAGCGCCGCCAGCGCTTGCACGGCGGCGGTGATCACGGTCGAGACGATCACGGCATACGACACCTTCTTGAATTCGGCGAGCAGCTCACGCGTCTGTCCCGGTCGCAGCGGCGCCACGCTGTCGATCCATTCGACCAGCGCGTCGCCGCCGACCAGCAGGAAGAAGAGCGCGATCACCATCATCACCGCGTGCACGAGCAGCGACCCGGTCGCGGCCACGGCGGCCCCCACCGCGGCGGCCGCCTTTCCGCTGCCCGAGCTGACCTGCTTTTGAATCGTCTCGGACAAGGTCGCGTCGGGCTCGTGCGGCAGAGCTTCCGCGCCGCGCCTGGCCAGCCCGGCCACCGACGGCGGCAGCTTGGCGAGCAGGCCCGCGACCCCGTCGCTGCGCACGGTCCTGGACACCAGCGCCAGTCCGCGCGAGGCCTCATTGACGACGACCGTCGACAGCGCGACCAGGGGACCGACCAGTACCACGACCACCCCGGTCACGAAGATCCCGGCCGAGATGCCACGCCGTTTCCAGAGGCTGCGCGTCAGCCGCATGTGCAGGGGCCACAGCACGCCGGCCAGGACCGCCGCCAGGAACAGCGGCGACGCCAGGGGCCTGACGATCGCGGCCAGCAAGATGGCGGCCCCGGCCAGCAGCAGCAGGAAGAAACGATAGGCGGTCTTGTCGCGGGCGGCCGTTGGCATGAAAGCAGCGTCACCATTTCCGGGCCAAGCGCAAGACAAGAGCAGAGAGCCAGGGCAGTCTGTCGCCAGATCCGCGTCGCGTGGTATAAGCACGGGTCGTTCTGGAGGGGGTCGGCATGCCGGAGATCGAGCTATTGACCGCTGCGGGGGAACGCCGCCGCCTTCCAGTCTCAACCAGCCGCATGATCATCGGTCGCGGCTCGGACAGCGACGTGTTCTTGCCTGACCACCTGCTGTCGCGGCGGCACGCCGAGATCGAGCCGCGCGGCGACGCCTTCTTCCTGATCGACCTCGGCAGCACCAATGGCACCTTCCTGAACGGCGAGCGGGTGGTCGGCGAGCGCCGATTGCACAACGGCGACCTCATCACCGTCGGCGAGAGCAAGCTGGTCTTCACCCAGGGGCCGAACGAGAACAGCAACGACAACGTCGCGCTGCTGGGGGCGGAATCGTACAAGATCGACGAGCTCCGTTCGCGCATCACCAGCCGCGTGGTCGAGGTCGTCGACCTGCCCCGGCAGACGCGGGTCTTCCAGCTGCTCAGCCGCGCCAGCTCGTCGCT
The DNA here is from genome assembly GCA_035696125.1 of Polyangia bacterium. GTDB lineage: Bacteria > Myxococcota_A > Polyangia > Fen-1088 > Fen-1088 > DASRQZ01. The sequence continues at coordinate 1,643 of DASRQZ010000096.1, forward strand.
GCTGGGCCGGCGGCCGCTGCCCGAGCTCTTCGAGCGCGTGCTCGACGTGGTGTTCGAGGCCGTGCCGGTCGAGCGCGGCGCGATTGTCCTGCTGGAGGCCGGCACGGGCGCCCCGCAGGTGGTGGCCGCGCGCAGCCGCCAGGGCGACGCCATCACCCGCATCTCGAGCGCGATCTGGCGCCGGGTCGTCGACGAGCGCGTCGCGCTGCTGATCCCCAACGTGCTCGATGACGAGGTGTACAAGGCGCGCCACAGCCTGGTGGCGACCGGCGTGCGCTCGGCGATGTGCACGCCGTTGTGGCTCGCGCCCAAGATGGGCATGACCGAAGAGGTGATCGGCCTGGTGTACGCCGACACCCGCAACGCCCTGCGCTCGTTCGATCGCGACGACCTCGAGATCCTGACCGCGCTGTCCAACATCGCGGCGTCGAAGATCGAGAGCACGCGCCTGCAGCAGATGAACGCCGAGAAGGAGCGGCTGGAGGGGGAGATCAAGATCGCCGCCGAGATCCAGCGCAGCATCCAGCCCGCCCACGCGCCCGAGGTCCCGAGCTGCGATCTGACCGGCGAGAGCCGGTCGTGCGACGCGGTCGGCGGCGACTACCACGACTTCGACTGGGATGGGCGCGAGCTGTCGATCACCGTCGCCGACGTCTCGGGCAAGGGGCTGGGCGCGGCCATGCTGATGACGTCGCTGCGCACCGCCGTGCACGCGCACTGGCGCGACACCGCCCTGGTCGACGTCGCCACGCGCATCAACCGCACGTTCTTCGAGAACGTCCCCGTCGATCGCTACGCGACCTGCTTTCTGGCCCGCTTCGACCCGCGCACCGGCCGGCTGGACTACGTCAGCGCCGGCCACCCGCCGACGAT
>DASRQZ010000097.1:0-28595 GCA_035696125.1 Polyangia bacterium
TGATGCCGCCCCGCGACCACATTTACCTTCAGAACATGCTGGTCGAGCGGGGTGGCACGCCTCTCTTCAATCGCCACCCCTACGAGGTGCTGCTGTCCGCGCAGTCGCGCGTGTGCCGACCGTAGCTACGCTGACCGAAAACCCTGACCGAAGATCGGGCGGCTGCGCAAGCGCGGAATGCAGCGCGGCCTCGACCGAATCGGGTCATGCTACGGCAATGTCACGCGAACACGCCTATCCACCGGACCTCGCCAAGTACGTGGAGGATCATTGGCCGGCCGGAAGAAGCAGATAGTGGGCCTTAAACGTCCTGCACCCCTTGCGCCGCGCATAGCCGTCGAGCTCGATCTGGTGTCGCAACTTCGAGTGGGTGGATTGCATCAGAGAAGGAAGCTGGAACTTCGCCAGCGAAGCCATGCGCGGTTGAAACCATCGGGCGCGGGCCGATCGGGGCCGCGCTCGGTCCTTCTACCGAGCGGGCTCGCTACCCGAGCTCGGATCGAACGCTCGAACTGGACCACCGTTCCAGCGAGACATTCGACCGCGGCGACCGTACCTTCACGGCGAAGCCGATGAAGAAGACGTTGCTGGCCTGCGCGCTGTCCCTCGCCACACACCACCCCGCGTTCGCCCAGAGCGCCGAGGGCCACCCTGAATGGCCCGGTGGCGGCCAGCTCTTCGCGGGCGTGAACTACCAGCCTGTCGACCGCAGCCTGGCGCAGGTCGAGCGCGATGTCGCGCTGATGAAGCAATCCGGCTTCAAGGTCGTGCGAATGGGCGACCTGTCCTGGGACTACTTCGAACCGTCGGACGGCAAGTTCGACTTCAAACACTTCGATGCGGTGATGGCCGCGATGCAGGCTGCCGGCATCAAGGTCGTCCTCGACATCCCCGGTCTGCCCGCGCCCATGTGGCTGCACCACAAATACCTGGGCGTCGACATCGTCAACCAGGCCGGTACGCGCCTGGCCCCAGCCGAGCGCTACATGGACAACATCGGCGACCCGGACTACCGGCGCCTCGCCCGTCGCATGGCTGACAAGCTGACCAAGCGCTACGCCAAGCACCCTGCGTTGCTCGCGCTGGGCTACGACAACGAGATCGGCAACGGCTTCATGTCGTACTCCGAGGCCGACCGTAAGCGCTTCGTTGCGTGGCTGAAGAAGCGCTACGGCAGCGTCGAGACACTCAATCGGGCTTGGGCGACGCAGCGCTGGTCGCGCCGCATCGGTAGTTGGGAAGAGGTCCGTCTCCCGTTTGCCGACGGCCCCGGCCCGCCGGAGCGATACCTCGACCTCCGACGCTTCTGGTCTGACGTGACGATCGCCACGCTGGGCGACCTGGAAGCCGTGCGCAAGAAGAACGCGCCGAACAAGCCCGTACTGTCAAACTACTGGGACTGGTCGGGCCGCCGTGGCTTCGACTTCCTGGGCAGCTATCGTGAGCACACCACCTACGGCGCGATGGGCTTCTACGCCGGCGACGCCGTCAACGGGGGTTGGGAAGCGACGCTCATCAAGGGTGGGATGACGACCCCGACGTGGTTCAACGAATTCACCGCGGGCGGCGGCGGCTCCTATGGCAGCAAGGGTTGGTCGCGCATGTGGGCCCATTTCGTGCTGCTCTTGGGCGGGCAAGCGGCATTGGCGTGGACCTTCAACAGCCACCTCGGCGGCGAGGAGCAAGTGCTGATGGGCCTGCTCGACCACGACGATCGGCCTTCGTGGCGGCTCACCGAGTGGGCAGGCATCGCCGAAAGCTACGCCAAGCTGGAGAAGCTCGGCTTCCCGCGTCGCGTCGAGCCGAAGGTGGCGATCGCCTACTCGTTCGAGAATACACAGGCCACGAGTGCTAACGGCGCTTCCAACACGGTGCACCAGTACATCAAGACGCCCTACTTGAAGCAGGCGCATGGGGCCTTCGAGCCGCTGCTGAAGGACAACATCGACGTCGCCGTCATCAAGCTCTCCTATGAAGACCTGTCCCGCTACCGCCTGCTCATACTACCCGGCATCTACTTGCTGGATGGAGCCTCCACCGCCGCGGTACGCAAGTTCGTTGCCGACGGCGGCACCGTCGTGATGACCGCGCAGTCGGCCAAGGTGAACGACAACAACCAGTGGCACGCCACGCCCAAGCCCGGTGGTCTGACCGACGTCTTCGGCCTGCGCACCAATGCGTTTTACGATGCAGCCGGCACGCTCAAGTTGGGTGACCAGGAGATCAAGGCCACTATCGAGCACTACGAGGTGCTGGAGCCGTCTACCGCCGAGGTCCTGGCGCGGTTCATCGATTTGGAGGCCAAGCCGCCAGCGATCACCAGCAACAAGTTCGGCAAGGGCCGCGCCATCTACGTGGCTACGCCGGCCCAGCCACAGATCATGCGCCCGCTGCTGCGGCGGCTGTATTCCGAAGCCGGCATCGAGCCCGGCCCCAAGACGCCAGACGGCGTTTACGCGCGCGTGGTCGACGGCCGTACGCTCTACGTGAACACCACCAACGCACCCGCCGACGTGGCCATCGGCGGCGCCATGCACGGCGTGCTCAGTGGCAAGCGCTTCGACCGCGCCCTGCGTCTCGAGCCCCGCGGTGTCGACCTGCTCGAACGCCGGAACTGAGCCACCACAATCTAATTCTCATTTGCGAACATGAATCGAGGTAGCATCTTCCCGCTGAAACCGGTGCCCGTAGTCCTGATCGCAGCCGCGACACTCTCGTGCAGCGTGTTCGGCGCTGGCCCCCAGTTCGCGCCCGGCGAAATCTGGACCGACGTGGCTGGCGCACCGATCAACGCGCACGGCGGCGGGATGCTCTACCACGACGGTATTTACTACTGGTACGGCGAGCTCAAGAAAGGCCGCACCTGGACGCCAGAAGTGAACCGCTCATGGGGCGGCACACGGGTCGTGGCAAGGGGCGTCTCGTGCTACTCGTCCACCAATCTTTACGATTGGAAGTTCGAACGGTTGGTGCTTACCGCCGAAACCAAGGACCGCTCGCACGATCTGCACAGCAGCAAAGTCATCGAGCGCCCCAAGGTGATTTACAACGCCGCCACGAAGAAATTCGTGATGTGGATGCACGTTGATTCGGAGGATTACAAGGCAGCTCGTTCCGGCGTGGCCGTCAGCGACAGACCCAACGGCCCATTCACGTATCTTGGCAGCTTTCGGCCGAACGCCGGGATCTGGCCGGAGAACGTCACGGAGACCGACAAGAGACCCGGCAAAGACCAGCCGCTCGCACGCGATTTCGAAGGCGGCCAGATGGCGCGCGACATGACGCTCTTCGTGGACGACGACGGCAAGGCGTATCAATTCTACGCGTCCGAGGAGAACGCCACCATGCACGTATCGCTGCTGACGGATGACTATCTCAAGCCGGCCGGAAAGTATGCGCGCATCTTCATCGGGCGCTCGATGGAAGCGCCCGCGGTCTTCAAACGGAACGGCAAGTATTACGTGATCGCATCCGGCTGCACGGGCTGGGCGCCGAATGCCGCGCGCTCAGCGGTGGCTGATTCCATCTTCGGGCCATGGCAAGAGCTCGAAAACCCCTGGCTCGGCGCTGAGGCCGAAACCTCCTATCGCTCGCAAAGTACCTACGTTCAGCCTGTGCAGGGCCTGCCGGACACCTTCCTGTTCATCGCAGATCGGTGGAATCCCACCAATCTACCGGACTCACGCTACATTTGGTTGCCGCTGAGTTTTGAACCGACGGGTCAGCCGCGCCTCCGCTGGCAGGACAAGTGGTCAGTGCCCACGCGCCGCACGCTACCTCGATGAGGTCATGCGCGTGCTGCCAATTGGCGAGCAATCCGCCGTAACCTCGCGATTCGGTTGAGCGAGAAGGAGTACGAGCTTCTGGCGGATATCGCTTCCCGCGAGCAAATGAGCGTGAGCGAAACCATCCGATGGTTGGTGAGGCGGAAACACGAACGTACGGCTATCCCTGGTGGTGACCAGGCGATCTCGGCGACGAGCCAGAGGAGCGGGGTCCGAGCTAGACGTCGGGGGTGATGGCCGAGGAACCGACGAGCGTGCCATTGGGACGTACGGCCATGGCGGCACAAACAAGACTCGGTGCGCGATTTCCCCCTGGCGTCGCGATCTTTGCAGAAGGACCAAGGAATCTCTGCCGCCCGAGTCCCAGGGTAGTGCGCGCGCTGCTCTGTCTGGTCGTGCTGCTCGGCCTGCTTGGCAAGCCGACCTTGGCCAGCGCCTGCAAATGCGAGGTCACCCAGCGCGAGCTCGAGGAGCGCTACACGGTGTTCGTCGGGACCGCGGTCGAGTACTTGGAGCTATCCTCAGAGGCGGGCGCTTGAAGGAGCCGGGCACCTCGCTCTGCCAGCCCCAATACCGGGGCCACGGACGAATCGGGATTTTCGGCCCGGCCCGCGGGGGCTCGCGACCTGACCGGGGCTTTCGTTTACAAGGGCAAGAACGCGTTCTGGTGGTGATCGGACGCGAAAGACGCTGTCACTGCCCGCCACCGCGGCGTTCTGGCAAGTGGTGACCGACAACGCCTCCTCCGTGGGCGGCCAGGCGGAGTTGCCGCCGGGGCACTCGGTTCGCTGCCTGCGTTCCGCGAATTGACTGCCTCCCCTCAGATGTCTCCGGCGACGCGAGGTACGGGTCCCCGGGGACATCGCCGGTCGTGACCGCCGATCGCCGCGCGAATCCAGGGCGCGGCGAGGCGAGCACCCTGGTGCGCGCGATGCACTGGCCCCCCGCGAGCTGCCGCGAGCAGCACAACAACGGAGAGGAGCTAGCCATGAACGCGAACGAGAAGAGTGGGTGGGTTGCACGACAGGCGCGCTGGGCGATGTTGATTGCCGGAGGGCTGGCGTCGGTGGGATCGGCGTGCACGAAAACGCCGCCCAAGGATTCCGGTGACACGACGACTGACACGCCCGTGGAGACTTGCCGCGAGGCCATCAACTGCCCCACCGAGGTATGTGTCCCCGTAGTGCAGGTCTCACGGGCGGATCTCGAGGCGTGTTACGGCTGGACCGGGACCGCCTGGCCGGATGCGACCCCCCTCGAGGTCAAAGGCTGCGACCCTGGAAACACGAACTCCGCGCCCGGGGTGATCACCTGCGACTGTGACCTTCCCTCCGACGGTGGGACGGACGGTGGCGACCGACTCTGTCGCTTCCACATCGAGGTCGACTTGGACGCCGCGGCCCAGTGCGTGTGGGGGAACGAAAACGATCCGGTCGGCAGTCGCGGATGCGCCTACGACGTCGGGTTCTCGGACTTGTTGAGCGAGTTCGCCGATTCGGTGGCCCGCGCCTGCCCCTTGTCACCCAACCAAGAACCCGACCCTAATGGCTGCAATCAAAGCACACTGGACTTCAGCCCCGTTGTGCTCGGGCCCACCGCCTGCGCTGATGCCGACGACTGTCAGGGGCACAGCAGCGCCGCCGCCAGGTCGAGCCGCCCCGCGGGCACCAGCGCCGCGTTGTCGCTCGATCCGGTGCGTTCGTTCCTGGCCGTCAGCACGCCGCTGCAGTCGGTGACGGTGAGGCTGTCGGGCGAGGCGTACGTGGATCTGAATGCAGGTCGGCTGCTGGGGCTCCAGATCTCCGCCGATCAAACCCGCTTCGCCAGCTCTGACTGGAAGGGCTTCACCTTCACGCTCGACAAGGCGGTCGCTCTGACGCGGGCGGGTGAAGCCTTCCGGATCCCGGTGGCGCAGCGATCGTCCATCACCGGGATCGGTCGGCGCGACGACAAGCCGACCCGCCTCCGCGCGAGCGCCAGCAGCGACGTCACCGGCCACCTGTCGATGGCCCAGAAGACCTGGGATCTGGAGTTCACCGACCAGAGCACCGCCGGCGGCTTCACGATGCATCTGGCCGGTCGTATCGCCCCGTAGCGGTCGCGCGTTCGATGCCGGCGTGCAGCCCCCGAGTCCGGGGCTGCACGCCGGTGGCGCTCCAGCGCCGGTTGGCCCCCTCGTCAGGATCATGGCGATCCTCCACTGCCTGACCTCGTTCGCCCTCGTCCCCGAGGGATTCCGTAACCGCAACATCCGGGGCCGGGTCGCCGCGCTGCTCGGGATCACGCCGGAGCAATACACCGCCGGCAAGATGAGCTACGACCTCCGCCGCCTCCGCGGCCTCATCGCTCGCATCCCCCGCACCCAGCGCTACATCGTGACCAGCTACGGCCTCAAGGTCGCGTTCTTCTACTCCAAGGTTTACATCCGCATCCTGCGCCCCGGCTGGGCCGCCCTGGCCAACGACGACGGCGCCGACATCCCCCGTCCAATCACCACTATCATCAACAAGATCGACACCGAGGTCGATCAGCTTTGCAACGACGGTCAACTCAGGGCCGCCGGATGAAACTTGTCCCTACCCCGTCATGTGACCCGATATAGGTGTCTAGATCCGTTCGGCACCGTCGACGGCGCCCAGGGCTCTATCGAACGTGGCCAGCGGAAGATGGCCGGCGCGGCGCGCTGTCTCGAGCACCAGATAGTCGGAGAACCCGAGCGACCTCCGGGTCCTGAACAGATCAAGAGCCGCCTGCACGATGTCGACATCCTGCAAGACGAATGACCGATGATCGAGGAGGGTCGTCAGCGCCGACGTGATCTGACCGCGATCCCTGCCGTAAACCGATTCCAGAACCCAGACGGTCTCCACGAGAACGATGTGGGAAATCCAGGCGCTGCCGACCCGTCCGAGAAACGCCTCGGCGCTGGCGACCTGCTTGGTGTCGTCCCCGGTCAGCAGGCGGACCAGCACGTTGGTGTCAACGGCGTGCATGTCGGAGACGCATCCGAGCCCGGATTCCCTCTCTTAGCTCCTCGTGAGAGTGGCTGCGGGGCGGCGAAGACAGACCGAGCGCCGAGCGCGTGGCCTCGAGGTCGTACTGGCCGGACCGGCGCACCACGATATCGCCCCTATCCTCATCCCATTCGATCACCGAGCCGGGCCCTATGCCAAGCTTCCGACGCACCTCGGCGGGGACCGAGATCTGACCTTGAGCTGTGAGCTTGGATCGAGCGACGGCCATCTCCGCAAAAGGTATGCGACTTACCGTGGTAATGCAACCACGGACCGCCCCGCGATCGACCGCAGATGAGTCCTGCACTGCCAAGCGCTTGCCCGCGCAGCCCGGTGGGCGTTTACAGCGGGAAATGGCTGCAGTACGGTCGGCGGCCAAAGAGGAGAGAGCGACATGGCGATCACCGACGACGCGCGAAAGCTGGCCCCCGTACGCTGGGGCGTTCTGGGAGCGAGCAACTTCGCCCTCAACGTCAGTCTCCCGGGCATGAAGAAGGGCGCGCTGACCGAGCTGCGCGCGCTGGCGTCGCGCGATCTCGCCAAGTCCAGGGCCGGCGCGCAGAAGCTGGGGATCCCCAGGGCCTACGGCAGCTACGAAGAGCTGCTGGCCGACCCCGAGATCGAGGTCATCTACAACCCGCTGTCCAACCACCTGCACGCCGAGTGGACCGCGCGCGCCGCGCGCGCCGGCAAGCACGTGCTGTGCGAAAAACCGATCGCGCTCGACGCCAGGGAGGCGGAGAACCTGATCGCGGTGCAAAAGGAGACGGGCAAGATCATCGCTGAGGCCTTCATGATCCGCACCCACCCGCAGTGGCAACAGGCCAAGAGCTGGGTCGACGGCGGGCGCATCGGAGATCTGGTCAGCATCCAGACCGCGTTCTCCTATTTCAACCGCGACGCCACCAACATCCGCAACCGCAAGGACGCGGGTGGCGGCGCGCTTTACGACGTCGGGTGCTACGCGGTGAACACCTCACGTTATCTGTTCGGCCGCGAGCCCAGGCGCGCCATCGCGCTCATCGAGCGGGATCCGGACTTTGGCACCGATCGCCTGACGTCGGGCATGCTCGACTTCGGCGGGGGGCACCTCACCTTCACCTGCGGCACCCAGGTGGTCCCTTATCAGCGCGTGAACGCCTTCGGCACCAGCGGCCGGATCGAGATCGAGATCCCCTTCAACGCCCCCGCCGATCGGCCGTGCAAGGCCTTCCTCGATGACGGCAGCCAGCTGGGCGGCGCCTCGGCGCAGCTGACGTCGTTGCCGGTCGTCGACCAGTACAACCTGCAGAGCGAAGCCTTCTCGCGCGCGATCCGCACCGGCGGAGCGGTCGAGAACTCCATCGAGCTCGCCGCCGGCAACGTGCGCGCGATCGACGCCCTGTTCCGCTCGGCGGACAGCGGCGGCTGGGTGAACGTGTAGGGCGGGACCCGCCCCACCGCGGTCAGAAATCCGAGATCGCAGGGCGATCCTGTCGCGGCTCGGGCGCGCGCGCAACGGAATGGCGCAGGGTTCCGGTGATGGTACATCCCTTGCTTGATGGTCGGCCCATGACGAAAATCCTGCTGATCGGCTTGGTGTCGGCCGCCCTGGGCGTGGGTTGTAGCTCGACGGCCTCCAAGCCCGACGGAGGAAACGGGACAGGCGGCGTCGCCGCGGCGGGCGGAAGCACCGGGACCGGCGGCGTCGCCGCGGCGGGGGGCAGCACCGGCGCCGGCGGCGGGAGCGTCGGCACCGGCGGATCTGATGGCGGCGGCGGCGACGCGCACGGCGACGCGCACAATGATGCCAGCGACGGCGGCGCGGGCTGTGCCACCGCGGTGGCCCAGGGAGCGTGCGGCCCTGAAGGCGCGGTGTGCAACAGCGGCTGCACCGACGTCTGTCAGCTCTGCAATCACCTGCGCTGCACCGGCGGCCACTGGCAACCCGAGGAGGTCGCGCCCGCGCCCTGCTTCGCCTGCGGCCCCACCCTGCGGTGCCAGATCAACGCCCAGTACTGTCACGTCCAGGAGGGTGGCGCGATCACCAATCCGCCGGTCTATCAGTGTCGCGTCACGCCGGCGACCTGCCTGCCCACCCCGACCTGCCCCTGTCTGCGCACCCAGGGGCTCGCGGAGATCGTTTGCTCGGACGGCGACGCCGGGGCGGGCCAGGTCACGACCAGGCTCCAGGTGCCTTGAGCGCTCATCCCCCCGGAAGGGAAGGAGGCGGGGCGAGGACTTACTCCGCGACGCCCTTCTCCTTGAGGATCTTCCACACCTTCTCGGGGGTGATCGGGATGTCGATGTGGCGCACGCCCAGGTGGGCGAGGGCGTCGACCACGGCGTTGGCGATGGCAGGGGGCGCGCCGACGGTCGCGGATTCACCGACGCCCTTGGCGCCAAGCGGGTGGTGCGGTGACGGGGTAACGGTGTGGCCGGTCTCCCACTTCGGGGTCTCGACCGCCGTCGGCACCAGGTAGTCCATGAAGCTGCCCGACTGGTTGTTGCCGTTCTCGTCGTAGGTGATCTCCTCGTAGAGCGCCGGCGCCAGCCCCTGGGTCAGGCCGCCGTGGACCTGACCCTGCACGATCATGGGGTTGATGATGTTGCCGCAGTCGTCGATGGCGACGAAGCGGCGAATCTTGACCTCGCCCGTGCCGCGATCGATGTCGACCACGCAGATGTAGCTGCCGAAGGGGAAGGTCAGGTTGGGCGGATCGTAGTAGTGGGTGGCCTCGAGCCCGGCCTCCATGCCCTGCGGATGATTGGTGTACGCCGCGAAGGCGCACTCCTGGATGGTCTTGGACTTCTGCGGCGCGCCCTTGACCACGAACTTGCCGACCTCCCACTCCAGATCCTCCTCGGCGACCTCCAGCAAGTGCGCGGCGATCTTGCGCGCCTTGTCGCGGATCTTGCGCGCCGCCATCGCCGCCGCCGCGCCCGCCGTCGGCGTCGACCGGCTGGCGTAGGTGCCAAGGCCGTAAGGCGCGGTGTCGGTGTCGCCCTCCTCGACCTGGATCTGCGAGGCCGGGATGCCCAGCTCCTCGGCCACGATCTGCGCGTAGGTGGTCTCGTGCCCCTGGCCCTGCGACTTGGTGCCGAAGCGCGCGATCGCCTTGCCGGTCGGATGCACGCGGATCTCCGCCGAGTCGAACATCTTGATGCCCAGGATGTCGAACTGCTTCGACGGCCCGGCGCCCACGATCTCGACGAAGCTGCAGATGCCGATGCCCATCAGCTCGCCGCGCGCACGCTTGTCCGCCTGCTCCTTGCGCAGGCCCTTGTAGTCGATGGTGTCCATCGCTTTTTGCAGCGCGCCGGCGTAGTTGCCGCTGTCGTACTCCCAGCCGAGCAGCGACTTGTACGGGAACTCGTTGGCGCCGATGAAGTTCTTCATGCGCAGCTCGGCTGGATCCATCTTGAGATCGTGCGCCAGCACGTCGACGATGCGCTCGATGGCGTGCGCCGCCTCGGTGACCCGGAACGAGCAGCGGTAGGCGACGCCGCCCGGCGGCTTGTTGGTGTAAGCGGCGTCCATCTCGGTGAACGCCTGCTTCAATTTATAGGCGCCGGTACAGATCGAGAACATGCCGGCCGGGAACTTGGATGGGTTGGCGGCCGCGTCGGTATAGCCGTGGTCGGCGATGGTCTTGATGCGCAGCGCGGTGATGGTGCCGTCCTTGTTCGCCGCCAGCTCGGTGTCCATGTGGTAGTCGCGCGCGAACGAGTCGGCCTGAAGATTTTCCATACGATCTTCGATCCACTTGACCGGCTTGCCGATCACCACCGACGCCGCGGTGGCGATCACGTAGCCCGGATAGACCGGCACCTTGCCGCCAAAGCCGCCGCCGATGTCCGGCGAGATGATGCGGATCTTCTCCTCCGACAGACCGACGTGGCCCGCGACCAGCGCGAACACCGTGCGGATCGCGTGCGGCGCCTGGGTGGTCATGTACACGGTCAGCTTGCCTTGCGCCTTGTCGAACGAGGCGATGCAGCCGCAGGTTTCGATCGAGGCCACGTGAATGCGCGGCAGATAGATGTGCGCCTTGACGGTGATCTCGGCGTCCTTGAATGCCTTTTCGGTGGCGGCGCGGTCGCCGGCCTCCCAGTGCCAGATGAGGTTGTCCTTCTTGCCGGGCTTGTCGGTGCGCAGCACCGTCGCGCCCGGCTGCAGCGCCTGGTAGGGATCGATCACCACCGGCAGCGGGTCGTACTCCACGTCGACCGCCTCGACGCCGTCGGCGGCGGCGTAGCGGCTGGTGGCGATCACCGCCGCGACCTCTTGCGCCTGGTACATGACCTTCTCGGTGGGCAGCACCATCTGGGTGTCGGACATCAGCGTCGGCATCCAGTGCAGCTTGAACCCCGCCAGCGTCTCCCCAGTTATCACCGCCAGCACGCCCGGGACCTTCATCGCGCGCGCCGTGTCGATCTTGACGATCTTGGCGTGCGCGAACGGGCTGCGCACGATGTCCATGTACAACATGCCGGGCAGCACGATGTCGTCGATGTAGTTGCCCTGGCCGCGGATGAAGCGCGGATCCTCCTTGCGCTTCATCGAATGGCCCATGCCGCACACCTCGGCGGAGGTCCTGGGCGCGTCAACGGGCAGATTTCCGTAGTCGTCGCGTGTAGTCGCCATGTTGGTGTCCGCTCCTTAGCGCAGCTTCGCGGCGGCGTGCTGCACCGCCTTGACGATGTTGACGTAGCCGGTGCAGCGGCAGAGGTTGCCGGAGATGGCCTGCCGGATCTCGTCCTCGCCGGGGTTCTTGTTCTTCTCCAGCAGCGCGCAGCTGGTCATCAACATGCCAGGGGTGCAGAAGCCGCATTGCAGCCCGTGCTCTTGCATGAAGCCTTCCTGGATCGCGTGCAGCTTGCCGTCCTGCTCGAGGCCCTCGACGGTCTTGACGTTGCGCCCGTCCGCCTGCACCGCCAGCACCGTGCACGACTTCACCGGGACGCCGTCGAGCAGCACCGTGCAAGCCCCGCAGTGGGTGGTGTCGCAGCCGATGTGCGTGCCGGTGAGGCGGAAGTTTTCGCGGATCAAGTGCACCAGCAAGAGGCGCGATTCGACCTCGGCTTCCAGGCGCGCCCCGTTGATGGTGACGCTGATCTTGTGGCTCGACGATCCCATGCTCGATGCCATTCTATTTGCCTCCCGCCGCGCGCCGCGCAGCCTTGTCCAGCGCCCGATGCGTCAGCACGCGGGCCATCTCGCGCTTGTACTCGACGCCACCGCGCCGGTCGACGTTGGGGCTGGTCGCCGCGGCGGCGCGCCGGGCGGCCTCGGCGAAGGTCGCGGCGTCGGGCTTCTTGCCCTTCAAGAACTGCTCGGCGTCGGTGGCCTTGATCGGCGTCGGCCCGAGGTTGGTGAGCCCGATGCCGGCGCCTTCGATCGAATCGCCGGCCAGGATCAGGAACGCGGCCGCGCCCGCGGTGGCGAAGTCGCCCACCTTGCGTTCCAGCTTGAGGTAAGCACCGCCGCTGCCCGGGGGCGGCGCGGGGATGCGGATCTCGGTCAGCACCTCGTCGGGCGCCAGCGCGGTGGTGAACACCGCCGTGAAGAACTGCCGTACCGGGATGGTGCGCGCGCCGTTGGGGCCGGTGGCCACGACATCGGCGCCGATCGCCAGCATGGTGGCCGGATGGTCGTTGGCCGGATCGCCGTGCGCCAGGTTGCCGCACACCGTGGACAGGTTGCGCACCAGCGGGTCGGCGATCACGGCGGCCGTATCGATCAAGATCTGGTACCTGGCGCGCACGATCGGCGACGACTCCAGCGCCGCCTCGCGCACCAGCGCGCCGATCTTCAGCACGCCACCCTCCTCCTTTATGTAGTCGAGCCCGGGGATGCGGTTGATGTCGACCAGGTGGGCGGGCCGCGCGAAGCGCAGCTTCAACAGCGGCAGCAGACTCTGGCCTCCCGAGAGGATCTTCACCTCTTCGCCGGAATGACCGAGCGACCCGAGGAGCCCGATCGCCTCGGACAATGACCTGGGCACGTGGTACTCGAAAGTAGCGGGAATCATCCCTGACTCCTTTTCTGCGGCCGGCCGGCCGCGGGCGGATCAACGACGCATCAACGGGAGGACAACCAGACAACGACGGCGACGATTGCGGCGACCACGATCCAGAAGCTCGGTTGGCCCATCATACGCCCAACCGCGCGCGCGAGAAGCTTGGTTCCGAAGGAGACCACCTCGATGGGCGGCGCGGCCGCCGGCGGCGCAACCGGCGCCGGTGGGGAAAACGGGGCGGCGGGGACGGCGGACGCAGAACCGGACGCCGACGCCGACGCCGGCGCCGACGGGGAATCGGGCGGGGCAGGGGCGATGGAAGGCGCGGGCGCGGCCGGCTCGAGCTTCTCCAGCTCGGCGCGGGCGGCCTCGGTGAACTTCTGGAACATCTGATTCGAGACGTCCTGCACCAGTCCGCGGCCGAACTGGGCCATGATGCCCGTGACGTTGACCTCCGAGATCATCGCGACCTCGGTCTCGCCAGATATCTTCTCGGAAAGTCGGCTTTCCATCTTCAGGTCGGCGCCGCCGCGCCCGCTCAGATCTTGGCCTTTGGCGACGATGGTCGCGGTGCGCGCCGCCGCGTCCAGCGCCTCGAAATGGACCGTGCCCTTGTAGCGTGCGGCGACCGGACCGACCTTGACGGTGATGGTGCCGTTCCAGGTACCCTCGCCGGTCTTTTCCGTGATCGCCGCGCCCGGCAGCGCCGGCGCGACCCGATAAGGGTCGGTGAGATAGGCCCAGACCTTGTCGGGGCTGGCTTTGACGGTGAAGGCGTGCTCGAAACGCAGGGCCATGTTCAGACCACCAGTTGGGGGAGGAGGCGTTCCAGGGATTCCAGGTTGTGTGCCGGTGCGAAGCAGTCGATGAAGGGCAGCGCCGCCGCCATGCCGCGCGCCGCGGGCTGGTAGCGCACGTCGCCGAGCAGCGGATTGAGCCACACCAGCCGCCGCACGCGCGCGCGGATGCGCTTGACGGCACCGGCCAGCTCGGCCGGATCGCCGCGGTCGAGCCCGTCGCTGAGCACCACCACCACCGTGCGCGGGCCGCCCAGACGCGGCAGATCGCGGTCGGCGAAGCGCGCCAGCGACGCGCCGATGCGCGTGCCGCCCGACCAGTCGGGCACGCGCGCCGCCAGCCGATCCAGGGTGAGGCGGATCTTGCCGGGCACGACGTCGCGCCCCAGGTCGACGAGCTCGGTGTTGAAGGCGAACAGGTCGGCGCGGCGCGCGGCCCGGCGCAGCGCCAGCACGAACATCAACAGGAATCGGGTGTGCGCGTCCATCGACCCGCTGGTGTCGCACAGGAAGACCAGGCGCGGTTCCTCGACGGCGCGTACCCGGCGCGCGAAGCGCAGCATCTCGCCCCCGGTGGCCAGCGCCTTGCGCTGACTGCGCCGCAGGTCCAGCCGACCGCGCGCGGTTCCGGGAGCGGGGATCAACCGCCGGCTGCG
This sequence comes from Polyangia bacterium, assembly GCA_035696125.1. Lineage (GTDB taxonomy): Bacteria > Myxococcota_A > Polyangia > Fen-1088 > Fen-1088 > DASRQZ01. The sequence continues at coordinate 14,255 of DASRQZ010000097.1, forward strand.
GCAGGTCGCCAGGCGATGCGCCAGCCGCGCCAGCATCCGCTCCATGGCCGCCAGTTCCTGCGCGGACCACGCTGCGGCGTCGAACGACTTTCTGCGCAGCAGCGCCGTCGGGCTGGCCGCGGGGCGCGTGCCGGTCTGGTTGCCGCCCGGAAGCTCGTGGTCCTCATCGGGCACGGCCAGGCGGCGCCGCACCGGATCCCAGGACAGCAGGCGCGGCGGCTGCTCCCGCGGCGCGGGCGGCCGCGACGGGGGCGGCGCTTGATCCAGATCGCGGTCGGCGCCGGACCAGAGCTTCGCGAAGACCAGATCGAAGGCGGGCCAGGCCTCGCGCCGGATCTTGAGCGCGATGCGCAGCGTGCGCGCCACCTCGTCGCGGTCGGCGCGATCGACCAGCGCCAGCGCCACCGCGGCGTCGATCTCGTCGCGCACCGTGGCCGCGATGCCGTGAGCGCGCAGCGCGCCGCCCAGGCGGGCCAGCCACAGCGCGCGATCCTCATCCAGGCCGGTGCGCGGTCCTGCGACGGTGGGCGCGCCGGGCATCACGATCGGACCTCGCAAGCCGAGGCGACCAGCGCCGCGACCTCGGCCGGCGACATCGACTCGAGATCGTGACGATCCTTGAGCAGGCAGCCCAGCGTGACACCCACCACGTCGGCCTCCAGCGAGTGCTGGCGCAGGCTGAGCAGCGCGCGCGTGAAATCCAGGGTCTCGGCCACCCCGGGCGGTTTGACCAGGGTGCGCGCGCGCAGCGCCTGCAGGAAGCGCGCGATCTGGTCGGGTAGCGCGCCGCCCGCGTCGGGACAGCGCGCGCGGATGATGCGCACCTCGCGCTCCAGACTGGGGTGATCCAGGTACAGATACAGGCAGCGGCGCCGGAGCGCGTCACCCAGCTCGCGCGTGCCGTTGGACGTCAGCAACACGTAGGGCGGATGCTCGGCGCGGATGGTGCCGAGCTCGGGGATGGTGACCTGGAAGTCGGACAGCACCTCGAGCAGGAAGGCCTCGAAACCGTCGTCGGCGCGGTCGATCTCGTCGATGAGCAGCACCGCGGGCGCGCCGGCGTGGGTAATGGCGCGCAGGATCGGCCGCTCCAGCAAGTACTCGCGGCTGAACAGGCGCGCCTCCAGCGCCTGCGCGTCCTCGCCGCGCCCGTCGCCGATGCGCACGCGCAGCATCTGGCGCGGGTAGTCCCATTCGTAAAGCGCGGTCTGCACGTCGAGCCCCTCGTAGCACTGCAGCCGGATCAGCTCCGTGCCCAGCAGGCGCGCCAGCACCTTGGCCAGCTCGGTCTTGCCGACGCCGGCGTCACCCTCGACCAGCAGCGGCTTCTGGGTCGCGCGCGCGAGAAACAGCGCGGTCGCCGTCGCCGGCTCGGCGATGTAGCCGGCCGTCTCCAGATCGGCGAGCAGCGCGACGATCTCCGGCGTCACCGCGCCGCCTCCTGCGCCAGGAACGAGGCCGGCGCCGCCAGGAAGCGCGCGCGACACCCGCCGCAGCAGAAGTAATAGCTCTGCCCCGCGTGCTCCGCCCGATGCGCCGCGCCCGCGATGGCCACCGTCATCCCGCACACGGGGTCGATCGCCTGCCCCTCGCCCGCCGCGCCCCCTGCCATCACGGGCGCCTGCGCCTGCGCCAGCGACCGCGACCGCCGCCCCATCTGTCCGCCCGTCGGCGTCGGCGCCGGCGTCGGCGTCGGCGTCGGCGTCGGCGATCCCGGGGCCGCCACGGTCCCTTCCACAGCCACCGCGCGCGCCACCCCCGCCCGCCGCGCCACGATCTCTGCCAGGATGCTGACCGCGATCTCCTCCGGCGTCGTCGCGCCCAGATCCAACCCCGCCGGGTTCTTGATCCGATCGATCGCGCCCTGGCCCGCCCGTTCCGCCAGCAGCGCGCGCATCTCGCCGAAGCGCTTGCCGCTGGCCATGACGCCCAGGTACGCGGGCGGCGGGTCGAGCGCCAGCGCCGCCGCCGTCGCCTCCTCGTCCCATTGCCCCTGCGTCGCCACCACCGCGTAGCGCGGGGCCGCCGACGCGAAGGCCGCGCGCGCCAGCGCCGCCGGGTCGCTGAGCACGGCGTCCGCCTCGGGAAAGTCGGCGGCCTCGGCGGCGGCGTCGATCACCGTCACCGCGTAGCCCATGGCCTTGCCCAGGCGCACCAGCGCGCGCGCCGTCGGCGACAGGCCGTAGATCAGCAGGCGCGCCGGGGGCAGCACCGGCTGAATGTGGATCTCCACGCTCCCTCCACTGTGACAGGTCATGGGAAACACCGTGAGCCCGGGTCGTCGCCGGCTGGTCGGGTCGGGACAAAGCGCCACCAGCCGCGGCCGGCCGTCGGCCAGAGCGTTTTGCGCCTCGGCGATCACCGTCGGCCGCGTGCAGCTACCGCCCACCCAGCCGTGGAACCCGCCGTCGGCGGTGACCAGCGCCGTGTCGCCGACCTGGGCCGAGATCGGCGGCGAGCGCGCCACCACCGTCGCCAGCGCGAATGGCTCACCCGCGCGCGCCAGCCGCGCCGCCAGATCGATCAGCTCGCCGCGCATCAGGTCTCGCCTCCGCCGGCGCCAACGCCAATGCCATCCAGAACCCGCTGGTAGTCTTCCGGCACGTCGACGTCGGCCAGCGCCGCCGGCGGCCAATCCAGGAACACCGCCTCGCCGCGGTGGCGGCGCACCATCTCCTTGCCGCAGGCCTGGGCCGGCAGCGCGGCGAGCTCGGCGAACGTCGCGCGATCGTAGAGGATGGGCGGCGCGTTCACCTCTCCGTAGCGCGAGATCACCATCGGCGCGCGCGCCGTGCCCCCGTCACGCTGCGCCGCCCGGGCCACCGCGGCCAGCATCTCGGCGCTGACGAACGGCATGTCGGCCAGCATGACCACCGCGGCCGCCGCGTCGGTGGCGCGCGCCACCTCGGCGATCCCCAGCTGCAGCGACGTTCCCTTGCCGCGCGCGTGGTCAGGGTTGACCACCGCGCGACAGGGCAGGCCGTCCAGCACCGCGCGCACCCGCTCGGCCTCGTGGCCGAGCACGACCACGATCGGCGCCAACCCGGCGGCGGCCGCCGCCCGCACCGCGCGCGCGACCAGCGGCTGGCCATCCACCGCGAGCAACAGCTTGTTGCTGCCCATGCGGGTCGAGGAGCCCGCGGCCAGCACCACCGCCGCCGTCGATGGCGGCGCCGGCGCGGGAGCTGGCGCGGGGCGCACCGGATCAGACATGGATCGCCTCCGCGCGCTCGCGCAGGTGCTGGGGCTGGCGCCGCGCGCGCACCGCCAGCAGCTCGGCGACGATACTGAGGCCGACCTGCTCGGGCCCGTCGGCGCCGATGTCCAGCCCCACCGGACCGTAGAGGCGCGGGTCCTGGCCGAGGCCCAGCTCGGCGGCGATGCGCTGGATGCGCGCGCGCGGACCGAGCACGCCGATGAACGAGACCTCGGTGGCCGCCAGCCGCCTGGTCCAGGCCACGTCGCGCGCCAGCGAGTGGGTCTTGATGACCGCGAAGGTGTCGCGATCGCTCGGCAGCCCCGGCTCCTGGTCTTCGGGCCGCATCAGGAACCGCCGCTGCGCCGCCGGGAAGCGCTCGGCGGTCAGGTAGGCGGCGCGGTGGTCGGCGACGAAGACCCGGAACCCCACCGAGGCGGCCAGCGCCACCGTCGGGCGCGCGTCGTCGGTGGCGCCGCACACCAGCAGCTTGGGCGGCGGCAACATCACGTCGGTGAAGACCCGGCGCGCGCCCAGCGCGTCGGTGCGCGACCTGCCACCCGCCAGCGCCGCGCGCGCGACCCGCACCACCTCGGCCTCCAGCGCGGCGGTCTCGGGACCAAGATCGGGAAGATCCGCCAGCGCGCCACCTAGCCGGCCAGCGGCGCCCACCACCACCGTGCCCGCCGGCTGCCCCTGCTCGACCAGCGTGGCCAGCGCGAAGGCCGCGTCGCCGTCGAGCAGCGCGCGCACGCGCGCCCACACCCCGTCGGGCGCGACCGCGGCGTCGGCGGCGATCGGCTGCACCAGGATGTCGACCTCGCCGTCGCAGCCGAGGCCCAGGCCCCAGAGCCTGGTCTCATCGGTGCCGGTGTCGTAGTGCAGAACGCGCGTCGCGCCGGTTTGCAGCACGCCGAGGCCGATCTCGCGCACGTCCTCTTCCAGGCAGCCGCCGCTGACGCCGCCCATGAACCCTCCGTCGGCGTCGACCAGCAGCTTGGCGCCGGGCCGCCGGTAGGCCGACCCGCTGATCTCGGTCACCATTGCCAGCGCGGTCGACCGGCCTTGCCGACCGAGCTCGACGACCCGATCCAGGATGTGCGCCATCTCCTGCCAGTGCTTCAATCTCAGCTCCCGGCCGCCGACGAACGAACAGCGAAGTGAACAGACGAGGAATTGCGGAGCGTACCGGTACTGGGAACGGCCGGTCAAGGCTCGCCCGGTTCCGTTAATCGAGGCTGAAGTTAGGCGGGTGAGCCCGCCATGAACGGATTCGGGCCCCCGCGGGCGGCGGGAGCGCGCTAGGCTGCACAGTATGATCGCTGGCCCCGGCGGAGGCGAGCCGTTCTCGCCCGAGACCGCGCGCGCCGACTTCCCCGCGCTGGCGCAGCTGATCCACGGGCACCCGCTGGCATATCTGGATAACGCGGCGACCACCCAGATGCCGAACGCCGTCATCGACGCCGTGGCGGGCTTCGGGCGCGCCGATCGCGCCAACGTGCACCGCGGCGTGCATGCCCTTTCCGAGAGGGCCACGGCCGTTTACGAGGGTGCGCGCGCCGCCGTACGGCGCTTCCTGAACGCGCGCGAGGCGCGCGAGATCGTCTTCGTGCGCGGCGCGACCGAGGCCATCAACCTGGTCGCGCACAGCTTCGGGCGCACGCGAGTCGGTGCCGGCGACCAGGTGCTGGTCACCGCCCTCGAGCATCATTCGAACCTGGTCCCCTGGCAAATGCTGTGCGCCGAGCGCGGGGCGCAGCTGCGCGTCGTGCCGGTCACGGCCGATGGCGAGCTGGCCCTGGATGCGGTCGACGCCGCGCTGGGCCCGCGCACCCGCCTGCTGGCCGTGGCTCACATCGCCAACGCCATCGGCACCGTCAATCCCATCGCGGACCTGATCGCGCGGGCGCACGCGCGCGGCGTGCCGGTGCTGGTCGACGGCGCGCAGGCGGCGGCGCACCTGCCAATCGACGTGCAGGCGCTGGGCTGCGATTTCTACGCGCTGTCCGGCCACAAGATGTACGGACCGACGGGGATCGGCGTGCTCTACGGGCGCGCCGAGCTGCTGGAGGCCATGCCCCCCTTCCTGGGCGGCGGCGAGATGGTGCGCGCGGTCTCGCTGACCGAGGGGCCAAGCTGGGCGGCGCTGCCACACAAGTTCGAGGCCGGGACGCCCAACCTGGAGGGCGCCGTGGGCCTGGGCGCGGCGGTGGCATACCTCGGCGCGGCCGACCGCGCGGCCATCGCCGCCCATGAACGCGCGCTTGGTGAGTACACCGCCGCGCGCATCGCCGCCGTGCCCGGCGTGCGGCTGATCGGCCGCGCGCGCGACCACGCCGCCATCGTCTCGTTCGTGATGGACGGCGTGCACCCCCACGACATCGGCACCATCCTCGATCGCCACGGCGTCGCGATCCGCGCCGGACACCACTGCGCCCAGCCGCTGCTGGAATCGCTGGGCGTGGCCGCCACCGCGCGCGCCTCGATCGCCTTTTACAACACCCGCAGCGACGTCGACGCGCTGGCCGATGCGCTGGGCGCCGTGCACGAGGTCTTCGGCTGATGTCCACCGACGCCGACGATCTGTACCAGCGCATCGTGCTGGCCCACGCCCACCAGCCCCGCAACCAGGGCCCGCTGCCCGGCGCCACCCACCAGGCCCGCGGCGACAACCCCTTCTGCGGCGATCGCTGGGTGGTGTCGCTGATCCTGGACGACGACCAGATCCGCGAGGCGCGCTACGAGGGGACCGGCTGCGCAATCTCCACCGCGGCGGCGTCCATGATGACCGGCGCGGTGCGCGGGCGCACCCGCGGGGAGGCGGAAGAGCTGTCGCGGGCATTCGAGAGGTTGATCTCGGCCGCCGGCGCCCAGGCCGGCGCCGACGGGGAGGGCATCGATCTCGGGGACCTGGTGGCGTTCGCGGGCGTGCGACGTTACCCGGTGCGGGTCAAGTGCGCCCGACTGCCCTGGCAGACGTTGATGGCGGCGCTCGGCGGCGCGACCAGCACCGTCTCGACGGAATAATCTGCCGGTCAGAAGCTAGAGCAGAGCGGTCAGCGCGGCGAGCAACCCGCAGGCGACGCCGATCAACGCGGAGTCGCGACGAATACCGGCGGCGACACGGCGGCTGGCGGCGACCTCGGCGTCGGGAGCCTTGGTGCGACTGAAGTCCTCGTGCTCGAAGGTCCCCTCGGCGGCGCGCGCGATGCAGGTATTGCGGCGCACCTGCAGGAAGGAAACGGCCGCCAGTCCAGCGGGCAGCGCGGTCAGCGCGCGCCAGTACCAGGACACTCCCTCGGCCAGGAAGACGCCCACCAGCAAGAGGGTGATCATCACGGCCAGATAACCGATCCGTATGCGCCGCCGCCGCCCCGCGCCCGAGATATTGGGCCGGCACATCGCATACGTGGATTGATCCTCTAGTTGCGGATGAGCGTCGGCGTTGGGAGCCATACGCGCTGCAGTATACGAGGCGACCGGGCCATCGGCGAGACGTGTCCTATACTCAGGAGCCCTCCGATGGCTCCGCTGCATGGACCCTCGTCCTCCTCTTCGGTACCCTCTCGGCGCCCGTCCCGGCGGCCACCGCCCCTGCTGGTGCTGGCCGCGGCTGGCCTGGCCGCGGTCATCGCGCTCGCAGGGGTGCTGATCTTCAACCGCGGGCAGGACGATCGGCCGATCCGGGAAGCGCCCCGCCCGCCACTGGCGGCGGAGCCCGAGGTCGCGACTCGAGGCTCACCGCCGACGCCGACGCCAACGCCGACGCATATCACCGCGCGTCCCAAGACCGTGCAAGATGTGATCGCAGAAACCGGCGAGATCCCTCCGGGCACGCGAGCCGAAGATCTCCCGATCTGGGCGCGCCCCCCGCGCGTGACCGCTCAGCCGTTCCCGGAAGGGGCACGGATCAACCCGCCATTGCCCCCCGTGAAGATCCCCGCCGAGATGCTGGTGCCATTGCCGCCAGCCGACGCCGTGGGCGCGACCGTGCCCTGAAGGCCTGACGTCGTCGTGCCGACCAGGTCCCAGCCTCCCGCGGCGCGCGCGTACGATCCCGGCGCCACCGATCTGCTGCGCGTGGTGCAGCGGCGCCTGCGCCACCAGCGGCTGGCCGGGCCCCCGCTGGACGATGCACCGGCGGTGGTCGGCTGGCTGGTGGCGGTGCAGTCACAGGACTATCTGGGCGCCAAATGGGCGGTGGCGCAGCGGACGCGCGCGGTCAGCGACGCGGAGGTCGAGGCCGCCTTCGCGCGCGGGACGATCCTGCGCACCCACGTCTTGCGCCCGACCTGGCACTTCGTGCTGCCGGCCGACATCCGCTGGCTGTTGCGGCTGACCGCTCCGCGCGTGCAGGCGCAGAGCGCCACCTACTATCGCCAGGCGGGCCTGGATGTGCGCACGCTGGCGCGCGGCGACGAGGTGCTGGCCAGAACGCTGCAAGGCGGAAAGCAGCTGACTCGCGACGAGCTGGGCGCCGCGCTGCGGACCGCCGGGTTGTCCACCGACGGGTTGCGGCTGACCCTGCTGTCGATGCACGCCGAGCTCGAGGGCGCGATCTGCAGCGGGCCACGGCGCGGCAAGCAGTTCACCTACGCCGCCCTCGACGACCGCGCCCCGGCCACGCGCCACCTGCCACGCGACCAGGCGCTGGTCACGCTGGCGCGGCGCTACTTCGCCAGCCACGGGCCGGCCACGACGCACGACTTTGCCTGGTGGTCGGGGCTGAAGGTCTCGGACGCGAACGCGGCCATCGGGGCGCTGGACGGCGAGCTGGCGGCGATGCGAGCCGGCGGGCTGACCTTCTGGGTCGGCGGGCCGGCGCGCGCGCCATCCCGGCGTGGCGCGGCGTCGTTGCGGCTGGTGCCGAATTTCGACGAGTACCTGATCTCCGCTCGCGATCACGCCGCAGTGCTTGATGCGCGCCTGCTGCGGTCACTGGGCGCGCGCGACAGTGTGCTGGCCAACCACGTCGTCAGCGGGAGCGGACGCATCGTCGGCGACTGGCGGCGGACCTTGAAGGGCGATGCGGTCACCGTCCTGGTGACGCCGAGCGCGCCGCTCGAGGCAGGCGATCGCGCGGCGCTGGCGGCCGAGGTCGAACGCTACGGCCGCTTCCTGGGTCTGCGCGCAGTTCTCGAGATCCAGACCCCGCGCCGCTCGCGTTCCGCGCGCTGACCCGGTCACGCCGGCACGACCCTCGGGCCGGCCAAGGAATTAAACGCCAAGACGCCAGCAATACGCCAAGCAAGACGCCACGCAAGACGCCAAGGAAAATGGCGAGGGTGCGAGCGAAGGTATCATCGGTAGACCACACGCCCCCGCGTGCCACCGTGCACACCATCGCCCACACCCTCGCCCCGATAACATTCATTCCTGATCCGCCACCCGGAGCCCCCGACCGCTCGCCCTTACCCTCCCGACCTCTCCGTTCCCCTCATCGAAATTTTTCTGGCCACTCTCGCCGTTTTTCCCGCCACCGACCGTCAGGGACCACATTGCAACTGGCGCCCGCGATGCGCAAGTCGACAAGTCGTGCTTCGCTCAAAATTCACCGACGAGAAACCGCTGATTTACCTGGGTTCGAGATCCGATGACCTGGGCGACACACGCCCGAAATGATCGCGCCAAAACGCCACGAAAAGGCGGCGCGGCAGACGCTGATTGTCGTGACGGCGCGCGGCCTTCAGTTCTTGCGGCAGCCTCCCGATGGGAGCAGCGAGGCCCGCTGCGTTCCCCGGGGCCTTTTGACAGGAGGGACCGATGGGATGGCGATCAAAGGACGAGAAGACCCGGCCAGCAGGCGACGCGATTGAGAATGTCGTCGGCCGCTCCGCCTTCATCCGCGGCGAGCTCAGCGCCGAGGGAGCTTTTCGCATCGACGGCACGATCGAAGGCACTGTCGCCTCGCGCGCCGAGGTGGTGATCGGCGAGACCGGCGTCGTCAAGGGCGACGTGGTCGGCAGCGACGTCGTGGTCGCCGGCCAGGTCCTGGGCAACGTTCGTTGCACGGGCCACCTCGAGATCCTGGCCAAGGGCAAGGTCGAGGGCGACATCGCCGCCCAGAGCGTGCGCATCGAGACCGGCGGCGTCTTCCGCGGCACCAGCTTCATGGGCCCCTCGGGGGGAGGACCCAAGCACAAGGTGATCGAGCCCGATTCGGACGCCGAGCTCGACCCCGACACGGGACACCTGGTCGCGGCGACCTGAGGCGGTGGCATGGGGGGGCGGCCACAGGATTCGATCGCCGAGATCCTGAAGCGAATCCGCAAGCAGGCCGTGCCGCCGCGGCGTGAGCGCCGCCTGCGCATCATGATCGCCTCCGACCCGCAGAGTCCGATCCGCACCCTGACCCTGCCGCGCGCGCTGCCGACCTTGGTCACGCTGGCGGGCGCCGGCCTGCTGGTCGCGACGATCCTTCTGCTGTGCGGATCGTGGCGCATGAGCACCAGCATGGGCGGCCTCGAGCGCCGCGTTCGATCGATGATGCAGGCCGCCGACACGGTGGCGCTGCACCCGCTGCGCGAAGGCGAAGCGCACGCCGACGGCCACCATGCGGCGCTGCGCGCGCCCTCGGGTGAGATCGGACACTTCTTGCTGGAGTCGGCCAACACCGGCGAGAGCATGGACGTGCGCATCAACCTGGCCAGCGGCGAGATCGAGCCCGGGTCCTACCGCCAGCTTCGCCATCTGCTGCGCTGCCTGCGCACAGGCGCCGAGACCCCGCCGGATCCGCGACTTCTCGAGGTGCTCTATCGGATCTCGCAGCGCACGCGCCAGAAGATCATCCTGGTGTCGGGCTTCCGCGCGCCGATGTTCTCGAAGGCGACGCTGAGCTACCACACGCGCGGCATGGCCGCGGACATTCGCGTCCCCGGCATGACCCCGCTCATGGTGCGCGACCTGGCGTTCGCGATGGGCGTCAAGGGAATTGGCTACTACCCGGTGTCGGAGTTCGTGCACCTCGACGTGCGCCCCGACCAGCAGTACTGGATCGACTACGGCCAGAACAGCCAGGACGGCGAGCGTACCGAGCACGACCCCAGCCACGGCGAGAGCGAAGGCGTCCCGCTGGCCGAGGTGGGTCCGGAAGCGGCACCCGCGGGAGCGCCGGTGCTGGCGCCGGGAGCGACGGCGGCGGCGGCGGTGGCGCCGGCCGCGGTGGCGGCGGTAGCCCCGGCGGCGCCGGTGCCCGCCAACGCCGCGCCGGGCGAGAAGCCCGCAGAGTAGTCGCGTCTGTTTCGCCGCGCGGGTCGACCTGCCGCCGCCATCAGAGAACGCCGAGGACCTTGATCGCCGGCGCGCTACGCGTCTACAGTCGGCTCAGTTGCTGGGCGCCGCGAGCTAGCGCGGTAAATTCACGCAGCCCGAGTTCTCGGCGCGCAGCGCCGCGAAGACCCCCGGCGCGGCCTTGCGTTTCAGCGCGCGCAGCACGGCGACGTACTCTCCGGCGGCGCGGCAGGCGTCGCCATGGCCGGTCAGCGCGTGCGAGAGCTGCTCGGCGGCGCCGGGTAGATCGCCGGCCAGCCGCGCGCGCAGTCCGGCCACGTAGGCCGCCACCGGGTGGGCCGGATCCGTGTCAGCGCGACCGGGGCCGCCGTCGACGCCGTCGGCGGCCGCCGGCCCCTTCACCAGCAGCGCCAGCTGCACACGGTCCGGATCCTGGTCGCGCGCGCCCGGCTGTTCCTCGACCGCCGCCAGCGCGCCGACGCCGCCCGAGGCCAGCGCCGCGCGCGCCTCCAGGAGCGGCCCCTCGGGCGCGGGCGGGCGCGGCGCCGACGGCCGGGACACGGCACGGCCCCGCCCGAGAGCGATGGCCAGCGTCGCCCAGGCCAGCGCCGGCGTGCCGGGCGCGGCCAGCTTTTCGGCGCGCGCGAGCAACGGCGCCGCCCGATCGACCGCGCCCAGCTCGGCCAGCATGGTGGCGACTCGCCCCAGCAGCCGCGGGTCGGCCGGCACGCGATCGGCGGCGGTCAGGGCGCGCCTGCGGGCACGGGCGCGGTCGCCGGCCAGCCGCGCGCGCGTGGCGTCGCGCAGCGCGCAGCTGGCCGCGTCCTGCACCGAGCTGACCCGCGATTCGTCGCAGGCCGCGTCCAGCGCCGCCGCCGTCGCGAGGGCGCTGGCCTTGCCGCCACGCGCCCCCTCGACCTCGTCGGCCAGCAACTGCGTGCGTGGGTCGGAGGACGGCAGCACGCGCAGCGCTTCCGCGGCGGTGCCGGCGTCGCCGAGATCCAGCCGGATCTCCGCCCAGGCGAACCGCGCGGGCAGAAACCAAGGCCCAGCGACCATCGCCGCCTCCAGCGCACGGCTGGCGCCGACCAGATCCCCGGCACGACCGCGCACCCGTCCCAGCGCGTACAGCGGCTGCGGCGTGCCCGGTGCGCCGCCCACGGCCGACTCCGCCTCGCGCACCGCCTCGACCGACCACCCGCCGGCGATTCGCAGCAAGCCGCGAGCGGCCACGATCTCGGCGACCGCTCGTTCGTCGCCGCCGAAGTCCGGGTCCTGCGCGGTGTGGACCGCGTCCTCGGTCAGGGGCTCGGCGCACTCGATGGCCAGCATGGCCCCCGCCAGCGCGAGCGCGGCGCGCGCCCCGTGGTCGCCCGCATCATTCAGCAGCAGCCGCCGGCCCAACACCTGCGCGCGGCGCAGCCCGGCGCAGGATCCCGCGTCGATCTCGGCGCGCAGGGCCAGGCGCATCGGCTCGGCGTCGGTGCGCTGGCGACGCGCCACGAACAGCCACAAGCCCGCCGCCACGGCCATCATGAAGATCAGTCCAATCGCGGTCTGACGAATCACGATTCCCGCGCCCGGCCACAGGGACGGTCAAGGACGTGAGGACGAGGGCGCACCGCCCTGCAAAAGGTAGCATGGAACCATGAGCCCTCCTGCCCCGTGGGCGGGTCTCACGTGCCGCAGGCCAGATGTGACTCGACCACCACCGTACACGAGATCTCGAGGGCGGCGCCCGGCCGGGTGGCCGGCGTCTGGATCGGGGGATCGCCGCTGCACAGGGTCTCGATGATGCGGGCACCGGCGTTGCCGCCGCCCGAGGGATCGCTGTCCCATTGCAACACCGACGCGCGACCGGCGGCGTCGCGCAACGCACCCAGCGCGACCCGCGAATCTATCCCCTGCACGTCGTAGCGTGCGTAGAAAGCGTGGCCGGCGGCGGTCTGGTCGGCGATGCACCGGTCGGCCTGCGCGGTGGACGCGCCCACCGCGACCCGCCCACAGCTGACCGCGCCCGCGCCGGCCCGCTGCCGCAACCACGCGTCCAGGTCGCAAGCCCCGCCCGAGGAACCGCATCCGGCCAAGACACCGCCGCTGGCGGCGAGCGCGATGGCCAGCGCGCGCGCGCTGCTGGCGGTGACCTGGCGCATGTGTCCGTGCCCGTCCAGGTCAGAACGGCGCGAGGCGCCGCACCAGGGGTTGTGAGAAGGTGCTGCGCTTGGTGACCGCCCGGCAGCCAGTGACGTTCAAGTTCGCGGTCTGCAGGGTGGCGCCGTAGGAGAGGTCGGTGCGCCAACCGTTGGTATCGGTGAACTGATCCAGCCAGTTGGCGGTCGCGAACGCCGAGGTTCCGTTGGACAGTCCGCAGATCACGCCGGTGCTGGCTCGCCCGCACACATCAGCTTTCCCGTCACCGTTCAGATCCGGGTACTGGATCGTTCCCCAGTTGGTCGCGTCGGTGGTGAAGCCGGCGGCGTCGGAGAACGTCGACGCCCAGGTCGCCGGGGTCCCAAAACCCGAGGTACCGTTGGAGATACCGCACACCAGCCCCCCGATCCCTCGCCCACAGACGTCGGCCTTGCCGTCGCCGTTCAGGTCCGGGTACTGGATCGTTCCCCAGTAGGCCTGGTTGGTGTGCCAGTCGCCGGCGTTGGCATAGTCGGTCGACCAGAGGTTGGCCGGACCGAAGCCATTGGTGCCGTTGGAGAGCGCGCAGTAAAGTCCACCGGTGGTGCGCGCGCACAGGTCGGCCTTCCCGTCGCCGGTGATGTCGGGAAACGCCAGCGTGGCCCAGAATGAAGGCGAGCCCGCGAACCCGGCGGCGTCGCTGTACTGAGCTTGCCACAGGTTGAGGTCGCCGAAGGCGGTGGTGCCGTTGGAGAGCGCGCAGTAGACACCGGAGCTACCGCGGCCACAAACGTCGGCCTTGAGGTCGCCGTTCACGTCAGCAAACTGAATCGTGCCCCAGTAAGCCTGGGTGCTGTTCCAGGCGCCGGCGTCGGCGAAGTTGGCGATCCAGAGATTCACCGGACCGAAACCGTCGATACCATTGGAGACGCCGCAGTAGATGCCGTCGCCGGCACGCCCGCACACATCGGCCTTACCGTCGCCGTTGACGTCCGGAAACTGGATCGTCCCCCAGTAATATGGGAAGGCGGCCCAGCCGTTGGTGTCGGTGTAGCTCGGCGACCAGTACGACGGCGCCGCGAAGGCGCCGGCACCGGTAGACAAGGAACAGTAGATGCCGGCCGACCCGCGCCCGCAGATGTCGGCCCGGCCGTCGCCGTTGAGATCGGGGAACTGAATCGTGGCCCAGTAGGCCTGCAAGCTCTTCCAGGTCTGGCTGTCGCTGAAGTTGGGGCTCCACGAGCTCCATGACGTGAAGGCCGTCGCACCGTTCGACTGCGCGCAAAAGATCCCGGTCGGGCCGCGGCCGCAGATGCCGGCACCGGTGCAGGTCGGACCCGCGCCTCCGGCGCCGGTGGTCCCGGCTGCGCCCGTCGAACCGGCGCCGCCGTCGATACCGCCCGCGCCGCGATCGGCGCCGCCGTCATTCGTGCCGGTTGTACCGCCTCGCCCGGTCGCACCGCCACTGCCGCCGCCGTCGGTAGCCACGGGCACGTCGCCACTGGCGCCATCAGTGGGCGCGCCAATGCCGACCACGCCGCCATCGGCGTCGTTCCTGGCCGGGACCGAGCCACACCCGGCCACCATCGCCGCCAGCGACGCCCATGCGCACAGGCCAGCGAGCGTTCCGTCGCGGCCATTCCGGTCGATCTCGAAGCGAATGGTCATCTCTGGCAATTAGGCAACAGCGCGGGCGCAGAATCAACGCCGACGCCCGGTGCGACCCGAGACGACAGGGAAGTCCATCGCCGGATCTCACTCGGCGATTTCGACGTGGTTCCCGTC
>DASRQZ010000098.1:0-36914 GCA_035696125.1 Polyangia bacterium
CCCACGGCGAGGGCAGGACGGAGGTTCCAAGAATTCCGAGAAGAGTTCCGGGTTCGCGTCATGGTTCGCATGGCGATCCTTTCGTCACTGGCGCGCAACCTATCACGGTCCGCGCCGCGTGCGCATGGTTCGAACGCACCCGGCAAGATCAGGCTGGAGACGGATCCGTGCCAGCACCCTCCCCACCCATGGATCCGATCCCCTCTCCCGCGGTCCGCCGCGGGGGAGGGCCAGGGAGGGGGCAGACCTTGCGGAGCGCCACGGCTCGCGCTTGCCTCGACGCGAGACGCGAGACGCGAGACGCGAGACGCGTGCTCTTATCTGCGCCGCGCCGGTGAACTGACGACTCCCTCGATGCTGGGAGGGTCACATGGCAGCTGGTTCAACCTTCGTCGTTCGGGTAGTGGTTGGTTCTTTCATCGCGCTGACGATCGCGGCTGCGCCCGCGCCGGCCCGCGCCGCCGAGTCGTTGATGAGCCGCGCGCCCTCGGTGCCCGGCGGGGTGAATCTGCTGGCGAACCCCGGCTTCGAGGCCGGGGCCCTGCGCCCGTGGAGCATGAACTTCGGCATGCCGCGCGGCGGGCAGGGCGATGTCAAGGGCGGCGAGCTGTGCCTGCGCGTCGACGCGCCCGCGCCCCGGCGCACCGACGTGGTGCTGCGCCAGAGCCAGCTGGCGATCACCGCCGGGCACCGCTATCAGCTGCGGCTGCGCATGCACGCCAGCGCGCCCACGCGCCTGCGCGCGCGCATCAGCAAGGTCGGCGTGCCTTACACCGAGATCTGGTCGGTGGTCGCGGGCGCGGACACCAGCGCCGCGACCTACGCCGCCACGTTCGACGCTGCCGTCGACGAGGATGACGCCGAGCTGGTGTTCGAGCTGGGCGGAGATCTGTTGTCGACGGTCCCGGTCACGGTCTGTCTCGACGACGTCGAGCTCAACGATCCCCGCTTCGAGCCGCCACCCGAGCGCGCGGCAGCGCCGCCGTCGAGCCTGCGAGTCAATCAGCTGGGCTACCTGCCACGCCTGGCCAAGCTCGCGACGCTGGCCTCGCCGGCGACGTCGCCGGTCGACTGGCAGCTCACCAACCAGGCCGGCAAGCTCGTCGCCGCCGGCAAGACGCGGGTGTTCGGTGCCGACGCCGCCGCGGGCGAGCATCTGCACCAGATCGATTTCTCGACGGTGACGGCGATCGGAACCGGGTTCCGGCTGCGCGCCGGCGACGATCAGAGCCCGCCTTTCGAGATCGGATCCGGCATCTACCACCGGCTGAAGTACGACGCGCTGGCGTTCTTCTACCTGCAGCGCAGCGGCGTCCCCATCGAGATGCCCTACGCCGGTACGCCCGGCTACGTGCGCCCGCCCGGGCACCCCGGCGATCGCAGCGTCGCCTGCGCGCCCGAGGCGCCGTGTCCCTACCGCCTGGACGTCAGCGGGGGCTGGTACGACGCCGGCGATCACGGCAAGTACGTGGTGAGCAGCGCGATCAGCGTCTGGACGCTGCACAACCAGTACGAGCGGCTGGCGCGCTTCGGCGCGAGCGCGCGCGATTTCGCCGACGGCACGCTCAACATCCCGGAGCGCCACAACGGCCGTCCCGACCTGCTCGACGAAGCGCGCTTCAACCTCGAGTTCATGCTGGCCATGCAGGTGCCGGCGGGACAGCCGCTGGCCGGAATGGTCCACCACAAGGTGCACGACAATCGCTGGACGCCGATCCCGCAGCTGCCCGACCGCGACACGCTGCCCCGTTACCTGCGCCCGCCCACCACGTCAGCGACGCTGGACCTGGCCGCGACCGCCGCGCAGGCGGCGCGCCTGTGGCGCGCGCTGGATCCGGCGTTCGCCGCGCGCTGCCTGGGCGCGGCCGAGATCGCCTTCGCCGCTGCGCAGAAGAACCCGCGGCTCCTCCCCGAGCGCGAGACGCCGGGGGGTGGCGCTTACGCTGACGGCGATCTGTCCGACGAGCTCTACTGGGCCGCGGCCGAGCTCTACCTCACCACCGGAAAAGGAGCCTACAAGGCCGAGATGGATCGCTCGCGCTTCGCGCCAGCCACGGGTGGGGGCGCCGCCGCGGTGTCGGCGCTGGGCATGATCGGCTGGGACCATGTCGCCGGCCTGGGTCTGTTGAGCCTGGCCCTGGTGCCGAACCAGCTACCCGCCGGGGAGGTCGCGGCCCTGCGGCGCGCGATCGGCGCCAGCGCCGAGCAGTTGCTGGGCCACATCCGGCGCCGCGGTTATCGCATGCCGCTGGTCTCGGAGAGGGTCTACGTCTGGGGCTCCAACGCCGGGGTGCTCAACGGCGCGCTGCTGCTGGCCGCCGCCTACGACCTGCACCAGAACCCCGACTATCTGCGCGGCGTGGTCGACTGTCTGGACTACCTGCTAGGGCGCAACCCGCTGGCGCAGAGCTACGTCGCCGGGTACGGGACGCGCGCCATGCGCAACCCGCACCACCGGGTGTGGGCCCACCAGAAGGACCCGACGCTGCCCGAGGCGCCGCCCGGCGCCGTGTCGGGCGGGCCCAACTCGATGATGCAGGACCCTTACATCCGCAAGCTGGGCAAGAGCGGATGCCCGCCGCAGACCTGCTACGTCGACAACATCGAGTCGTATTCGACCAACGAGGTGGCCATCAACTGGAACGCGTCCCTGGCCTGGCTCGCCGCCTTCATGGATGACCTGGCGGGGCGTGCCCCGGTGGCGGCCGCGCGACCCTGACCGGCAGCGCGCCCTGAAAGGACTTTCGTCCAGTCCCGGGGTCTGGTGCGCTTCCCTTTCGTGCCCCCCAGCATGGTCGCTTGCGCGCCTCGGCGGTCGATTCGACTATGGCCGACGACGATGGCCGATCGCTCGGCGCCCGGACATGACGCGCTCTGGCTGCCGCGCTTCCACGCGGGCGAGCGCGACGTCATCGAGGGCTGCTATCGCGATCACTTCCGGGTGGTGGAGAAGGCGGTCGGGCAGGTCCTGCGCGGCGCCGACCAGGAGACGGTGATTCACGAGGTGTTCCTGCAACTGCTGTCGCGCGCCGAGCTGCGGCGCGGCTTCTCGGGCGGTAGCTTTTCGGCCTGGTTGGCGACCGTCGCCCATCACCAGGCCATCGACTACTGGCGCCACCACCGTCGCGAGCGCCTGCTGGATCAGGTGGCCGCCGACAGCCTACCCGCCGAGCCGGTGCAGCCGATCGAGCGCTTCGAGCGCACCGTCGAGGCGCGTCTGCTGATCGATGGTTTCCGTCGCGAAGCGCTGCCGCCCAAGTGGGCCGCGGTCTTCGAGTTTCGGTTCGTGGGCGGGCTCGACCAGCGCTCGGCCGCGGCTCGCATCGGCATCAGCCGAACCACGCTGGCCTACCAGGAGATGCAGGTGCGCCGGCTCTTGCGGCGCTTTCTGCTAGGACGAGGAAAAAGATGAGTCAGGATTCCCAGCGCCACGTCCGCGACGCGATCGCGGCCCACTTCGCCGGTGCGGTCGCGCCCGCCGGCGAGCGCGAGATGCGCGCCCACCTGCCGCTGTGCGACGCGTGTCACGCCCACTACGAGCAGCACCTGCTGCTGTCCACTCTGGATCCGGCCGGCCTGCCGCGCGAGGTGCGCCTGGCCCGCGGTCTGGGTCTGCGGCCGGAGCGCGTGCCGCGCCGGTTCGGCGTTGCCTGGCTGGGGCTGTGCGGCGCCGCGGTCGCCGCGCTGGCCATCGTGTATAGCGGCGGTGGTTTGCCTGGGCGCGGCGGTGGCGCGGGGAGCGCGGCGACCACGGCGGGATCCGGCGTCGTGACCAGCCGCGGAGGACCGGCCAGCGTGGCCGCGGCGCGCAGCCCCGAGGTCCAGATCTACCGCTTCGCCCACGGCGCCCGCCGTCGCGGCGCCGAGCGCGCCGGCGACGTGGTCCACCCTGGCGACGAGCTGGCGTTCGCCTACCGCAACCCGGCCGGCAAGGGCCGCCTGCTGGTGTTCGCCGTCGATGAGCACGGCCACATCTACTGGTATCATCCTGCCTGGTCCAACGCGGCGCAGAACCCCACGGCGGTTCAGATCTCCGCCGAGCCGGGCCTGCACGAGCTACCGGCCGCGGTTCTGCACAAATTCGACGGGGAGCGGATCATGGTTCACGCACTGTTCACTGATCGGGAGCTCAGCGTGCGGCAGATCGAGAGCGCGGTGGCCGAGGCGGCCGCGCGCGATGACGGCGCGGGCGCGACCGCTCCGCTGGCACTGCCGGGCGCGACCGACGTCGTGCATCCTTTGAGGATCGTGCGATGAGGCGGCCGCGCACCTGTCCTCTCCGCGTGGTCGGCGCGGCGCTGGCGGCGGCCGCCGGGATGTCCGCGGCGGCGCCGGTCCGTGCGGAGCCGCGCCAGGTGGCGCCGTCGGTGGCTGGCGCCTTGGCCGGTGTGGCCGCCGCGGGTGCGGCGGCCGCCGCAGGCCGGACCGAGGCCGAAGGCGTGGCGCGCTTCGTGCTGGTGGTCGGCGTCAACCGAGGCGTCGATCCCGAGCTGCCCCTGCTGCGCTACGCCGATGACGACGCCGCTCGCTACAGCGAGCTGTTCCGTGCGCTGGGCGGGCGCGTGCAGCTGCTGACCCGGGCCGACGACAATACCCGCCGCATCTCCGCCGAGGCGGTCAGCGACGCGCGCGAACCGCGCCGCGCTGAGCTGGCGCGCGCGGTGACGGCCCTGGCCACCGACGTCGCGACGGCGCGCGCGCGCGGCCAGCACACGCTCTTTTATTTCGTGTACGCGGGGCACGGCAACGTCAGCGGTTCGACGGCCTATCTGGCGCTCGAGGACGCGCGCCTCGATGGCGACGAGATCGAACGCGAGATCATCGACAAGGTGCGCGCCGACGAGAACCACCTCATCATCGACGCCTGTTACTCCTATTTCCTGGCCTACGGGCGCGGGCCCGGCGGCAGCCGCCACGCCGTACGCCGGTTCGCGACCAGCGAAGGGCTGGCGCGCCGATCTGACATCGGCCTCTTGCTGTCGACGACGTCGGCGCGCGAGAGCCACGAGTGGGCCGACTTCGAGGCCGGCATCTTCAGCCACGAGGTGCGCTCCGGGCTGTACGGCGCCGCCGATCTCGACGGAGACGGCCGGATCAGCTATCTGGAGATCGCCGCCTTCGTCAGCCGCGCCAACGCGGCCATCCCCAACGAGCGATTCCGCCCGGACGTGTTCGCGCGCGCGCCGTCGGCGGCGGCGCAGCTGGTCGATCTGCGGCAGGCGGCCGGGCGCCGGCTGCGGGTCGACGCCTCGGCGCAAGCCGGCCACTACCTGTTCGAGGACCGGCTGGGTGTCAGGTTCGCCGACTTCCACAACGCACAGGGGCGCGCGCTGTCGATGCTGCTGCCGGCGAGCGCCCACGAGCTGTACCTGCGCCGCGTCTCCGACGAGAAGGAGTTCGCGATCCCGGCCCAGCCCGACGTGATCAACCTGGCGGAGCTGTCGCCGCAGTCGCCACGTCACGTGTCGCGCGGCGGAGGCGCGGCCGAGTACGCGTTCAATTTGCTGTTCTCGCTGCCGTTCGACGCCGAGGCCGTCGACAGCTACGTGCGACGTCCGCCGCCGGCGGTCGAGCTGGACGTCGAGGCGCCCTTGCCCTACTGGCGGCGGGTCACCGGGTTCGCCGCGCTGAGCGGCGCGGTGGCGTCGGGGCTGGTCACCGCCCGGCTGGCGATCCTGGGCAGCCAGCTGTCGCGGCAGGCGCACCTGACGCCGTCCCAGGCCGAGACGGTGGCGCTCAACCGCCGGCTGGCCGACGCCCGGCGCTGGACGGTGATCTCGGCCGCCGTCACCTGCGGCGCCGCGATCACGGGCGGTTGGGCGCTGCTGTGGCCGCGCAGCCCGCTGCAGCCGGTGTTTGCGCTGGATGGCTCATCGGGCGCGCTGGGCTTCACGGGAGGTTTCTGAACGGAGGCCGGGATGGCGGTCGATGGTCGGCAGGTTCGCGCTCGGTGGTCGGGGTCGTTGCTGCTGGCCGTCGTGGGGCTGAGCGCGCCGCTGGCCGGCGCCGGCGGCTGCGAGCCGGCGCCCATCGACAACAAGAGCTGCGACTGCGTGGCGCCATATTTTTGCTGCCACGCCGACAACGTCTGCTTGCCGCCCGGCGCCGCCTGCGTGGATGTGGGACCGTGGCCGCCCGTGACCGCAAGGCCGGCGCCGTTGCCGATGGATCGGTACACGGTCTTCGCCGCCAGCCAGGTCGACCTGGGCGGGCAGGACGAGCAGGTCTTCCAGCTCAAGCCCGACCTGTTGCTGCGCGGCTGGTCGCAGTGGAACAAGTTCGGCGTCGAGGCGACCGACTATGTCAACATAAAGGTAGGGAGCAGCTACGTCAGCGCGTTCGACTACGCGGAGCGCTGCCGTGGCAACGGGATCACCTTCCTGGGCGGGGCCGCGACCAGCGTGATCTTCGGCGGGCAGTTCGGCGGCATCTCCAGCCCGTTATTCGAGGACTTCGCGACCGTGGATATCCAGGGCAAGCGGGTCGAGCACTCCAACTTGTCGCCCGACATGTACCGGGCGTCGCTGGCCAACCCCAGGTACCGTGCCTACGTCGTCGACGTCGCCAAGCTGCAGATCGACGGTGGCGTCGACGGTCTGAACTTCGATGAGATCAACGAGGGGTACCAGGGCTACGACTTCACGGGTAACGAGGGCTTCGACGACTACAATCTGGCCGACTTCAACGCGTTCCTGCTGGCCAAATACCCCGGCGAGGATCTGCGACGTAAATTCGACCTGCCGGCCGACAACTACCCGCGCGCGGATGTGCCCGCCGGCGATCTGGCGCGCAACTTCAACTACCGGCGCTACCTGAACGGCACGACGCAGGGACTCATCCCCCCCTTCGCCGGCGAAAAGATCGTCTCGCTGCGCATGCGCACCAGCTACAACCACCTGGCCGAGGAGTGGCGGGGCAGCATGCCCGATCGCCCGTCGCCGGGCTCGACCAGCTTCGTCGACCAGGCGGTGCCGTATCGCTACTGGCGCGACATCGTCGAAAAGGTTCGCGCCTACACCGCGCGGCCCCTGCTCATCAGCGCGAAGGGAATCTATCCGCTGGTGGATTTCCAGAGCGTGGCGCTGAACAACTACGCGCCCGAGTGCCCGCTCGCCGAGCCGACCTGCTTTCTTCCCCTCGGCGGCGACCGCACCCCGGGCTCGCCGCTCGACGGCACGCGATCGTTGCAGCCGTTGTTTCGCTTGCTCAGGCAGACATCCGAGCAGTTCTCGGGGGGATTCTCGGTCCCCGTGGTGCTTTACCTCGACGGCCTGTGGAGCGAGTACGACGCGCTCGGCGATCAGGAGCGCGCCGACTACTGGCGCATCTACGCCGCCGAGGCTTACGCGAACGGGCTCTTTTACGCGTTTCGCCTGACCACCGCCCACGCCCCCAGCGACAACCCCCGGACCGCGACGGAGGGTCACGTGCTGGACACGATGATCCAGCTGGCGTCGTTCTATCGCGAGAACGCTGGCCTTTATCACGGGGTCCGGCCGGCGGACGCCGCGGTCACGACCTCGCTGCCGACCTCCTCGCTGATGATCGCCGTGGCCGATCGCCCTGGCGGTGGTCCCAGCGATGGTCAGAGCGGTCTTGCCGCCGACGTTGCTCAGCGGTTGGTCCACCTGGTCAACCACGACTACCGCATGGCGAGCGCCGGCTCTGCGGGCGGGCTGGTGCGCCAGGAGAACGTCACCGTGAGCATTCCGGTCGCCCGCGCGGTCAGCTCGGTGCAGCTGGTGTCGCCCGACCTCGTGCAATCGATTGACGTCACGCCCGCCGAGCCTGTCGACGAGAGCGGCCGCGTCACGGTGACCCTGCCGAGCCTGCTCGCCTACGACCTCATCGTCTTGACCTACGCGGCCGCAAACTAGGTTCGATCACCTGGCTTCGATCACCTGGCTTCGTGCACCTGGCTTCGTGCATCTGGCTTCGTGCACCTGGCTTCGTGCACCTGGCGTCGTGCAAAAATCGTGGTCCAGGATCGGGCGGTCGCGCGCTGTCAATGGCATGAAGGTAAACGGACCGCTGGTCGCGCTGCTGGCCGCTTCGCTGGTCGGCAGCGCGTGCAAGGCGTCGCACCCGCCCGCGCCCACCACCGCGGGGCTGTGCACGGCGGCGGCGCCTGGTCCCGCGCCGCTGCGCCGGTTGACCCGGTTCGAGATCGGCCGCTCGCTCGCCGACGTCATGGGCGTCGATCCGACGCTGGCGGATGAGCTGCCTCCCGACGAAGAGTCCGACGGCTACGACAACGCTTCGTCGGCCTACAGCGTATCTGCCTTGCACGCGGCCAAGTTGCTGGACCTGGGCGAGTCCGCGGCGGCCGCCTTTCTGTCCGACGGCGCGCGCGCCCGCGATGTCGCGGGCTGCGATCCGACCGCGGACGGCGACGGCTGCCTGAGATCATTCGTGCAGGCACTGGGCGCGCGCCTGTGGCGGCGCGCGCTCGACGACGGTGAGGTCGCCGATCTGCTCGCGCTGGCGACCGCCGCCGGCTCGGGAGATGGGCGCGCCGGCGCCGGCGCGGTGATCGCCACCCTGGTGCAGGCGCCGGACTTCATCTACCGGCCCGAGGCGCCGCCCGCGCCGGACAGGGTGGCGCGCCTGCCCGCGCAGGCGCTGGCGACGCGGCTCGCCTACCTGGTGACGGCCAGCGCGCCCGATGCCGATCTGATGGCCGCCGCGGACGTCGGGGGCCTGGCCAGCGACGCGGGCGTCATGGCCGAGACCGAGCGTCTGCTGCGCACGCCGCGCGCCGCCGAGGCCTTTCATCACTTCGTGACCGAGTGGTGGGAGCTGGAATCGCTGCCAGCCGTGCAGAAGGACAGCAACCTGTTCCGCACCTGGAGCCCGGGTCTGCCGGGCGCCTTCGCCGAGGAGACGCGCCGGTTCCTGGCCGACGTGTGGCAGCAAGGCCCGACGCTCGAGCGGCTGCTGACCAGCGGCACGACGTTCGTCGATCTCGATCTCGCCGACTACTACGGCTATGCGCTGCCGGCGGCGTCGGGCTTTCAGCCGGTCGCGGTCGACCCGGCGCGCGCCGCGGGTCTGCTGGGCCAGGGCGCGTTCCTGGTCACGCACGCCAAGGCCGACCAGACCTCGCCGGTGTTGCGGGGCAAGTTCGTGCGCGCGCGGTTGTTGTGCGATCCACCGGGGCCGCCGCCCGCCAACATCGTGATCACCCCGCCGTCGATCGACCCGCGCAAGTCGTCGCGCGAGCGCTTCCAGGAGCACACCGCCAACGCGTTCTGCGCCAGCTGCCACCAGATGATGGACCCGATCGGTTTCGCGTTCGAGCACTTCGACGCCACCGGGCGCTGGCGCGACAACGACGCCGGCGTGCCCGTCGATGCCACCGGGATGCTGACCGGCACCGACGTCGACGGTCCGGTCGACGGCGTCGTCCAGCTGGCGGCCAGGTTGCTGGGCAGCGCGCAGGTGCGCCGCTGCGTGGCCACGCAGTGGTTCCGCTGGGCGTTCGGCCGCAATGAGCAGACCGACGACGATCTGTGCACCGTCGGCCAGCTGGCGCACGCGCTGGACACCGGTGACGGCGACCTGCGCAGCCTGGTGCGCGCCAGCGTGCAGTCACCCACATTCTTGCTCGCGCCCGCGGGAGGTTCGCCATGAAGACCCGTTCAAAGACGCCGCCGCCGTCGTCAGGTTCTTCGTCAGGTTCTTCGTGGGTTTTTTCGCGGCGCGCGGCGCTGCGCGGTGCCTTCGGCGCGTCGATCGGCTTACCCTGGCTGGCGTCGCTGGGCGCGCGACGGGCGCACGCCGCCGGCACGCCCGCTTTTCCCACGCGCTTCGTGGTGATGTTCTCGCCCAACGGCACGCTGCCCGGCGCGTGGAACCCGATGGGGACCGAGACCAGCTTCACGTTATCGCCGATCCTGCAGCCCCTGGCCGAGCACCAGGGCGACCTGGTGGTGGTGCGCGGCGTGGATCAGCAAGGCGGCGGCGGCGACGGGCACCAGAACGGCATGGGCGGCATGTTGACCGGACAGCCGCTGAACGCCGGCCCGTTCGCGGGCGCCGGGTCGGCGCCGGCCGGCTGGCCCAACGGGCCTTCGGTGGATCAGCGCGTCGCCGAGGTGCTGGGCACTGGGACCAAGCTGCGCTCGCTGGAGCTGGGCGTGCAGGTCGGCGCCGCCGACAACTGGGGGCGCATGGTCTACCGCGCCGCCAACCAGCCGTTGCCGCCCGAGGATGATCCGGCGCGGGTCTACGCCGACGTCTTCGCCGACCTGCACGCCGACCCCGCGGTGCTGGCGGCGTTGCGCGCGCGCCGGCGCTCGATCCTGGACACGGTGGCCGCACAGTACGCGCGGCTTTCGGCTCGACTGGGCGGGGACGACCGGGCACGGATCGACCGCCACCTGACCGCCGTGCGCGAGATCGAGCTGCGCCTGACCACGCCGTTCGCGGGCGCGACCGCGGCCTGCCAGGATCCGGCGCCGGCGCCGGCGCCGGCGACCAGCAGGAACGACGATTTCCCGGCCATCGGCGCGCTGCAGATTGACCTGCTGGTGATGGCGCTGGCCTGTGACGTCGCCCGCGTCGCATCGCTGCAGTGGTCGCGCTCGGTGTCGCAGACCCGCTTCACCTGGCTGACGCCCGCGATCCCCGAGGTCCACCACGACCTGTCGCACCGCCCCGACAACGACGGGGTCGCCGCCGACAAGCTGGTCCGCATCAACCGCTGGTATGCGACCCAGCTCGCGACCTTGATGAGCAAGCTCAAAGCCATCCCCGAGGGGGACGGCACCCTGCTGGACCACACCCTGATCCTCTGGTGCAACGAGCTGGCGGTCGGCAACGTCCACAGCCGCGTCGACGCACCCTACGTCCTCGGTGGTCGCGCGGGGGGCCGCCTCGCGACTGGCCGCTACCTCACCTACGCGGGCGACGTCCCGCACAACAATCTGATGGTCTCGATCCTCAACGCCATGGGGATCCCCGACCAGACCTTCGGAAAACCCGATTGGTGCACCGGCCCCCTCGCGGGCCTGGTCTGATTCAAGGAGAACCCATGCCTAACCTGCCAAGGTCCAATCGAGCTCCTCGGTCGACGTCGGCGTCGGCGTCGGCGTCAGCGTCAGCGTCAGCGTCAGCGTCAGCGATCGTGTTGGCCCTCCTCGCCAGTACGGCTGTGGGCTGCGCCGACGATCATCCCAACCCGGTCGACCCCAACTCCACCCTTGACGCCCGCTCCCCTGACGACGGGTCCGCCATGGTCTGCCCGCCCGCCACCGGCGCGGTCGATCCGAGCGCGCTCCTCGACGATTTCGAGCACATCGGCAGCGCCGTCGCTCCTCTGATCGCGGGCCGCTCGGGCGGCTGGTTTGCCTCGCACGACATGACCACGGACGGAATCATGCAGCCCGACGGCGACGCCGCGCCCGAGGCGATTCCCGGCGGCCGCTGCGGCAGCCGCCACGCCCTGCACGTCACCGGCTCCGGATTCAACGATTGGGGCGCGGTGATCGACCTGGCGATGCACTGGGGGCCGAACGCCTCCGGGGTCAACGAGGAGCAGCCCTACGACGTGCGCGCCCGCAATTACCAGGGCGTCTCGTTCTTCGCGCGCGTGGGCGACACCTCGATCAACACCATTCGCTTCGCCGTGTCCGACCAATTCGCGCGCCCCGAGGCCGGTCTGTGCCAGCTGGCCGACAACACCTGCTACAGCACCTACGGCATCACCCTGAGCCACGACCTCGACACCCAGTGGAAGGAGTTCCGCATCCCGTGGACCGGCCTCACCCAGCAGGACTTCGGGATCAAGGGCGGCGACGTCGGCCCCGACACGTCGAAGATCTACGACATCCAGTTCACCTTCCCGCCCCGCGTGGTCTTCGACCTTTGGGTCGACGACGTCCGGTTTTACCAGGACTAACGCGGGGGGCTGAGGACAGCCCCCCAGGTACAGTACGTGGGGGTACGTGCGGCTGACGAATCCCCACGAATACGATTCATCCGTCGGCGTCAGCGTCGGCGTCAGCGTCGGCGATTCTGGCTCTGTCCCCGTTCGGGTCGCCCACGCTGACGCCGACGCCGACGCCGACGCCGACGCCGACGGGAAAGACGGCGCCGGACCGACTCGCGAACGAGATTCGTGGGGATTCGTCAGGTACGTGCGGGGCCGCAGGCGTCTACGCCAAGTAATATGCATCCTACATGAGTTGTAGTCTACAAGGACCTTGACCCGCGCCACTCGCCGTCTAGACTTCCAGGTTGATGGCGCAGGAGAACCGGTTCGCGGAGCTTCTTTCGCGGGTGGCGCGTGAGGTGACCATGCGTCAGGCGTCCGATGTGTGTTGCGGCGACCTCACCCTCGAGCAATTTCAGACGCTGCAGGCTATCAGCGTGCCCGACCAGCCCTCGATCGGCTCGCTCTCCGCGCAGCTTCGGGTCGACCTCTCGACGATGAGTCGAAACGTCACCGTCCTGGAACGGAATGGTTATCTCCTGCGCGCGCGCAGCGCCGATGACGCTCGCGTCGTGAATGTCCGGCTCACGGCGAAAGGAAGGCGGGCGCTCGAGACGTTGAGGTGTGACGAGCGCGATGTCCTCACGGGCGTGTATCAGAGGCTCCCCGCCGCAGAGCGGCCGGGTGTCATCAAGGCCCTCGAAGTCTTGCAGGGCTGCCTCCAGGAGGTGGATACCACCGGGGGTGCCTGCTGTCCCCCGGCCATAGCTCGAAAAGGCTCTTCGTGAGCCGAGCAGCCCTTGTCCCACGATCGGCCGACCACCTCCGCCCGCGTCGGGCGTGCCTGGCCCGCAGGCTCGTCGCCGAGGGGGTCGGTACGGCGCTGCTTCTGGCCACCGTCATCGGGTCCGGCATCATGGCCGAGCGTCTCTCGGGCGGGAACGTTGCGCTCGCGCTGCTTGCCAACACCATCGCGACCGGCGCGGGTCTGGTGGCGCTCATTCTCACCTTCGGAGGAATCTCGGGCGCGCACTTCAACCCCGCCGTGACGGTCGCCGGCGCGAGTCGAGGAGGACTCCCGTGGCGAGACGTCGTTCCTTATGTCGCAGTCCAGGTCGCCGGCGCGTTTGCCGGTGCCGCCCTCGCGCACGTGATGTTCGATGCTCCGATATTCTCCGCGTCCCGCCATGTCCGCGCGGGGCTCGGGCAGCTCACGGGGGAGTTCACGGCGACGTTCGGTCTGGTGTCGGTCATCTGCGGCTGCTCACGCGCCCGCGCTTCCATGACGCCTTTCGCCGTCGCCGCCTACATCACGGCCGCCTACTGGTTCACGTCGTCGACGTCGTTTGCGAACCCCGCTGTGACTCTGGCGCGCGCGACGTCCGATACGTTCGCCGGGATTCGCCCGGCGGACGTCCCGGGGTTCATCGCCGCGCAGGCTCTCGGAGCGGCCAGTGCAACGCTCCTGTTCCGGTGGCTGGTGCCGGGCCTCCCCGCGGTAGCCGATCGCGTCCTTGCCACACTGGACGGGGACGATGCGGCATGAGCGATGTGAACAGGCGCGCAACATCTGATGGAGAGACAAGATGAGCAACGTCCATGTCCACCTGCACGTCAGCGATATCGACGCGAGTCGCGCATTCTACGAACGCTTCCTGGGTGCGCCACCGGTGAAGGAGAAGCCAGGGTACGCCAAGTTCCTACCCGACTTCGCTCCGATCAACCTGGCGCTGTCGGTCGGGGTCGCGGGCGCGAGAAGCGCCGTTGACCATCTTGGCTTCCAGGTCGATTCGCGCGAGCTGGTACAGCGCCTTCTCGAGCGGGTGAAGGCGGCGGGGCTGGCCGCCCGAGAGGAGATGGATACGAACTGCTGCTACGCCAACCAGGACAAATTCTGGGTGCGCGACCCCGACGGTGTGGAGTGGGAGATCTATCACCTCAACTATGACCTCGAGAGCGAGGTTGCTCCGTCCGCGCCGAGCACGTGCTGCGTCCCCGTGGTGAAGATCGGAACGCGGCCATGAAGACCTACATATTCGCGTGCGTGCACAACGCGGGGCGCTCTCAGATGGCGGCGGCCTGGCTGCGCCAGCTCGCGAATCCCGACAAGGCCCACGCCGTGTCAGCGGGCACACAACCGGGAAGCCGCGTCCATCCCGAGGTTCTCGAGGCGATGAAAGAGGTGGGCGTCGATCTGTCCGCCGCCGTCCCCCAGAAGCTGACCGACGAGCTCGCTCGCGCGGCAAACATGCTCATCACCATGGGATGCGGGGAGGCCTGCCCCTACGTGCCCGGTCTGCGGCGAGAGGACTGGCCGCTCGAGGACCCGAAGGGCAAGCCCGTTGAGCGGGTCCGGGAGATTCGAGACGAAGTTCGCGGCCGGATCGAGGACTTGATCCAGCGCGAGCAGCTCACCTAGGCGGTGGACGGCGCCGCCCAAACTACGGGCACAATTCTCTGCGTCCTTTTCAGGGGACCGCCGTCCTTACTGTCGGAGGTAGAAGATGGACACCCAAGACAACGATCGAGTCAGGAGCCAGGTACGAACGGCCTACGCCAAGGTCGCGAAAGGCGCGAGTGGCTGCAGCGTCGGCTGCTGCGGCACGGAAGGGAGCGGGAGCCTCGCCATGGGGTACACCAAGGAGGACCTCGCCAGCGTGCCAGATGGGTCCGACCTCGGTCTCGGATGCGGGAATCCTCAGGCGATCGCAGCGCTACTCCCAGGCGAGGTCGTCCTCGACCTCGGGAGCGGCGCCGGCTTCGACTGCTTCCTCGCCGCGAGCCGGGTCGGGCGTACGGGCCGTGTCATCGGAGTCGACATGACGCCGGAGATGGTCACCAAAGCGAGGGACAACGCCCGCCGGGTCGAGGCCACAAACGTCGAGTTTCGCCTGGGTGAAATTGAGCACCTGCCAGTGCCGGATGAGTCGGTCGACGTCATCATCTCGAACTGCGTCATCAATCTCTCGCCGGACAAGGGCGCGGTCTTCCGAGAGGCCATCCGTGTGCTCAAGCCGGGCGGACGCATCGCGATCTCCGACGTAGTCGCGACGCGGACGATTCCACCGGAGCTTGCCGAGAGCGTCGAGGCGCTGACCGGGTGCGTGGCCGGCGCGGCCAAGGTCGAGGACATGCGGGCCCTGCTGAACGAGGCTGGCTTCGAGAGCGTCAAGATCGAGCCGCGGATCGACAGCCGGGCGATCATCGGCCAGTGCATGCCCGGCTCGGAGGACTACCTGGCGTCAGCGCGAATCGAGGGCACGAAACCGGCAGGCGCCGACTGCTGCGCGCCTTCATGCTGCACGTAGGAGGGGCAGGGTGATTCCATCGGAAGCGCGCGGCGCGTGGCGCGACATCGAAGCTCGGCTGAGGCCGTACGTCGCGCGTCGGGTGGCTTCC
This sequence comes from Polyangia bacterium, assembly GCA_035696125.1. GTDB lineage: Bacteria > Myxococcota_A > Polyangia > Fen-1088 > Fen-1088 > DASRQZ01. Next base: position 15,335 of record DASRQZ010000098.1, read on the forward strand.
GCCGCCGAAGTCGATGACATCGTCCAGGAGATCCTCGTCAGAATCCACAGCGGGTTGGCGAGCCTGCACGACGGCGAGCGCTTCGGCGGCTGGGTCTATCGCATCGCGCAACGGGCGATCGCCGATTCGGCCAGGGCACGCGCACGGGCCCTGATCGCTCAGGATGTCGAGCTATCGGTCGACGCCGGTGCCGGCGCTGACGAAGCGGCAGACCTCGAGCTGGATCTCGGAGAATGCGTCGCGCTCTTCGTGGCCCGGCTGCACTCGCCCTACCGGGAGGCCATCACTCTCACCGAGCTTCAGGGGCTCACGCAGAAGGAGGCGGCCGAGATGCTCGACATTTCACTGTCGGGGATGAAGTCCCGGGTCCAGCGTGGTCGCGACAAGATCCGCGAGATGTTCGAGGAGTGCTGCCAGATCTCGGTTGACTGCCGGGGACGGGTTGTCGAATGCGAGTCACGATCGCTCGAGGAGATCCCCGAGGACTGTCGAGGGGCCGCGGTGTCATGGGCGGCCAGGCAAGGTGCCAAGGCACCCGCGCCGAGCGACAATGTTCCGACTCTGACCTTCAGCAAGGCGGAGCCTTCTCGCTGAAGGGCCTGAGCTCATCGCGCGCATGCTGGTCGCGGCGCCCCCGCCCCACAACGGAGAGAGAGCAGCCGGCGCACGGCGATCAGGGCACGGGGGTCGTCGGGGCGGCGGGGATCGCGGGCGGGATCGACGGCGCGGGCGGCGGGTTGACCGGCGTCGAGGGCGCGGGCACGACCGCTGTCTCGGTCACCACCGCGGGCATCGGCATCGGAGCCGCCGCGACCGACGCGGCGACCGGCGTCGGCGCGGGCAGCGGTTTGGCAGCCGGGGTTCGCAGCAGCACGAAGCAGACGGCCAGGGCGGCGAGCGCGCCGACCAGGATGCCCACGCCGATGTTGCGGCGGGTGCGCGGCACGAAGTCGGTGAGTTCGGGATCGCTCTCGGGCGACAGCGGAGCTGCCGCGACGGCCACGTGCTCGAGCGGCGCGTCCTCGATCTCCCAGGCGGCGGCCTGCGCCTCCGGGGGAACCGGCAGGATCGGGTGCGAGATCGCCGCTGCGACCCGCTGCATCGGCGACGCCAGCGGGGCCGCCATCGACGGCGAGGTGCCGGGCGGCGCGGCTGCCGCCGTGGCACCCGACGGCACCCACACGGGCGCGCGCGCGGGGACAGCCGGCGAATGTGGGAAGGGAGGCGGCAGCGCGGCCATCCCCATTCGGCGCGATGAGATGGGCGCCGGTGACTCGAAGTCGACTTCCATCGTCACGACCGACAGCGGCGATGGCGACGTCGAGTGGTCGTGTCCCGACTCGGCCGCGGCGCGCATCTCTTCCTGGCTGGCGACCACCGTGCGCTCGTCGTCGTCGAAGCCGGAAGCTTCCTCGTAGCGCTCGCGCTCCACCTTCTCGGCCAGGAGGTGGGTCAGCATCTGCTGGCTGTCGGTGGTGAGGCGGGTGAAGCGGATGCCCATGCCGGGGTCGCTCTCGGCACGCGACGAATCGGCTTCGCGGGTCCAGAACACCGTGCCCTCTCCGGCCAGCAAGGTGGTGCCGCCGGCCAACTGTAAATTGAGCCGCACGGTGCGGCCCACCGGCAGCACCTGCGCGTGGCGCACGAAGATGCCGCCGCGGCTGACGTCAGCGGCGTGCTGGTCCAGAAACTCGGATACCGTCTGGCAGGTCAGTCGCACCCGCAGCTCGGCGGGATAGGTCGCAGCGCGGTTGGGCACAGACGGCGCAGCGGTCTGAAGTAGGTTCAATTCGCTGCTGTGCGCGCGCGCTCCGGCCCCCATGCGATCCAACCAAGCATGATCTCGGCCAAGAAATTCGGTGGGCGCCACACCGAAGAACCGCGCGCCTGGGCGTTCTTGTCGGGCCCGCAGCGCGCCAAGCGGTTGTTTGCCGATCAACGCTTGGTTGCGGCGCAGGCAACGCCGCACCATGCACCCAGCTGAGAGCCAAGGGGCACACCTGTACGTGATTCGTGCACGTGACCGTGATTCGTGACCGATCGGGTCCCTATCCGATCCGGACGGGCTACATCGTTCGCAGCGCGCGGTACAGGCGGGAGTAGCGCGCGTAGGGCTCGGCGTAGGCCGCGTGCGTCTTGGCGTTCGGGCGCTGCGCTGGCTTGCGGCGCAGCGTCGCGCGCGTGGCCGACGGCACGTCGGGGTAGGCACCGGCTCCGACGGCCGCCAGCAGCGCGGCCCCGAAGGCGGGACCCTCATCCTGCTCGACCGGGACCACCGGTTTGCCGTAAATGTCGGCCTGCAGCTGGCGCACGAAGGGCGCCTTGGCGCCGCCGCCGGTGACCAGCAGCTCGGGGACGTCGACGCCCAGCGCCTGGATGATCTCCAGCGAGTCGCGCAGGCCGAAGCAGATCGCCTCCAGGACCGCGCGGGTCAGATGCGCGCGCGTGTGCGCCAGCGACAACCCGGCGAACGCGCCGCGCGCCGAGGCGTCGCGGTGAGGCGTACGTTCGCCCTGCAGATAGGGGAGAAAGGTCAGCCCCTCGGCGCCGGCGGCGATGCGCGCGGCTTCGCGGTTGAGCGTGTCGGCGGCGTTCCTGTCGCGCGCCAGCTCCTTGGCCAGCTCGCGCTGGTGCCAGGCGAACGCAGCGCCCGCCGACAGCATCACGCCCATGACGTACCAGGTGTCAGGCACCGCGTGGCAGAAGGTGTGCGCGCGCATGCCGGGATCGACCGCAGGCGAGGCCATGGGGGTCAGCACCGTGCCCGAGGTGCCCCAGCTCACCACCGCGGTGCCCGGGGCCACCACCCCGACGCCGACGGCGCCGCAAGCGTTATCGGCGCCCCCACCCACGATGGGCGTGCCCGCCAGCAGGCCGGTCGCGGTCGCCGCGCGCGCGGTCACCCGACCCAGCACCTCGGTGGAGCCTCCGATATCGGGCAGCAGCTCGGCGGACAGCTCCATCGCGCCCAGCATCTCGGCGCTCCAGCGCCGATAGACCACGTCGAACAGCAGCGTGCCGGCTGCGTCGGACGGCTCGGAGCCCAGCTCGCCGCTGAGGCAGTAGCGGATATAGTCCTTGGGCAGGAGCACCTTGGCCAGCTTGGCGAAGGCGGCCGGCTCCTCGTCGCGCAGCCAGAGGATCTTGGGCAGGGTGAACCCTTCGAGCGCCGGGTTCGACACCCAGGTGCGCAGGTTCTGCTCGCCGGCGCGCTCGGTGATGGCGCGGCACTGGGCGGTGGTGCGCCCGTCACACCACAGCAGCGCGGGTCGGATCACCCGCCCGCCGCGATCCAGGAACACCGACGAGTGCATCTGCCCCGAGATGCCGATGGCGCCGATGGCCGCGCGCCCGCCGCGGGTGGCCGCGACCGCGCGCTTGCAAACCAGGATCGTCGCCTTCCACCAGTCGGCGGGGCTCTGCTCGGCCCAGCCGGGTTGGGGCGCGCGCAGCTTGAGCGGCTCGCTGGCGCGCGCCACCACCCGCCCGCGCACGTCGATCACGCAGGCCTTGACGCTGCTGGTGCCGACGTCGAGGCCCAGGAAACAGGTGGGCGCCGACGGCGCTCGGGCCCTGCGCTTGGCCTTCGCCGTCGCCACTATCTAACGCCGAGCAGCAGTTCAGTCGTGAGCTGGTCGAGCCGTTCGTATTCATAGCCGCGCGCCGCCATCGCCGTGGCGTCGAAGGTGTGGGCCTTGAGCGCGGCGGCGGTCTTGCGGTCGTACTTGAAGGCCGGGCCGAGCCCGCCCACCGAGGTGCTGCTGCGCTCCTGCAACGAGCGCAGGATGTCGCGGATCTCACCGTCGGCGTGGAAGCGCGCGACCTTGTCCTTGAGGATCAGGTACGACCGCATGCTGTAGTAGGCGAAGTCCCAGACTCCCTGCTCGTCCTCGGTGCGGTAGGCGTGACTGTCGAAGTGACGCATGCCGTCCCAGCGCGCGTCCTCGAGCAGCTTGACCAGGAAGAAAGCGCCCTTCTGATCCTCGCTGGCGAAGCGCAGGTCCTGGTCGTAGCGCCCCGGCTTCTGGCCGTTGAGGTCGATGTGGAACAGCTTGCCGGCCTCGAGCGCCTGGGCCACGCCGTGCGAGAAGTCGAGCCCGGGCATCTGCTCGTGCGCGACCTCGGGGTTGACACCCACCATCTCCGGATGTTCGAGCGTGTAGATGAAGGCCAGCATGTGGCCGGTCGTCGGCAGGAAGATGTCGCCGCGCGGTTCGTTGGGCTTGGCCTCGAGCGCGAACTTCAGGTTGTAGCCGTTGTCGCGCACGTACTCGCACAGGAAGTTCATCGCCTCGCGGAAGCGCTTGACCGCGTCGCGCGGATCCTTGCACGCGTTGGTCTCGACGCCTTCGCGGCCGCCCCAGAACACGTAGATGGTCGCGCCCAGCTCGACGCCCAGATCCATCGAGCGCATGGTCTTCTGCAGCGCGAGCGCGCGCACGGCGGCGTCGTTGCTGGTGAAGGCGCCCTCGCGGAACACCGGCTGCGAGAACAGGTTGGTGGTCGCCATCGGCACCTTCATGCCGGTCTCGGCCAGCGCGCCCTTGAACTCGCGCACGATGCGATCCCGTTCCGGGATCGACGCGCCGAAGGGCACCAGATCCTCGTCGTGCAGGTTGACGCCGTAGGCGCCCAGCTTGGCCAGCTCGTGCACGATCTTCACCGGCGGCATCACCTCGCGCACGGCGAGACCGAAGGGGTCGCGGCCGGGGTTGCCGACGGTCCACAAACCGAAGGTGAACTTGTCCTCGGGTCGAGGGACGAACTTGTCGTTGGGGTATCGGCTGGGTGCTTTGCTCATGACGTTTCTCCGCGGCGAATATGGCACTTCGAGGATTCGAAAGCGACGGAAAGTGACGCCCGGCTACCGTGCGCCCGTGGCGATGACGCGCGCCGGCTTTGGCTCACTTTTTTTCATCTTCACGGGGACATTGCAAGAACCACTGGTCGGGGACAGAGGGACAGAGGCAGGGCGGTTCAGCGCGTTTCGGCCGGCGTCGTCGGCGCGGGCGCAGGCTCGCGCATCGCCGCGGGCGCCGGCGGGGGGTTGGCGCCTGCGCTCGTCGACGCCGCGGCGCTCTGGCGCAGGCGGCGCGCAGCCTGCACGATGTGGACGACCTGGTCGAGCACCACGGCGAGCAGGATCACCGTGCCCACGATGATGAAGGTCCAGTTGGGGTTGAGGCGCCACAGGCGCGCGATGCCGTCGGCGTCGTCGTAGCGCACCTGGAACATGTTGATGCCGTTGTCGATGACCCGCATCATCGCCGACCCGATGATGATGCCCAGCACGGTGCCCTCGCCGCCACGCAACGAGCAGCCGCCCAGCACCACCGCGGCGATGGCGTACAGCTCGTAGGCCACCCCGACCTGCTGGGACATCTGCCCGATGTACGCCGCGTAGCAGACGCCGGCCACGCCGGCCAGCCCCGACGAGATCACGTACGTCGAGGTCTCGACCCGGCGCACGTTGATGCCCGAGTACTGGGCGGCGTCGCGGTTGCCGCCGATGGCGTAGATGTAGCGCCCGAAGACCGTGAAGTGCAGCAAGTAGGTCGCCAGCGCGACCACGCCCAGGAAGATCAGCGCCGGGTAGGGCAGCAGCGGATCGCCGGCGATCGAGAGCAGGCCGTCGTTGGCCAGCCGCAGCAGCGGCGACGAGCCCATGCTGAGCGTGCCGCCCTGGACGATGGTCTGCGAGATGCCGCGGATGAGCAGCATGCCACCCAGCGTGACGATGAAGGGCTGCAGCTTGAGCCGGGTGATGAGCAGACCTTGGGCCAGCCCGACCAGCAGCGCGACGGCGAGCGCCAGCCCGATTCCCAGCCCCAGCGACAGGCCCAGGCCACCGGTGGCCTGCGAGGAGATCTTGGCGATGATCACGCCGGTGAGCCCGACCACCGAGCCGACCGACAGGTCGATGCCGCCGGCGATGATCACGAATCCGCTGCCGATGGCGTAGATGCCCAGCATCGAGATCTGCCGGAGCGTATTGATGCTGTTCGAGTGTCCGGCGAAATCCGGGTTCGAGATGGTGAGCGCGATGCACATCAGCACCAGCGCCACGAACATGCTGAGCTCCCGTCTCATGCGCCCGCGTCCCTTTCCTTGCCTGCACCTGCAACTGCAACTGCACCTGCACCTGCACCTGGATCCGTCGCGCCGGCGCCGGCGCCCGCGTGACCGGTCATCAGTCGGGCGATGCGCTCTTGTGTCAGCTCGCCGCGGCCGAGCACGCCTTTGATGCGGCGCTCGTGCATGACCACCACCCGGTCGCTCATGCCGATGATCTCTTCCATGTCGGAGCTGATCATGATGATCGCGATGCCCTGCGCCGCCAGCGCCGCCATGTGGCGGTATATCTCGGCCTTGGCACCCACGTCGATCCCGCGCGTCGGCTCATCGAGGATCAGCACCTGGGGGCGCATGGCCAGCCACTTGCCGAGCACCACCTTCTGCTGGTTGCCGCCCGACAGGTTGACCACGCGCTGGCGGATGCTGGGCGTCCTGGTGCGCAGGCGCGCGACCTCGGCGTCGGCGACCCGGCGCTCGGTCGCGCGGTCGAGCCAGCCCCAGCGGTTGTAGCCGCCCACGTCGGGCAGCGAGGTGTTCTCGGCCACCGTCATCGGCAGCACCAGGCCGTGGCGCTTGCGGTCCTCGGGCGCCAGGTAGACGCCGCGGGCGATGGCGTCGCGCGGCCGGCGCGGCGCGAACGGCTTGCCGTCCAGCACCATGCGGCCGCCGCTGGCGGGCACGACCCCGAACACCGACTCCATCAGCTCGGTGCGCCCCGAGCCGACCAGGCCGGCGAAGCCGAGGATCTCACCGCGCGCGACCGTGAAACTGACGCCGGCCGGCGTGCCGGGCACGCGCAGATCCTCGACCGACAGCAAGGGCGGCGGCGCGGCGCTGTCCGCGGCCGCCTGGCCGCCCGGCATCACCGCGGCGGCCTTGGCCGGGAAGTACTGGCCAGACAGCTCGCGCCCCACCATCATGGCGACGATGGCGTCGGTGGTGGCCTCGGCGCGCGTCAGCTCGCCGGCGTAGCGCCCGTCGCGCAGCACGGTGATCCGATCGGCGAGCACCAGCACCTCTTCCATGCGGTGCGAGATGTAGATGATGCCGATGCCCTCGGCTTTCAGCTGCCGGATGATGGTGAAAAGGTGCGCCGACTCGCCGGCGGTCAGCGACGAGGTGGGTTCGTCCATGATGATGATGCGCGCGTCGAGCGACAGCGCCTTGGCCACCTCCACCATCTGCATCATGCCGGCGGTCAGCCGGGCCACCGGCGTGGTCGGCGGCAGCTTGAGGCCGGTGCGCGCCAGCAGCGCCTCGGAGCGCCGGTTGAGCTCGCGCCGGCGCAGCGGCAGCAACAAGCTGGGGGCGCCCTCGTTGCCGAGAAAGATGTTGGAGGCGATGTCCAGGTTGGGCGCCAGCATCAGCTCCTGGTGGATGAGCGCGATGCCGCGTCGCTTGGCCTCGCCGACGCCGTCCAGCACCACCCGCTGACCGTCGATCAAGATCTCGCCCTCGTCGGGCAGCTGCGCGCCGCCCAGGATCTTCATCAGCGTGCTCTTGCCGGCACCGTTCTCGCCCATGAGCGCCAGCACCTCGCCCGCCTGCAGCGAGAGCGAGACGCCCGACAGCGCGGTGACGCCGGGAAAACGCTTGGTGATCCCCCGCATCTGTAACAGCGGAGCGGGAGCAGACGAAAGCGCGGGAGTGGGGCTGGTGCTGGACACGGACATGACCCTGCGGCGGACGCGCGAGCGCGACCTTCAGCTCTACTTCTTCATCTCCGCGAGCTGGGCGCGGAACGCGGCCACGTTTTCCTTCTTGATGAGGTCGACGCCGGTGTCGATCACGTGGTCGGCGGGCAGGGCTGCCTTGGCGGCCGCCGGGTTGACCGCCAGGTCGTGCATCCACTTGGACGCGAGGTAGCCGAACTGGAAGGGCTTCTGCACCACGGTGGCCTGGATCGATCCGGCGGCGATGCCGTCCAGCGTGCCGTCGTCCTCGTCGAACACCGCCGCCAGCACCTTGCCCTTCTTGCCGAGGCCTTCGAGCGCGGCCGCGATCGCCGTGCCGTTGTAGTTGTAAAGGCCGACCACCAGGCTGAGATCGCGGTTGGCGTTGACGATGTCCTCGACGTTGGCGCGCGCCTTGGCGCGGTCGGTGTTGTCCTCGCGCTTGTCGATGATCTGGATGCCGGCGCCTGCGATCGAGTCCTCGATACCTTTCAGGCGCTGCGCGGCGTTGTCCGCGGAGAAAGTGCCGACGAAGACCGCGATCTTGCCACCCTTGGGCAATAGCTTGACGATCTCCTTACCCAGCACCTTGCCAGCCTGGTAGTTGTTGGTGCCGATGTACAGCAGCCGGTTTGACTTGGCAGCGTCGGAGTCGAAGGTGATGAGGTGGCTCTTCTCGGCGATCTTGTTGAGCAGGGGGGTCTGGTCGTTGGGCGCGATCACGCTGACCGCGATCGAGTCGTAGCCCTGGCTCGACAGGTTCTGCAGGATCTGATTCTGATCCTCGGGCGTGCCGTTGGGAGGCAGCTTGATGTCGACCTGGACCTTGCCTTCCTTCTCGTACTTGCGCACGCCGGCGGCCGCGATCTTCCAGAACTCGCTGGTGTTGTTGGTGACGAAGGCGAGCTTGACCATCTTGGCCGGGGCCGTGCCCGCGCCGGCGCCCTCGCCCTCCTGAGTCTTCTTCTTGGTGCAGCCTGCGCCCGCGCCGGCGCCCAGCGCGCAGGCCAGCACGCCGATCAGGCAACGGGTGAAGACGCCAGGGATCGCCGCAGCGTTCGCTCTCTTGTTCATGATGGCTCTCTCTCCTCGGCCGAGGCCGGTCTGGTTGTCTCTGCTGTCTTGCGATTGTCTCTGCTGTCCTGCGATTGTCTCTGCCGTGTTTGCGCCCGCAACCTTGACCGCTGGCTAGCGCGTCGTGACCTCGAGGCCGACCTTCTTGAGGTCGGCCGAGCTGCCCCCGAACATCACCTCGAAGCGGCCGGGCTCGACCACCCGCTTCATCCCCGCGTCGAAGAACGACAGCTCATCGAACCCGATCGGGAACTCGACCTTCTTCGACTCGCCCGGCTTAAGGTGGATGCGTCGGAACCCTTTCAGCTCAGAAATCGGACGGGTCACCGAGCTGACCAGGTCGTGGATGTAGAGCTGGACCACCTCGTCCGAGGCGCGCTTGCCGGTGTTGGTCACGCTGACCGAGGCGGTGGTCTTGCCGTTGGTCGCGATGCGCGCCGGGGTCACCGCCGGGTTCTCGTACCGGAAGGTGGTGTAGGAGAGGCCGAATCCGAACGGCCACAGTGGCCCGGGCTCTTCGCCCAGGTAAAGGCGCCGGCCCGAGGGCTTGTAGTTGTAGTAGGTCGGCACGGTCCCGACCGACCGCGGCACGCTCACCGGCAGGCGGCCGGCCGGGCTGACGTCGCCGAACAGCACCTCGGCCACCGCGGTTCCGGTCTCCTCGCCCAGATAGAACCCGTCCAGGATCGCCGGCACCGCCCTGGCGAGGTCAGGGATCGCCAGGGGTCCCCCGTGCAGCAGCACCAGCACCACCGGCTTTTTGTTGGCCAGCACCGCGCGCGCCAGATCGTTCTGCCGGCCCACCAGATCCAGGTCCATGCGGTCGCCCCGGTGATTGTCGGCCCAGCCCTCGCGCGAGAGCTGCTCGTTCTGGCCGACCACCAGCACGGTCAGGTCGGCCTGCGCCGAGACCTTGGCCGCCTCGGCGATCAGCCTGGCGTCCTCGGCCGGGTCGGCCATCTCGACCAGGTCGTCGGACCAGCCCCGTTCGCCCCTGGTCAGCCCGCAGCCGGGCGCGGTGGTGACGACGATGCGGCCGGCGGCGCGGGTCTTGATGCCCTCGAAGACGCTGATCACCCGCTCGGGCTTGCCGCTGTAACCGCCCAGGCGCACGGTGTCGGCGTTGGGACCGACGACCGCGATCGACTTCAGCTTGGCGGCGTTGAAGGGCAGCAGGCCGCCCTCGTTCTTCAGCAGAATCACGGCCTCCTCGGCGGCGTGGCGGGCCAGCGCCCGATCGGCGGGGAGCTCGGGCTCGGGCACCGGCGCCAGCGTGTAGGGCTGCTCGAACAGGCCGAGCTGGAACTTGGCGCGCAGCACCCGGCCCACTGCCTGGTCGACCAGCCCCGGCGCGACCCGACCTGCTTGCATCTCCTCGACCAGCGTGGGGTAAGCCTCGCCCTCGGGCACCTCGAGATCGACGCCGGCTTCGATGGCGTGTCGGCCCGCGGTGCGCAGGTCGGGCACCACGTGGTGCTGGCGCTCCAGCGCGGCGACGCCGAAGTAATCGGAGACGATGAAGCCGGCGAAGCCCCACTCGCCGCGCAGCAGGTCGCCCAGCAGCCAGCGGTTGGCGTGCGACGGGATGCCGTCGACCTCGTTGTAGCTCGGCATCACGCTGGCGACCGCCGCCTCGCGCACGGCGGCCTCCACCGGCGGCAGGAACACCTCACGCAGCACGTGCATCGAGTAGTTGCCCGGGCCGGTGTTGCGCCCGCCCTCCGGCGTGCCGTGACCGGTGAAGTGCTTGACTGTCGCCGCGACGTGCGCGGCGTCGATGGGCGCGTCGGCTTTGCGCCGTCCTTGAAACCCGCGGATCGCCGCCACGCCCATGCGCGCGACCAGGTAGGGGTCCTCGCCGTAGGTCTCCTCGATGCGGCCCCAGCGCGGGTCGCGGGCCACGTCCACCACCGGCGCCAGCACGTGCTGAACGCCGCGCGCGCGCGCCTGGCGGGCCGCCACCGTGAAGACCTGCTCGACCATGTCGGGATCGAAGCTGGCCGCCAGCGCGATGGCCTGCGGGAAGCTGGTGCCCGCGGGCGCCTGGAACCCGTGCAGCGCCTCCTCGTGCATCAGCGCGGGGATGCCGAGGCGGGTCTGCGTGACCAGGAACTTTTGCACGGCGTTGGCGAACTCGGTCGCGCTGCGCGCGTCGTCGTGTCGATCGCTCGGGCGGGTGATCTCGCCGATGCCGTTGCCGATCAGCTTCTGCGCCGCCTGCGGCGACAGCGCGTGGGTCCTGTTGTCGTCGAGGTGGGTGTGCTGCCAGTTGACCGACATCAGCTGCGCCACCTTCTCGGTGGGCGTCATGCGCCCGACCAGATCCGCGACCCGAGCGTCGATCGCCGCCTTGGCGTCGCGGTAGCTCGCGCTGGCGGGTGGCTTGGCCGGCGTCTCGGCCGCCCCCAGGCGGGAATCCTCGGTCAGAAGCCAGGTCGCGACCGTCGTCGCCGTCGCCGTCACCAGGAGCATCATCCTGAAGGGGCGCTTCATGGCGGGCGACCATAACACCTTCCGCATCTGCGGATCCCACCGAGGATCCCACCGAGGATCCCACCGACGATCCCACCCAGGACCCCACCCAGGATCCCACCCAGGATCCCACACCCAGGATCCCACCCAGGATCCGGAGCGGACTCCTCGACGGGGGCATTAACGGAGGGGCCTTGAATTGTCACGTGTTTCGGGGCGCCCTGTGATAGGTTGCCCGGGCCACGGGGACCTTGGATTGAAGAGAAGCGTCCGCCAGGAAAACGAAATGCCACTCGGGCACTTTGCTTGGAAAGCTGGATCGCATTTCAGTCGGTACGAGATACTCGGCCGACTGTCCGCCGGTGGCATGGCGGAGGTCTGGCGTGCCCGCGTGCTCGGCGTCGAGAGCTTTCAGAAGGACATCGTCATCAAGACGATGCGTCCCGAGCTGGCCGACACGCCCGACCTGGTGCGGATGTTCATCAACGAGGCGGAGATCGCCGCGCGTATGAACCACCCGGGCATCGTTCAGGTGTTCGACTTCGGTCAGTACGAAGGGCGCTATTTCATCGCGATGGAGTACGTCCCCGGCCGTTCGCTGCGCCAGCTGGGCCGCTCCTTCCGCTTGAAGCAGCGCCGGCTGCCGCGTGCGTTTTTTTTACGCACCATGCTGGACGTCGTGCGCGCGCTCTCGTACGGGCACTCCCTCATCGAACACGGCGCGCCGCTGGGCTTCGTGCATCGGGACGTGAGCCCGGAGAACGTCATGGTGTCCTACGCGGGCGCCACCAAGCTGATCGACTTCGGCGCCGCCGCGACCGCCCATTCGCCGCCGCCGTCCAGCTCGGTCGTCGGTAAGCTGCGCTACCTCAGCCCGGAGCGGTTGCGCGGCAACGTCGGTGACGCGCGCAGCGATCTCTACTCGGTCGGCATCATGCTGTACGAGTACCTGACCGGCAGCAGCCCGTTCGATGGCCAGGACATGGTCAGGAAGATCATCGAGGGGCAGGCGCCGGACATCACCGCCAAGGTCAACGTGCCACCAGCGGTTGCGCGCGTCGTGCGGCGCGCGATGGCGGCCGACCTGCGCAAACGATACGGTTGGGCCGATCGCCTCGCCGACGAGCTGATGACCTTGCTGGGGACCGACCTCGGTCACGATCCCTACGGTGCAAACGAGGGGGACGTGCTCGAGTTGCTGCGACGGGCGGGCTCCGCGTCCTACGATACGCCGGCGGCCGGCGACTCGCAGACGTCGCGACTGCGGGTCCTGCCCGCGGTCTCGGTCGCGGCCCCCGCGCCAGCCGCGCCAGCGCGCACGGTCACGCCGGCCCGCCCGCAGCCCGCGGCGCGCACGGAGACGACACGCCCGGGGCCGTCGGCGCGCACCCAGCCGCCGGCGCGACCCGCCACTCCGGCTCGCCCGCTGCCGGCGGCACGTACCATCACGGCGCCCGGTCCCGAGCCGGCCGCGTCGCTTGCGGCACGCCCGACCGCTCACGCGGCGGCGACCCGCGTGCCGGTGCCGGCGATGGCGCCCGGGTCACAGCCGCCCAGCCCCACGATAAGCCTCGACGATCGGGACATCCTCGAGGCGCAACCCGCGACTTCAGCCGGGTCACCCACGCCTGGGAGAACGCCCGCGCCAACCAAGCGACCCGCGCCGCAGCCGCGCCCGATGCAGCCTGCACTGGCCCCGGTCGCGCCGCCCCCGCCGCCGGCCGACGCGTTCGCGGTGGTGCGCAAGGCGGGCGTCAATCCGGTAGCGGCCTGGTTTCGCGGCCAACCTCCGGAAGCCGCGCTGGCGCCGCCCGCGGGGGCCGCCGCCAACCAGAACGAAGACGAGGCCGTGGCGGCGGCCTGCTTCGAACGCGGGCTGTCGCTGGTCTCGGAGCGCCGCCCGCTGGACGCGCTGCTGTACTGGGAACGCGCGGTGGCGCTGGCACCGGCTTGCGCGATGTACCAGGAGAACCTGCGCCGTCTGGTCACCCAGATCAAAGACCGCCGCGACACGCCCGGCCCCCCGACGCCCCCGCCCAGCCGCACGATCCGCAAGGTGGATTAGTTTTGAAGTCCCCACACGAACGGCGCCCTGGAACGGTTCAGTCTGGCGCGATGCCACGGCGCGAAATCAGGCGACATGATCACGGTTGCCAGGGAATGAACAGCAACCGGCGATTGGCTTGCGCGGTGGTGACGGGAAATTCCGCCCAGACGGGGGCGAAATAGATGGCCAGCGCCAGCGCCAGCGCGACGTAGGTGGCCACCAGGCGCGGGTGGCGGCGCTCGACCAGCGCGGCCATGCCCGCCACCAGCACCAGCGCCAGACCGTACGACGGCAGGTAGTGATACATGAACGTGTAGGAGCCGCGGGCCACGATCCAGGGGCCCAGCATCGCGACCCAGCCGCCGGCCAGCAGCAGCGCCGCGCGGCGCTCAGCCGGCGGGACCACCCGCTGCGCCCGGGTGGATGCGCGTGCCCCGACCGCGACCAGCCCGCCCCCCAGCAACGTCAGCAGCACCGCCAGCGTCCCGCTGAGAAAGAGCAAAGGATTCCCGACGCTGGAGGCGTAGCGGCGCTGGATGCCGACGTCGGTGAGCTTGACCACGATGGGGTGATAGAGCAGCGGCCAGCTATACCAGGGCGAAGCCAGCGCGTTCTGGTCGTGGCCGAGCTTGATGTGGCGCCGCAGCAAGTCCGCCATCAGCGAGGCGAGCGCCCGCGGATCGACGGGGCGATGGGTGAGCGCGAAGCTGGCCAGCCACAGCGCGACGTGGGTCGCGGGCGTCGCCAGCGCGAAGGACGGCAGCACCTGCCACCAGGGCACCCGGCCGCGCAGCAGCACCGCGGCCAGCCCGGGCAGCACCACCAGCGCGCCGCTCCATTTCACCGAGGTCGCCAACCCCGCCAGCACGGCGCTGAGCAGGACGCCGCGCCAGCCACGGGCCACCAGCGCCGCGAGCAGGCTCCACAGCACCAGGCAGGCCAGCCCGCCGTCGAGCAGCGCGGTTCGCGAATAGGCCAGGAAGAACCCATCGGCAGCGAAGAAGGCGGCCGCGAACCAGCCGGCGCGGCGGCTGGAAAACAGCTCGCGCGCCAGGGCGCCGGACACGACCAAGGTCTGCAGGCCCAGGATCACCGAGGCGGCGCGCCAGCCGGTGGGGTTGTCCCCGAAGAACAGGATGCCGGCGGCGATGAGGAGCTTACCCAGCGGTGGATGATCGTTCTCGTCGGGTAGGCCCAGCAGGTAATGGCGCGCGTTGGGGATGAAGTGGTGCTCGTCGAAGGTGAAACGCGGCGCCGCGCCGATGCCCCACAGGCGCAGCACGACGCCGCCCACGATCATCAGCCCGAGCAGCACCGTGGTGGCGCGCGCCGCGGGGGCCAGCGCCGCGAAGGCGGCGCGGCGCGAACCGATCGCGGCGAACAGCGCTGTGAGCCGGTGGCGCGCGGGCGCGGTCGTCGTCGTCGTCCTCGTCGTCATGGCGGGATGGTGCAATCGCGCAGGATACCCGCGGGGACGCTCCGTTCGACGGGGGCGAAGTCGCCGGCCGGCGACCAGCGCAGCGCGACGGTACGCAGCGCCCCCAGGATCTCGTAGTCGCAGACCACGGTGAAGCGCTGGGCGGGCAGCTCGCCGGGCAGGGCCGGCGAGCTCCAGAGCCCCGCACCCAGAAAGAGCTCGCCGTTGACGGTGCTGTAGGGCCGCAGCACCTGCGAGTCGTCGATGCCGGCGTTCAGGCGGTGGGGGTGCCGGTCGGCGCCGAAGCCACAATGAACGCCGCCGATGACCGCGTTGGCCGCGCAGGCCAGGTTGTCGCGGTCTTCCCGGATGAGCGTGATCTCGATGAAGTTGTGCGCCCCGCGATGCCAGGCGGCGCCGGTCGCCGAGTACTGTCGCCGGTAAGCCGTCCCCGCGAGCAACAACCAGACACCGAGCCCGATCGCAAACAACGCCAGCGTCAGCCGCAGCAGGACATCAGGATCGCGCGCGGGCGGGGAGGCAGGTGCGGATGCGGGTGCGGGTGCGGGTGCGCTCGCGGCCACCGTCGGTTCGTCCGCCACGGGGCCGGACAATAGCTGGTTTCATGAGAGATGGGATCGCCGACGCCCACGCCGACGACCGGAGCGAGATCTCTCCGTCGGCGTCGGCGTCGGCGTCGGCGTCGGCGATCCGTGATCCGCGTCGCAGCGTCAGCGCCGTCGCCGTCGCCCTCGCCGCAGCAGCTCCACGCACGCCGCCAGCAGCCCGACCGTGAGCGTCGAGGGCAGTCCGTCCCCTTCTCCCACCGCGCATCCACATCCGCCGCCGGCGCCCTTGGTTCCGCCGCCTCCGTCGGCGGGCGCGCCGTCTCCCCCGCTTGTGGCGTCGCCGCCGGCGCCCCCGCCTCCGTCGCCCGTCGGAGCGCCGCCCGCGCCGGCGTCGGGGCCGCAGGTGTCGGTCACGTCGGTGCAGGTGGCGGGCAGATTGGCCACCTTGCACACGCCCAGCGAGGCGCAGCGGCGAGCCTGCAGATCGCGGTAGTCGCGGCAGCTGGTGTCGAGCTGATCGCAGTCGACGGTGCCGCAGGCGGGGTCGTCCTCGGGCTTGACGTTGCATTTGCCCGATCCGTCGCAGACCTTGCAGGTCCCGCACCCGGTGTTGGCCGCCGGGAACTCGCACGCACCGCGGCCATTGCACACGCCGCCGCATTTGCCCGACGGATCGCTGGCGCTGTCGATGCACTCGTTGCGGGGATCGGTGCCGGCCGGCGTGAAGTCGCAGGTCCCTTCCTTGCCGGGCAGGTTGCAGCTGCCGCAGGCGCCGCATCGCTTGTCGCAGCAGGTGCCGTCGGCGCAGAAGCCGGACAGGCACTGGCTGTCGCGATCGCAGGACTTGCCGTTGGCAAGGTCGGCGAGACACTGGCTCGGGTCACAGTGGTGGCTGCCCACGCACTGGGTGTCGCCGGCACAATCGCTGCGGCAGGCGTCCATGCCGGCGCCGTCCTTGATGCAGACGTAGCCGCCGCAGTCCTTGCTGATGCCGAACTGGCAGCGGCCCGCCCCGTCGCACGAGCCCGCGGTGCCGATGTAGCCGTCGCTCTGGCAGCCGGCATCGCGGCAGGTCAGCCCGTTGACGGGGTAGCGGCACGCCCCGCGGCCGTTGCAGGTCCCGGCGCAGACCCCGTCGCCCGCGCAGTCGGCGCGCGGGTCGCTGCCGTCGGCGACATTGACACAGGTCCCGGTGGCGTTGCCGCAGCTCCGGCACCTGCCGGCGCACGCGCTCTCACAGCAGACGCCGTCGACGCAGTTGCTCGAGCCGCACTCGCTGTCGGCGGTGCAGGTCGCGCCGTTGGCCTTGCGCCCGGTGCCGGTGACGCAGGCGCCGCCCTGCGCGCAGTAGCTGGGCGCCGCGCAGGCCGGCGGGGTGCCGGTGGCGTCGGTCGACCCCGGCGGCAGCAGGGCACAGGTCCCTTCGATCCCCGGCAGGTTGCACGTGCGGCAGGCGCCGGTGCAGGGGCCGTCACAGCACACCCCGTCGCTGCAGTGGCCGCTGGCGCAATCGCCGCCCTGCCCGCATCGCACCCCGTTGCTGCGCGACCCGGCGGCGCAGCCGCCCGCACCGTTGCAGTACTGCGGCGTCGCGCAGGCGGTCGTGGCGCTGGTGTCGGTCGCACCCGCCGGGACCGGCGCGCAGCGACCGACCAGACCGGGCAGGTTGCAGGCCTGGCAGGTGGCGGTGCACGCGCCGTCGCAGCACACGCCATCGGCGCAGAAGCCGCTACCGCACTCGGCGGCGCCGGCGCAGGACCCGCCGTTGGGCTTCTTGTTCTGGGCGCAGGTCCCGGCGCTGCAGTACTGCATCGGTCCCGCGCACGGCGTGGTGGCGCTCGGATCTTGCTGGCCGAGCGGAACCGCGGTGCAGGTGCCGGTCGACGCCGTCAGGTTGCAAGCCTGGCAGGTTCCGGCGCAGGCGTTGTTGCAGCACACGCCGTCGATGCAGAAGCCGCTGCCGCACTGGGCCGCGGCGGTGCACAGGTCGCCGCTGGCCTTGCTGCCCTGGGCGCACCTGCCCTGGCCGTCGCAGGCGCGCCCTTGCGCGGCGTCGGACGCGCAGGCCGGCGCGCCCACCGGATCCTCGAAGCCTTGCGAGACGGGGGAGCAAACCCCACGCGAGTTGCTGAGGTTGCACGCGTAGCAGGCCTGGTTGCAGTCGCTGTCGCAGCACACGCCGTCGGCGCAATGCCCGCTGGCGCAGTCGCTGAAGGTGCCGCACGCCTGACCCTTGCCGGTCTTGCACTGATGGGCGGCGTCGCACGCCTGTTCGGACTGGCAGGCGTCGTCCGCGCCGCCGGCGGGGACGTCGGCGCAGGTCCCTTCCTGGCCGGCGACGTTGCACGCGCGGCAGGCGCCGGCGCACGACGGGGCCTGACAGCACACGCCGTCGACGCAGAAGCCGGAGCTGCACGCGGCCGCCGCCGCCACCGAGCACGGCGCTCCGTCGGGGCGGGGCGCGCGGTTCGGGACATACTCCCAGATCTCGCGGTCGCCGTAGGTGGCGTCCTGGGTGACAGACCCGCCGTAGAGCAACGCCGTGCCGCGCTTTTCGTCGTACAGCAGGCGGTGGCCGGTGCGCGGCAGCGGGCGCATGGTGGGGGGGGTGGTTTCGCTCCAGGCGGCGCGGTTGCCGTCCCATTCCCAGGAGTCGTCGAGCAGCATGTTGGCGGCCGAGCGCCCGCCGACCACGATCACCACCCGGCGATCGCTGTCGTAGGCGATCGCGTGCAGCGAGCGGCCGGGCATGACCGGTGGGCCGCCCGCGGGCGGAATCCGCGGCGCCCAGCTGTGAGCCGCGAGGTCCCATTCCCAGACGGCGGCGTCGGTCACCCCGGCGGTGGCGCCGCCGATCAGCACCAGCTTGCCGCGATCCGGATCGAGGGCGACGTCGTAGTCGGCGCGGCCGGTGATCTCGACGGGGTTGGGGCTGGGCGTCCAGTTCGCCCAGGTCAGCGCCGTCAGGTCCAGCTCCCAGATCTGGCCGTTGGCGGCGGCGTACCCGCCGAAAGCGACCAGCTTGTTGCGGCGACGATCGTGAAACGCCCAGTGATTCGATCGCGCGCCGGGCAGCGGGCCCGTCGGCTGCAGGGCGGTCCAGGCCTGGGTGCTGGGTGACCAGGCCCAGACGTCGTTGAGGTAGATTCCGCCGCCGTAGCCGCCGAAGACCATCAGCCGGTCCTGGATCGGGTCGTAGACCATGGGCCCGTAAGCGCGCACGCTGGGCTTGGCGCCGGTCAGCTTGGTGATGCTGTTGTCCCAGTCGGGCAGCGCGGGGGTCCACTGCCAGATGTCCTGCTTGTACGGGCTGGCATCGCCCGAGTGAAAACCGCCGAACACCATCAAGGCGTCGCGCAGGCTGTCGATGGCCAGAAACGGCCAGGTGCGCGGCGTGGGGCCGTCGATGGGAGGCGAGCGACTGAGCCACGACCCGTCGGCGGGGTTCAACTCCCAGACGTCGCGGGTGCGGCCGACGAGCCCGCCGAACAGAGTGACGCGCGCGCGGCCGGCGTCGTAGATGATGCCGGGAGCGCTGGTGGGCGGCAATAGCGGGTCGGTCTTGCTGGTCGTCAGGGGGACCCAGGCCGGCGTGTCTGCGTCCCACTGCCACACGTTCTGGTAGTCCTGGTACAGGATCACCTTGCGGAGCCCCGCGTCGTAGACCGCGCGATGGGTGGACAGCGACGTGCCGGTGAGCGGCGGCGCCGTGCGCGGGCTCCAGGTGGCGGTGGTGGCGTCCCACTCCCAGTTGTCGTCGATGGCGGTGCCGGAGGGTGGCGCTGCCGTACCGGTGTTGCCGCCGCGGAGCACGATCACCTTGCGGCTGGCGTCGTAAGCCATGAGCGCGTTGAGGCGCGGCGACGGTTTGCTGCCGGCCGGCGTCGTGTCGGTCCAGGAGCTGCCGTCCCACTCCCAGAGATCGTTGAGGCGCGCCTTGGCGCTGCCGGTGCCGCCATAGCCGCCGAAGAGCACGACGCGGCCGCGGTCGGGGTCGTAGATCATGGCGTGTCCGTAGCGCGGCGCGGGCGCCGTGCCGCTGATCGCGCGCTCGTGCCAGGTCTTGTCGCCGCTGTTCCACTCCCACTGGTCGGCGGGGAATTGCCCGCTCCCCGGTTGCCATCCGCCGAACAGGAAGGTCCGCTGCCGAGCGGCGTCGTAGACCATGGCGTGGCCGGCGCGCGCGGGCGGTCCGTTGCTCTCGACGGCGGGTGTGCGCTGGACCCATTGCGTGCGTTCGCCGTCCCACTCCCAGGTGTCGCCGAACAGGGCCGTGGCGCTCGGCCGGCCGGCGAACATGACGGTCAGGTGGCGATCGACGTCGTAGGACATGGCGTGCTCGAAGCGGGCCAGCGGCCAGCTGCCCCAGTGGTTGACCCAGCTGGCCGGCGCGGTGGCGGCGGCGGAACGGATGGTCACCGCGGCGGCGTCCGGGGGATCGGCGAGGCGGGCGTGGGTCGCTCCGGGGCCGCTTGACGCGGGCGCCTCGACGCAGCCGGCGGTGGCGGCCAGCAGGATCGGCAGGAGGCGGCGCGGCACGGTCGTCAAGATGGTTTCCTCTGGGGTCACGCTGAGTTCCTAACGTGGGTCCCGGCAACATCTTCCTCGACCCCGGGGCTCCGTCGGCGGCGGGGCTATTTTTCCCGCAGGTTGAAGGCTTCCATCCAGCGGTAGATCTGGCGGCGGTCGCGACCGTAGTAGCGGGCGGTCGCGCGGACGCTGCCGTCGTGGTTGCCCAGGACTTCGATCAGCTCTTCGCGCGTGGGCGGGGGGCGTGCCGGCACCGCCGCGGTGGGTACCGGGGTCGTCTGTTCGCCGGCGGCCGTGGTCACCGCCGGCTCCCATAGCCAGGACGGCAAGCTGCTGAAGGTGATCGGGTCGCGCAGCGGCTCGGCGCCGGCCAGCGCGTGCACCAGCCGATCGGCGCCGCGCAGGTTGTCGCGCCACTCCCGGCGCAACAGCGCCTCGGCGGCGCTGGCCTCGAAGACCCAGTCGCGCTCCGGCGCCGGTCGCGACCGCTCGGACAGCCAGCGGCGCCGCAGCCTTTCGATCCACAGGAACAGGTCGCCGCGTCGCCGGCGCAGCGGCGGCACTGTCACCTCCCACAGCGACAGGCGCCCGTACAGGTCGCGGCGGAAGGATCCGTCGTCGACCTGCCTGGCCAGGTTGCGGTTGGTGGCCGCGATGACCCGCACGTCGACCGAGATCGCGCGCGACGATCCCACGGGCCGTATCTCGCGCTCCTGGATCGCGCGCAGCAGCTTGGGCTGCAGTTCCAGCGGCAGCTCGCCGATCTCGTCCAGGAACAGCGTGCCCCGGTCGGCCTCGCGGAACAGCCCCGGCTGCGCCTCTTGCGCGCCGGTGAAGGCGCCGCGCACGTGGCCGAACAGCTGGCTCTCGATCAGCGCCGGCGTCAGCGCCGCGCAGTTGACCGCCACCAGATCCCCCTTGCGGCCGCTCAGGCGATGGATCTCCTCGGCGATGTGCTCCTTGCCGGTTCCGGTCTCGCCGATGAGCAGCGCCGGCGACGGATCGCGGGCGACGCGCGCCACCGACGCGCGTAGCGCGCGCGTGCTGGGCGCCTGGCCCGGGATCGCCTCGCGCGAGGGCAGGATCGAATCGTCGCCGTCCTCGGCCGCCGGCGACTGATAAACCCCGACCACCGAGGGCCCGAGTCGGATCACCGAGCCGTCGGCCAGCGGCAGGCGGCTGACCGCGCGCACGGCGTCGACGAACGATCCGTTGCTGCTGCCCAGGTCGACGCCGGTGTGGAACCCGCTCGCGGCGTCCCACTCGACTGCGAAGTGCTTGCGCGACACCGAGGCGTCGGCGATCTCGGGCTCGCCCTGGTTCTCGGCCTGCCGCCCCAGCACCAGCCGCTCGGCGCCCAGCGAGATCGTCGCCGCCAGCGTCGGCGGCATCACCACGCGCAGCTCCGCGGTCGCCGCCCCGATGACGCGCGAGACGCGCCGGGACGGGACGGCGGTCGTCCGCTGTCGGATGTCGTCCTCGTCGCCCATCTGGTCGAGCAGGCTAACCCGATTGGGGTTTTGTCGCTCGTAAGAATGGTAAATCCTCAGTGGGCGCATGACCCGGCGCATGACCCGACCAACAGCAGAAACCGTGCCTGTGCATCACCCCCGATCGGCGCGACAAGATCAGCCTCCCGGGTGGAGCCGTCCCATGTGATCCGGGGAGCGTCCCATGGGGCGGGGCAGTTCGGTTAAGGGGTCCTCCCTCGGGCCTCAGGCCT
>DASRQZ010000099.1:0-10754 GCA_035696125.1 Polyangia bacterium
CACTCTTTTTCTCTTCGTCCTGGCGCCGGCGCGCTTCGTCCTGCTGACGTTGCTGATCCTGTTGCCGCTGCTGATCCTCGGCACCACGGCGGCGCGCTTCATCGTCACCGCGCCGGCGCGCCTCGTCGGGCTGCCGCTGCTGAT
Organism: Polyangia bacterium; assembly: GCA_035696125.1. Lineage (GTDB taxonomy): Bacteria > Myxococcota_A > Polyangia > Fen-1088 > Fen-1088 > DASRQZ01. The sequence goes on from DASRQZ010000099.1 coordinate 145, forward strand.
CCTGGTGTCGTCGCAGCTCGTCGGCGACGCGGCGTCGCTGCTCGTCGTCCTGCTTGCGGCGCGCCTCCTCCTGTTGTCGCTGCTGATCTTGTTGCCGGCGCGCTTCGTCCTGCTGCTTTCGCTGGTCGTCGGCCACGCGACGACGCTGATCCTCGTCCTGCTTGCGCCGCGCCTCGCCCTGCTGGCGCTGCTGCTCCTGCTGGCGCTGCTGCTCCTGTAGGCGCTGTTGCTCTTGCTGCCGGCGCGCCTCGTCTTGCTGACGTCGTTGCTCGTCGGCGACCCGGCGGCGCTGCTCCTCGTCCTGCCGCCGGCGCACCTCGTCCTGCTGGCGCCGCTGCTCCTCGTCACGGCGGCGCTGGTCGTCGGCGAGGCGGCGCTGGTCGTCGGCGGCGCGCCGCTGCTGCTGCTGGCTCTGGGCGCGCTCGCGCTGCTCCATGTCCCGCCGGGCCTGCTGCTCACGCCCGCGGCGCGCGTCCCATTCGGCTTGCCGCTCGTGCGCGCGCCGCTCGGCCTCCCGGCGCTGGGCCTCGTTGTAGCGCCCGAGCTCGCGCAGCCCGATCGCCTCGCGTCGACGCTCGACGCGGTTGCGCGCGAGCCAGGCATCGTCGGGGCCCGCGCTCCAGGCGTCGCCCTGGTGACGGTAGTAGCGGTTCACCGGCGTGGTGGCGCGCAGGTAGCCGCCCAGGTTGCCACCCATGTAGTGGCGGCCCACGTCGGGCGCGAACAGTTGAGCCGCCGGAACGAAGCGCCAGTGCTCCTCCGGGAACGTCGCAGCGCCGGCGTAGCCGACCGGCGCCCAGCCGACGTAGCCCGGGCCCTGGCGCCACTGCACCCAGGCCGGCGCCCAGGTGGTGTCAGGGACCCAGATCCAGCGGTTGGCCCAAACCCAGCGGCCGTAGTGGTCGGTGGCCCAGCCAAACGGATCGTTGGACACCCAGGTGAAGCCGTAGTCGGTCGAGACCCAGCGCCCGTTGGAGTAGGGCACATACGCCGGCGAGGGGGGCGCGAACACCCAACCGTAGCTCGGATCGTCGTACCAGCTGCCGTAGGGGGCGAGCTCATTGTAGAAGACGTCGACCGACCGGACGTTCGAACCGGGCGGTACGACGCTGACCTCGACGTAACTGGAACCATAGTCGGGCGTGGCCGCGACCGGCGCCGGCGCCTGATATGACGGCGGGGGGGGCGGGGGTGGCGGAGGCTGGGCAGGCGCGGGGTAGCCCGGATCGTAGGTCGGTGGTGCCGGCGGGGCCGTCTGATCTTGCGGCGGCGGATACCCCGAGCCATACGCGGGCGGCCCCGCGGGCGGGGGAGTCGTGGGCGCGACGTAGCAACCGGACGCGGACGCCACGGCGCCTCCGACGATCAGAGACGCCAGGACCGAGACCAAGGATATCGATGTCGCTCGACGCATGGGAGCACCTTTCGCCGGGCAGATCGCCCGACAAGATGAAGGACGCCGTTGGGACGATCGCACAGGTCAGGGCATTCAGTGAGGGGCGCCGACCGGCGCCGACCAGACCGCCGGTCGGCGCCAACCAGTCCCGGCCGGTGCGCCGCAAACAGTCCCGAACATCGGCCGTTGGCCGGCTTCACTTGACCACCTTTGGCGCTCGACCCCCCTCGGAAGATCGGCCCCGGCGCGCTACCATGCGCGCCATGCCTAAACTCCAGCTCATGCTCATCGCCGTTCTGCTCGGCGGCGCCGGGACCCTCGCGGGTTGCGGACCGTCCATCGATCCCGCGCTCAAGGCGGACATCGATCGGCGAAATTCAATGCTGGGCCCGCCGACGCAGAGCTTTCCCGCACCGGCGGAGTTCGTCCCGAAGCCGTTGCAAGTCGGCCAGTGGACGCAGCACCGGATGGTGCGCGACCAGGAGCCATCATTCCTGACCTACAAGGTCGTCGGCCAGATCGCGGACGCCTTCTGGGTCGAGTCGGTCCTCGAGGGCTACACCGGTCGCACCGTCACCAAGATCCTGCTCGTGATCCCCAATCGCACGGATCCGAACAGCATCGAGATCCGGGGCGTGGTCATGAAGGACCGCAACGGCCATGTCAACAGCTTCGACGGTCCCATGCTGCAGATGATGCAGGGGATGTATCGCGGCGCAGTCTCGAACCTGATCGTCAGCTGGCAGGGGCAGCCGCAAGAAGACGCGGTGGTGCCGGCGGGAAGATTCAGCGGATGCTTCAAGATGCGGAGCGATGCCCAGTGGGGGCCGTGGAAGACCTCATCGACGTCGTGGTCGCACCCGGCGGTGCCCCTCTCGGGCATGGTACGTAGCGAGGGGATCGATCATCCCAGCACCATGGAGCTGATCGCCTTCGGCCTTTCGGGCGCGGTCAGCGAGCTTTAGTTCTGGTTCCAAGTTAGTCCTTGGCGGGCGCGGAGACGCGGTGGGGACGCAGTCCCTTTGCAAACAGACCGAGTCCGAAGGCAATCAGACCGAACATCAGGATGGTCTTCCACAGGCTGGTGGGCCGGAAGTAGATGTCCAGGTTCATCAGCACACCGATCAGAATCAGCAGGATCCCGCCCGCCGCCAGCAACCAGCCCAGGATCGATCGCCCGTTGAACGACAGCAAGGCGATCCCGGCCAGGAGCGGGATCAACGTCATCCCGAAGCTGCTACCGGCGCCGCCGAAGTAGTGCCAGAACGAGGTGTGCACGGTCACACGATCGAAGACCAGGTAGATCCCGACCGCCATCATCGCCAGGCCGATCAAGAACTCGCCGCCCCCGCCCGGGGTACCGCCCGGCTGAAAGTTCTTCCTTCCTCCGAAGCTGGCGCCCGATTCGTTCATGCGCGGCAGCTTACCAGCTCTGCGGCGGGTGCCGCCCTGGGCCCAGCACGGGCCCGCGCGGTCACCCTGGCCCCGGCTGAGGTGGAATTTTTTTGCCCCCGCGGTCGTCTCAACGACAGGCTCGAAGAAGGAGGGCCAGGCCATGAAACGTCTTGGTTTGATCACTGGATTTGCAGCTCTGTTGCTCTTTGCCGCGGCGGGCGTCGCGTCGGCGCACGGCGGCGGTTTCCACGGCGGTGGCGGTGGCTTCCACGGCGGCAACGGTCACGCGGGCGGCGGCTTTCGCGGTGGCAGCAACGGCTTCCACGGCGCGCCGGTGAACGGCGGCGGCTGGCGCGGCGGCGTGGTCTTCGGTCGCGGCTGGCACGGCGGCCCCACCTACTCGAGTGGCTGGCGGGGTCACGGCGGGGGCTACGCCGTCACCCCCTACGGTGGCTGGGCCGCGCACCCCTACAGCGGGGTGGGCGTCGGCATCCGCCCCTCGCCCCGCCACGTCTGGGTGCCCGGCTACTGGGGTTACCGCAACGGCGTACGCGTCTGGCTCGGCGGTGCCTGGCTGCTGCCGCAGGCCGACTGGATCTGGATCGCGCCCCACTGGCAGTGGGATGGGTATCGCTGGGTCTGGCAAGACGGGTATTACGCCCCGTCGTACTAGAAGGCTGCTGAAGGGCACCCGGCTGCTGGCCCCAGGCTTCCGGGTGCGCAATGGGTCCGCCTCACAAGAGAGGCCGGCTTTCGCGTAGCCTGAGCCAGCCTTGAGCCCAATTCGGGTCGGTTAACCGCCAAGGCGCCGCAGACGCCAAGCTCGGACCCCCGATGGCGTCCGTGGCGTCATGGCGTTTTCCCCTATCCGTACTCCCGCCACCATTCGTGCGCCGGAGCCCTTCCCCGGTTAACCTCTGGCTGTCGATGGACGAACCGCTGGCTCCGACGGTGATCCGCCAGACTTCGGATCCGGCGCTGGCGCAGGACTGGGCGCTGGTGCTGACCTCGGCGGAGATCGCCCACGACCTGCGCCTCCTCGATCGGCAGTTCGTGCTCGCCGTGGCTGCGGTAGACCTGGACGCGGCGGGGCGGGCGCTGGACACCTTCGACGCGGAGCGCGCCACCGACTACGCCGCTGCACCGCCGCCGGTGCCGCAGAGCGCAAGCGCGCTCGGTGTCGCGGCGGTCATCGTGCTGACGGCGTTCTACCTGGTTGCAGGCTCGCGTGAGGCGGCGGCGCCATCGCGCTGGTTGGAGGTCGGCAGTGCCTCGGCGCGCCTGCTGTTGCAAGGACAGTGGTGGCGGGCGTTCACCGCCATGACCCTGCACGGCGATCTGCTGCACCTGGCAGGAAACGCGATCGCCTGCCTGATCTTCGTCACCGCCGTCGGGCGCTGGCTCGGGTCGGGGCTGGGCGCGGCGGCCATCCTGCTGTCGGGCGCGGCCGCCAATCTGCTGACGGCGCTGGTGCACCGCCGGGTCGAGCACGTCTCGATCGGCGCCTCGACCGGGACCTTCGCGGCGCTGGGAATCCTCGCCGGTCTGGGCGCGCTCCGGCGCTGGCGCTCCCTGCCGCAGCGCCGGCGCGCCTGGGTGCCGATCGGCGCCGCTCTGGGGCTGTTCGCGATGCTGGGTGTCGGCGCAGGCACCGACCTGCTCGGCAACCCGAGCCGCGCCCCCCCCGTCGATGTGTTCGGCCACCTCTTCGGCCTGGCCGTGGGCGCCGCGATGGGCGTGGCGCTGGCGCGCATCGCGCCGAGGAGGCTGGGACCACTGGCCCAGGCCGGGTTCGGGCTCGCCGCGGCGGGTCTGCTCGCGGGATCCTGGTGGCTAGCCTTTCACGCGTGAACCGGGGATCAGGGGCTCGTGGCGCTCGGCACGTCGCAGGGCAGCTCGACGGTGAAGGTCGAGCCGCTGCCGAGGGCGCTCTCGACACGCACCGTGCCGCCCAGCGCATGCACGATCTCGCGCACGATCCACAGGCCCAGGCCGATGCCGCCGAAGTTGCGACTCGACGAGGCGCGCTCGAACCGATCGAAGATGCGCCCCTGATCCTCGGGCGCGATGCCCACCCCGTGATCGGAGACGGTGAGACGCGCGCGCGTCCCACCGTCGACGGTGATCTGCACGGGCTGCCCGGCCCCGTACTTGAGGGCGTTGGTGATCATGTTGGTGATCACCTGCTCCAGGCGATTGCGGTCCCAGCGGCCGATGACCGGCGCGTGGGCGATGACAGCCAGCTCCGACCCGGCGCGCCTCGCCTCGTCCTGGAAGCGAGCGCCCACCTCGCGGGCCAGCTGGGCCAGGTCGACCGGATCCAGCTCCAGCTCCAGTCGTCCCGACGAGATGCGCGACACGTCGAGCAGGTCGTTGATCAGCCGGTGCAGGCGGTCGGCCTGTCCTTCGATCTTGCCCAGCTTCTCGCTCATTCGCTGGGCGGGCACCACGCCCTGGTTGCGTTGCGCCACCCGGCCCAGGTTTGACAGCTCCAGCTTCAGCGAGGTCAGCGGGGTGCGCAGCTCGTGGGAGGCCACCGAGAGGAAGTCGTCGCGCTGCACCACCGCTCGCTGCAGGCCCTCCTCGGCGCGTTTCTGGTCGTCGATGTCGGCGGCGGTCGCGATCCAGCCCGCCACCATCCCCTGCTCGTTGCGTTCGGGCACCATGCGCCCGAGGTGCCAGCGATAGCTTCCGTCGCTGGCGCGGCGCAGCCGCAGCTCCTTCTGGAAGGACCCCCCACCGCTGATCGCCGCCTGCCACTCGTCCTCGACCGCAGGCCGATCGTCCGGGTGGACCACCCGCCAGAACGACTCGCTGCCCGCCCGCTCGGCGGACACGCCGCAGTAGTCGAGCCCCGCGTGATTCCAGTAGTAGATCTCCCCCTCGGCGTTCGCCGCCCACACGCACTGGGGCATGGAATCCAGCAGGCTGCGGTAGCGGTGCTGGCTGCGGCGCTCCATCACCTCGCGCTCGCGCTGGCGCAGCAGTCGCTCCTGCAGCTTGATGGTCTCCCCCTTGAGGTAAAGGTCGATGAACACCGCGACCTTCGAGCGCAGGATCTCCGGCTCGAACGGCTTGAGCAGATAGTCGACCGCCCCTTGCGAATATCCGTGGAAGATGTGCTCGGCGTCGCGGGAGAGCGCGGTGATGAAGATGATCGGGATGTGGCGGCTACGCGGGTGTTGCTTGACCAGCGCCGCGGTCTCGAAGCCGCTCATGCCCGACATCTGCACGTCCAGCAAGATGAGCGCGAAGTCGCGCTGCAGGAGGTGCTTCAGCGCCTCGTCGCCCGAGTGCGCCTTGATCAGCCGATGGCCGAGCGGCGCCAGGATCGCCTCCAGCGCCAGCAGATTCGCCGCATGGTCGTCGACCATCAGGATGCTGGCCTGCCCGACGCTGGCTTCGAGCGAGAGTGAACCCCCGCCCAGCGGCTCGGACGTCATCGGCGCGTGTCCCCGTTCGGCGGCCATGACAAGATCTTCAGTTCGGCGCGTGCGCCTGTCCGCCGGTCCACAGCCGGATCACCTCCAGCAGCATGCCCGCGTCGACCGGCTTGGGCAGGTAGTCGGACGCGCCCGCGCCCAGGCACTTGTCGCGGTCCTCGGGCAACGCCTTGGCGGTCACCGCCACGATGGGAATCGACGAGAAGCGCGGGATGCCGCGGATCTCGTCGATGGCCTGATAGCCGTCCATGCCCGGCATCATGATGTCCATCAACACCAGGTCGATGTCGGGATCGTTCTCCAGCGCGTCGATCCCGGCGCGGCCGTTGTCCGCGTAGACGACCTTGATGCCGTTGGCTTCCAGGATGCTGGTCATGGCAAAGATGTTGCGCACGTCATCGTCGATGACCAGCACCTTTCGACCGACGATGGTCGATTCGGCCCTGCGCGACTCCGAGATCATCGCCTTTGACCGCTCTGGCAGCCGCTCCTGCACGCGGTGCAGGAACAACGCGGTATCGTTGAGCAGTCGCTCGGGCGAGTGCAAGCCCCTCTTGAGGATGATCGACTGGGTGTACTTCTTGAGACGCTGCTCTTCGAGATCGGTCAGCTCCTTGCCGGTGTAGACCACCACCGGCAGGTCGCGGTACCGGTCCTGGGTCTTGATGCGCTCGACCAGGTGGATGCCGTCGTCTCCGGGCAGCACCAGGTCGACCACAACGCAGTCGTAGCCGCCGGCCTCCAGCGCCGCCAGCGCCTCCTCGGCGCTGCGCACGGGTGTGACCTTGACGTCGTCACCTTCGCCCACCAGCTCGATGATGCTGTCGCGCTGGTGGTCGTCGTCCTCGACCAGCAGGAGCTGGCGCACCGACCGATCCAGGAAGGTCGAGATGTGCTCGAAGGCCGCCTGCAGGGTCTCGCGGCTGACCGGCTTTTCCAGATAGGCGAACGCGCCCAGCGTCGCACCGCGCCGGGTCATCTCGTCGACCGAGATGACGTGCACGGGGATGTGGCGGGTGGCCGGGTTGCGCTTCAGGCGGTCGAGCACGCTCCACCCGTCCATGACGGGTAACTGCAGATCCATGCTGATGGCGTCGGGCTTCAGCTGGTTGGCCAGCGCCAGCCCGGAGTCGCCGCGGGTCGCGACCACCGCCTTGAAGCCGTTCTCGTGCGCCATGGTCAGCATGATGCGGGCGAAGGCCAGGTCGTCCTCGATGATCAGCAGGACCCGATCACCCTGCTGCAGCTGGTCGCGGTCGTCGTCGACCGGACGCAGCAGCGTGGGATCGGGCGCCGCCAGCGGCGTCGTGCCGACCAGCGAGTCCAGCGACGCGCCGAACATCGACGGCGGATCGACGGCGATGTCGCTCTCGAGGCTGTTCTCGAGGCCAATGTAGCGCTCGGGCAGGAACAACGTGAAGGTGCTGCCCTCGCCGAGGCGGCTCTCGACGTGAATCTCCCCGCCCAGCAGGCGCGCGATCTCGCGCGAGATCGACAACCCCAGCCCCGTGCCGCCGTACTTGCGGCTGGTGGTGCCGTCGGCCTGCTGGAAGGCCTCAAAGATCAGCTTCTGCTTGTTCTGCGCGATCCCGATCCCGGTGTCGCTGACCGAGAACGCGATGACCTTGTCCTGGTACCCCAATGTCGCCAGGCCGTCACGAACGAAGCGGGTGCCGGGCTTGGCGCGCTGGACACGCAGCGTGACGGCGCCGGTCTCGGTGAACTTGAAGGCGTTGGCCAGCAAGTTCTTGAGCACCTGCTGCAGCCGCTGCGGGTCGGTGAAGATGCGCGGCGGCACGCCCGGCCCGACTTCGGTGCGGAACTTGAGCTGCTTTTGATCGGCGACCGGCCGGAACGACCGCTCGACGAACTCGGCGACGTCCTTGACCGGGATGTCGCGCGGCTCGACCGGCATCTTGCCGGCCTCGACCTTGGACAGATCGAGGATCTCGTTGATCAGCGTCAACAGATCGCCGCCCGAGGCGTAGATGGTCTTGGCGTACTCGACCTGCTTGTCGGTCAGGTTGGCGTCGGCGTTGTCGGACAGCAGCTTGGCCAGGATCAGCAGGCTGTTGAGCGGCGTGCGCAGCTCATGCGACATGTTGGCCAGGAACTCGGACTTGTACTTGGAGATGAGCGACAGCTGCTCGGCCTTCTCTTCCAGCGACAGCCGCGCCTGCTCGACCTCCCGGTTCTTGACCTCGACCTTGCTGTTCTGCTCGGCCAGCAAGCGCGCCTTCTCTTCCAGCTCCAGGGCCTGCTTCTCCAGCGCCGAGTTGCTGCGCTTGAGCTCGTCCTGCTGTTGCGTGAGCTCCTTGGACTGCGACTGCAGCTCCTGGGTCAGTGACTGCGACTGCTGCAGCAGCTCCTCGGTGCGCATGTTGGCGCTGATCATGTTCAACACGACGCCGATGCTCTCCATGAGCTGATCCAGGAACAGCTGGTGGATCGCGCTGAAGGTGTGGAACGACGCCAGCTCGATCACCGCCTTGATCTCGCCCTCGAACAGCACCGGCAGGACGATCACGTTGAGCGGCGCCGCCTCGCCCAGGCCCGAGCTGATCTGGATGTAGTCGGCCGGCACGCGGGTCAACAAGATCGTCTTCTTCTCCAGCGCGCACTGCCCGACCAGCCCCTCGCCGAAACGAAAGCGATTGGCGACGCTCTTGCGTTCCCGATAGGCGTAGCTGGAGGTCAGCTTCAGCATCGGGGCGTTGCCTTCGGAGTCGAGCATGAAGAAGGCGCCGTGGTGCGCCGACACCAGCGGCGTCAGCTGCGACATGATCATCTGCGACACGGTGCCCAGGTTCTTCTGTCCCTGCATCATGCTGCTGAACTTGGCCAGGTTGGTCTTCAGCCAGTCCTGCTCGGTGTTCTTCTGGGTCGTCTCCTTCAGGTTGACGATCATCTGGTTGATCTTGTCCTTGAGCGAGGCGACCTCGCCCTCGGCCTGGACGTCGATCGACCGGGTGAGATCGCCCTTGGTGACCGCGGTGGCGACCTCCGAGATCGCGCGCACCTGGGTGGTCAGGTTGCCGGCCAGCTGGTTGACGTTGTCGGTCAGCTGACGCCAGGTGCCGACGGCGCCCGGCACCTTGGCCTGGCCACCCAGCTTGCCTTCGATACCGACCTCGCGCGCCACCGTCGAGACCTGGTCGGCGAAGGTGCCCAGCGTGTCGCACATGTTGTTGATGGTGTCGGCCAGCGCGGCGATCTCGCCCTTGGCCTCGACGCCGATCAACTTCTGCGACAGGTCACCGTTGGCGACCGCGGTCACGACCTTGACGATGCCGCGCACCTGGGTCGTCAGGTTGGACGCCATGAAGTTCACGTTGTCGGTCAGGTCCTTCCAGGTACCGGCCACGCCGGGCACGCGCGCCTGGCCGCCCAGCTTGCCCTCGACGCCGACCTCGCGGGCCACCGTCGACACCTGCTCGGCGAAGGTCGACAGCGTGTCGGTCATGCTGTTGATGGTCTCGGCCAGCGCGGCGATCTCGCCCTTGGCCTCGACGACCATCTTTTGCTTCAAGTCGCCGTTGGCGACCGCGGTCACGACCTTGACGATGCCGCGCACCTGCGCGGTCAGGTTGCGGGCCATGAAGTTGACGTTGTCGGTCAGGTTCTTCCAGATGCCGGCCACGCCGGGCACCTCGGCCTGCCCGCCCAGCTTGCCTTCGGTGCCGACCTCCTTGGCGACGCGGGTCACCTCGCTGGCGAAGCTGTTGAGCTGATCGACCATGGTGTTGATGGTGATCTTCAGCTCCAGGATCTCGCCCTTCACGTCGACGGTGATCTTCTTGGACAGATCGCCGTTGGCGACCGCGGTGGTGACCAGCGCGATGTTGCGCACCTGCACGGTCAGGTTGTTGGCTAACAAATTTACGTTGTCGGTGAGGTCCTTCCAGATGCCGGCAACGCCGGGCACCTCGGCCTGGCCACCCAGCTTGCCCTCGGTGCCGACCTCCTTGGCGACGCGGGTCACCTCGCCCGCGAACGAGCGCAGCTGATCGACCATGGTGTTGATGGTGTTCTTCAGCTCCAGGATCTCGCCCTTCACGTCGACGGTGATCTTCTGCGACACGTCGCCGTTGGCGACCGCGGTCGTCACCTTGGCGATGTTGCGCACCTGATCGGTCAGGTTGCCGGCCAGCAGGTTCACGTTGTCGGACAGGTCCTTCCAGGTGCCGCTCACGCCCGGCACCATGGCCTGGCCGCCCAGCTTGCCCTCGGTGCCGACCTCGCGCGCGACGCGGGTCACCTCCGAGGCCAGCGCGCGCAGCTGGTCGACCATGGTGTTGATGGTGTTCTTCAGCTCCAGGATCTCGCCCTTGACGTCGACGGTGATCTTCTGCGACAGGTCGCCGTTGGCGACGGCG
>DASRQZ010000100.1:0-57901 GCA_035696125.1 Polyangia bacterium
TCGCCATCTGCCCGGAGCGGACCATCCCGGATCGGTTCTGCACTTGCTTCGATATTCCCTGCCGAGGATTCTGCCCCGACCCAAACTGCAGCGCGATCTGCACCGCCCGCGGATGGATGTGCTTTCCGGGGCCAACCAGCGCCGACGCCGGCGACGCGCGCCCGCTTGACGGCGGCGAAGCGGGCTAGACCGCCCAGGGCACCAGCAAGCGCGTCCCTCGGCAATGCCTGCCCTCTCCCCCGCCCTCTCCCGCGGACGGGAGAGGGGACCGGAGGGGGCTCTGCTTCCGCGCCCGCCGCAAGTCCTCAGCGCCTGTCGAAGACGTGCTTCGACGGCGGGCCGACCAGGTACTTGCCCACGCCCTCTTCCAGCGCGCGGGCGTAGACCTCGAGGGCGTCGTCGACGGCGGCGACGGTCTGGTCGACGTCGCTGTCGCTGTGGGAGTAGCTGATGATGAACGACGGGCCGATGACCCCGCGCCGGATGGTCTCCTGCATGAACAGCATGCGGAACTCCTGCGACGGCTCGCCGTCGGGGCCACGGGTGCCGAACAGCAGATTGCACGGGCGGCCGAAGGCGAAGAAGTACTTCTCGACGCCGCGCTTGCGCGCGACCGCGTTCAGCTCTTCCTTGAGGCGAGCGCCCTGCCGGTGCAGGTGGGCGACCACCGGCTCCTTGCGGAAGATCTCCATGGTCTTGATCGCCGCGGCCAGCGCGGGCGTCTCGGCCCCGTGGGTGGTCGACAGCAGGAACACGTCGTCCTGCACGCGCGCGCGGCTGCCCAGCTGCATGATCTCGCGCTTGCCGCACAGGGCCGACAGCGCGAAGCCATTGGCCAGGGCCTTGCCGAAGGTCGACAGGTCGGGGACCACGCCGTACTCCTTCTGCGCGCCGCCGTTGTTCCAGCGAAAGCCAGTGATCATCTCGTCGAAGATCAGGATCGCGCCGCGCTCGTGGCACAGCTGCTTGAGACCCGCGAGGAAGCCGGGCGCCGGCTCGTCGGTGCGCGCCGCCTCCAGGATCACCGCGCAGATCTGCCCCGGGTTCTGGTCGAACATCGCGCGCGCGCTGGCAAGGTCGTTGTACTTGAACTGCCGCGTCTCCAGCCGCGCCGCCGCCGGGATGCCGCCGTCCATTGTGGTGGTGGCGATGAACCAGTCGTCGTAGGAAAAGAACGGGTGCTCGGCACAGATCCCGATCACGTCGCGCCCGGTGAACTTGCGCGCCAGCTTCAGCGCGGCGGTGGTCGCGGTCGAGCCGTCCTTGGTGAACTTCACCATCTCGGCGCCTTCGATCATCGCCAGGAAGGCCTCCGCGCACTCCAGCTCCGTGATGGAAGGACGGGTAAAGTTGGTACCCAGCTCCAGCGAGGCGCGCACCGCCTCGACCACCGGCGGATAGGCGTGCCCCAGGGTCACCGCGCGCAGGCCCATGCCGTACTCGATGAACTCGTTGCCGTCGACGTCCCATACGTGGCAGCCCAGGCCGCGCGCGATCACCCCCGGCGACAGCTCCGGGAACTGGTCGTCGCCCTTGGCAAAGGTGTGCGCCCCGCCGGGGATCAGCTGCTTGAGCCGCGCGCGCATGTCGCGCGAACGTCGATACCTGTCTACCGAATCCGCTGCCGCTTTCGCCGTCATCGAGCTACCCGCCTGCCGATCATGTCGACTTCTCCTGAGCTGTCCTATGAACGGTCCTTGCGCACGTTCTTCCGCGTTTGCTTCCGCGCGTAGCGTCTCACATCGCGAGCAACTCGGCCACCTCCTCGGCGATGGCCAGCGACGCGGTCAGGCCCGGTGATTCGATGCCGTAGAGGTTGACCAGCCCGTGCACGCCGTGCACCGACGGGCCTTGAATGACGAAGTCGGCGGCCGGCGTACCGGCGGGCCCCAGCTTGGGCCGGATGCCGGTGTATCCGGGCTGCAGATCGCCGTCGCGGAGGTCGGGCCAGTAGCGCCGGATCGCCGCGTAGAACGACGGCGCGCGCGACTCGTCGAAGGCATAGTCGATCCCATCGACCCACGACACGTCGGGCCCGAAGCGCGCGCGCCCGCCCAGATCGAGCGTGACGTGCACGCCCAGCCCGCCCGCGACCGCCACGGGGTAGACCAGGCGCCGGAAGGGCGGCGCCTGGGCGAGCACGAAGTAGTGCCCCTTGGCGTAGTGACAGGGCGGGATGCTGGCCGGCGGCAGGCCGTCGAGGCTGCGCGCGACCGCCTGCGCGAACAGCCCCGCGGAGTTGACCACGCCGCGGCAGCGGACGATTGTCGGAGGCTGGGTCGGCGCCTCGCCGCCCACCCGCAGGGTGATGCCGTCGCCGTGGACCTCGCCGCCCAGCACCGGCGATCCGAGCACCACCGAACCGCCAAGCCTGGTGAGGTCACGCTGCAGAGCCTGCATCAGGCCGTGGCTGTCGACGATCCCGGTCGACGGCGACAGCAGCGCGCGCACCGCGCGCACCGCCGGCTCCAGCGCGTGCGCCTGGTTCGCGTCCAGCCAGGTGAGATCCATCACGCCGTTCAGCTCCGCCTGTTTCTTGTACGACTCGAGCGCGGCGATCTCGGCGTCGACCGTCGCCACCAGCAGCTTGCCGATGCGGCGGTGCGCCACGTCGTTCTCGGCGCAGTAGCGATAGAGGGCGTCCCGGCCGGCCACGCACAGGCGCGCCTTGCGCGACCCCGTCGGGTAGTACAGCCCGGCGTGGATCACCTCGGAGTTGCGCGAGCTGGTGTGGGTGCCGATCGCGGTGGCGCTCTCCAGCACCACCACCTCACGCCCGGCCAGGGCCAGCGCGCGCGCCACCGCCAGCCCGACCACCCCGGCGCCGATGACCACGACGTCCAGCGCCTCCCCGCCTGACGCGGCCGGTCCGCCGCCGCGCGTGCCCTGCGATTCCATGCGACCGGTCACGCTACCCCAGTTTCGAGGCCGGCGCGCGCCAGGATTCACCGAAATGTGGCCGGTCTTTTCCCATGCTGCGGTTGATCACCCTCGACAACCTGTGCAAGCTTGAGAGCTTGAGCGCAGCACCAGACTCCGGCGTCGATTCGACGACCCCGGCTCCGCCCGTGAGCCCGCCCGCGCGCGCTGCGCTGCTGCCGTCCCTGATCCGGGCGATGCGGCCCAAGCAGTGGATCAAGAATCTGCTGCTGTTCGCCGGGTTCGTCTTCACCCTCAACGACCAGTGGCGTCCCTTCTCGCCCGAGATGTGGAGCGCGCTGTTGCGATCGCTGGCGGCGTTCTCGCTGTTCTCGTTGATCGCGAGCGCGGTCTACCTGCTCAATGACGTGCGCGATCTGGAGAAAGATCGGCGCCACCCTACCAAGCGCAACCGGCCCATCGCGTCGGGCGCGCTGTCGCCGCGCGTCGCCATCGGCGTCGCGATCGGGCTGATGCCGATCTGTCTCGTCGCTGGCTTCCTGCTCAGCCCGGCCTTCGCCGCGGTCGCCACCGGCTACCTGGGGATGCAGTTCGCCTACATCCTGGTGCTCAAGGAGATCGTTCTCCTCGACGTCTTCGTGCTGGCCATCGGTTTCGTGATGCGCGCGGTGTCGGGGGCGGTGGTGATCGGCGCCGAGATCTCACCCTGGCTCTACACCGTGACCCTGCTCGGCTCGCTGTTCCTGGGCCTGTGCAAGCGCCGAAACGAGCTGGTGCTGCTGGAGGGTCAGGCGGTGCACCACCGCAAGATTCTGGAGATGTACACCCCGCAGCTGCTCGACAGCCTGATCAGCATCGTGGCCTCGTCGACGGTGATGGCCTACTCCCTTTACACCTTCACCTCGCCCAAGTTGCCTCACAACAACTTGATGATGGTGACGATCCCCTTCGTGATCTTCGGTCTGTTCCGCTACCTGTTCCTGGCCCACACCCAGAACGCCGGCGGCCAGCCCGAGGAGGTCTTCCTGCGGGACAAGCCGCTGCTGTGGAACATCGCGCTGTGGATCGTGTCGACGGGGTTGATCCTGGGCCTGCGGCGCTGAGGGCGGCGCCGGGCCCGGTCTTCCCGTCGGCGTCAGCGTCGGCGTCGGCGTGGCCGTCCGACTCCACCGTTGCCGTTGCCGTCGCCGTCGCCGACGCCCACGCCGACGCCCACGCCGACGGGGGAAGTCGCGCCCCCGGCACCCCGCGTCGCGATTGAAGTTTTCCACCCACTGCTGCATTCTCACCGACGCTGGCGTCTACATGCGTGTCCTGGTCGTCACCAAGATCTTCCCCAATGCGCTCGAGCCGCTGTCGGCGCCGTTCAACCGGCAGCAGATGGCTGCGCTGCGGCGGCGGTGCGAGGTGGAAGTCCTGGCGACCATCCCCTGGTTCCCGGGCGCCGGGGCCCTGGCGCGCTGGTCGCCGGCCGGGCGCCTGACCGGTGTGCCGGCGCGCGACACCATCGACGGGGTCGAGGTCTGGCATCCGCGCACGCTGTACCTGCCCCGTTACGGACACGCGCTGTCGGCGGGGCTGTACGCCGCCTGCGTATTGCCGGCCATCTGGCGCCGGCGCGGGCGCTTCGACGTGTTGCTGGGCTCGTGGGCTTACCCCGACGGGGTCGCGGCGGTGGCTCTGGGCAGGGCGCTGGGGGTGCCGGCGGTGGTCAAGCTGCACGGATCGGACATGGACGTGCTGGCGATGCGGCCGGCGCTGCGGCGACAGCTGGCCTGGGCGCTGCCGCGCGCGGCGCGGGTCGTCGCGGTCAGCCGCGCGCTTGGCGAGGCGGCGCGCGGCCTGGGGGTCGCCGCCGACCGCATCGACATCGTGACCAACGGGGTCGACGACAGCCTGTTTCACCCGCGTGACCGCGCCGCCGCGCGCGCGGCGCTGGGACGGGGCAGCGACGTGCGCAAATGGATCTTGTTCGTCGGCAGGATCGAGGGCGACAAGGGCGCGCTCGATCTCGCCGAGGCCTTCCCGCGCGTCGCCGCCCAGCACCCCGACGCGGTGCTGATCATGGTGGGCGACGGCAAGGCGCGTGCGGCGGCCGCGGCGGCGCTGGCGGCGCTGGGCGACCGCGTGCTGTTCACCGGGCCGCGCCCGCTGCCGGAGGTGCCGGTCTGGATGGGGGCCTGCGACATCTTGACGCTGCCCAGCCACCACGAGGGGACGCCCAACGTGCTGCTGGAGGCGCTGGCCTGCGGCCGGCGCGTGGTGGCGACGCGGGTGGGCGGGATCCCCGACGTGGTCCACCGCGCCGAGCTCGGCACCCTGGTGCCGGTCAAGGACGTCGAGGCGCTGGCGCGCGCGCTGGGCGACGCCATCGCCACCCCCTACGACGCCGCCGCCGTGGCCGCGCTGGGCGCGCGCGGCGGCTGGGACGACAGCGCGGGGCGATTGTTGAAGACGCTGGAGAAGGCGTGCGGTGTGGCCGGCGACGCCGCGCCCGTGGCGGAGCCGGCGGCTGCCCAGAGAGCGGTGGGCGGTGCGCGCTGAGACCGATCTCGGGACCGGGACGCGATCCGTCCCCTCGGCGTCGGCGTCGGCGTCGGCGCCAGCGTCGGCGTCGCCGATCCCCTCCTCTGCCGCGCCCAAGCTCGCCCCCGCGGCCGCGGCCCCCAGACTCGCGACCCGGGTGCGCCGCCTGGTCGCCGACGCCCTGCCACGCGCGGTGATCGTGCGCAAGGGTGTGGGGAAGGCAAAGCGGGTGGCGTTGACGTTCGATGACGGCCCGGCGGACATGACCGACGCCTACCTGGAAGTGCTGGAGCGGTTCGGCGCGCGCGCCACCTTCTTCGTGGTGGGCACTGCCTGCGTCGCGCGCCGGGACGCGCTGCTGCGCATGGTGGCGCGCGGCCACGAGGTGGCGGGCCACGGCTTCACCCACGATGCCTTCACCAGGATGAGCGCGCCGGCGCTGCGCGACGAGCTGCGCCGCACCGCCCTTCTGTTGCCTCCGGTCGCCGACGGGCGCCCGCTGGTGCGCCCGCCGACCGGCGCCACCTCGTTGCGGTCCCTGGCGCTGTCGGCGCAGGCCGGGTACACCACGGTGCTCTGGTCGCGCGACTCCGACGACTGCCGGACTCTGTCGCCGGACGTGGTGGCCGCGCGCCTGGCGCCCGAGTCACTGAGCCCCGGCGACATCGTGCTGCTGCACGAGTCCCAGACCTGGACGCTGGCGGCGTTGCCGCGCATTCTCCAGGGCCTGGCGGCGACCGGCTGGCGGACGGTCACGGTGAGTGAGATCCTGAAACCCACGGACAGCTGAGGCGGCGACAAATGTGCGGCATAGCAGGTCTGTTCAACTTCGGCGGTAGCCGCGACGAGCGAGCGTCGGTGCTCGCCATGCGCGATGCCATGAGCCACCGCGGGCCCGACGACGCCGGCATCTGGGAGTCGGCCGACCACCGGGTGGTGCTGGGGCACCGGCGCCTCTCGATCGTCGATCTGTCGCCGGCCGGCCACCAACCGATGGCCAACGAAGACGACACGGTGTGGATCACGTTCAACGGCGAGATCTACAACCACGCGGCGCTGCGACCGGGCCTGGAAGCCAAGGGGCACCGCTTTCGCTCGCGCACCGACACCGAGGCGATCATCCACCAGTACGAGGTCGACGGCCCGGATTGCCTGAACGCTCTCGACGGCATGTTCGCGCTCGGCATCTGGGACGCCGCGCGCGACCGCCTGATGCTGGCGCGCGATCGCCTGGGCAAAAAGCCGCTGTACTACACGGTGGTCGGCGGCAAGCTGCTGTTTGCGTCGGAGATCAAGGGCCTGCTCGCCCACCCCGACGTGGCGCGCGACATCGATCCCGAAGGCCTGAACCTGTACCTGACCTTCGGAAACGTGCCGGCGCCCTACACGCTGTTCAAGGGCATCAAGAAGCTGCCGGGCGCGCACCGTCTGATCTGTGACCGACTCGGCAACCTGCACATCGAGCGCTACTGGTCGGCGGTGCCCGAGACGCCGTGGCCGAGCTACGTCTCGGAGCGCGAGGCGGTCGCGCGCGTGCGCGAGCTGCTCGACGACGCGGTCAAAAAGCGCCTCATGGCCGACGTGCCGGTAGGCGCGTTCCTGTCGGGCGGCGTGGACTCGAGCGCCAATGTCGCGCTGATGAGCAAGCTCATCGATCGGCCGCTGCAGACCTACTCGGTGGGATTCGAAGGTTTCGGCGCCGCCGAGAACTTCCACGACCTGCCCTACGCGCAGATGATCGCCAAGAAGTTCAAGTGCGACCACCACGAGATCAGCGTCACCGCGGACCAGTGCCGCGATTACCTGCCCGACCTGGTCTATCAGCAGGACGAGCCGATCGGCGACCCGGCCTGCCTGCCCATGCACTTCCTGTGCGAACAGGCGCGCAAGGACGGCGTGATCGTGGTGCTGGTCGGCGAGGGCAGCGACGAGGTGTTCGGCGGTTACGGCGACATGGCGCACATGCTGAACACCGCCTCGCGCCGCTGGGACGCGATCCGCAAGCTGCCGCGCCTGGTGCGCGCCGGACTGCACGAAGCCAGCCGCTTGCTGCGCCAGCCGGCCGGGCGCACCGACGTCCTGCGCCGGGCGCGCGACGGACAACCCCTGTACTGGGGCCTGGACGTGGTGTTCTGGGACAGCGAGAAGGAGCGCCTGCTGACCGCCGAGACCCGCGCCCGCCTGGGCGAGACCCGCCGCTCGCAGAGCGGCGAGCTGGTCGAGAAGGTCTACGCCGACCTGGCGGCGCGCCAGCCGCAAGCGGATCTCTTGCAGCAGATGTCGGTGATGGAGCTCAACAACCGCCTGCCCGAGCTCCTGCTCATGCGCGTCGACAAGCTGTCGATGGCGCACTCGATCGAGGCGCGCGCGCCCTTCCTGGATCACACCCTGGTCGCCTACGGGCTGTCGCTGCCGCGCGCGCTGAAGATCAAGGGAAACAAGGGCAAGTGGGTGCTGAAAGAGGGGCTGCGCGGCACGCTGCCCGACGAGGTGCTCGACCGCCCCAAGCAGGGCTTCCGGGTGCCGCTGCCCGAGTGGCTGCGCGGCCCGCTGGCCGGCTGGGCCAAGCGCGAGATCTTCGAGAGCCCGCTGGCGGCGCGCGGCTTCTTCAACCGCCCCTACGTCGACGAGCTGTGGGGACGCCACCTGGGCGGCGTGCAGGACCACAGCTTCGACCTGTGGTGCCTGGTCAACCTGGGCGCCTGGTACGCGCACTGGATCGAAGGCCGCAAGGCGGCGTGACACCGGCATGAAGAACGGCACCAAGAACGGAGCCCCCCCGACGACCGCCGCGGCGCGCGTCGGCGCGGCCGCGCGCGTGCTGTACCTGGTCGACGGCCTGGGCCTGTCCGGCAAGACCAAGGCGATGGCCGACCTGCTGGCCGGCCTCGATCCCGAGCGCTTCCGCCCGACGCTGATCACCTTCGACGAGGAGAAGGGCCCGCTGCACGACCGGCTGCGCGGCCTGGGCGTTCCCATCGAGCAGGTGCCCTGCCCGGACGGGCTCAACGTCGGCATGATCGCGCGCCTGGGCGCGGCGGCGCGGCGTTTGCGACCCGACGTCATCCACTGTTACAACCCGCGCACCATGCTGTATGGCGGCGTCGTCGCCCAGGCGCTGGGCATCCGGGCCACCATCGGGTCACTGAGCGCCTTCGCCTGCCTGACTCCCGACTACGACTACCGCTTCCTGCCGCAGCGCCTGTTCACGACCTCGCGCCGCAACCGCTGGCGCAACCGGGCGGTGAGCTGGCTCATGCGCCGCATCGTCACCGTGTCGCCGACGCTGGGCCAGCGCTTCTGCCGTTACAACGGCATCGACCTCGCGCGCCTGCACATCGTCCCTTACGGCGTCGACGTCAATCGCTTCTCGCGGGTGACCGCCGAGCAGACCGCCGGATTTCGCGCCCGCCACCGGCTGCCGCCCGACGCGCTGGTGATCGGCAGCGTCGGCCGCCTGGTCGAGCAGAAGGACTACCCGACCCAGCTGCGGGCCTTCGCGGCGGCCGCGGCGCGCGACGCGCGACTCATCATGCTGCTGATCGGCGACGGGCCGCTGCGCGCCGACCTGGAGCAGCTGGCGCGCGAGCTGGGCGTCGGCGAGCGGGTGCGCTTCGCCGGACACTGCGACGAGGTGCCGGTCGCGTTGCGCGCCCTCGACATCTTCGTGCTGGCGTCCAAGTTCGAGCCCTACGGCGTGGCCATCCTCGAGGCCAAGGCGGCGGGCACCACCATCGTCGCCACGCGCGTCAACGAGATCCCCGAGATCCTGGGCGAGACCGCCGGCACCAGCGGCTTCATTTCAGGCGCGGGCGCGGGCAGCTACGGGCTGACCGGGCGCCTGGTGCCACCCGAGGATCCGGCGGCGATGGCCGACGCGTTCGTGGCGCTGGCGCAGGACGAGGTGGGCCGGCGCGCGCTCGGGCAGCGCGCCGCCGCCGAGGCCAGCGTGCGGCACAGCCTGCACGCCGCCATCGCGGCCTACCAGGACCTTTACGACCAGGTGCGAGGGGTGGCCGCCTCGCGGGAACAAGCGGCGAGGCCGGCGTTCTAGTCCAGCGCACCGGCCAGACAACCAATAAAGGAACCGAACATGTCAGCAATTTGCGGGATCGTAGGCGAAGCAGCGGCGGCCGGGCGCGGGCGGCGGGACGTCACGCTCATGTTGGAGCTGCTCAAGCCGCGCGGCCCCGACTGGGCGACGATCCACGAGCAGCCGGGCGCGTCGAGGCCGGTGGTCTTCGGTGTGCGCCAGCTGGCGGTCGGAAAGCTGCCGGTGCGGCCAGAAGCGGTGCGCGGCGCCGACCCGGCGAGCTGTCTGGTCTACGACGGCCAGATCTTCAACGCCGACGAGCTGCGCGCCCTCGTGCGCGGCGCCGGGCGCACCCTGCGCGGCGGCGATGACGGCGAGCTGTTCGTCCACCTCTACGAGATGGAGGGACCGGCCGGGTTGCGGCGCATCGACGGGCAGTTCGCGTTCGCGCTGTGGGACGGCAAGCGCCAGGCGCTGGTGCTGGGGCGCGACTTCCTGGGCGTGCGCCCGCTCTACTACCGCGGCACGCCCAAGGGCGTGGTCTTCGCATCGGAGATCAAGGCGCTGCTGGCGGTTCCCGACGTGCCGGTCGAGGTCGACGAGATCGCGGCCTCGCACTACCTCACCTTCCTGACCGTGCCCGGCCCGCGCACCCTGTTCAAGGGCATCCACCGGCTGGCGGCCGGATCGACCGCGACCTTCGACGCCGCCGGCAAGGCCGACGTGCAGCCGTTCTGGGATCTGCTCTGGGACCCGGTGCCCGAGGTCGACGACGAGAAGTTTTACGTCGACAAGGTGCGCGAGCTGCACGACGGCGCGGTCGCGCGCCGCATGATCGACGGGCCGGTGGCGGCGCTGGTCAGCGGCGGCAACGACTCGAGCTCCAACGCCGCGATCATGGCGCGCAAGATCAAGGAGGCGGGCGGCCGGGCCGACACCCTGCACACCTTCACGGTCGGGCTCAAGCAGTACGAGGGCGACGCCAAGTACAACGACTTGATGTACGCCAAGCAGGTCGCCGACCTGATCGGGTCGGTGCACCACGAGTACCTCATGACCACCCAGGACTTCCTGGACACCATCCCGATCACCATCGACGCCATGGACGACCTGGTGTCCGAACCGTCGAGCATCTTCCTTTACCAGGCGCTGAAGCTGGCCAAGGACCAGGGCCTCAAGGTGGTGGTCACCGGCGAGGCCAACGACGAGATCTCCTGCGGCCACGGTGAGATGATCCGCATCCGCGAGCGCTACTACCAGCGCTGGCTGCCCTTCACCAAGCTGCCCGGCATCATCAAGAAGCTGGCGGCGGCAGCGGCGCCCATGGTGGCGCCCAAGCGCACCGATCTGTTGCGGCGCGCGGCGGCCGGCGAGGAGTACTTCTGGAACTTCGAGATCGCCTGGCCGGAGGCCGAGAAGAGCGACATCCTGTCGCCGGCGGCGATGCGCGCGGTGGCCGGCGAGAACGCGGGCGCCGTGGTGATGCGCGACGTGCAGCGGCTGCGCGCCAGCGCCCACGGCGAGCGCGACTACCTCAACCACATCATCTACCGGATGATGCAGGACTACTACTTTGGCAACCTGATGCTCGGCAAGCTGGACCTGCTGTCGGCCCACCTGGGGCTGGAATCGCGGTGCCCGTTCACCGAGCCCAAGTACTCGCACTTCGTCTACAATATCCCTGCAAAATTCAAGCAGAAGGACGGAATGGTGAAGTACTTCTTCAAGAAAGCCATCGACGGGATCCTGCCCGATTCGATCATCTACCGGCCCAAGCAGGGCTTCCGCACGCCGGTGGTGGAGCTGTTTCGCGGGCCGCTCGGCGAATGGGGCAAGAGCGCGCTGCTGGACGGCGGTCTGACCCGCACCGGGGTCATGCGCCGCGACACCCTGGCACGGCTGCTGACCGAGCACCGCAACGGCGGCGACGCGGTCGACCACAGCACCCGGCTGTGGACGGCGCTGATGCTCAACCTCTGGCACCAGCGCTGGATCGAGTCCCCGCGCCCGACGGCCAAGGCCAGCGCCACCGAAACGGCGTCGGTCTAGCGAACGTCACCGTGGACCTCTACGGCCGGATCTTCGCGAGCGCGCTCTACCCGGCCTGGGAGAGCGGGTTGCGGCGCCGGCCCACCCTGCGGCGGCTGCGTTACCTGGAGGAGACCCAGTGGCGCCCGCTCGACGAGCTACTGGCGCTGCAGACCGCGAAGCTGACCCGCCTGCTGCGCCACGCCCACGCCAATGTCCCCTACTACCGGCGCTGGTTCGATGGCGCCGGGCTGAGCCCGGGCGACATCCGCGGGCCAGGTGATCTGGTGCAGCTGCCGATCCTGGCCCGCGATGAAGCGCGCGCGACGGTCGAGGAGCGCACCGCCACCGCGGGGGCGAAGATCGACGTCCGCAAGAGCACCAGCGGCACCATGGGGCGGCCCCTGGTCTTCGGCTACGAGAGCGAGTCCGAGCACTGGCGCCAGGCGATGAAGCTGCGCGGCTACGCCTGGGCCGGGTATCGACCCGGGCAACGGTCGCTGCACTACTGGGGCGCCGGGCCACCCGTGCCCAGGGGCAGCAGCGATTCGCTGAAGGCGCGACTGCAGAAGCTGAAGACCCGCGCCGACCGGGCGCTGCGCCGCGAGCACTACGTCGACTGCGGCCGGCGCGGCGCCGTGGAGATGAACGCGGTGGTCGAGACCATCCGCCGCGAGCGGCCCGACGTGATCCTGTGCTACAGCCAGGCGGGCGCCGACCTGGCCCGCCACGTGATCGAGCACAAGCTGCGCGACTGGGACACCATCCCGGTGCTGTGCGGCGCCGAGCGGCTTTACCCCACCGACCGCGCCGCGCTGGAGCAGGCCTTCGGGCCCGCGGTGTTCGAGACCTACGGCTGCCGCGAGGTGATGCTGATCGGCAGCGAGTGCGCCTCGCACGACGGCCTGCACCTGTCGATGGAGACTTTGCTGACCGAGGTGGTGGTGCGCGAGACCGACGGCTCGGTGCGCGCCGCGCAGCCGGGCGAGCTCGGCGAGGTGGTGATCACCGACCTCACCAATTACGCCATCCCGTTCATCCGCTACAGCAACGGCGACCTGGCGGTGGCTGGCAAGCCCGACCCGTGCGCCTGCGGGCGCACCCTGCCCCGCCTGGGCTCGGTCGAGGGCCGCGTCACCGAGACCCTGGTCGACGGCACCGGCGCGCGGGTCAACGGCCTGGTCTTCAACGTGGTGATCGCCCACCTGGCGCACGCCATCCGCCAGTTCCAGGTGGTGCAGCACAAGGACCGCGCGGTCACCTTGCGGGTGGTGCCGACCGAGACCTTCGACGGCAAGATCGAAGCGACGCTGCGCGCGACCTGGGAGCGCTACCTGACCGGCGTGCCGGTGCGCCTCGAGCTGATCCAGGACATCCCGGTGTCGGCCAGCGGCAAGCGCCAGGTGGTGGTGGTCGAGCGATGAGCACCGCCGACCCGCCCGCCGGGCTGCGCGCGCTGGTCGTGACCTATATCTTCCCGCCCACCGGCGGCGCGGGGGTCGGGCGCGCGCTCAAGCTGGTGAAGTACCTGCACCTGCACGGCGTGACCCCGGCGGTGCTGACCGCTGCCAACCCGTCGGTGCCGCTGCGCGACGAATCCTTGCTGCGCGACGTGCCGGCGGGGATCGACATCGCGCGGGCGAGGACGCTGGAGCCGGGGTATGCGCTCAAACAGGCGGGGCGGCAAGCCAGCGTGAGCCCGGCAGGAGTGAATCCGTCGGCGTCGGCGGCGCCGTCGCCGGCGGCTTCGACGAACGGGGCGCCCACGCTGAAGGAGCGCGCGTTTCGAGTGGCGGTCGATGCGGCCCGGCAGTTGCTCATCCCCGACCCGCAGATCCTCTGGCAGCCGGGAGCGCAGCTGGCGCTGGTGCGGCGCCTCGTGCGCGGATCCGACGAGGTCATGTTGATCAGCGCGCCGCCTTTCTCGCAGTTCCTGCTCGCGCCCACGGCGCGCCTGCGGCCGGGCGTGGGCGTGGTGCTCGACTACCGCGACGAGTGGAGCACGGTGCGCGAGATCTACGAGATGAACGCCACCCTGCCGGCGCGCGCCGGCGCCGCCCTGGAGACCGCGTTGCTGCGCGCGGCGCACATGGTGACCACCGCCACCGAGGCCTTTCGCCAGAATCTACTGTCGCGCTTCCCCTTCTTGCGGCCGGATCGGGTGGTCGCGATCCCCAACGGCTACGACCCCGAGGACTTCCCCGACACCCTGCCCGGCCCCCCGGCCGACGCGCGCGAGCTGACCATGACCTACGCCGGAACGCTGTTCCGCCTGACCAGCGCGCGCGGCCTGGTGGGCGCGATCCGCCGCCTGCACGCCGCCGAGCCCGCGCTGGCCCGCCGCCTGCGCGTGCGCTTCCTGGGTCGGATCGTCGAGACCGAGCAGGACTACTTCGCCGGCATCGATGGGCTGAACATCGAGCGCGCCGGCTATGTCCCCCACGATGAGGTGACGCGCGCGCTGGCCGCCAGCCACCTCGCGCTGTGCATCCTCGACGAGGCGCCCTTCGTCGAGCGCATCTACCCCGCGAAGATCTTCGAGCTCATGCACCTGACCGCCCGCTTCGGCCTGCGCACGCTGACCCTGTCGCCGCCGGGCGTTCTCGCCGACCTGGTCGCCGCCCACAACCTGGGCCCCCTCATCGGCCCGCGCGAGGAGGAAAAGATCGCGGCCTTCCTGGCGACCGAGCTGCGGGCTTTCGTGGCCGGCGACCGCAAGAGCCCCCCGCGCCCGACCGGGATCGGACGATACGACAGAAAAGCCCTGGCCGGCGAGTTCGCCGCCGTCATGCGACGGGCGCGCGCGATCGCGCGCGGTAGGGATCTCCCCCCCGCCACCCGATCGTGATCGTCGACGTGGCCGCACCCCTGATCGTTGACGTGCACGTGCACGGGAACGCTACCGTGGCCGTGATCGATCACGACCACGGGGCCGCTCTCGGTCACGGTAGAGGGACGGCCCTATCGCCGGCCCCGTGAACCAGCCCGGCGCCTGCCCGCGAGGGCGAGCGCAATGCCGACGGCGAAGAGCAGCGACGCGCTCTGCGGCCCCCCGGCGACGCGGCAACTGCAACCGGAGTCGCCGTTCGAAGCGGCGCCCGGCGCGCCGCTGCCGCCGCTGCCGGTGCCACCAGAGCCGTTGACGCCGCTGGCGGTTCCGCCGGTACCGTTCCCGACGCTGCCGCCGCTTCCCATGGTCGCGCCGCCCGTTCCGCCGGCGGGGCTGCCGCCCGTGCCTGTGCCGCTCGCACCTCCCGTTCCACCTCCGCCCGCCCCACCGGTGCCGGTGCCGGCCTGCAGAAAGATCCGCGTCGCGAAGTTGTACAGGCTGCGATCCCAGACCGCCTTCTCGTGGCCCAGCCCCTGCTCGATCTGCCAGATGTGGGTCACGTTGTTCTGGTCGAAGAACGTGTGATACATGTTTCCAAAGGTCACCAGGCCGTCGTTGCTGCCGTACGAGATGTAAATGACCTTGATGAGGGCCTTGACCATGGCGAGGTCTTTGACGGTGGTGGCCGGCGGGCTGGTGTCTGGCGCCGCCGAAAACGGCCCGACGTAGTGAAATATCTCAGGGTGGGGAAAGCCGAAGTTGAAGCTCTGTCCTCCGCCCATCGACAGGCCGGCGATGGCGCGCGAATCGGCGTCCGTCGCTACGGAATAACGACTTTCGACCCAGGGGATGAGGTCGTTGAGCAGCACGTCCCCGAACGCGGCAAAGGCGGCGAACGAATCGCCGGCGGTCCTCACGTTGCCGTCGGGCATGACGATGATCATCGGCTTCGCCATCTGCCTCGATAGCAGATAGTCGAGGACGTTGGCGGCGTCTCCTTCGTTAGTTCCCATCCCTACCCAGGAGACCTCATTACCGCCGATTCCGTGGTGCAGGTAAACCACCGGGTATTTTTGATTGCTCGAATAGCCGGGCGGCGTGTAAATCGTCACCTTTCGCATCCCGTACATGCGGGTCGGATAGTTGAGGGACAGTTCGACCCTGCCGTGCGGGATGTTGGCCATCCTCGTGTCGTAACCCTGCGGGGGTGGGGGGAGATTCGCCGGATCGCTGGCGTACGCGATTGCGGGCAAAAGCATCAGACCAGCTGCGAGGAGTTTCAAATTCATCACTGTCCTCTCCTTGGGCCCACGGGGGCTCACGCGGAAGCCGGAACTCGGAAACTCGGGGGCGGAATTCGGGATTGTGCCTACTCGCGGCCCCTCGGTCAACGCCGCAAATTCGACGCCGTTGCTCGATCATGCCCAGACTCATCGGCCGTGGCGTCGCAAGAGTTCCCCGCAGTCCAGGTCCAAGCCCCCGAAGTCCGCAGTCCGAAGTCTGACGCCTGAGGCCCGAGGCCTGAGGCCCGAGGCCCGAGGCCCGAGGCCCGAGGCCCGACGGAAGACCCCTTAACCGAACTGCATTTGGCCTATTGCCCTTGGCCCCGCCGCGCTGGCCTATTCTGCCTACCCCGCCGCGACCGGTGGCGGCGGCAGTTCATAATCGCGGTAGGCGCCTGGATCACCGGACTTGCCGTCCATGGCGGCGACGGCGATGTTGAACATCTCGCGCGCGGTGACGTAGTGCAAACGCCAGCGGCGGCCGTCGTTGTAGCGGGTGGTGAGCTCGGTATGCATGATGCGGCCGCCGTCGCCCAGCAGCGACGCCGCCTGCTTCTCGGGCGCGCCGTGGGTGTGGACCTTGACGAAGACCCACTCGGGCCTGCCGGCGACGTGGATGCCCTGGCGCACCCAGCTGCGGACCCGCGCGGGCGTCGCCGGGTCGTCGGCGGTGACCGCGGAGTTCTCGATGCGCGGCTTGGGGATCGCGCCTGGGCGCAGCGTGAACGCCAGCGGGCCCTCGATCATCAGGATGCGGTCGCGGCGCACCTCGCCGACGCGCGCCGGGGTGCCGGCGTCCTGCGCGCGCCGGCGCGCCAGG
Source organism: Polyangia bacterium (assembly GCA_035696125.1). Lineage (GTDB taxonomy): Bacteria > Myxococcota_A > Polyangia > Fen-1088 > Fen-1088 > DASRQZ01. The sequence goes on from DASRQZ010000100.1 coordinate 16,401, forward strand.
TCGCCCTCGGGCCAGTAGATCTGGTTGACGATCGGCGGCTGCGAATCGTCGGGCGCGGCCGGGAAGGTGAAGTCCGCGTAGCAGCCGCTCTCGAACAGCAGCGGCAACTCCTCGTCGACGCCGCACCAGCGGCGGTCGCTGCGCGCGTTGGCCAGGCACCAGTTGCCGTGGATGAAGGCGTAGCGCAGCCGCCCGGCGCGGTCGCGCGCCAGATGGCCGTGCCCGGCGTAAAGCCGCAGGTACTCGGCGATGGTGCGGCGCAGATTTGCGGCGGTGTCGTCGTGGTGGTGCAGGTGCAGCTCGACCTCGCCGAACCCGCGTCGCGCCAGGCTGGCCAGGGCGTCGAGGTAGTCTTCCTCGTACTCCTCGCCGGGGAAGAAGAACGAATGGCGCGGCGGCCGCCCGTCACTGTCACGGAACGGGCCGACCAGCGTCGGGTAGCGGTGCAGCCACTCGCGCACCCGCTCGCCGCCGCGCGCGCGCTCCTTGTTCTTCCAGTGCGGCTCGTAGTGGTCGCAAAAGGCGAAGATCAGATCTCGCGGCCCCTGGCCCCCGACCCCAGCCGCCAGCGCGGCGCGCGCGCGCGGCACCGCCGACCGGGCCATCCAGCGCAAGTATCCGCCCGCCCAACCCTGGAGGTTCTTCTTCTTGAGTTGCGCGAGCCCGATCATGAGCGCGAGCCTAGCAGGATCGCCCCCAGGCGCTTCGCCGAAGGGACGTGCGCCGACAGCGCGCTCACCGCGGCGATGCGCGTGCGGCGCGCGGGCACCACCAGCACGATGCCGTCGCACAGCTCCAGGGTGGCGGGCGACGTGCCGGCGGCCGCGTAGCCGCCGAGGTCGATCAGCACCGCGCCAAACTCCTTGCGCGTCATGCGCAGTGTGTTCTGCAGCGCTACCCCGGCGGCGATCGCGTCATCGCACGGCAGCGGGGAGATCTCGATGACTCGCGGCCGGACCTCGCGCAGGCGGCCGGCCGCGGGCTTCGCGGTGTCGCCCCCGTCCCGACTCGCGCCCGCGCGGCCGCCGCCGGACCTGGGCCAGGTGCGCCAGTGCTCGATGATCGCGATGTCTTGATCCAGGAAGCGGGCCAGCGATCCCGCCAGGCTGGCCAGCAGCGGCGCCAGGCCGGGCGCGCCGCGCGTCCCGTCGTCGCCGGGGAAACGCGCGGCCGGAAGCAGGCCGATGATCTTGGTGGCGGCGCGCGCCAGGTGGCGCGCGATGCGCGCGCAGGTCACCTCCACGGCCTCCTCGTCGACCGCGGGCCAGGCGTAACGATCGGGCCTTCGCGCCTCCACGTCGGGGACTAGAGACTCCAGTACTGGATGCCACGGTCCATCTTCGCGGGCGAAAAGACGCTCTTGACGTCGATGAAGCAGCCGTTGTCGCGCACCATGCCGAGGAGCTTGGCCTGTCCGAGCTGGATGTACTCCTTGTGACTGACCGCGACGATGAGCCCGTCCAGGTTCTTGTAGTCCTCGAGCTGATTCAGTGTCAGGCCATATTCGTGCTGGGCTTCGGCCGGGTTGCCGCGGCTGTCGTGGATCAGCGGCTCGACGCCGAACTCGCGCAGCTCGCCCAGGATGTCCGGCACCTTGCTGTTGCGCAGATCGTTGCAGTCTTCCTTGAAGGTCAGCCCGAGGACGCCGACGCGGGCGCCCTTCACCGGCACGCCCTGGTTGATCAGCATCTTGACCAACCGCTGCGCCAGGTACGGCCCGACGTTGTTGTTGATGCGGCGGCCGGCCAGGATGACCTCCGGCTGATAGCCGAGCTGCTGCGCCTTCATGGTGAGGTAGTAGGGATCGACGCCGATGCAGTGGCCACCCACCAGCCCGGGACGGAACTTGAGGAAGTTCCACTTGGTGGCGGCGGCGTCCAGCACGTCGGCGGTGCGGATGTCCATCCGCTCGAAGATGATGGCCAGCTCGTTCATCAGCGCGATGTTGAGGTCGCGCTGGGTGTTCTCGATGACCTTGGCGGCCTCCGCCACCTTGATGGAGGACGCGCGGTGCACGCCCGCGTCGATGATGGCGCCGTAGGCGGCGGCGACCCGATCCAGCGTGGCGGCGTCCTCGCCGGAGACCACCTTGATGATCCGTTCCAGGGTGTGTTCCTTGTCGCCCGGGTTGATGCGCTCGGGCGAGTAGCCGAGCTTGAAGTCCTTGCCCTGGGTCAGGCCGGACAGCCTGGCCAGGATCGGGCCGCACACCTCTTCCGTCACGCCCGGGTAGACGGTCGACTCGTACACCACGACGGCGCCCTTGCTGAGCCCCTTGGCCACCGTCTCCGATGCCTTCACCACCGGCGTCAGGTCGGGGACGTTGTTGTGGTCGACCGGGGTAGGCACGGCGACCACGAAGAAGGTCACGGACTTGAGGTCGGCGATGTCGCTGGTGATGGTCAGGGTCGATTCCTTGAGGACGCTCTCCGGGACTTCCTGGTTCCGGTCGAACCCGCGGCGAAGCTCCTCGACCTTCTCCCGGTTCACGTCGAACCCGATGGCGCCCGGGAACTTGCGCGCAAAGGCCAGCGCCACGGGCAGGCCCACGTATCCCAGACCAATCACTGCGATCCGCTCTTGCATGTGTCAGGCTCCTCGGCGAAGAAGAGTATCGCGTTTCTCGCCGGGCGTCGCCAGGCAGCGCAAGCGGGCGCGGCCCTGGCTCAGTGCCCGCCCAGGGCGGTGACATAGCGCAGGTCCGGGTCGCTCCAGCGCACACCGATGCCCAGGTAGCCGGCACGCAGATCGCGGTCGGGGAGACCTTGCACGCCAGCCTGGAAGTAGATCCAGCGCCATTGCACACTGCCGCCGACCCGCAGGGTGGGCGGGTGGTACTCGAGCGGTCGGGCGTCGGTCGCCACCAGCTCCAGTCGGGCGCGATCCTGCCAGCCGCGCAGCTCGATCCCGATCGACGGGCGGCTGTCGACGACGCCGCCGCTCAGCACCAGCGGGCCGATGCGCCTGAAAACCCGGGCCGACCAGGACAGCGCCTGGTCGGAGGTCGTGACCGTCCTGGTGACGACGCCGTCGGACGAGATCTCCTCGCTCACCGCAACCTCGGTGCCCGACGCGACGCCGACCGCGTACCAGAGCTCGGGGCGGGTCGCCAGCTCCAGGCTGACGCCCGCGCGATTGCCCCTACGCGGCAGCGACGCCGTCAGGCTCACGTCCAATCGCAGCTCGAGACGCCGGGCCGGCGCGACCAGCTGGTCCAGGTCACCGGCGAGCTCGCGCACCGATGGCCGATCCGATACTGGCCGCGGACCGCTCGCCGCACACCAGAGAACGCTTGTGACCGCGATCGCGACGCTCCCACCCATGCCACCGACGGTAGCATCAGCCGCGCGCGGCCCCCATGCCGCGCGTCACAGGTACGCGTAGGCTCTACTCCATCGATCGGCCGCCTGGCGGCGGACTGCCAGCCAGGCGACGCCTCGGCTCATTTGTGCCAGGCCGCGCGTTCCGCTCATAATCTCCTCGATGTTCGATCCCCTGTCGGTTTCCTTCCCGATCGCCGCGGTCGTGGCGGTGGTGATCGCGGGCGCGCTCGCCATCGCCGGCCTCGAGCGCGGCGTCCCCAAGCTGGCCTGGGTCTTCAAACCGCTCGCGACCGTGTTGCTGGTGGCTGTGGTGGGATGGCCGCAGACCTCCTTCGCGCGTCTCACCATCGCCGGCATCCTGTTGTCGTTGATCGGTGACGTCGCGCTGCTGTCAGAGAGCGACACCGCCTTCCAGGTCGGCCTGGTGGCGTTCCTGGCCGCGCACGTGGTCTACATCGTCGCGAATCTGAAGGTCGCAGTCTGGTCGCCCGCGCTCTGGGGCGTCGCCGCCGTGGTGCTGCTGGCGTCGGTGATCCTGTTGCGCCTGGTGCGCCCGCCGCACATCGTCTTGCGCATCGCGACCATCGTCTACGGCGTCGCCATCAGCGCGATGGTGATCTCGGCCTGGGCGACCATCGGCGGTCCCCTGCGCTGGGCGCCGCTGGCCGCCGCCGGATCGGTGCTGTTCTACGTCTCCGACGCCGCCCTGGCGATCAACCGCTTCTACCGGCCCATCCCCCACGTCGCTTACCTGGCGATCGGGGTTTACTGGCTGGGCCAGATCGGGATCGCCCTGGCGGCGCACGGCCCGGTAGGCTGACGCGCCGCCGGCGCGCCCGCCGCCGGCCAGCGGCCAGGGCGGTGATTGGTGCGCGCCCCGCAACGGTCTGGTCCATTTCCCGCCCTGGCCGCCGCCCAGCGGGCGCCGCATACTCAGCCCGTCACACGCCGAGGAGACCGAGGTGGGCAATCCAGAACGAAAGAACGTCACCCGTCGTGCCGCGCTGGTCGCGGGCGGCCTGGGCGCCGCCGGGCTGGCAACGATCCAGGGACGCCGCGACGGTGCAAAGTCGGGCGGCAGCCACCCGACCGGCCAGGACGATCATGAAAAGCCAGCACCGGCAGCCGGCCGCATGCCGGTGGTCTTCGTCCCACACGGCGGCGGTCCCTGGCCCTTTGTCGACCTCGGCTTCGACAAGGACGAGATGGCGTCCCTCGCCGGTTACCTGGGCACGCTGGCGGCGTTGCCGCAAAAGCCGCCCAGGGCGCTGCTGGTGATCTCGGCGCACTGGGAAGAGGCGGTCCCCACGGTGATGACCGCCGCCCGTCCGCCGATGCTCTACGACTACTCCGGCTTTCCCCCGGAATCGTACCAGATCACCTGGCCCGCTCCCGGCGACCCGACCCTGGCCGCGCGCGTGCGCAGCCTGCTGGGGGCCGCCGGCTTCGACAGCGCCGACGACCCGGCTCGCGGCTTCGACCATGGCACCTTCGTGCCGCTGAAGCTGGCCTATCCGGAGGCCGGCGTGCCCACCGTGCAGCTGTCGCTGCGCCGCGGGCTGGACCCGCGCGAGCACCTGGCCATCGGTCGCGCGCTGGCGCCTCTGCGTGACGAGGGCGTTTACATCATCGGCAGCGGCATGACCTTTCACAACCTGCGCGCCTTCGGCGACCCGCGCGCCCGCGCCGCGTCAGAAGAGTTCGACGCCTGGCTGCGCGCCACCGCCGCGCTGCCCGAGGCCGAGCGCAACCAGCGCCTGACCGAATGGGCCAAGGCGCCCGCCGCCCGCTTCGTGCACCCGCGCGAGGAGCACCTCTTGCCCCTGATGGTCGTGGCCGGCGCCGCGGGCGCCGACCGCGGCGCCCCCGGCTACCAGGGAATCATGATGGGCGTGCGCTTGTCGGCCTACCAGTTCGGTTGAAACCGGCCCCATCTGCCACCGCGTGGGTGTACTCGCGAGCTTGCTCGCGCGTCCCCTTCGCGGGCGTGGGTCCGGGCCCCTTCGAGGATCCCGTTTCTCGTCTTCACGTTAGACTGCGCGCGTGTCCTCCCGCGCCGCGCGCCCGCCGCCCTACCAGCCGCAGCTGGCCCTGCTGTTCGACGAGGCGCCGGCCGGTGATGACTGGCTGCACGAGATCAAGCTCGACGGCTATCGCATCGGCGCCCGCATCGACCACGGTCGCGTGACCCTGCTGAGCCGCCGCGGGCACGAGTGGACCGATGACTTTCCGGAGGTGGCGGCGGGCGCGGCGCGCCTGGATGTCAGCAGCGCGCTGCTGGACGGCGAGGTCGCCGCCGTGATGCCCGACGGGCGCACCAGCTTCCAGGCCATGCAGCGCGGCTGGAGCGGCACCCGACCCGAGATCGCCTACTTCGTGTTCGACCTGCTCCACCTCGATGGTGCGGACCTGACCGCCCTGCCGCTCGACCAGCGCAAGGAACGGCTGCGCGCGCTGCTGGGCGGCCGGCCACCCCGCCCCCTGCGCTACGTCGACCATGTGATCGGCGACGGTCCCAGCGTGTTCGAGAAGGCGTGCGCGATGCGCCTCGAGGGCATCGTATCCAAGGAGCGCGCGGCGCCCTATCGCCCCGCGGCGCGCAACGCCAGCTGGCGCAAGGTGAAGTGCCTGCTGCGCCAAGAGCTGGTGGTCGGCGGCTACGAAGACTCGGTGGTCGGCGATCTGGGCGCGCTGCTGCTCGGCTACCACGACGCCGACGGGCGCCTGGTCTACGCCGGCAAGGTGGGTACCGGGTTTCAACGCGTCGCCGCCGCGTTGCTGGCGGATTGCCGCAAGCGAGTCCAGGACACACCGCCCTTCGACCTGAACTTGCCCACCGGGCGGCTGGTGCGAGACGCGCACTGGATGAAGCCCACCCTGGTGGTCGAGGTCGCGTTCACCGAGTGGACCGAAGGTGGGCACATCCGCCATCCCTCTTTCCAGGGCGTTCGCCGCGACAAGAAGGCGCGCGAGGTGGTGCGCGAAGTGCCGATCGCCGCCGCGCCGGGCGCGAGCAAGGCCGCGGGTTCGCGGCGCCGCCGGCCATAGCGAGCCCCCGGAATCTCCCGACAAGCCGTAGCTAACGTCCCCCGCCGCGACCGCCGCCGCGCGACGGTGTCCCGCGCATCCCGCCCGAGGGGGGCGCGGCGCGCACGCTGCGGCCGCCCGGCGGCGTGCCTCGCCACACCCCGCCGGTCGACGACGCCGGCGGCGTGCCTCGCCATGCGCCGCCGGTGGGCGGCGACCCGCGGAGCCCGCCGGCGCCCTGCCCGGGCGGCACGCCCCGCCCCGACCCAGCGGGCGCGCGCGCCGGCGGAAAGTAGTACCGGCGAATGATCGGCGGATACGCGCGATGGTAGGGGAAGAACGGTCCGTACCACCAGCCGACGCCAAAGCCCAATCCAACGCGAACGTAGGGCGGATATGGATCGTACGATCCGCCGCTGCCCTCCAGGCGCTGGAACGACGTCCGGCCGTCGACCGGTTGCCCACCGGCGTTGATATTCCAGTCGAGCTGGAACGACGCGAGATTCGGCGCCTGGTCCAGCGGCGGTGGCATCGCGAAGTACATGTCGAAGACCCGGGCCTGGCTGGGCGGAATCTGGTACACCGGGCCCGTCCCGGCGTCGCTGTTCAGGAACGCCGCCCCCTGCGGTGGGCGCCCGGGCGCCATCAGGCTCTGCGTGCGACCGTCGACGGTCCAGGGGACGTTGCTGCCGTTGGACACCGCCAACCGCGCGTGCAGCAGCGTGCCGGGCAACCCGGGATCCGCGTCGATGTCGGTGTAGCCAAACGAGGTGACGTAGGCCTCGCCACGCGGCGCCCCCGGCGGAATCGGGTAGCGCACCGCGGGTCCGCCACCGACGCCGGGCACGACCGGCACGTAAAGGTAATCGTGAGCACAGCCCGACAAGAGCGAGAAGACTGCCGCGGCCAGTGCGGTCGACCAAACTTTCATCTGGCGGCCTCCATCAACCTCCAGAAGCATGAGCCGCGCGGGTGCGCGATGCCAGCTGATCAGGGCTCTGCAGGCACTCGTAACTTCTCTCAACTTACCCGAGGCCCGAAGCCCGAGGTCCGAGGCCCGAGGCCCGAGGCCCGAGGCCCTTAACCGAACGGCATTGGACGACTGATTGACTAGTCGACCGGCTGAGCTTTGACGTGCAGGCCGCACTCGCGCTTGGTGGCCTCTTCCCACCACCAGCGACCGGCGCGCTCGTGCTCGCCGGGCAACGGCGCGCGCGTGCAAGGCTCGCAGCCAATCGACACGAAGCCCTGCTGGTGCAGGTCATTGAAGGGAACGTCGTTGTCGCGGATGTGGCGCCACACCTCTGCCAGCGACCAGCGCGCCAGCGGGTTGCACTTGACCAGAAGTCCCCCGTCGCGTCCGACGAAGTTGGGATCTATCTGGATCTCCGGCACGCCCGAGCGGGTGGCGGGGCTCTGGTCGGCGCGCTGGCCGGTCACCCAGGCGCGGTACTTCGCCAGCTGCTTCTTCAGAGGCTCGACCTTGCGGATCTGGCAGCACTCCTTGTGTCCGTCCTCGTAGAAGCTGAACAGACCCTTTCGGCGCACCAGATCCTCGACCACGCCGGCGTCGGGGAAGGCCGCTTCGACCGCCACGCCGTAGTGCTTGCGCACTTTTTCCAGAAAGCGATAGGTCTCGGGGTGCAACCGGCCAGTGTCCAGACAGAAGACGCTGAACGGCTGGCCGGTCTTCATCGCCAGGTCAATCAGCACCACGTCCTCGGCGCCGCTGAAGGCGATGGCGCAGCGGCTGCCGAACACCTCGAGCACCCCTTGCAAGATGCCCGCGGGGTCACGGCCGGCGAGCCGGCTGGCAAGCGCGTCCGTCTGGGCCTGGGTCCAGGGCTGACCATCGGCGGCGGCGCTGGTCGCCGCCGCCGTCGCGCCGGCCTGCAGTCCCTCCTTGATCAGCGACAGCACGCTCTCGAAGACGCGCGGCCGATCTTGTCCGGCCTGGCGGGTGGGCCCGTCGCTGACGATGAAGAACGGCGCGGCCGCCATGCCCAGCTCGCGCGCCAGGCGCATCCCCTCGCTGTCGGGGTTGGCCTCGTCGGCGATCACCACCCGATCGATCCGATCCCACATCCCGCGCCGGCGCAGCACCTCCTCGGCCTGTGCGCACTTCTTGCAAGGCTCGCCGGACAGCAAGACCTTCTTGACCATGGTGACGTTCATCGTGGAGTCCTCAACCTCGTCATGCGTTGGGTCAGCCTAGCCTGAAGGCAATCCGGCTTCATGCCGGACCATGTCGATGCCGGAAGGCGGGCGCCGGTCACAGCGAGGCGGCCCCGACCTGGACCACCGGCAGCCCCGCGCCCCGCCAGGCGATCATGCCGCCGGCCAGATTCGCGACGCGCGAGAAACCGGCCGCCTCCAGGATCAGCGCCCCCTGCGCCGAGCGCGCGCCCGAGCGACAAACCAGCACCAGCGACGCAGCGCGGTCCCAGGCTGCCAGCGCGCCCCGCAACCCGCCCAGCGGCAGCAGCTCGGCGCCGTCGATGTGTCCGAGCTCGCCGTCGAACTCCGCCGGCTCGCGCACGTCGACCAGGCGCACCTCGCGCTGGTGCTCGACCAGCCAGGCCAGCGGCACCTCGGGCACGCCGGCGTAGGTGCGCACCACCGGCGCCCAGGAGCTGGCCATCGCCGAAAGGCCGTCGCGGCTCGGCTCGCCGACCCTGAGATTCGCGGGCACGGCGACGGCCATCCGCTGCGGCGGCGGCAAGTTGAGGTTGTTCATGAACCCGACGAAGTCCCCTTCGCTGCGCGTGCCGCCGAGGCGCGGATTGAAGGCCTTCTCCTCGGCGACGCTGGTGCCGGTGCGCCCGGCGTAGTCGTGGGCGGGGTAGAGCAAAGTGTGATCGGGCAGGGTGAAGATGCGCTCGCGCACCGACGCGAACAGCGCGCGGGGGTTGCCGTCCTGGAAGTCGGTGCGGCCGGCGCCCCGGATCAGCAGCGCGTCGCCGGTGAAGGCCATCGAGTCGTCGTCCAGCACGTAGCTGACACAGCCGTTGGTGTGGCCGGGCGTGGCGCGCACCGACAGCCAGCGGGTCCCGAAGGACACCCGGTCGCCCTCGTCGAGCAGGAGGTCGTGCCCGGTGGTCCCGGCGTGGCGCCCGATCGCGATGCGGCTGCCGCAGCGGTGGCGAAACAACCACGCCGCGGTGACGTGGTCGGCGTGAACGTGGGTGTCCAGCGTGAAGCGCAGCGCCAGGCCCAACTCGTCGATCAACGCGGCGTCGCGGGCGAACTGCTCGTACACCGCGTCGATCAAGACGGCCTCCCGCGTGGCCGGGTCGGCCAGCAGGTAGGTATAGGCGGAGGCCTGGGCGTCGAAGAGCTGACGAAAGATCATGGAGGACCACCCCAGCCCGGGGACGACGGCCCCGCTGAGGCTGTCATGGAGATACCAGCGCTGGTCAGAAGATCAACCAGGACCTGGTTAACACCGTCAAGGTCATCCCTGGCCGTTGGACAGGATTGGCCCCGAAACCTCTGCTTTCGCGGCGGCCGCGATCCGCCCCGCCCTGTGTGCAGCCGTGACCGACAGCGTGAGCATCAGCAGGGTCATCAGGGCCGCCACCGCCCCGACCAGCATGGTGTCGACGCGCAGCAGCTTCAGCGCCGAGGCCGTCAGCACGACCACCAGGGCCGGACGGATCACGTAGTCCGGCGCGCGCGCCGAGAAGCGCGCGCCGATGAACACGCCCGGAATGCTGCCGATCAGGATCGACGCCGTGAGCGCGAAGTGGAACTCGCCGAACATCAGGTGCGCCAGCGCCGCCGACGCGACCAGCGGAATGGCCTGCACCAGATCAGTCCCCACCAGCTCGGACAGGCGCATTCGCGGATACAGCATCAACAGCATGATGATGATCAGCGACCCCGAGCCGACCGAGGTGATTCCCACCACCAGCCCGCCGAGCAGGCCGATCAGCAACGTCCGGATGCGCGCCACCTCGAGCGGCACCTCCAGCTCCGGGCGCCGCTTGCGCTGCAGGAACGGACGCACGACCAGGCCAGCCGCCACGACCAGCAGCGCGACGCCGAGCGCGGTCTTGACCACGGCCTGGATCGATTTCTCCGAGCCAAAGTGGCGCAGCAGGATGACCCCGAGGAACGCCGCCGGTATCGAGCCCATCATCAACCACAGCACCAGCTGGCGATGCACGGTCCCGTGCCGCCAGTGAACCGCGCCGCCGACCGGCTTCATGATGACCGCCGCGACGATATCGCTCGATACGGCCATCAGCGGCTCTACCTTGAACAGCAAGACCAGGATCGGCGTCATCAACGCGCCGCCGCCCATCCCCGTGAGCCCGACGACGAATCCAACCAGGAGACCCGCGAGCGCCACGATGGGATCCAACATGCCCGGACAATACCAACGGGGGCGCAGATCTGAACAACTAAATCCGTCGATTCAGCCATTGCTATTCGTCACTCGATCGTCATATTTGCGGCGCCCAGATTCCGCATTGCGCGGTATTGGCCGCCTGCGTGCGCCCAATGTTAGTCGGTTAAGAATAAACGCCATGACGCCATGGACGCCATGGTCAGGGTTTCCAGACCCGGAGTTCGCGTCTTGGCCTCTTGGCGTTAAACCAAACGGCATTGTGGGTGCGTCAACGGACGATGAAGGTTCCTCCGATCCCGATTGCGGACGGACGTCACCCATCGTTGGTTGCCGGAGCGGTGCGAATTACAAATGAACGCGGCTCTGTTCCTTCGAGCGACGTTTGAGGGCCGAGCTCCGTTTCTTTTTGTGCGCGGGCGCAGCCGGGTTGGCGTTCGCAGGCGCAGCCGCCGGTCTCACGCCCGTCGCCGGCTCCGCGCCGGGCTCGACGGCCGACGGCGTGCCGGGCGCCGGCGCCTCGAACACCGCCGGCGCGGTCGCCCCGTTCACCGCCGGCACGGTGGCGGCCGGCGCGGCCATCGGAGCAACGGGCGCCTTCGCCTCGGCGTGGTTGCTGACGTACGCGTCGATGCGCGGACCGATCACCGCCGCCAGTATCAACGCGACCCCACCCACCACCGTGGCGGACATCGCGCCCACGTACAACGGTTTGAGCCCGAGCACCCGAAAAGTCGACAGGCTCGTCGTCAGGCCGACGCCGGCCATCGCGGTTCCGAGCGCACCGTAGGAAATGGTTTCCCCGACGGTCCTGGTGAACACCTTCCAGCTGTCCGAAGTCCAGAACCCGAACGCGCGCGCCGAATGACTCCCCAACCCGGCGTCGCCCAGCGACCGCACCACCGCCATGGCCGCGAAGCCGAGCACGAAGAGCGGAAACAGCTTGGCGATGTTGATGTGCTTGCGCTCGGTGCCCTGCCGGCGCGCGGCCTGGTAGGCCAGCAGCGGCACCACGCCGACGAGGAACACGTTCCGGGTCAGCTTGGTCATGGTGGCCACCTTCATGACCATCTCGTCGCCGAACACCTGGGAGTACGACAGCGCCGCCGCCATGACCTGGGAGGTGTCGTGGATCGCGGTCCCCAGGAACAGGCCCGCCGCGCCGGCCTGTTTCGCAAACAAGAAATGCGCGAGGTAAGGATAAACGAACATCGCGATCATTCCGAACAAAGTAACGTTGGCGATGGTGTAAGCCACCTCCCGGTCGTCGGCATCAATGGTCGGGGCAACGGCCAGCGCGGCCGTGACGCCGCAGATTGCGGTCGAGGCCGCCGCCAATGTGCCGAGGCGCGTCCCCAGGCCCAGGCGGCGCGCAAACCAGGTGGTCAGGATCAGCGCCGAGGCGATGACCACCAGGACCACCGGGATGCCCCACAATCCCAGGCGCAGGACATCGACGAGCGAGAGCTTGATCCCGACGAGAATGATGCCGAGACGGAGCAGCTTGCGGACGCTGAACTCCAACCCCGGGCGAAATGACGGACGAACCTCCAGGACATTTGCCAGCAGCAGGCCAATCAGGATCGAGCAGGTCATGGCTGAGATCCCACCGACGTGACCGGCAGGGTCCAACCCCTGCGCGCGCAAGATGACCTGGCCGGCCCAGACGCTCACCCGATCGGCGATGAACATCACCGTCAGCGCCAGAACGACCCCGGGAATCAATCGATGCGCCTTGCGCCACGAAGTGCCGATCAGCAGCTGCTCCCAGACGGAGAGTGATCTTGGCGGCGGGACGCGAATGTTCAATATCGGCTCCGCTGACTGCACGAACGCGTATGTAACACGATTCTCGAGGCGTTCAGCTTCCTGATGAACGCCGGATCGCGGCCATTGTTCCCATCACTTCGTCGTCACGGATGTGGCGGCGCCGTTCAAGTCGCGGCTGCGCATCCGGTTGGCGCGCGTCGCGCATCCGACTTCCGCGGACAACTGTCTGGTATCATCCCTCCGGGGCCGCGCCAGACCGGCGCACCACGCGCGTCGCGGCCGGCACGGCGCGTGGCGCCGGCCAGGCTCCGCCGCCCGCGGTATTCTGCGCGCGCGACAGGGGTCCCCGGGGCCAGCGGCAGCGCGCGCTGGCGGGCGTCACGAGGCCCCGGGCCGACATCTGCCTATTGCGAACGTCTGTCCCTTTTGATAGACAGGGACCAACACCAGGGCGGGACCGGACCTGACCAGCCATGCCTGTTCGCGATCATTGCCGCCCAGCCGAACGCCACGCCGTGCGTACCCGTCGAACGGCCGCGACGTCGGCGTGGCCAGACCGCCCCGACAGATCCCGGAACGGCAACAATGCCCGACCCTTGCGATGGTGAAGACCATGACCCGACCCGACCTGAGCGCGAGCGGACCTTCCTTCAACTTTTCCGACCGGGCGCCCGGCCCTTCGGTCGTCGACGGTCCGACGGTGTCGGCCATCGCCTTCCGCATGGGATGGGCGGGCGAGTCGACCACCCTCGGCGATCTGGTCACGGGGCGGCGTCCCCTGCTCGGCGAGCAGGACAGCGCGGCGGAGCGCCTCGATGACCTGCGCCGGAACGTCCGCGAGACCGGTAACGTGCTGCCCATCCAGGCCCGCGCCTCCGGCGAGGACACGGCCGTGGTCGCGGTCAGCTGGCTCGACGAGCAGCAAGCCGTCTTCGCGCGCGCCGACTCGGGCATCACCGGTCCCCACGATCTGCGCGGCAAGCGGCTGGCGCTGCCCCTGCGCGACGCGCTGTCTTCGCCGATCGCGCTGCGCGGCCTGCTGACGGCGCTCGAGTTGGGCGGCATTCGCGCGCGCCACGCAGAGCTGGTCGATTCAGGCGGGGAAGGATGGCACGGAGGCGCCTCCGACCTCGACGCCCTGCTGGCCGGAACCGCCGACGTGGTCTTCGTCCGCGGGGCGGCGGTGGGGCTGGCCAACTCTGATCGGCGCTTCCGCCAGGTCGTGAACCTCAGCGCGCATCCGGATCCGCTGGCGCGGCTGAATCACACCACCCTGCGTGCCCTGACCGTGCGCCGTTCTTTCTTGCACGCGCACCCCGACGTGGTCGTCGAGCATCTGTCGATCCTGCTGCGCACCGCGGCCTGGGCCCAGCACCACCACGACGACGTCGTGCATCTGCTGTCCTGCCGCACCGGCGACCCCGAGCCGGAGGACCTGCTGATCGCGCACGGGCCCGACCTGCACCGAGCCCTGGCGCCGACGCTGGACGAAGTCCACGTGCGTGCGCTCGACCGACAGAAGGACTTCTTGCGCGACTGGCAATTCCTGACCGCCGACTTCAGCGTCACCAACTGGATCGTCGCCGAGCCGCTGGCGGCCGCGCGCGACCTGGCGCGCCGTCTGCCGCCCCTCATCGAAGATCGCTACGCGCTGGCCCCGAGCCTGGCCAGCGAGCCCGGTGATCGATCGGCGATCGGGTCGTTGCCGAGCGGCTGGTAGCGTCCGGGCAATGCGGTTCGGTTAAGGGCCCTCGGGCCTCGGGCCTCGGGCTTCGGGCCTCGGGTAAGTTGAAAGAAGTTACGAGGCCTGCGGCCGTGGCGTCGCAAGAATTTCCCCCGCGGTCCAGGTCCAACGCCCCCGAAGTCTGACGCCTGAGGCCCGAGGCCTGAGGTCTGAGCCCGAGGGCGCTTAACCGAACTGCATTGAGCGTCCGGGCCCGCCCGCTCAGTCAGGCGCGGCAGACCCGCTCGGTTTTCCTTCACCATCCACCCGGGCCGTGATAAGGGGCCGGTCATGAGAACGCTCGTCGCTTGTCTGCTGTGCACGGGGTTGCTGGCGGCTGGTGCCTGCAACAAGTCCTCCGAGGAGAAGCCGGCGGCCCCGCCCCCGCCCCCAGCCCCACCCGCGAAGCCGGCCGAACCACCTCCTCCCCCGCCGCCGCCGCCCGCGCCGCCCGCGCCGCCCCCGGGCCTGCAAGCCCCGCCTGACGTGGCGGCCGCGCCCGCCGACGCCAGGAAGACCCCGAGCGGTCTGGCGTCGAAGGTGATCACCCCCGGCAAGGGATCGGACCACCCAGGGCCCCGCGATCGGGTCAGGGTGCACTACACCGGCTGGACCACCGACGGCAAGATGTTCGACAGCTCGGTGTCAAGGGGCCAGCCGGCGGAGTTCCCGCTCGACGGCGTCATCAAGGGTTGGACCGAAGGCGTCCAGCTGATGGTCAAGGGTGAAAAGCGCCGCTTCTGGATTCCCGGCCCCCTTGCTTACGGCGACAGCCCCACCCGGCCAGGCGCCCCGGCGGGCACGCTGGTGTTCGACGTCGAGCTGCTCGATTTCGTGAAGGCCGCGGCCGCGCCCGAGGTTCCCAAGGACGTCGCCGCCGCCCCCAAGAACGCCAAGAAGACCTCTTCGGGCATCGCCTACAAGGTCCTCAAGCACGGCACCGGCACCCAGCACCCGACGGCCGGCAACACGGTCGAGGTGCACTACAGCGGCTGGACCACCGACGGCAAGATGTTCGACAGCTCGGTGACCCGGGGCCAACCCGCCACCTTTCCGTTGAGCGGCGTGATCCCCGGGTGGACCGAGGGTGTGCAGCTCATGGTGGTGGGCGACAAGACGCGCTTCTGGATCCCGGGCAAGCTCGCCTACGGTGACCAGCCCACCCGCCCGGGCGCGCCCGCCGGCATGCTGGTGTTCGACATCGAGCTGCTGTCCATCAAGTAGAACCACCGCCTATCCGCCAGGTTGTCTACAGTCTCGCGGCATTTCTGCCGCTATAGCGGGTCACATGCGGGTACTCGTACGTATCGGGGCGGCGGCGCCCGCAGCGACCACCGGGTGGCTGGCGGCACTCCTGTGGCTGTGCCCAGGCGCGGGGTGCGATGCGCCCGCCGCGCCCTCGCCCTCGCCCTCGCCTGAACCGGTCAACGCTCTTGAGGATTACGCGCCGGGCGCGGCGCCGCTGCTCGAGGTCAACTCGCGCCTGCTGCGTCGTTTCGCGCCGTTACGGACGGTGATCGCCGCCGATCCGGGGACCATCACCGAACCGATCACGACACTGGGGCGGACGCTGTTCTTCGATCCGCGCCTGTCGAAAGACCAGGATCTCTCGTGCAACAGCTGCCACAAACTGGCCAGCTACGGCGTGGACAACAAACGGTTTTCGCCGGGACACCGCGGGCAGCTCACAGCCCGCAACACCCCGTCGGTCTTCAACGCCGCCGCCTACACCTATCAATTCTGGGATGCCCGCGCCGAGAAGGTCGAGGACCAGATCCGGGGCCCGCTCTTCAGCCCACGCGAGATGGCCATGACCGACGAAGCGTCGGTGACCGCGGTGGTGCGCTCGATCCCCGGTTACCGGACGCTCTTTCAGCGCGCCTTCCCCGCGCAGCTCGACCCGATCACCTTCGTCAACATCACGACCGCGCTCGGCGCCTTCGAACGCCGGCTCACCACGCCCGGACGCTGGGACCGCTACCTGATGGGCGACAAGAGCGCGCTGACCCACGAGGAGAAGGCCGGCCTGCGGACCTTCACCAGCCTCGGTTGCATGGTCTGTCACACCGGCGAGGTGCTGGGCGCGGGCATGCTGGAGAAGGTCGGCGTCGTCAAGTCCTGGCCCAACCAGAGCGACCAGGGAAGGTACGAGCTCACCAAGGCGCCGGCCGACCGCATGATGTTCAAGGTGCCCACGCTGAGGAACGTCGCCGAGACGGCGCCCTACTTCCACGACGGCTCGGCGGAGGACCTGCCCACCGCCGTGCGCCTGATGGCCAGCCACCAGCTGGGGATCGATGCCTCACCCGGGGAGACGGCGGCGGTGGTGTCCTGGCTGAAGGCGCTGACCGGCCCACTGCCCGAGGACTACATCGTCCGACCCGCGCTGCCCGCCAGCGGACCGAAGACGCCGGCACCCGTCCCGTACTGAGCGGGCGGCGGAGGCGCTTGCCGCGCTCCTGGAGCACCGAACGGTCTGAATGAGCCGTCATCACCCGGCCAAGGGCTTCGGGCCTCGGGCCTCGGGCCTCAGACCTCTGCAGGACTCTTCAGTGGAGGCCCGAGGCCAGAGGCCAGAGGCCCCTTGAGGCGCGGTGGCCCAGCTTTCAACCGTTCGGTGCTCTGGTCACCGAGCTTTCAAACCGTTCAGTGCTCTAGGGCTTCTGGCCGCGGCCGCTGGTCCAGACGCGCACCAGGCGACCCTGTTCGAAGACCAGATGGCGCATGAATCGGTGCGGGCCGAGGTCGTAGGTCCACTCGTCGACCATCACCGAGACGATCACCCGCTCCTCACGTGCCACGGGAACGCCAGCGACGTAGGTCCAGACCGTGTGCAGGATGGTGCGCTTCTCTTCGCGGGTGTCGGCGAAGTCGGGCTCGCCGCAACGGTTGATGACGTCCGGGGGTTGATCGCCCTCCTCGACCAGGCGCCCGCTGCCGCAACGAAAGCCCTGGAACGCCTGCGCGTCGGCGCCGATCCCGACTGACGCCATGAGCAGCATGCCCAGCATCCCCAATCCGATTCGCGTCATGAGGTCCCTCCCTTGCGAGCCGCACCGCAGCACAGCGAGCGCGGATCGGTATTCTATCTCTGAGACGACCGCTGCCCGCAAATCATTCGAGGCGACCCCGATCGATCTATCCTGGCCGCATGGCTGATTCCCCTCCGCTTTCAGACGTCGCCCGCGTCGCCGCCCAGGATTTCTGCCGCGGGCGCGAAGCGCTGATCAGTCCGCCCCTGGCCCGCGAGCTGGCGAACGCGATCGAGCTCGCGCTGCTGACCGCGGTGCGCGCCGAGCGACGCGCCTGCGTGGCGGAATGCGCCCGGCGCTCCGAATTGTGGGACCGCACCGGCCAACGCGAAGACGCCAGCGAGCTGGCCCGTCGCGAAGCCCAGCACCGGTCCAACGAAGCGCGCTACCTCGCGGACCTGATCGCGTCGCGATCGTGACGGACATGCTCGCGGGATGATCAGACAGACTGATAATCATAAGCCGAGCAGGATCTTCGAGACGTCGTAGAGGACGTCTCCGCGCGTGGGCACCGGTACGTGCCCGACGTGGGCGCGCACGGCGGGCGCGTCGACCTGGTCGACCAGCGCGTTGTACGCGTACGCGATCAACGTCCGCAGGTGGATCACATCGTGGAGGTTGTACTCGACGAAGGCCCGAAGCGCGTCGCGATCGCCGCCTGGCCCGCGTCCGCGACGCCACAGCCAGGCGGCATCCCAGCCGGCCACGCGCGCCAGGTGCGGCGGTCGCGTCAGCCGCAGGCCCTGCAGCGCCTGCGCGCGCTCGATCGCCTTGAGGCCACCGTGGTGACCGACGCGCGCCAGCAGGTGTCTCAGATCGAGGTGACAGGCCGGCGGCGCCCACTCGGGGAACGCCTGGCCCAGGATGGGCAGATCGAACGACGAGCCGTTGAAGGTCACCAGCATCGAGTAGCCGCGCGCCGCTTGCGGAAAGAGGTGCAGGTCCCGCCCGGCCAGGAAGATCCGCGGGCCGTCACGATCGCAGATCCCGATCGCCGAGATCCCGGCAAACGCCACGTCGTCATCGCTGGTCTCGATGTCGAGGTAGGCGGCGCCGTCGCCGAAGTCGGCGAACATGCGCCAGCGCTCGCCGGGCGGCAACATGCGCGCCAGGCCATCGGTGTCGCCGCGCGCGCGCGCGTCCTGGGCGTCGATCACCGCCGCGCGCAGCGCGCTGTCGATCGCCGGCGACAGCCCGCTCGCCACCCCGCCGAGCAGGTCGGTCCAGTGACCGATGCCCTGCTGCCACAGGCGCTGCTCTCGACCGGGGCCGATACCGGGCAAGAGCCGGAAGGTGGAAGCGAGCATGGCTTGCTACTGAACAAATTATCAGCTAGCGTTCCCCACCGCCACGAAATCACTCTTCGTCCGACTCTTCGTCCGACTCTTCGTCCGACGCTTCGTCCGACCCTTCGTCCGACTCTTCGTCCGACGCTTCGTCCGTTGCCATATTCCGCCGCTATATACTGACGTCATGTTGGCCCGGCGTTTCACTGAGCACGACGACCAGCCGGTCGAAGACAAGATCGTGCTCCTCAAGGGCGCGACCTGGGCCGACTACCAGCGGCACCTGGAGATGCGCGGCGACAAAGCGTCGCCGCGGCTGGCCTACCTGGAAGGGGTGCTGGAGATCGTGACGCCCTCGTTGCCTCACCAGTCCATCAAGTCGGTGATGGGTCGTCTGGTGGAGGTCTGGTGCCTGGAAAAGGGCGTCGAGTTCAACCCGTGTGGATCGTGGACCCTCGAAAACAAGGAGCGGCAGCGCGGCGTCGAGCCTGACGAGTGCTACGTGTTCGGCGAACTCACCAACGCGACCCGCCCGGATCTTGCCATCGAGGTGGTGTGGACCTCCGGCGGCCTGGCGAAGCTGGACATCTACAGGAAGCTCGCCGTGCGCGAGGTCTGGTTCTGGCGGCGTGGCCGCTTGACGGTTCACGTCCTGCGCGACGAGGCCTACCAGGAGATCCCGCGCAGCGAGGTGCTGCCCGGCATCGACCTCGATGTGCTGGTCACCTTCCTGGACCGGCCGACCGCCAGCCGAGCCATCCGCGACTACCGGGCGAGCCTGCAGTCGGGCGGATAGCTGCCGTTCACCGGCGTGGGCGCGCCCTGGTGGCCCGGGTGTCTCTTGGGCCCCCCTCGAGATCAGCTCCGGGCTTCAGCCCGGGAATTCCTTCATCGATGTGGGCCGGCTGCCGGTGCGGACCCGCTGGTGGCGGATCGCCGCCTCTTCGTCCTCCGGAGTCGACGGCGTCAACTTGATGCTCTCCAGGGGCGGGTGAGGCACCTCTGCCTCGTGCCGAAGGACTCCACGCGCGGTCTTGAGCGCGCGCCAGGCCCGATCGCCGTGCAGGATGTCAGTCAGGCTCAATACGCCCATGGGGTGACCGTGCTGGTCCACGACCACCAGACGGGACTTCTGGAAGTCGCGCATTCTCTTCTCCGCCACTTTCAGATCCTCGAAGTCGGAGCAGACGACCACGTCGCTGGTTGCCACCGCCGACACCGGGGTCTCCTCGGCGCAGAGATCCTCGGCGCAGACGCGCACGGCCAGATCGCGGTCGGTGATGACGCCCGCGAACTGCGCCGGCGCTGGTCCCGACACCAGCAGGAATTCGACCGACTGATCACGCATCAAGCTGGCCGCCTTTCGCGCGCTGGCCGTGCCGGCGATCCAGAGCACCTCGGGGTTCATCAAGTCTCGACATTTCATGACCACACCTCCTCCCGCCAAAGCCCACTTTCGACCGAATGCACCCTCTCCTCGGATATTCGCCGACGTTCTTTAGCTGAAGGATTGCAATTTTCAGCGCGAGCAAACACGGACGGATCCAGGAAGTCCGCGGTCGGAGGAAAGTCAGCGGTCAGGCCGAGGGGCACCACGACCCGGAAGCTGGTGCCCACGCGCGTCAGCGCGGCGGCGTCTCGAGCGAAGCCGTTGGCTCCGCCGGATCGTCACCGGCCTGGGCCAGACGTTCCGACGCCAGCCGCGCGGCGGCTTGCTTCGGATACATCCGGCGCAGCACCTCGAGCACGCGACGTCCGTCGCGACGCTCGCCGGTCGCGAACTGGGACAAGCCGAGCTTCAGCATCGCCTCCGGCACCTTGTTGCCACGGGGATAGCGCTCGACAACGCGCCGGAACTCGCGCGCCGAGGAGTGGAATTGCTTGAGGTCGTAGTAGCCCTCGCCGATCCAGTACTGCGCGTTGTCGGCGTAGTTGTGGTGCGGATAGCGCGCGAGGAACTTGCGGAAGCCAGTCACCGCCCGGGCGACGCGACCGGCCTGGAGTTCCTTCAACGACTGACGGTAAAGGTGCAGCGACGCCGTGCTGACGACGCTGTCCGGCGCCGCGCCATCGCCCGACCGCGGCGAGGCCACGGAGATCGTCGCGACACCGCCGCTGCCCGACAGGCGCAGCAGTGGACGAGCGTAAGCCCGAACCCGCTCGCGCCGGACCGGCAGCGCCGCTTCGCCCGCATACTCCACCGTCGACTCCTCACCCTCGAAGGTCTGGGCCACGACCGTGGTCGGCTCGGGCACCTCCGCCACCGCCACCCCGATCCGCCTGGATACCAGCCGGGGCGGCTTTGTCCGCTGCTCGTCGGCCAGGCGCTGGCTCTCGAGGGCGTCCTCGAGCATGAAGATCTTGTTCTGCAGCTCGTCGACCTGGCGAAGGAAACCCGCGTTCTGCGCGCGCAGCTCGACCATAGTGCGGTCGAAATCGGAGGATCCGGCCGTCTTGGCCGGGGGCGCGGTGGCGCATCCGACGCTGACCAGCAACGAGAATGTGAGTGTGAGACGATCGGCCGCCATCAGGAAGACCTCCGTGTACAAAGGTCTTATCGGCGCGCGCGTCTAAAAGATTAGGACGGCATGTGCGCAGCCGCTGCTGCACCCCCTGCCCGCGATCGCTCCCGCATGAAAGTCCGCCAGGCTGGCCTCGAACGGGATCCCCTCTCCCGCGGTCCGCCGCGAGGGAGGGTCAGGGAGGGGGCAGACCTTGCGGAGCGCCACCGCTCGCGCGTGCCTCGACGCTCGCAAAGGCCTACCCCCTCCCTTTCCCTCCCCCGAGTACGGGGGAGGGGACCGGAGGGGAGGCGAGGCCACCACTCTCGTGCGTGGGGGTGCACCCGTCCCCTGGTGGTGTTGGGGGCTGTCACCGCCAGGTCGTTAGGACGGTGTCGCTCTCCTCATCGTCGGTGAAGCATCAGCCCGCAGATTTGCCGGCAGACCGACAGGCGCCACGATGGCGCCCACGTCCTTGGCGACCAGTTCTCCCCAGTCGTGAAGCGCCTGCAAGACTTGGCGGAGCGTCGTGCCCCGCGCCGACAACGCATACAGGGAGCGAGCGCCACGTCCGCCTCGTTTGTCCCGCACCACCAGGCCGAGCTCCTCGAGATCCGTCAGTCGCTGCGTGAGCATCTTGTCGCTCAGCGCCGGAATCAGCGCGCGCAGCTCTGAATAGCGCAACGGGCCCTGCTTGAGATGCGCGAGGATCACCGGCTTCCACTTGCCGTTGACGATCTCGAGGGCGAGCTCGACGTGGCAGGAGAAGTTTCGGCGGAGGCTGTGAGCCATCTGGGATCCTACTTACCATCTGGTGCGTTGTTCTCGGGGACACGACGGCTCAAGGTTCGGCCGGAGGACGAGAATGAAACGGATCGCGATAGTGGTACTGATGGGTATCCTCGCAAGCACGGCGCTGGCACGATCAAAGGAGACGAACATGGTGGTCGAATATATTCGGTACGAAGTGCCAGCGGCGCGCCACGACGAATTCCTCGCGGCTTACAACTCGGCCGCCAAGGAGCTCGCGTCGTCGAGTCACTGCGTGAGCTACGAGATCAGCGAGGGCGTCGAGGAGCCCGACAATTTCACCGTGCGAATCGAGTGGGACTCTCTGGACGGTCATGAGAAGGGGTTTCGCGGGAGCGCCCAGTTTGCATCCTTCTTCACCAAGGTGAAACCGTTCTTCTCGGAGATCCGCGAGATGAAGCACTACCGCGTGACCGTCCACGGCAGGGGAGCAGCCGCGAAGTAAGACTGGCGGTCGAGGACTGGATGGAATAGCAGCCCCGAATTTCAGGCAACTTCCCAGGGCACATGGCCCCTTTTCAGGCACACCGCGGGCGGCGGTGGCCTCGGGCACAAAAAAACGGCCCTCATGTCAGGCCGTTTGGTGAGCGGGAGAAGGGGTTCGAACCCTCGACGTCCACCTTGGCAAGGTGGCACTCTACCACTGAGTTACTCCCGCGAATCCGGCGTAACCTATGAAATTCCGCAGCGCACCGCAAGTGAAACCTGCCGCGCGCTTCGCTGGGGGCCCGCAAAGGAAAACCCCGGGAGGCGTTCGCCTTCCGGGGTTCTTGTCGGTGCCTCAGCGAGACGGCAGGCCTCGAAGGCCGCCGTCGCCGAGACTACTCGAGCTCGTTGACGATGGTGGCCGCCTTCTGGCCGGTCACGTCGCCGTTCGTATCGACCTTGCCGCCGCGGCTGAAGATCGCGACCTTGGCGTTGCAGTCGAGGTCGCCCGTCGCCGTGGCGGTGAAGGTAGCGGCCGAGGCCGTGCCGGCGCTGGTGTAGTGCGGGATGTAGAGGTGGGGATCGGGAAGCGAGAACTGTAGACCGGTCCAGCCCGTGGACGCCCACACCGCGGAGCCGCCCGGGCACTTACCGGTTGCCTGGCAACCGCACTCCTGGGCCGACTCCGCAACGATGACTCCGGGCGTCCCGGGGACGGGGCCGGGGAACTGCTTCGCGATCGGGTTTCCGGCCGCGTCGGTGTGGTCGGTCTCGTAGTACGTGACCGAGCCAGCCCACATCTTGTTGAGGTGACCAACAGCCTCGGCCGTGCGAGACCGCTTCACGTACTTCGAGAACGCCGGGATGGCGACTGCCGCCAAGATCCCGATGATCGCCACGACGATCATGAGCTCGACGAGGGTGAAACCTGACTGACGCCTGCGGGTAAACATTGGTAACCTCCTGAGAGTTTTTCGTCGCTTCTTGCTTGAATCGCCCATCGGCCGGCGGGCTGGCTGACTTGAGGCCGACATCAAACAGAAGGTGCAGCGTTCGTGCCACGCGTGGCGCGTCGAGCGAAGCACGGAAACGCGGTCTCTCCAGGGGGGCGGGCCGTCCGATGTCGTCGCCGCGGGCCGCATTTCGTCACTCGGCTGACGAGAATCGTCAGCACACGGCGAGACGGATGTCGGACGGGCGCGCCCTCGGCGGCGACGGTCGCTGAAGGTTCTCTACTTACCTTCGTTGAAGACGCGCAGCGTGGGAGAGAGGCTCGACAGCGCGAACACACTCACCTCGTCGGGGTAGCCAGTCGTGGGCGACAGGTTGCATACACCCAGGCTGTAGAACCAGGGCGCCGCGGTGTTGTTGCCGATCAGGACCGACCCGAACTTGAGGTTCTTGGTGTCGTTACCTGCGCTGCCGGCGTTGGTGAGATAGGTGCAATAGAGACTGGTGTCGCGCGGTCGCAGCCCAACCGCCTGCCAGCCCTGTGGCCACAGCGTGGGGTCGGCGATGCTGGTCGCCGTACGGGTCGAATCGAAGGTCGCGCTGCTGGCATCGAGAGGATAGAACGCGCCGGCCGCCTCGTCGGGGCTGGGCAGGTCGGGCTTGTTGTCGGCGCGCAGCGGCAGGTAGGTCGCGAACTCCAGCTTGTAGCTCTGCTCCTTGCTGTTCATCTCGGCCAGCACGGCGATGGCCTCGCCGGAACGCGCGCGCGAGATCCACGTGCGGTAGCCGAAGGCGCCGATGGCGGCGAGGATGCCGATGATGACGACCACGATCATCAGCTCTACCAGGGTGAAACCGGAGCGGTCCGCGGCGCGCATGCATTCATTGTTTCGCGAAACCGGCGCAAGTTCAATGTTTCGGGTCCAGGCTCTCGCTACAGGCGGTCGAAGGTGGCCACGACCTCGACGTGGAAGGTCTGCGGCATCAGGTCGATGGCCAGCGCGCGCGTGAGACCAAAACCCGCGGCGGCGATGCGGCGCGCGTCGCGCGCCAGGGTCTGGGGATCGCAGGAGACGTAGACGATGCGACGGCGCGCGCGCGTCGCCAGCGCCAGGTGCGCGCCGTCGGCCCCCTCGCGCGGCGGGTCCAGCACCACCACGTCGGCGGCGATGTCCGGAAGCCGCCCACTCCACTCGGCGCGCGGCGCGGCGCGCCGGCCACGCGCGACAGCGGCGGGATCGCCCTCGCAGGCGACGACGCGGGTGGCGGCCGCCGTGAGCTCGCGCGTGAAGTTTCCCGACCCGGCGTGGAGCTCCAGCACCAGGCCCGGCGCCGGGCCCACCGCCTGCAGCACGCAGTCGACCAGCACGCGGTTGCCGGCGCGGCCCACCTGCGCGAAGCCGCCCGCGGGCACGGGCAGCGGCTGGCCGCCGCGCTCGGCGACATCGACCTCGGCCAGCCCGGAGTGGAGCTTGCCGCCGATGGCCACACCGGCGACGCCCGCCGCCGCCAGGCGGTCCGCCTCACGGCGCGCGAGGGCGGCGCCCGCGCCGTCGAGCTGGCCGAGGTTGACGTGCACCCCTTCGGCGCCGGCCTGCAGGTCGATCTCGGCCCCGGCCGGCAGCTGCGCGGCCAGCGCGCGCACGGCGGGCCACACCGCGTCCAGCGCGCGCGAGGCCAGCGGGCAGCTCGGCACGTCGACGATCTCGTGCGATCGACGCGCGCGAAAACCGACCGGGCGGGGCGCGCTGCCCTCGCCCACCGCCAGCTTGACCCGATCTCGGTAGCCCAGCGCCGGCCCGGCGCCGACCACCGCATCCATCGCAGCCAGCCCCAGGGCGCGCTGCACGATGGTCTGCTTGGCGCGCCGCTGCGCCTCCAGGGTCACGTGCTGCCACTGGCACCCCCCGCAGCGGCCGAACAGCTGGCAGGCCGGCTCGACGCGGTCCGGGCCGGGCCGCTCGATCGCCACCAGCTCGCCCCAGGCTACCCGCTCCTTCTCGCGCACCAGCTGGACGCGCACCCGTTCTCCCGGCGCGCCCAGGGGCACGAAGACCACCCGGCCTTCGCGGTTGCTGTTCTGGTCGCCGTCCTCGCGCGCGCCCCCGCCGAGTTGCCGACCCGCCGCGTCGCCACCTGGCGCCAGCGAGTCGAGCTCGACGATGACCCCGGCAGGCGATCTGTCGCCGCCCGCCTGGCTCACGGGAACGGCTGCGCGGCGCGCCCGCGTTCGAGGTCGAAGTCGAAGAATCCATCGAGGGTGCCGCCGATCAGCGGATCGGGCGGCGGTAGCTTGGTCTTGATGGCGTTGAAGATTCGCTGGTCGTCCAGGCGGCTGATCTGGAAGGTCGCGCGCAGGCGGTCGCCGAAGTTGACCTTGAAGTCACTCCCGATCGCCGGGCGCTGCTCTGGTGGCGTGTCGGTCTGCAATGCATCGCCGAAGCTCTGGAAGTCGATCCAACCGTCGAAGGCCAGCCCGACGGTGTTGGCCTTGTGACAGGTGAGCAGCAGGGACAGCGACGATCGCACCAGCTCGTCGGTGCCGAGGTGGATGCGCGCGTGGCGCCCGACCGCCGGAAGGACGGGTCCCGCGCCGCCCGCATCGGTCCCGGCCCCGGCGTCACCGCCGCCCGCGTCACCCCCACCAGGGGCCGCCCCGCCCGACCAGTCGCACCAGGGCGTGTTGGTCGGCAGGCCGGTGAAGAGATCCGTCGTCATCCGGTCATCGTAGTCCGGCAGGCCCGTGTCGTTGATCCGCCCGCGCACGCAGCGCGCGATCTCGTAGGCGTTTTGCACGTCGAGGTAGAGGGTGTCGTTGATCTCGATGCGGTTGCCGTTGCGCTGCACCCGGATCAACAGCCGGTTGGCCTTCATCGACACCGAGATGTCCTCGATCGGCTCGCCGGCGAAGAAGCGCGGCGAAAGATCGAACAGGCGCGGCATCAGCTGCGAGCCGAAATCCGAACCGTCGGTGCCGCAGCCCAGGAACCAGATCGGGCCGCTCGCCGCCCCGTTGCCGTCCCCGACGGTGCAGCTGCCCGCCAGCGCGACCATCCCGCTCGCCAGCAGCGCGGCCAGGGCAACCGGCGCGCCGGTTGGCCGACCGCGACGTCGGGCGCGCCTCACGATCTTCTCCGCAGCCGTACGGGGCTGCCGCGATTGGCCCCGATCATGGTCGCCGCCGAACCGTCGCGCAGGCCGATCTCCAGGAGGCCCGAGCTGCCGATGTAGGCGACCAGCGCGCCCGGCGCCACGTCGCTGAAGGTCTTGCCGACCAGAGGATGGAAGGTCCCCTCGCGCCCCGCGACCTCGACCTGCGCGCCGGGCGGCACCAGCTCGGCCGCCAGCGAGGTCAGCAGATTGCCGAAGGCATCGACGTGGGTGACCGCGCCTTCGACCCGGTCGCCGACCCGGCGCACCAGCGGGGCCTCCAGCTCGACCAGCTCGGTCAGCAGCGGTCCCGCGGCCGACGCCGGCGCGCCCGCCGCCAGCCGCCCGGCGGTGGGCGCGAACACGTCGCGGCCGTGAAAGGTCGGGCTCACCGGCTGGCGCCGGAAGCCCGAGGCGTCGATGCGGTAGATCCGGCGCGGCGCCGCCGCGGCCAGCGACAGCACGCCGTTGTCGGGGCCGACGAAGAAGGACCCGTCCGCCTCGACCACGACATCGGCGCGCGCGCCGCCCACGCCCGGGTCGACGACGGCGACGTGGATGGTGCCGCGCGGGAACAACGCCGCCGCCTGCGCCAGCGCCATGGCCCCGCCGATCACGTCCTGGGCGGCGATGCCGTGGGTGATGTCGACCAGCGTCGCGCCCGGCGCCAGCGAGAGCACGACGCCCTTCATGGCACCAACGTACCCGTCCGAAAAACCGAAGTCGGTGGTGAAGGTCACGATGGCCACGCGTCGCTGACGCCAAGTATCTCACCGCCGGTCGCGCTTCGCCATGAACCGGGCGTCGACTGACGTTGACGGGCCGCCGCCGGCCACGGCGGGCGGCGTCGACGATTCAGCGGTAATATCGCCGGAGCATGGACAAGACGGTCGCCAGCGCAGACCAGGCCATCGCCGACCTGACCGACGGCGCCACGCTGATGGCGGGCGGCTTTGGCCTGTGCGGCATCCCCGAGAACCTGATCCAGGCGATCTTCCGCCGCGGCACGCGCGGTCTGACCGTGATCTCCAACAACTGCGGCATCGACGGCAAAGGGCTGGGGGTCCTGCTCGGCAACGGCCAGGTCAAGAAGATCGTCGCCAGCTACGTCGGCGAGAACAAGACCTTCGAGCGCCTGTACCTGGAGGGCAAGCTCGAGGTCGAGCTGACGCCGCAGGGCACGCTGGCCGAGCGCATCCGGGCCGGTGGCGCCGGCATCCCCGCTTTTTACACCGCGACCGGATACGGCACCCAGGTGGCCGAGGGCAAGGAGACGCGCGAGTTCGACGGCCGCAGGTACGTCCTCGAGAAGGCGCTGCGCGCCGATCTGTCGATCGTCAAGGCCTGGAAAGGTGACCGCTTCGGCAACCTGGTCTACCGGAAGACGACCCGCAACTTCAACCCGATGATCGCCGCCGCCGGCCGGATAACCGTCGCCGAGGTCGAGACGCTGGTCGAGCCGGGTCAGCTCGACCCCGACCAGATCCACACGCCCGGGATCTACGTCCAGCGGATCATCCAGGGCGCGCGCTTCGAAAAACCAATCGAGCAGCGGACCGTCCGCAAGAGGAGCGCGTGATCCCATGCCGGCCTTGACCCGCGACCAGATTGCCCAGCGCGCCGCGCGCGAGCTGCGCGACGGGATGTACGTCAACCTTGGCATCGGCATGCCCACGCTGGTGGCCAACTTCATTCCGGCGGGCACCGACATCGTGCTGCAGTCGGAGAACGGCATGCTGGGCATCGGCCCTTTTCCCTATGAGGGCGACGAGGATCCCGATCTCATCAACGCCGGCAAGCAAACCATCACCGAGCTTCCGGGCAGCGCCTACTTCTCGTCCGCGGAGTCGTTCGCGATGATCCGCGGCGGACACATCGACTGCGCGATCCTGGGCGCCATGCAGGTGGCCGAGAACGGCGATCTGGCCAACTGGATGATCCCCGGCAAGATGGTCAAGGGCATGGGCGGCGCCATGGACCTGGTCGCCGCCGCCAAGCGGGTCATCGTCATGATGGAGCACGTGGCCAGGGGTAAGCCCGTCGCCGGCGCGCCCGGAACCATCGAGAAGAAGGTTCTCAAACGCTGTACGCTGCCGCTGACCGCCGTGGGCGCGGTGCACCTGTGCATCACCGACCTCGCGGTGATGGAGGTGACGCCGCGCGGGCTGGCGCTGCGCGAACGGGCGCCCGGCATCTCCGTCGCCGAGATCCAGGCCGTGACCGAGCCGGCGCTGCTGGTGACCGGCGACGTGCCCGAGATCTCCGTCGCGCGTCAATGAGCACCGGCCCGGGCAAGCGCCCCGACGGAGAACCGCGGGGGGAACCCCGGGAGGAACCGCGGGAGGAACCGCGAGAGGAACCGCGAGAGGAACCGGATGACGGATCCGATGTGCGCTTGCAGACCGCGGCCGAGATCCCGCTTCAGCCTGTCTACGACGCCGCCGCGCTGGCGGCGCGCGAGCCGCCGTTCGACGAGGAGCGCGACCTGGGGCGGCCCGGCGAGTTCCCCTATACGCGCGGCATCCACCCCCGGATGTACCGCGAGCGCCTGTGGACCATGCGCCAGTATGCCGGCTTCGGGTCGGCGGCCGAGAGCAACCAGCGCTACAAGTTCCTGCTGGCCTCGGGCCAGACCGGCCTTTCGGTGGCGTTCGACCTGCCGACCCAGATGGGTCGCGACTCCGACCACCCGCTGGCGCGCGGCGAGGTCGGCCGCACCGGCGTCGCCATCGCCAGCCTGGACGACATGCGCGTGCTGCTCGACGGCTTGCCGCTGGATCGCGTATCGACGTCGATGACCATCAACGCCACGGCGGCCACCCTGCTGTGCCTGTACGTCGCGGTCGCCGACGAGCGCGGAATCCCGCGACGCGCGCTGTCGGGGACGATCCAGAACGACATCCTCAAGGAGTACATCGCGCGCGGCACGTATATCTACCCGCCCGCTCCGTCGATGCGCCTGACCGCCGACTGCTTCGCCTTCTGCCGCGACGAGGTGCCGCGCTGGAACACCATCAGCGTCAGCGGCTATCACATCCGCGAGGCCGGCAGCGACGCCGTGCAAGAGGTCGCCTTCACCCTGGCCGACGGCATCGCCTACGTCGAGGCGGCGCGCGCGCGCGGCCTGCGCGTCGACGACTTCGCGCCGCGCATCTCCTTCTTCTTCAACGCGCACGCAAATCTGCTGGAGGAGGTCGCCAAGTTCCGCGCGGCGCGCCGCCTGTGGGCCCGGGTCATGCGCGATCGCTTCGCGGCCGCCGACCCGCGCTCGCTGATGCTGCGTTTTCACGCGCAGACCGGCGGCTCGACGCTGACCGCGCAGCAGCCGCTCAACAACGTCGTGCGCACCACCGTCGAGGCGCTGGCCGCCGTGCTGGGCGGCGCGCAATCGATCCACACCAACGGCTACGACGAGGCGCTGGCGCTGCCCAGCGAGGGCTCCGCGCGCCTGGCCTTGCGCACGCAGCAGATCCTGGCCCACGAGAGCGGCGTCGCCGACGTGGTCGACCCGCTGGGCGGCGCGTACGCGATCGAGGCCCTGACCAGTGACATCGAGGCGCGCGCCCGCCTGCTGCTGGACGAGATCGACCGGCGCGGCGGCATGGTGGCCGCCATCGAGGCCGGCTTTCCGCAGCGCGAGATCGAGCGGCGCGCCTTCGAGCATCAGCGCGCCGTCGAGCAGGGCCAGCGCATCGTCGTTGGGCAAAACCGGTTCAGCGATGGTGACGAAGACGCGGGCGGCGGGCCGGCCCTGCATCAGGTCGATCCGGCCATCGAGCGCGCCCAGGTCGAACGACTCGTTCAATTTCGTAAGCAGCGCAACAACACCGACACCACCGCCGCCCTGGCGGCGCTGGCTAGCTGCGCCCGCGGCGCGGACAATCTGTTGCCGGCGATTCTCGCGGCGACCAAGGCCCGCGCCACGCTGGGAGAAATTGCCGATGTGCTGCGAAATGTCTTCGGCCTACACCGGCCCGGCTAATCTTGTTGCGCTGCCCCCGCCGTTGGAGGTACGGTTGTTGACTGCCGAGCCTGTGCATCAGATTTTACTTCGAGCAGCCGTCGTTAGACAGCCTTCGGATAGCCAGCCTTCGGGCAGGCTGCCTCCCGGGGAGGGGACAAAGCAGCGATGACGAAGTCAGATCTCATCGACCTCTTGTGTGAGGCGGAGAAGATGCCCAAGGGCCGCGCCGAGCTCCTCATCAACGCGATCTTCGACTGCATGGAGGCATCGCTGCGCCAGGGTGAGCGGATCGAGATCCGAGGCTTCGGCAGCTTCGAGATTCGCAACTACCGCGCCTACGAGGGGCGCAACCCGCGCACCGGTTCGGCGGTCAGCGTCAAGCCCAAGCGCCTGCCCTTCTTCAAGGTCGGCAAGGAGCTCAAAGAGCGGGTCAACGCCGCCGCGGGCGAGCCCGCCAAGCGGGCGTCGTCGGCGGCGGCCAGCACCAGCGACGGTGGCGGGCAGTCGGCGGCCGGCGACGGCGGCAAGGCGGCACCAGCCAGCTCGTCTCCATCAGGGCCGCCCGGCAACGGCAACAGCAGCGGCTCCGCCAAGGCAATTCCCACGCCGCCGGTGGCACGCTCCGCTAGCGCCTGATGCATTCTTGCCGGGCGCCAAGGCGGATGGCGACGGCGGATCAGCGGCGGAACCGTCATCGCCAGCGCGGGTAGCGCCCCGGCGTCGGCCGTCGCGTCTCGAACGCCGCCGACCGACGGGAACAGCGCATCGGCCAGGACGACCAAGGCGCCGGCCGCGACTCCTGCGCGCCGGCATATGATACCCTCGGCCCCCCCCATGCTCTTCGACATCTTCCGGAAGAGGCGCACCCGCGCACCCGCCGACCCTTCCCGCATCCGCTCGCGCACACAGCTGCTCAATCACCTGGTGGCGCAGCACGGTTACCGCCGCTATCTGGAGATCGGCGTTCGCAACCCCAAAGACAACTTCAACTACGTCGAGGCTCCCGAAAAGGAGGGCGTCGACCCGGCGGCGCGCTGCACGCATCGCATGACGTCGGATGATTTCTTTCGGCAGCTCGACGCCGTCGCGGATCGCATACCTTACGACCTCATCTTTATCGACGGGCTGCATCTGGCCGACCAGGTCGAGCGTGACGTCGAGAATTCGCTGCGCCACCTCAGCGACGGCGGCGCGATCGTCCTGCACGACGTCAACCCACCGACCGAGAATGCACAGATCGAGGAATACGTGCCCGGCGCCCCCTGGAACGGAACCGTCTGGAAGGCGTGGGCGAAACTGCGCGGCACGCGGTCCGATCTCTTCATGTGCGTGGTCGACCTCGACGAGGGATGCGGCGTGATCCGCAGGGGAAAGCAGTCCTGCTACCTGCCCTGGCCGCTGCCCGCTGGCGAGACGCTGTCGTACCAGTACCTGGTCGCGCACCTGAAGGCGCTGTTGAATCTCGTGCCGCTCACCGAGTTCCTGAGGCTCGACGAGCCATTTCGACCGTCGTCCGTACGGAGCGTGCAGGCGACCACCCGCGCCGGCACGGCATAGGATTATCTCCGGTCTACCCCCCGGGTTCAGCGCGGGGTCCGGCCAATCAGTCGGTGCAGGAAAGATCGAGCCATCCTGGACGGCGAGTAGATCCCCTCGCCAGGACGCCGCTGGTACAGCGTCGAATGGGCCCGAGAGATCTCGCTCTGCGGCCGACCGTTCGAGTAGTAGTAAAGCGCGATCGACTTGCGCGACCAGCCCTGGGGACAGGTCAACTTCTCGGGATGGCCGTGATAGGAGAAGTCGGTCGTGCTGAACAGGACGCACCGGTTGAAGATCGGCAACACCCGCTTGGCGCAGCTCGACATATCCTCCGACCACAGCTCGAGGTGGCCGCCGTACTCCTCTTGCCAGTCCTTGTTGAGGTAGACGAGCAAGTTGAGGCGGCGATCGAGGCCGAGGCGCTCGT
This sequence comes from Polyangia bacterium, assembly GCA_035696125.1. GTDB lineage: Bacteria > Myxococcota_A > Polyangia > Fen-1088 > Fen-1088 > DASRQZ01. The sequence goes on from DASRQZ010000100.1 coordinate 48,681, forward strand.
GCCGGTTGAAGTCGGCGTGGATCTTGAGGTACCCGCCGCGCTCGATCTGGTGCAAACCTCCGCCCTCGAGATGCGGATCCGGAATCAGGCCATCGATACCCGTGAGCTTCTCGAGGAAGGTGATAAACCGCGATGAGTTGAGATCGTGGAGAAACGCGAGCGTCGCCTCCCCCATCTGGGACTCGTGGCGCGTGGCGAGCTTGCGACCGGTCCCGTCGGCGAAGCGCTTCCAATCGATGGCGTCCGGTCCCGGAAACTCCCCCAGTACCCGATCCAGGATCGCAGGCGGGAAAGCGTCGTCGAGGACGATGTGCGGAAACGGTGCAGCCTTCTCGTAACTCTCGCGGCGCTCGGCGGCGAGCTTGATCAAGTCGTCGTATGGAAGCGCAAGGGGGCTGCTCATGGACGCCGGAATCTAGCATCGGGGATCGCCCGGACCAAGAGACCTGCGCCACCAGATGCCGCCACCCCCCGTCGCGACCCCGGTGGCGCTGCGACGACCGCCGCCACTACCACCGTATTCAGAGTGCGAACGACGCGTGGCGCAGCAGCGTGCCCCGCAGAGGTGCTCATCATCGGCGGAATCGCGTCCTCTCAGCATGGGCCAGGCGGCGCAAACGGAACGTTGCAGCGACCGCGTGGCGGGCGAGCGCGCTCACCAGCGCGGGCTTCTTGTCAGCCAGCACGGCCGAGCCCGAAACCCGCGCGGCGTAGAGCTCGCGAACGCCGGCGTCGAAGAGCACCATCGACAGCGCCAGCGAGAAGCCGCTCGGCGGGTAGAGGGCCGCCGCCGCCCAGGAATCGAGCGTCAGCTCGCGCCCGACCACGCCGCGGCGGACAGCAGCTGCGTAGCCGCCGAAGCGGAAGTCGCCGCGCGCCAGGGCGCTGGCGATGGTATCGGCGGCGATGATGCCCTGTTCGAGGCCGACGGCGATGCCCTCGCCGGTGAGGGCGTCGATACCGGCGGCGTCGCCGACGCAAAGCAGGTGGGGCGCGGCGATGCGGGCGCGTTCGTCGTAGGGCCAGGCCGGCCAGCCGCGCGCGGGCGCCGGCAGCACGACGCCGTGGCGCGCCAGCGTGCGCCGCAGCAGGCGATCGATCTCGGCGCCCGGCAGGTGGCGCGACGGGTAGTGCATGGCGCCGACGTTGAGGCGGCCGCCCGAAACCGGGAACATCCAGACGTAGCCGCGCAGGCCGGCGTCCATCGCCGAGAAGTCGTAGATCATGCGGTCGCCGAGGTCGACGCCGGCCGGTGCCGGGATCTCCGCCTTGAAGAGGCGCAGGGGGTGCGGCGCGCGCGGCTGGTCGGACAGCAGGGCGCGGCGCACCCGGCTGCCGACGCCGTCGGCGCCCACCAGCACGCGGGCGCGCAGCGCGCGGCCCCGGGTGGTGCGCACCGTCACCTCGCCGGTTGCGGTGGCGGTGGCGATAGCGGTGGCGGTGGCGGCGGCGGGAACTGTGAGGTCCTCGACGCCCTCCCCTTCGACGATCTCGATCCCGCGCGCGCGCGCCTGCGCCACCAGGTCGGCGTCGAACTCCTCGCGCCGGACGATGTCGACGGGGCGCGGCAGCCGCACCTCGGCGGCCAGGGCGCCGTAAACGATGCGACCGGTGTGGCAGGCGACGCGCGGCACGCGGACCTCGAGGCCCAGATCCGCCAGCGCGCGCTGGGCGTGGCCGGTCAGCCCGCCGCCGCAGGGCTTGGCGCGCGGGAAGCGCGCGCGATCCAGGCACAGCACGCGCGCGGCGCGCGCCAGCGGGTGACGCGAGAGCGCGACGGCGGTGGCGATGCCGGCGGGGCCGGCGCCCGCGATGATGACGTCGTAGCGATCGAGGGGCACGCGCGCGCAGCCTACGCGATCGAGGGCGATCGTGGCCAGAGAGCGCAGCACGGGCCTTGCGGTGAAAGCGCGGATCGCAATCCGGCGCCAGGCGCGCGCCTTGCGGTCAGCTTCTACAAGCTTGGCTTGGCGCCGACCTTGCCGGTCACGGTGACGTCGACCTTGCCGGTCGGGGCGGGGGTACCGGGCGCGACCACCATGGTGGTGTGACCGAGCAGCGTGAAAGGGGTGGTGAAGTGGCTGGCGTACATCGAGAAGGCGGCTTGCCCGTCGGGGTCGAGCACGACGTCTCCGGACCGGGTCGCCCCGGCGGGTGTCGGTGGGATGCTGCCGAACTTCCTGGCCGGATCGGCGGTGGTGGTCGCGCCGTCGGGCGCGACGTAGATGTCGATGGCCGGCAGCTCGACGTTCATGTTGCTGGCGATGGTGTACTGGATCTGCCTGATCGAGACCTCGGCCAGGGTCTGGCCGCCCAGGCTCGACAGCGCCGGGACCTCGCTCTTGAGATCGATGCGCTGGTTGACGGTGACCGGGAACTCGAGGACGCAGGCACCGTTCACGCAGGCCAGCGGCGTGGCGACGCAGTCCGGCCTGGGCGCGGGCGCCGGCGGGTTGCAGCAGTCGGTCACCACCTGGCCGGCGCCGCAGGCCACCATCGGGAAATTGCCCGGCGGCGCCTTCCATCCCGCGCTCGCGGTATCGAAGCTGAAGCTCTTGGATGGCAGCTGAAAGACAAGTGTGGTGATGTCGCTGTTGATGAGCCCGCATCCGCCGGCCAGCCCCACAACCGCCCACCAGGCCAGGAGCTTCGTGCGAATCGTCGAGGCGCGCATCAGGTGATCTTAACACCGAACGCGCGCCGGCTCGACGGGCAGCGCGGAACACTCCGCGCGTCGCCGTGGCCAGTGAGGCCTGCTACTATCGCGCGTCCATGACCCAGCCCCCCGCCGCCCCCGAGGCCGAACGCGCGGCGGCGACACGGGCAGACGACCGCAAGCACACCCGGCGCGGGGCCGCCACCAACATCCTGACCCTGGCAGGGCAGAGCACCTCGCTGATCTTCGGCACGGTGGCGGCGCGCCTGTTTGGCCAGGCGGCCTGGGGCGCCTACACCACCTCCATGGCCTGGCTCGATGTGCTGACCCGGCTGGCGCTGGCCGGCAACGATAAGGGACTGCTGGTCTTCATCGCCGCTCGGCGCGGGACCGGCGATCGCGCCGGTGTGGTGCGCGCGCTGGTGACCGCCCTGCGTATCACCGCGGTGCTGGGGATCCTGGCCGCGCTGGCGATGGCGGCCGCCTCGTGGCTGATCGCCCGCGCCAACGGCCAGCCCCTCGACGGGCTGGCGATGCGGATCATGGCGCCGCTGGCCGCCACCTCGTCGATGGCGACGGTGATGCTGGCCGCGACCATGGCGACCAAGAACCTGCGCTACAACCTGGCGGCGCGCGGCATCGCCGAGCCGGCGGCGCTGCTGCTGCTGGCCACGTTGCTGGGTCTGACGGTGCCGCGCATGTGGGCGCTAGCGATGACCGCGGTCATCGCCAGCGCTCTGGCGCTGCTGGTGGCGTGCGTAGGATTGCTGCGGAAGTTCGCGCTGCGCGAGATCGTGCAAGGCCTGCGGCAAGAGCCGACGGAGCGCGCCATCATCAGTTACACGGTGCCGCTGGCGCTGGGCGAGCTGATCAACATCGTGGTGTTTCGCCTACCGGTCTTCCTGATGGTCGCCTACGCGGTGCCAGCGCAGCGCGCGGTGTTCAACACTTGCCTCTTGCTGGCGGCAGCCGTCAGCTTCCTGCGCGGCGCCTTCGACGCCGTGCTGGCGGCCATGGCGGCCGAGGCCTGGGCGATGAATGATCGTGCGCGCCTGGCGGAGAATCTGCAGCGCCAGTGCCGCCTGGTGCTGTTCGCCGCCATCCCCTTCGGCAGCCTGTTCATCGTCGGCGGTCCGACATTGCTCGGGCTCTACGGGCCGGGGTTCGTCTCGGGCACACGCGCGCTGGCCTGGTTGGCGATCGGCCACGTGGTGAACTCCTCGCTCGGCCTGGTGGGCTGGCTGCACATGGCCAGCGGGCGCACCCGCCTGGTGTTGATCAACAACCTGGTCGCGCTCGTGGTGATCCTGGCGTTGTGCCTGGCGCTGATCCCGCGCTTCGGTGTGGACGGCGCGGCCGCCGCCACCGCCGCAACCCTGATCCTCACCCAGCTGATCTTCTCGGTCGAGGGCTACTCCTTCGCGCGCATCCACGCCTTCTCGTCGGGGTTCATGCGGCTGGCGGCGATCGGTATTCTGGTCATTGCCGCCGAGTGGGCGGTCGCGCGCTTCTTCGCGCCGGCGGCGCGCTCGACGGCCGGCCCGCTGCTGGTGACGCTGGCCGGGCTGCCGATCTATCTGGGGCTGGCCTGGTGGGGGGCGGGCATCGGGAGCGATCGACGGGCAAGCAAGAAACCCGCAGCGGCCGGGTGACCGTCAGAGAAGATCCGCTCCCCTCCCGTCCGCGCGGAAGGGCCAGGGAGAGGGCAGGCGAGAGCAGCCCCCGTCGAAAGGTCCGGTCCCCTCCCCCGTCCGCGGGGGAGGGCTAGGGAGAGGGCAGGCCTTGCGATCGCGGCGCCGGACTCAGAGGGTACGGCCTCCGACGCCGAGCGCGTCAGCGACGACCGAGAGGACGGCGTCCAGATGGGACAGCACCCAGTCATTCTGGAAGCGTAGAGCCGTGATCCCACATGCGACGAGATAGCTCGTGCGGCGCGCATCGTACTCGAGTGCCTCTGGCGTGAAGTGCTGGCCACCGTCGACTTCGATCGCGAGCAGGCGCGCGCGGCAGTAGAAGTCGAGAATATACGGCCCAACCGGGTGCTGGCGGCGGAACTTGAAACCTGCGAAGCGGTGCGCGCGCAGGTGGCGCCAGAGAATCGTCTCGGAGTCGGTGGTGTTGGTACGAAGCTCCCGGCGGAAGGAAAGGGGGATGTCCATCGCGGAGTTCTCGGCGCGCGAGGGAAAATGTTGCGGATCGGAAACGGACCTTTCGACGGGGGCTGCTCTCGCAAGGCCTGCCCTCTCCCTAGCCCTCCCCCGCGGACGGGGGAGGGGACCGGAGCGGAGCGGCGAGAGCGGCCAGCAATTCGCGCGCGGCGCTGGTGGGGTCGCGGTGGCGGGCGGTGACTTCGTCGAGGAGGTGGGCGAGCGGGCCGGGGGCGTCGGCGGTGCCCAGCAGGCGCGTGAGCTCGACGCGCGCGAGCTGGCCGGAGATGGCCAGCAGCTGGGCCTCGACCTGGCGGCGGCGGCGGGCGGCGCGCCGTTCCGGGATGGTCGAGCGAACGCGATCGATCACCTCGATCAGATCGGCGACGCCGGTGCCGGCGGTGGCCACCGTCTCCAGCACGGGCACCCCGGCATCGCCCGGCGCGCGGCCGGCGCCGGCGCGGTGCGCGAGCTCCAGCATGGTGGTCAGGTCCTTGACGGCGCGGCCCGCGCCCTCGCGGTCGGCCTTGTTCACCACCAGCACGTCGGCGATCTCCAGAATTCCGGACTTCAGCGCCTGCACCTCGTCACCGAGGCCCGGCGCGGTCACCACCACCACCACGTCGACCGCGGTCATGACGTCGACCTCGGCCTGGCCCACGCCCACCGTCTCGACCACCACCCGCTGGAAGCCCGCGGCGTCCAGCACGCTGACCACGTCGGCGGTCGACCGCGACAGGCCGCCCAGCTGGCCGCGCGTGGCCAGCGAGCGGATGAACACACCCTCGTCGGTGGTGTGCTGCTGCATGCGCACCCGATCGCCCAGCAGCGCGCCGCCCGAGAACGGGCTGGAAGGATCGACCGCCACCACGCCCACCTGCGCGCCGGCGGCGCGGTAGTGCCCGATCAGGCCCGCCACCAGCGTCGACTTGCCGACGCCGGGCATGCCGGTGACGCCGGCGACAAACGCCCGGCCGGTGCGCGGATAGAGCCAGGCCAGATCCTCGGCCGCGCCCGCGATGTTGTCGTCCAGGTCGCGCATCAGTCGCGCCATGGCGCCCCGGTCGCCGAACAGGACTTGCTGGGCGCGCGGCGAGCCCGGCGCAGACGGCGCCGCCGCGGGCGGGACTGCGGCCGCGGGCTGGTTGCGATCGGACGGAGCGGCGTCGTCGGGCGGGTTCGGCGCCATCGTTGTGAGGTGCCCGGTCAGGTGCCCGGTCAGGCGCCCGCCGCCTCCTTGAGGATCTCGCGCGCGATCACCATCTTCTGCACCTCGTTGGTCCCCTCGCCGATCTCCGCCAGCTTGGCGTCACGCAGGTAGCGCTCGACGTTGAACTCGCGGGTGTACCCGTAGCCGCCGTGGATCTGGATGGCGGCGTTGCAGGCGCGCATCACCGCGCGGGCGGCGTAGTACTTGGCGATCGATGACTCCCTGGTCGTGCGGCGGTGCTGGTCCTGCATGAAGGCGGCGCGCCACACCAGCAGCCGGGCGGCGTCCAGCTCGGTCGCCATGTCGGCCAGCATGTACTGGACCGCCTGGAATTCGGCGATCGGCTTGCCGAACTGCACCCGCTCCTTGGCATAGCGGCGCGACGCTTCCAGCGCGGCGCGACCGATGCCGACCGCCCAGGCGCCGATGCCGATGCGGCCCTTGTCCAGGATCACCAGGGTGTCGAAGAAACCGTGGTTCAGCTGGCCCAGGCGCTGCGCGTCGGGCACCTCGACCTCTTCCAGCACCAGCTCGGTGGTGTCCGACGCGTGCAGGCCCATCTTCTCGATGCGCTTGCCGGTGCGGAAGCCGGGCGTGCCGCGCTCGACGATGAAGGCGGTCAGCCCCTTGGCGCGCAGCTCGGGCGCCGTCGACGCCAGCACCACGTAGATCTCGCCCACCGAGCCCTGGGTGATGAACGTCTTGGTGCCGTTGATGACCCAGCCATCGCCCTTGCGCACCGCGCGCGCGCGCGCCGCGCCTGCGTCGGAGCCCGAGCCCGGCTCGGTCAGACCCCAGCCGCCCAGCACCTCGCCGCGCGCCAGCCGCGGGATGTACTTCCGGCGCTGCTCTTCATTGCCGGCCAGGAACAGGTGCCCGGTGCACAGCGAGTTGTGCGACGCCATGGTGAGCCCGATCGACGCGTCGGCGTGCGCGACCTCCTCGAGCGCGATCACGAAGTCCAGGAACTTCATGCCGGCGCCACCGTACTCCTCGGGGATCTGCATGCCGAACAGACCCATCTGGGCCATGGGCGGGATCACCTCGTGCGGGAACTTCTCCTCGCGATCCCAGCGCGCGGCGTTGGGAATGATCAGCCGCTCGCACAGCTCGCGCACCGATTTTTGCAGGATCAGCTGATCTTCGCTGAGATCGAAGTTCATTCTCTCTTCCCCTTCCCCTTCCCCTTCCACCGCTGCTCGGGCCCGGCGGGGGCGTAGATCTGAAGCACCACCGTCTTGCTGTCGCCGTGAAACTTGACCGCGTGCGGCTGGTCCTCGGGCAGGTGGATCGCCTGCTCGGGACCGAAGCGGATCTTGTCGCTGCCAACAGTCAGCTCGCCACCGTCGCCCGATAGCACGTAGAGCAGCTCCTCGCTGCCGGCGTGCGCGTGCTGCCCCACCTCGGCGCCCGCCTCGGCCTCCAGCAACCCGACGTAGATGTCCGGGTTGCCGATCGCCTCCTCGTCGAGCAGGAAGCGCGCCTTGGCCTTGCCACCGGCGATGCTGTGCGCCGCAGCCTTGGACGCCGGGACGGCGACGATGCGCCCGCCCTCGGGCGCGATGGCCTGGCGGGAATCGCGGATCACTTCGAAGGCGGCGCGCCCGGCCTCGTCCTTGGAGTCGCGATAGACCCGCTCGGGGCCGGTGGGCGCGAAGATCTGCACGATCAGCGCGGGCGCGGACCGTCCCATGTTCTCGAGGGCGTGCGGCATGTTGCCCGATATGTAGACCGCCGTCCCCTCGTGGATGTTCTCGGGCGTGCTCCCCCGCGGTCCGATCACCCGCATGTGCCCCTTGAGCAGGTACAGCACCTCGGCGCCGGGGTGCCGGTGCATGGCGATCCGGTTGGCGGGCGAGATCGAGAGCAGCGACAGTGACGCGCGCTTGGCGTGCATGGTCGCCTCGTCGACCAGCAACTTGACCGAGTACGGCGGCACGCCGACCTGCAGCCCCTTGCGCTTGCGCGCGGGCGCGGGCGGACCCCGGTCGGGCGCGTCGGCGGCCTTGATCGTGAACTGCGCCGCCTGGCTCGCGAAGGTCAACGGCACGATGACGGTGCTGCCCGAGTCGATGCCGACCATGGTCCAGAGCTGCGCCGTCTCCTGCAGGCAGGCGAGCAGCACCGGCGAGTTCACCTCGTCGACGGCGGGCACCGCCTTGACGACCTTGCCCGCCTCGCCGACATCGACGGCCAGCTCGATGCGGCCCGACACGTCCAGCGTGTCGGCCAGCGCCTTCTCGAAGCAGCGGTGCACCTCGCCGCCGTGGGCGACCAACGTGGACTGCAGCACCGAAGCGATTCGTTCCTCCTCGGACTGCTCGGTGGCGTTGGCGCGCGCCTCGCGGGGGCCCGCGCCGAGCGCGAGAGGCCCCGCGCCCAGGGTCAGGGTCAGGGTCAGATGAAAGGCGGCGACGAACGACAGCGCGACGGCGCTCATGCCCAGCCAGCGGTGGCGCGGTCGGGCGATGAGCTGACCACGCGGACGTGGGGGCTGGTTCACGCAGCGGCTCCTTCCACGCGCGGGCGTAGCTCGCGCTCGATCCAGTCCACGATCTCTTGCGTCGACGCCCCGGGCTTGAAGATCGCCGCCACCCCCTGCTGCTTGAGCACCTCCGCGTCTTCGTCCGGAACGATCCCGCCCCCGAACACCACCACGTGCCCGGCGCCGCGCGCGCGTAGCGCCTCCAGCACTGCCGGAAAATGCGTCATGTGAGCCCCCGACATGATCGACAGCCCGACCGCATCGGCCGATTCTTGCAAGGCCGCCGCGGCGATCATGTCCGCGGTCTGGTGCAGCCCGGTGTAGATGACCTCGTAGCCGGCGTCGGCCAGCGCGCGCGCCACCACCTTGGCCCCGCGATCGTGCCCGTCGAGCCCCGGCTTGGCCACGACAATGCGAATCTTTCGCTTCGGCTCCGACACGCGAGGACAATACTATCAGATGGTCGCAGCGCGGCGAGATCCTTCGAAAATTGGCCGCATTCGCCAGCGCTGTTAGACTGGACCTCGGATGATCACGCGGGCGCACATACGGAACTTCCGGTGCCTCCTCGACGTCGACCTGACGTTCGAGCCGCTGACGATCTTGGTCGGGCCGAACGCGTCGGGAAAGAGCGCGATCTTGGCAGCCCTGCACCACGCAAGCCTCGAGGCTCACATCAACGGATGGCGACATCAAGTTCCGGCTGAAGTACGGATCGCGAAC